>NZ_JBIUXU010000005.1:0-552198 GCF_044744165.1 Streptomyces sp. NPDC087420
TGCACGTCGGGGACGCGGGGCGTGGTGCCGGCGGGGTTCGGTGGCGAGGTGGTCGTGCTGGATGATCCTTCGGTGCTCGCCCGGCTGGCGGAACTCGAGGGTGGCGCGGTCGGGGACGGGGAGCGGTTGTCTGCGCTGCGGCCCGATCACGCCGCGTACGTCATCTACACGTCCGGATCGACAGGCACACCCAAGGGAGTTACCGTCCCCCACGCGGGGCTCGGGAATCTGGCGCGGGCGCAGATCGAACGCTTCGCCGTGGGACCGGAGTCCCGGGTTCTCCAGTTCGCGTCGGTGAGCTTCGACGCCGCCGTCTCCGAACTGTGCATGGCCCTGCTTTCCGGCGCGTCGGTGGCCGTCGCCACACCGGACCGGCTGCCGCCGCAGGTGTCTCTCTCCGAAGCCCTGCGTGAGACCGGCGCGACGCATGTCACCGTGCCGCCCAGCGTTCTCGCAGTCGAGGACGAGATCCCTCCGCAACTGGCGACAGTCGTGGTGGCCGGGGAGACCTGCCCGGTGGGTGTCGCGGACCGCTGGTCACGGGACCGCCGCATGATCAACGCCTACGGCCCCACGGAGGTGACCGTGTGCGCCAGCATGAGCGCGCCGCTGTCGCCGGGTGCGGACGTGGTGCCGGTCGGGCGCCCGATCTCCAACGTACGGACCTTCGTCCTGGACCCGTTCCTACAACCGGTACCGCCCGGCACGAGCGGTGAACTGTACGTGGCCGGGGCCGGATTGGCGCGGGGGTATCTGGGGCGTTCGGGTCTGACGGCGGGTCGGTTCGTGGCCTCTCCGTTCGCGTCGGGTGAGCGGATGTACCGCACCGGGGACCTGGTCAGCTGGACCGGTGACGGCGACCTGCTCTTCGTCGGCCGGGCCGACGACCAGGTCAAGGTCCGCGGCCACCGTATCGAACTGGGCGAGATCGAAGCCGTCCTGGCCACCCATCCCTTCGTGGTCCAGGCGGCGGTCACCGTACGCCGGGACCGTCCCGGAGACGAGAGGCTGATCGCGTACGCGGTGGCCGACCCCACCACGGACTCCGGGCAGCGGGGCGGCGAACTGACCACCGTGCTGGTGGACTTCCTGCGCGACCGTCTGCCGGAGTACATGGTGCCGACGGCCGTGATGGTCCTCGACACCTTGCCCCTCACACCGAACGGCAAGGTGGACCGGGCCGCGCTGCCGGCGCCCGACTTCGCCGAACGGGTCGCCGGGCGACCGCCGGTCGGCGAGCTGGAGGAACTGCTGTGCACGCTGTTCGCCGAGACCCTGGGGCTTGAACGGGTCGGCGCCGACGACAGTTTCTTCGAGCTGGGCGGCGACTCGATCATGTCGATGCAGCTGGCATCACGTGCGCGCAAGGCCGGTCTGGCGATCACCCCTCGGCAGGTCTTCGAGGAGAAGACCGTCGAGCGACTGGCCGACGTCGTCGAGTCGGCGGACCCCCGGGCGGTCGGCGCCGTGGACGACGTGGCGGAAGGAGAAGTGCCGTGGACGCCCGTCATGCGGACGCTCGGCGACCGGATCGTACGACCCGATTTCGCGCAATGGGTGGTGACGGGGGCTCCCGCGAACCTGGATCCGCAGGTTCTGGCCGAAGCGGTGAGTGTGCTGCTGAACGGGCACGGGATGCTGCGGGCACGCGTGGTCAGTGGCGAGCCGAAGCTGATCGTGGGTGAGCCGGGGTCGGTGGATGCCGCGAGCCTGATCACCCGGGTCGAGGCTGGTGCTGGTGCTGGTGCTGGTGCTGGTGCTGGTGCTGGTGGTGAAAGCCTTGATGTGGTGGCGGGGCGGGTGGCTCGTGGGGCTGTGGGGCGGTTGGATCCCGCGGCTGGGGTGATGGTTCAGGTGGTGTGGGTGGATGCGGGGCCTGGTCGGGTGGGTCGGCTGGTGTTGGTGGTGCATCACCTGGCGGTGGACGGAGTGTCGTGGCGGATCCTGCTGCCGGACTTGGAGCGTGCGTACGAGGATCTGGCCGGCGGCCGTACTGCCGTACTCGACCCGGTGGGGACATCCTTCCGCCGCTGGGCGGGGGTACTGGCCGAGCAAGCCACCGGCCCGGAGCGGATCGCGGAACTGGACGCCTGGCTGGCCCTGTTGGGGGAGGAGACCCGGACCCTGGGCCGTCGGCCGTTGGATCCCGAGGTGGATCTGGCCCGGACATTGCGGGGCCGTGAGTGGGTGGTGCCGGCCGGGCAGGCGGCCACGTTGGTGGGCCGTACTCCGGCGGCCTTCCACTGCGGAGTACATGAGGTGCTGCTGTCGACGCTGGCCGGGGCGGTCGGCGGCTGGCGGCCGGGCACGAGCAGCGTCCTGGTGGACATCGAGGGGCACGGCCGCGAGCCGTTGGAGGGCACCGAACTGTCACGGACGGTGGGGTGGTTCACCAGCGTGCAGCCGGTACGGCTGGACGTGACCGGTATCGACCTGGATGTGGTGGCCGAGGGTGGGGCCGCGGCCGGTGACCTGGTGAAAGTGGTCAAGGAGCAGGCCCGTGCCGTGCCGGGCGACGGGATGGGCTACGAACTGCTGCGCCATCTCAACCCGGAGACGGCGGAGGTGCTCAAGAACGCGCCGGTGGCCCAGATTGGTTTCAACTATCTGGGTCGGTTCGCGGCGGCTACTGTGTCCGGCCGTTCTGCTTCGGTGGGGGCGTGGCAGATGGCCGGGGACAGTGCGGTGGGTGGTTCCGCCGATCCTGATATGCCGGTCACGCATGTGGTCGAGGCGGGTGCTGTCATTCGTGACACGGCTGAGGGTCCGGAGCTGACGCTCACGCTGAGCTGGCCGGACGGAGTCCTGGAGGCGGCCGACGCGGAGGCGCTGGGCGCGGCCTGGACTGATCTGCTCGCCGGACTCGCCGCCCACACCGACGCCCCCACCGCGGGCGGACACACCCCCTCCGACTTCCCCCTCCTGAGCCTGGCGCAGAACCAGATCGAGGAACTTGAAGCCGGCCTCGCCGGCGACCAGCAGTAGCCACAGTCGCAAGCCTCTGTGAGGAGAGAGTTCAATGACCCGATCCCTTGTCGAAGACGTGTGGCCGCTGTCGCCGTTGCAGGAAGGCATGCTGTTCCACGCCGCCTTCGACAACGAAGGCCCCGACGTCTACACCGTCCAGTCCGCCCTGGACATCGGCGGACCCGTGAACGCGGCCCGCTTCAGAGCCTCCTGGCAGGCGCTCGCCGCCCGTCACGCGGCGCTGCGCGCCTGCTTCCGCCAAGTGAGCGGAGGCCAGATGGTCCAGGTCATCGCCCGCGAGGTGAAACTGCCCTGGACCGAGGCGGACGTCAGCGAGCTGACCGAACCGGAAGCGGCGGCCGAGGTGGAACGCCTGGCGGCCGGCGAGTTGGCCGTACGGTTCGACCTTGCCGCCGCGCCTCTGCTGAGACTGTTGTTCATCCGGCTCGGCGAGAACCGGCACCGCCTGGTGATGACGTTCCATCACGTCCTGATGGACGGCTGGTCCATGCCCGTCCTGCTCAGCGAACTCTCCACGATCTACGCGGCCGACGGTGACGCCTCACGCCTACGGCGGGCCCCGTCCTACGGCCAGTACATGGCATGGCTGTCACGCCAGGACAAGGAGGACGCGAGGAGCGCATGGCGTACGGAACTGTCCGGCGCCGACGAGCCGACCCTCGTGGCCCCGGCGGACCCCACCCGGGCCCCAGCCTTCCCGGCCCACGTCTTCGGCGAACTCCCCGAGGACACCACTCGAGCCTTGAGCGACCTCGCCCGCAGCCAAGGCCTCACCATGAACACGGTGGTGCAGGGTGCGTGGGCGTTGGTACTGGCGCGGCTGGCCGGGCGAGACGACGTCGTCTTCGGCGCTACGGTGGCCGGCCGGCCGGCCGAGCTGCCGGGCGTGGAATCGATGGTGGGACTGCTCATCAACACACTGCCGGTACGGGTCGAACTCGACGGTACGCAGTCGATGCTCCAAACCCTGGAGCGGTTGCAGGAACGCCAGACCGGACTCATGTCCTACCAGTACATGGGCCTTTCCGAGATCCAGAAGCTGTCCGGTCCCGGCGCCGTGTTCGACTCGCTCGTACTGTACGAGAGCTTCCCGGCACCGCCCGCCGCGCCGGCGGTTCCCGACGCCGTGTCCATCAGGCCGTCGGGCATGTCGCGCGACGCGTCCCACTATCCGATCACGTTGGTTGTCACCCCTGGTCCGCGCCTGCGTTTCAAGCTGGACTACCGTCCCGACCTGTTCGACCGGGCCACCGCGGAGTCGGTCTTCCGTCGGGTGATGCGGGTGTTGGAGCAGGTGGTGGCTGATCCGTCGGTGGCGGTGGGGCGGATCGATGTGGTGGGGGAGGGCGAGCGGGAGCTTGTGGTCGGGGCGTTCAACGACACGGGGCGGCCTGTGGTGGAGGGGTCGTTGTTGGAGTTGTTCGGATCGCACGCTCGTACGAGTCCGGGGGCGGTGGCGGTTCGGTCGGGCTCTGAGGTTTTGTCGTATGCGGAGTTGGATGAGCGGTCGGACCGGTTGGCCAGATTCCTGGCGAGCGTGGGTGTGGGGCGTGAGGGAGTGGTGGGTCTGTGCCTGCCGCGTGGGGTGGATGTGGTCGTGGGGGAGCTGGCCGTATGGAAGGCCGGTGGGGCCTTCGTACCGCTTGATCCTGAGTATCCGTCCGATCGGTTGCGGTACATGATCGGGGACAGTGGTGCGGGTGTGGTCCTGGCTACGGCGGACACGTTGGCCCGGGTGCCTTCGGGTCCTGCCCGCGTTGTTCTGCTTGAGGAGGTTCCGGCTACCACGGGGGCCGAAGATCTTCCAGGTGTCGCCGATGCGGACCAGCTCGCGTATGTCATTTACACCTCTGGGTCGTCGGGTCGGCCCAAAGGTGTGGCGGTGGGGCATCGGGGTGTGGTGAACCTGGTGGGGGCGATGGCTCCGGCGTTGGGGGCTGGGCCTGGTGTGGTGACGTTGCAGTTCGCGTCGTTCAGTTTCGATGCGGCGATCCTGGATGTGGCGGTGGTTCTGGGATCAGGGGGCACGTTGGCGATCGCGACGGGTGAGGAGCGTGCGGAGCCAGGTGCGCTGGCGGGGATGATCGCGGCCCACGGTGTCTCCACGGCCAGCGTGGTGCCCTCTCTCCTCGGGGTTCTGGATCCCGAGCAGGTGTCGGGGGTGAAGACCTGGGTGCTGGGTGCTGAGCGCCTGACCGCGGATCTCGCTGCCCGGTGGGTGCCTGGGGCGAAGGTGGTCAACACGTACGGGCCGACCGAGGCGACCGTCATGGTCACCGCCGGGCCCGTGGCCGAGGACGTCACGCCGGCTGGTGAGGCGCCGGGTATTGGTCGTCCCCTGTCAAACTCCCGTCTCTTCGTGCTGGATTCCTTCCTGCGTCCGGTTCCGCCCGGCATCACCGGGGAGGTGTATGTGGCGGGTGCGGGGCTGGCTCGTGGTTACGTCGCCCGTCCTGATCTCACCTCGGAGCGGTTTGTGGCGTGTCCGTTCGCGACCGGTGGGCGGATGTATCGCTCGGGTGATCTGGCGCGCTGGAACGGTGAGGGGGAGTTGGCGTTCGTCGGGCGGGCCGACGCGCAGGTGAAGGTGCGTGGCTTCCGTATCGAGCTGGGCGAGATCGAGGCGGTCCTCTCCGCCCATCCTGCCGTCGGTCAGGCGGTTGTTGTGGCCCGCGAGGACGGCCCCGGCGACAAGCAGCTCGTCGGCTACGTCGTACCGCAGACTCAGGACATCGACATGCGGCAGGTGCGGGAGCACCTCGCCGACGCGCTGCCGGAGTACATGGTCCCCGCCGCGCTCCTCGTACTGGACGCCCTGCCCCTGACACCGAACGGCAAGGTCGACCGGGGCGCCCTGCCCGCCCCGGACTTCGCCGGGCGGGTGTCGGACCGGACGCCGGTCGGGGAGACGGAGGAGAAGCTGTGCGCGCTGTTCGCCGAGGTCCTGGAGCTGGAACGGGTCGGTGTCGACGACAACTTCTTCGACCTGGGTGGTGACTCGGGGCTGGCGATGCGCCTGGCTGCCCGTATCCGCGAGGAGTTGGGTGCAGATCTGAGTATGCGTCAGTTCTTCGGCGCGTCGACGCCTGTGGGTGTCGCCCGGATGCTCGCGGCGAAGGCGCGGCCCGAACTCGGGCCGGCCGAGCGTTCCGAGGAGATGCCGGTCTCGGTGGAGCAGCAGCGCACCTGGCTGATGAGCGGGCTGGCCGAGGAGTCGGGCGCCGCCCACCGGAGTTCGATCGCCCTGCGGCTTTCCGGCGCGCTGGACCGGGCCGCACTGGAGGCGGCCCTCGGGGACGTCGCCGTACGGCACGAGATCCTGCGGACCCGGTTCACCGGGGAACGGGCCGACGACCTGCGTCAGCACGTTCTGGACGCCGACGATCCCGCGGCCAGGCCCGCACTGTCGGTGACCCCCGCCACCTCCGCCGGAGAGGAAGAACTCGCCGGACTGCTCGCCGACCGGTCGGGACGCGAGTTCGACCTCGCACGTCAACTGCCTTGGAGGGCCGACCTGTTCGCGCTGTCGGACACGGAGCACGTGCTGCTGCTCGTCGTACACCGGATCGCCGGGGACGACGCGTCGCTGGACATCGTCGTCCGTGACCTCGCCGCCGCCTACGGTGCCCGGCGCGAGGGCCGCAAGCCCGAACGGGCTCCGCTGTCACTCCAGTTCGCCGACTACGCACTGTGGGAGGGGGAGTTGCTGCGAGGCACGGAGGAGTCGGACAGTCTGATCAGCGATCAGCTCACCTACTGGAAGGAGCGGCTGGCCGACCTGGAGCCCGAACTGCCGCTCCCCTTCGACCGGCCGCGTCCGGTGCTGGCCGACCACCGGACCGGCTCCGTGCCGCTGAGCCTCGACGCGGACGCGCACGACCGTCTGGCGGACGCGGCGGAAGCCGAGGACGCCCCGGTGTTCGTGGCCGTACAGGCGGCCCTCGCCCTGCTGTTGACCCGCCTCGGTGCCGGTGACGACGTGGTGCTCGGCACCCGGCTGTCGCGGCGCTTCGAGGAAGGCGATCTGGAGGGCGTGGTCGGGCCGCTGACCCACCCGCTCGTGCTGCGGACCGACACCTCCGGTGACCCGACCTACCGCGAACTGCTGCGCCGTGCCCAGGAGGTGAACCAGGAAGCCCTGCGCCACCGGGACCTGCCGTTCGAACGGCTCGTGGACGTGCTCCGGCACCCCGCTTCGGCGGCGCGCCACCCGGTCTTCCAGGTCCTGCTCGAAGTGGGTGACCTGAGCGTCGAGGAGCTGGACGCGGCGGACCTGCCCGGTCTGCGCACCACCCGGCTGGACGGCGTCAGCGGGGACACGGAACTCGACCTGTGGTTCGCGCTCAACGAACGCACCCACGGCGACGGCACACCCAACGGCATCGAGGGGGTGCTGCGCTACGCCACCGAACTCTTCGACGCCTCCACCGCGGCCGCGCTCGCGGGCCGCCTCGTGCGCGTGCTGGAACAGGTGGCCGCCGAACCGGAGTTGCGAGTCAGCGAGGTGGACGTGCTGCTCGGCGAGGAGGAACGCCGTCAGCTCCTGGGCGGGGGCGTCGATCCGGCCGATGACCTTGTTCACGGCACAGATCCTGTCCACGGCCCAACGCCCCTCCGCGACACGCTTCTCGGTCACGACACCGTCCTCGGCCTGCTCGCCGATCAGGTGGCCCGCACACCGGACGCCCTCGCCGTGAAGGGCCAGGACGGGTCCCTCACCTACCGTGCGCTGGACTCGGTGACCGATCTGCTCGCGCGCCGGCTCTCCCGGCGGGGCGCGGGCACCGAGCAGCGGGTCATCGTGATGCTGCCCCCCGGCGCCGGCTTCACCGTCGCTCTGATCGGGGTGCTCAAGGCCGGCGGGGTGTGCTCCTTCGTCGACCCCACCCGGCCGTTCGTCGGCGGCTCGGACGGCCCCGGACCGCGCAGCCGGCCCGCCGCACTGGTCTGCACGGCGGCCATGGCGGGACGGATGAACGCGGACAGCCGGATTCCGGTGCTGTGGATCGACGACCTGTTGGAGGAGGACGCCGAGTTCGCGCCCGCCGCCACCCCGACCGCCGCCGCGCCGCCGGCGTCCCGGCCCGCTCAGGCGGCCGTCGTCCTCGACGCCCTCGGAGCGGACGAGTCCGCTCCCGGCTCGGTCGTCGACCACCGGGCGCTGCTGCGCCAGACGGCGCACCGGTTGCGGACCGTCGCGGCGCACGGCGCCCCCGCCCTGCTCGACGCGCGGGCCCCCGTCGGTGCCTTCCTCGTACCGCTGCTCGCGTCCCTCGGCGCGGGCGGCGGCGTTCGATTCGTCGTGCCGGGAGAGGACGCCGTGGCCATCGCCACCGCGGCGGAACCGGCTGAGACGACCCTGGTCACCACCAGGGACCGGCTGCGGAAGATCATCGGATCGGAGGCGGGACACCGTCCGTTCGCCGAGGTCACGGTGGTCGAGTCCGGGCGGCCGGTCGGCGCCGAGGAGACCCGTGAGTGGCAGGACCTCCACCCGGACACCTCGCTGGTCAGCAGCGTCACCGCGGTCGGCACGGCGGGACCGTGGCTCGAACACCGGCTGTCGCCGGGCGACCCTGCCCCGGTACGGCTCCCGGCCGGACGGCCCGTGCACGGCAGCCGGGCGCTTGTCCTGGACGACCTGCTGCGCCCGGTTCCGCCGGGTGTCGTGGGTGACGTGTACGTGACGGGGACCCCGCTGTCCCGTGGGATCGCGGGCGGGTCGTCACTGACCGCGGAACGGTTCGTGGCCCTCCCGTACGGCGGCCCGGGTGAGCGGATGCTGCGCACCGGGGAACGAGCGCGGCGGACCCCCGCCGGGCTGCTGGCGCTGCGTGACCCGGGCGAGGAGCGCGACAGGGGCTCCCGGGCCCGGCGTACGGTCACCGACAGCCGGGAGCTGGAGGTGCTGCTGCCGCTGCGGGCGAGCGGCGGCCGGCCGCCGCTGTTCTGCCTGCACGAGACCACCGGCCTGAGCTGGATCTACGCGGCCCTCCTCCAGTACCTGCCGCAGGACCTGCCGGTCTACGGAGTCCAGGCGCGCGGTCTGACGGGCGCCGAACCGCCGGCGGACGGCATCGAGGAGATGGCGGCGGACTACGCCGAGCAGATCCGCTCGGTGCAGCCCACCGGCCCGTACCACCTGCTCGGCTGGTCCCTGGGCGGAGTCCTCGCCCACGCCGTCGCCACCCGGCTGGAGGAACTGGGCGAGGAGGTGGCCCTGCTCGCGGTGCTCGACGCCTATCCCCAGCACGGCGTCGGTACGTCGCTGTACACCTACGACGACGAGGAGACAGCCGAGGGGCGGGACAGCGGCCGGCGAATGCAACGTGGTCCCGGCGGCCAGGACATCACCGGCGTGAGCGGTCCCGCGCTGGAGAACGTCAAGAAGGTCATCCAGAACACGGCCGGATTCATGCCGGACTACACACCGCGTCACTTCCGGGGCGACCTGCTCGTCTTTGCCGCGACGGTGGACCGGCCCAAGGACAGGCCGGTATCGGAGGCGGTCGCGACCTGGGACCCGTACGTATCCGGAAACGTCGAGTCCCACGAGATCGCCGCCCGCCACAAGGAAATGCTGAAGCCCACACCGGCCGCCCACATCGGGCGCGTGCTCACGGAGAAGCTCGGAGCGGCTCGGAACGGCTCCGAGTAGGGAGAAACGTCTCCGAGTGCGCCGTAACGGCTCCGGTCAGGGCCGGAGCGGCAAGGAACAGCGGCGGAACAGCGGCGGAACGGCACGGAGCACCGCCGGAAAGCCGTTCCGGGTAGGCCGTTTCGGAAAGCCGTGGGAAGGCCTTCCGGAACGGCTTTCCGGCGGGGAAAAAGACTGAGCCGGCCGGACGGTGATCGACACCGGCGGTTCTCCTGCGAAATTGGTCAGTTGGACATTCGTTGACGTCCACGCCCGGTCGATTTCAGAATCAGACGGTGGGCGCCACGGATCCCGCAGCGAGAAATGACGAAAGGGAACCGCCGATGCCGAAGCCCCCGGAAATCCCTCTGCACAACCGCCGGGTCGGACTCGATCCGCTGCCCGAACTGGGCCGTACGAGCCGGGAGTGCCCGTTCGCGGAGACCCCCGCGCCGGGCACCTCGGCCCGTGCCTGGCTCGCGTCGGGCAACGAGACGGTACGTACGGTCCTCGGCGACGCCGCGCGGTTCAGCACCCTGCCGCCCGCGGACAGCAAGGAGGACTCCCGCCGGCTCATCCAGCCGGGCAACCTCCTCCAGTACGACCCGCCCGAGCACACCCGGCTCCGGCAGCTGCTCACACCGGAGTTCACGCTGCGCCGCATGCGCAGGCTGGAACCACTGATCGCGGACATCGTGGCCGACCGCCTCGACGCCCTCGAACTGGCCGGTCCGCCCGCCGACTTCATGCGGCACTTCGCCTGGCCCGTGCCCGGACTGGTGAGCTGCGCGCTGCTCGGCATCCCCCGCGACGACCACGCCGAACTGGCCCGCAACCTTGATGTCACCCGCGCCACCAACCGCAGCCGCGAACAGCAACAGGCGGCGGGCAAGGCCTATATGGCGTACATGCACAAGCTGATCGGACAGAAGCGGCGGGCCCCCGGCGACGACCTGCTCAGCAGACTGATCCGGGAGCACGGCGACGACATCACCGACGACGAACTGGTCGGGACGGCCGCCACGACCATGGCGGCCGGGTTCGAGAACGTCGCGGGCACCCTGGGCCTCGGCGCCCTGGCGCTGATGCGGCACCCGGATCAACTGGCCCTGTTCCAGGACAGTCCCGAGGTGGTCGACCGGGCCGTCGAGGAGCTGATCCGGTACGTCTCCGTCATCGCCACGGCCTCGCCGCGCACCGCGCTGGAGGACCTGACCATCGAGGGGCACGAGGTCAAGGCGGGGGAGACCGTGGTGTGTTCCCTGATGGCGGTCAACCGCTTCGAGCCCACGGAGCCGCCACAGCCCTCGCGCGAAGAACTCGACATCACCCGCGAGATCACCTCCCACCTGGCCTTCGGACACGGCATCCACTACTGCCTGGGCGCCCCGCTCACCCGGCTGACCCTCCGGATCGCCTTCCCCGCCCTGCTCGCGCGCTTCCCCAAGCTGCGACCGGCCGTCCCGCCGGAGGAGCTGCGCTACCGCACACTGGCCCCCAACTACGGCGTCGACGCGCTGCCGGTCACCTGGTAGGGGGCGGCATGCCACGCGAAACGCCGGCCGTGCCCGTACACACCCGCCGGACACGCTTCGACCCCGCGGACGACCTGCGTACGCTCACCGGCGGACGCCCTGTCGTGCGCCTGCCCGTGGGCCCCGGCACGGACGGACGGCCCGTCTGGCTGGTCACCGGGTACGAGGAGGTGCGCCAGGTCCTCGGGGACCACACCCGCTTCTCCACCCGCCGCCGCACCGGCCCCGCGCGACCACCGGACGCGCCGGGCCCCGACCGGCCGGAGCTGGCCGTCGGCCAGCTGATGGACTACGACCCGCCCGAGCACACCCGGCTGCGCCGGATGCTGACGCCGGAGTTCACCCTCCGCCGCCTGCGCGGGATGGAGCCGTACATCGCCCGGACCGTGGCGGAGCGCCTGGACGCCATGGAACGGGTGGGGCCGCCGGCCGACCTGGTGGAGAGGTTCGCGTCGCCCGTGCCGGGCGCGGTGCTGTGCGAGCTGATCGGAGTGCCCCGTGACGACCGTGACGACTTCCTGCGCCGGGGCCAAGCGCACCTGGAGGCCGCGCGGGGCAGACAGCGCCGTGCCGCCGCCGGGGAGTCGTTCCTGCGCTACCTCTCCGGTCTGGTGGAACGCCAGCGCAAGGAGCCGGACGACGGTTTCCTCGGCGCTCTCGTGCGCGACCACGGCGACGAGCTGACCGACGAGGAACTGCGCGGACTGTGCGTCCTGTTGATGCTCGCGGGACTGGACAACATCTCCGGCATGATCGGCCTGGGCACGCTGGTCCTGCTGGAACACCCGGCCGAACTGGCCGCCCTGCGCCAGGACATGGGGACCGCCGACCGCGTCATCGACGAACTGCTGCGCTACCTGTCCGTCCCGCACGCCCCGACCCCCCGGATCGCTCGGGAGGACATCGTCATCGGCGGGGAGCTGGTCCGCGCGGGTGAGAACGTCGTGTGCTCCCTGCCGATGGCCAACCGGGACCCCGCGCTCACCCCGGACCCCGACCGCTTCGACCCCGGCCGCGACCCGGTGCCCCACGTCGCTTTCGGACACGGCATCCACCACTGCCTGGGCGCCGCGCTGGCCCGTATCGAACTGCGCGTCGCACTCACGGCCCTGGTGGAGCGCTTCCCCGGGCTGCGCCCGGCGGTCCCCGCCGACGAGGTGCGCTTCCGGGTCCGTTCGCCCGCCTACGGGCTGGAACGGCTGCCGGTCGCCTGGTGAGAGGAAGACAAACAGAAAGCGGGGGGACGAGCGGAGGAGCGAGCGGAGAGGCGAGCGGAGGAGGGGGAGAAGAAGGGCGCATGGACGGACAGTTGGAGATCGAGGTCGACCGCGGCAGATGCGTGGGCGGCGGGATGTGCGTGCTGTTCGTGCCCGTGGTCTTCGACCAGTCGGACGACGACGGCAAGGTCCTGCTCAAGATCCCGGTGCCGGGCGCCGGGCTGACCGGATCGGTGCGGGGGGCCGCGAAGCGATGCCCCTCGGGCGCGATCACGCTCCATGAACGGCAAGGGGACGCCATGAACACGAGGGAGAGAACATGACCAAGGACAACGCGGGCCAGGGGGGCCCGGGGGACGTACGCCGTTTTGTCGTCTCCCTGTGGTGCGCGGAACTCGGTGTGCCCGACGTGGGCGACACGGACGACTTCTTCGCCCTCGGGGGGCATTCGCTGGCGGCGCTGAACGTCCTGACCGACGTCGAGGACGCCTTCCAGGTCGAGCTGGACCTGCGTACCGTCTTCGAGCACCCGACCCTGTCGGACTTCGTCTCGATGCTGGCGTCGCTCGCCGGCGTCACGCCCGTAGAGCCCGAGAGCGCCCGAGCGGTGGCCTCGGTCTCCGGCAGCGCCGCCTGACGGACGCGACACGTACGTACACCCGTGGCCCGGTGGGGCGGCGGGACGAGACCGATTCGTCCCGCCGCCCCACCGGGCCTCTTCGTGTTCTCGGCGTCCTGGATGTCATGGGTGGTGCTGGTGCCCTCTTCTGTGTCCGCCGTGTGACCGGTCGCTGCGTAGAACTGAGCGCATGTTCTCTCTGAAGAAGCGAGCTCTCTCGCACACCGCACTGGCCGCGTCGGCGCTCGCCGTCGCCCTCTGCCTGACCGGCTGCTCCGACGACGGCAAGAGCGACACCGTCGGCAGCGACGTCGGCGCAGGGGCGGCGGCCTCCCCGACCAGTCCCTTCGACAAGGCCTTGGACTACGCCGAGTGCATGCGGTCCAACGGCGTCCCCGGCTTCCCCGACCCGCAGCAGGACAGCGGCGGCGTCCGGATCAGCCCCGGTGACGTCGACCCGAACTCCGCCGGCTACCAGAAGGCGGAGTCGGCCTGCCGCGAGAAGATGCCACAAGGCCAGGGCGGCCCCGGTGGTGGCGGCGGCCAGCTCGACTCCGCCAAGGTCGCCGAGTGGGCCAAGTGCCTCCGGGAGAACGGTCTCGCCAAGCTGCCCGACCCGGAGATCAACGGCGGCAACATGACGATCGACCCCAAGGCCGCCGGGATCACGCCCGAGGAGTTCCAGCAGGCGCAGCAGGCCTGCCAGGACAAGTACCCGGGCGGTGGCCTGATGCTGGGACCGGGGCCGGGTCAGTGACCACCTCCGACGAGACCGAACTCGCCGTGCGCGGCGAAGAACCGAACGCCCTGGAACGCAGGACACCCGGCACGCCGGCGGTCCCCGCGTCCGAGGGGACCGGCGGGCCCCTCGCCGCCAGGAGCGACGACGGCGGATCCGGCGACGGCGACCAGGAGTCGGGCCGCGGCGGGCGAAGGCGCCGCCCGCTGCGTACGGTACTGCTCATCGCGATCGCGGTCGCCGTGGCCGCGGCCGCGGGCATGGCCGCCTCCGGAGTCCTCGGCAGCGACGGAGAGAGCGTCGCGAGCGCCGCCCCCTCCGGGCCGCCCGCCACGACCAAGGTGCAGCGCACCACGCTGACCGACACCGAGACGGTGGACGGCAACCTCAGCTACGGCGACGCGACCGACGTACAGGCCGCGGCCGCCTCGGGCGGAGCCGGCTCGGGCGGCGGCCAGCAGGGCTCCGGCGATACCGGCGCCGGGGTCATCACCTGGCTGCCGAGCGACGGCGTCGTCCTTGAACGAGGCGACACCGTCTACCGCGTGGGACAGGAGAAGGTGCCGCTGCTCTACGGCTCCATTCCCCTGTACCGCACCCTGGAGACCGGGAACGAGGGCGAGGACGTGAAGATCCTTGAGAAGAACCTGAAGGCCCTCGGCTACACCGGCTTCACCGTTGACGACACCTATACGTCCAGCACCGCGGAAGCCGTCGAGGAGTGGCAGGAGGACCTGGACCGGGAGGAGACCGGCACCGTCCAGGTCGGCGACGCGGTCGTGGCCTCCGGCCCCCGCCGCGTCGCCGAGGTCAAGTCGGTGCCCGGCGCCCTGCTCAGCGGCAGCCTGCTGTCCCTGACGGGCACCTCGCGCGTGGTGAACGTCGACCTCGACCCGCAGTTCGAGGACCTCGTCAAGGAGGGCACGAAGGCGACCGTCACCCTCCCCGACGACACCACCGTCGAGGCCGTGGTGACCGACGTCGGCACCCCGCCGCCCGCGCAGAGCGGCTCCGGCGGCGACGCGGGCCAGCAGGCCGAGGGCGGCAGCGACACCGCCACCATCCCCGTACAGCTGAAGATCAAGGAGCAGAAGAAGCTGGGGCGGTACCAGGCCGCGCAGGTCGACGTGGTCCTCAAGGCCGAGACCCGCGAGAACGTCCTCGCCGTCCCCGTGAACGCGCTGACCGCGCAGCGGGGCGGCTACGCGCTGGAGGCCGTGACCGACAAGGGCGTCGAGTACGTCCCGGTCAAGCTCGGCATGTTCGCCGGCAACCTGGTCGAGGTGACCGGGGCGGCCGTCAAGGAAGGCATGGTCGTGGGGGTTCCCAAGTGACCGGTCCGGCCCACCCCGTCGTACACCTGAGCGGGGTCACCAAGGCATACGGCGAGGTCCACGCCCTCCAGGGCGCCGACCTGGTCATCCGGCGCGGCGAACTGCTCGCCATCGTCGGCCCCTCCGGCTCGGGCAAGTCCACGATGCTCAACATCATGGGCACCCTCGACCGGCCCACCGCGGGCACGGTCCGCATCGACGGACATCTCACGGACGACCTCACCGACCGTGAACTGTCCGCGCTACGGGCCCGCACCATCGGTTTTGTCTTCCAGCAGTTCCACCTGGCCCAGGGCGTACCGGCGGTGGACAGTGTCGCGGACGGGCTGCTCTACGGCGGCAGGCCGCGCGCCTGGCGCCGCCGGAAGGCGGAGGCCGCGCTGCGCCGGGTCGGCCTCGGCCACCGGCTCGACCACCAGCCGCACCAGCTGTCCGGCGGTGAGAAACAGCGGGTGGCCATCGCCCGCGCCGTACTCGGCGATCCGCCGCTGCTGCTGGCCGACGAGCCGACAGGAGCGCTCGACTCCCGCTCGGGCGCCGTGGTGATGGAACTGCTGCACGAACTGCACGAGGCGGGTACGACAGTGGTGGTCATCACGCACGACCACGACATCGCCGCGTCCCTGCCCCGCGAGGTCCGGGTCAGGGACGGCCTGATCGAGTACGACTCCGGCCGCCCGGCGGCACTCGCCGGCAGAGCCCCCCAGGAGATCACGTCATGAGCACGCTCCACACCGAGCCGGTGGCGGAGGAGTTGGACTCGCCGGCGCTGCCGCCGCCCGTCCGTCCCAAGCCGGCCAGGATGGGCCCGGCGGACGTGGTGCGCGTGGGCGGTTCCGGTCTGCGGTCCCGGCCGATGCGGGTCTTCCTGTCCGCGCTCGGCATCGCCATCGGCATCGCCGCCATGGTCTCGGTGGTGGGCATCTCCAGCTCGTCCACCGAGGGGCTCAACCGCAGGCTCGCCGCCCTCGGGACCAACCTGCTCACCGTCACCCCCGGGCAGTCGATCAGCGGCGACACCGCGCACCTGCCCGACGAGTCGATCGGCATGATCGGCAAGATCGGTGCCGTCGAGTCGGTGTCCGCCATCGGCAAGACGAGCGCGAAGGTCTACCGCAACGACCACATCCCCAAGGAGGAGACCGGCGGTCTCACCGTCAACGCGGCCCGTACGGACCTGCCGAAGAGCACCGGGGCGGAGATGGTGGACGGCCGGTGGCTGAACGGTGCCAACAGCCGCTATCCGGCGGCCGTCCTCGGTGCCAAGGCGGCCCAGCAGCTCGGCGTGCACCAGGCCGGCGAGGACGTCCAGGTGTGGATCGGCGGACGCTGGTTCACGGTGGTCGGCCTGCTCGCCGCCAACGAACTTCTGCCGGAGCTGGACTCCGCGGCCCTCGTGGGATGGCCGGTCGCCGAGGAACTCCTGAACTTCGACGGGTATCCGACGGCCGTCTACACCCGTACCGACGAATCCGCGGTCGCCGACGTGCAGGCCGTCCTCGGTGCCACCGCCAACCCCCAGAACCCCAGCGGCGTCAACGTCTCACGCCCCTCCGACGCCCTGGCCGCCAAGGAGGCCACCGACGACGCGCTCAGCGGACTGCTGCTGGGACTCGGCGGGGTGGCCCTGCTGGTGGGCGGTGTCGGTGTGGCCAACACGATGGTGATCTCCGTGCTGGAGCGCCGCTCCGAGATCGGCCTGCGCCGTTCCCTGGGTGCCACCCGGGGCCAGATCCGTACCCAGTTCCTGTCCGAGGCACTGCTCCTGTCCGCGCTCGGCGGACTCGGCGGCGTGCTGCTCGGCATCGGTGTCACGGCGGGCTACGCCGGCTACCAGGGCCTGCCGTCCGTCGTGCCGGTCTGGGCGATGGTCGGAGGCGTCGCCGCCACCCTTGTCATCGGCGGTCTCGCCGGCTTCTACCCGGCCGTACGCGCCGCCCGGCTGCCCCCCACGGAGGCCCTGGCCACCACCTGATACGGCGGTGCCCCTGCCGGCCACCCCCGCCCGGCCGGGGCATCGCTCCTGCTCGTGGCTCGCCCGACCCTTACACCCCCCTAGGAAACAGGGGGCGTAAGGGTCGCTCGGGCTTTGCGAGCAGGGGTGTCGATGTGCCGCAGGTGCTGTTAATTTCGGACACATCAGCGGAAGTACGACAACCGCTGAGATCTTTTGCACCACATCGTCAAGGGGGAGTCGAGAGCATTGGAAACTGGCTGGTTCCTGAGATCCCAGACAAAGCGCCGTGAAGGTGCCGCACACGGGGTGCCGCGGCACGAAGACCTCGCGCCGGCGGCGGCCTTCGGCCGTCCCGGCGACGGCGATTGAGAGGCGCCGGGATGGAACCCGAAGAGGAGGAACTCAATCAGCAGCCCGTCGTGGACATCGACATCGACACGCTCGACCTGTCGGGTTCGCCACGACTGGCCGGAGAGAGGCCGGATCACATTCAGATCCTGGCCGCGGTCCAGGATCCGCTGCCGCCCATTACGGTGCACCGGTCGACGATGCGTGTCATCGACGGCTTCCATCGGCTGAAGGCGACCCGCCTTCGGGGCGAACACACCATCGCCGCCAGGTTCTTCGACGGGGACGAGGCGGCGGCCTTCGTCCTGGCGGTGAAACTGAACGTCGCCCACGGTCTGCCACTGACCCTGTCGGACCGTAAACGCGCCGCCGACCGCATCATCGTGACGCATCCCCAGTGGTCGGACCGACGGGTCGCCACCGTCACCGGGATCTCCCCGGGGACCGTCGGCGACCTCCGGCGCAGGATGAGCCCCGACATCGGGCCGAGCGGGCGCCGACTGGGCCAGGACGGCCGGCTGCGACCGGTCGACGGCAGTGTGGGGCGCCTCCAGGCACAGGAGTTGCTCGCCGAGAATCCGGGCCTGTCGTTGCGTCAGGTGGCCCATGCGGCGGGTATCTCCCCGGAGACGGCGCGCGACGTCCGCAACCGACTGCGCAACGGCGAGGACCCGCTGCCGCGCAGACGCCGGGGAGCGGCGGACACCCTGGCCGACCGGCCCAGGGCCGCGCCGCTGGGGCTCGCCCGCACGGGCGGCCGTCCCCACGGGGGGCCGGTCCTGGACCGGGCCGCGCTCGTGAGGCGCCTGACGGCCGACCCGGCCCTGCGGTTCACGGACACGGGGCGCAACCTGCTGCGCCTCCTCGCGCTGCACACGGTGCGTGAGGAGGAGTGGGATGCCATAGTCAACAACGTCCCTCCGCACTGCACGGACATCGTGGCCGACCTGGCCCGTCAGTTCGCCGACCTATGGTCGGAGTTCGCGGTCCGGGTCAGGGACGAGGTGCCGCAGACCGGCTGATCGGGCCGGGGAACCGGGCGTCCGAGTGTCGAAAGCGGACGGTTGGACGCCCGGGTTTCCCGCCCGATCCGGGAACTCGGTGCCGGCAATTCAGGGCCGGCGCTGTGGGACCGGGAACAGGGGCCGGGGGTACGGGGAGGCCGCCACGGAATGTCGCGTGGCGGCCTCCCCGTACCCCCGGCCCCTGTTCGTTCTCCCCTGTTCTGTTCCCCGCCGGGTGAGCGTCAGGGCTGGAAGCCGCGCTGGCCCGTTCGCTCCATCTCCACGGCCTCGTACAACGCCTTGATGTTGGAGCTGCCGAAGGTCTCGGCGCCCTGCCGCTCGATGACCTCGAAGAACAGGGTGTGCCGCGGGTGGGTGGAGGCGGTGAAGATCTGGAACAGCTGCCCCCCGTGGTCGGCGTCCGCCAGCACGTGGGTGGCCCGCAGGTCCGCCAGTCGGCCCGGGGACAGGGGGATGCGCTCGCCGAGCAGGTCGTAGTAGGTGGACGGCGTGTTCAGGAAGCTGACCCCGCGCCGCCCCAGCGCCCGTACGGAGCGGACCGCGTCCCCGGACGAGAACGCCACGTGCTGGACGCCGGCCCCCTGATGTCCCTTGAGGAACTCGTCGATCTGTCCGGGCTGGGCGGACGCGTCGGGCTGGATCAGTGTCAGGGTGACCGAGCCGGACGGACTCTGTACGACCTTCGAATCCATGGCCTGGGCGCCCACTACGATGTGCTCCTCGAAAACGTCGAGGAACCCCAGCACGCGCATGTAGTAGTCGACGGTGGGCCCCAGGTCGCCGGTGTTCAGGCAGACCGCGAAATGATCGATGTCCAGCAGGCCCACGTCAGCGGCGCCCTCGTCGGGGGCGCGCAGCGCCGGTACGAACCCCGACGGTAGCCCCGGGCCCTCGCCCGGAGCGCGCTGTACCAGCGTGTGTACGACGTCGCCGAAGCCCTTGATCACGGCGCTGGCCCGGGGACCCCCCGCCGTGCCCGCGCCACCGTCCGCGTGCCGGGTCGGACCGCGGCGGCCCCGGGCGCCGTTGGCGACGGCGGCGGCGAACGCGGCTCCCACGTCCGCCGTACGCAGCGCGATGTCCGCGACGCCGTCGCCGTGCTCGGCGACGTAGGCGGAGGCGGGGTGGTGGTCCGAGGTCGCCTGGGTCAGGACGAGTGTGATCCGGCCATGGCGCAGGGCGATGCTGCGGTGGTCGGCCGAGCCGCCGGTGCCGGCGACGGTGAAGGCGTACCGGTCGACCCAGTCGAACACCGCCTCCTCCAGATGCCCGACGTACAGCTCGACGTGGTCGACGGAGAGGTCGCCGAGCGGATCGGCGGCCCCGGTGCTCGATATGTCCCGCATGTGTCCCCCAAACGGAAAAGGAGCGAGTTTTCTGCACTGTAGGACGCGCCCCGTGGATTGGGCCACGAACACCGGGCGGTATTGGTTGGACACTCGGGGCCGGACACTCGGGAAGGATGGTGGTGGTCGGAGAGAAAGGGATCGGGCGAACCCGTACCGGTATTCTTCCGCTCTGGTAGTCGGACAGGGCTGGTTCATAAACTCGTTCCGCATTTCACTCGCACGTCGACGCCTTTTGGACGGAGTGATGTTCATGGTCCGCACGATGGCCGTCGTCGGTACGGGACTGATCGGAACGTCGGTGGCGCTGGCCGCGAGGCTGCGCGGGGTGACGGTCTTCCTGTCCGACCGCGACCCGGTGGCCGCGCGGACGGCGGCGGCGCTGGGGGCCGGGCTGGCGGAAGAGCCCGTCGGACCGGTGGACCTGGCGGTCCTCGCGGTGCCGCCCAGCATGGTCGGCGGGGTGCTGGCACGGGCCCAGCGCCGGTTTCTCGCCCGCAGTTACACCGATGTGGCCAGCGTGAAGTCCCTGCCGGTACGGATGGTGCTCAGCCAGGCTCCCGACCCTGCCCGCTTCGTCGGCGGGCACCCGATGGCGGGCCGTGAACGCTCCGGCCCGCTGGCCGCGCGGGCCGACCTGTTCCACGGCCGGCCCTGGGTGCTCACCCCGTCGGCGTGCACCTCGGACCTGGCGCTGAGGTTCGCCAGGGAGTTGGTCGAACTGTGCGGCGGGGTCCCGGTGCTGACCCACGGCCGTGACCATGACGACGCGGTGGCCCTGACCTCGCACGTGCCGCACCTGGTGGCCAGCCTGATGGCCGCGCGTCTGCGCGAGGGGCCCGACGGGATGTCCCGGTTCGCCGGGCAGGGGGTGCGGGACGTCACCCGGATCGCGGGTGGCGACTCACGGCTGTGGGGCGACATTCTCCAGGCCAACGCCCCGGCCATCGTGGGGGTCGTCAGGGAGTTGCACGCCGACCTGTCCCGGCTGGTGACGGCGTTCGAGCTGCTCGCGGAAGCGGATCCGGAAGCGGCTCCGGGAGCCGTATCCGTGCCCGTACCCGGTCTCGGCCCTGGTGTCGATGTCGCTGCCGATGTCGCTGGCGCTGCCCAAGCCGGTGCCGCTGCCGGTGCCCGGGGCGGTGCCGATCGCGGGCTGGGGACGCTGCTGGATCTGCTCGACCGAGGCGTCGAGGGCGTGGCCGAGCTGCCCGCGAACCGGGCGGACGGCGCGGCCACCGGCGACGGGATCCTGGTGGCCGTCCCGGGGCGTGCCGGTGCGCTGCCCGAACTGCTGCGCCGGGTGGGGGAGTTCGGCGTCATCCCGGAGGACACGGTGGTCCTGGCGGCCGGGGGCGACGCGGCCGGCGGGGCGCTGGAGGTACGGGTACCGATCTCGCCCGAGCTGGTGGCGCCCGTGCTCCGTATCCTCCGCGACGAGGGCTGGGCCGCCGAGCCGGCGGCGCCGCCCGAGTGCGCGGCCCCCGCCCCGGCCCCCATCCGGCGGCAGGCATTCCACAAGGTGGCCGCACGGCCTGCCGGAAGTTGAGGGTCAATAAAAACGTACGGCATTTCCGTCGCGTGGGGAACTCGCCGTCAAGCCCCGTCCAAGTGTGCATTCCGGCCTGTTGGACAGCATTGTGACCCCGGTGGAAATCGTGTGATCCTGGCCGTCGAAATCAACGCGTCGAAATTCAATGTTCCGACCGTTTCCGCACGGAAAGGCGACGAAGGCAAGTGGCCGGTATCAGCGCACGGAAACCGCGCAGCAAGCCGCGCATGTGGGGATGGACGTTCCGATGAGCACAAGCCTCGACCAGCTCGACCAGCTCGATGATCCCGACCGGCCCGAGTCGCTCGGACACCGTCCGGCCCTGACCGGGGACGGCTCCCTCAAGACGCAGTACCGGCCGCGGATCGTGGGCGTGGGCACCGCCGCCTCGCCCACCGTCTACACCCAGCAGGAGGTGCTCGACGCCTTCGGCATCACCGACCCGAAGATCGGCTCCGTCTTCCGCAACAGCGCCATCGACCGGCGCCATCTGACCCTGCCCGAACCCGGCGCCGACGGCGTCCGCCACCCGGAGCCGCAGGGCGACCTGCTGGACAAGCACAAGGCCATGGCCGTCGGCATGGGCGCCGAGGCGCTGCGCGCCTGCCTGAAGCGGGCCGGCGCCGAACTGTCCGACCTGCGTCACCTGTGCTGCGTGTCCTCCACCGGCTTCCTCACCCCCGGCCTGAGCGCCCTGCTGATCCGCGAACTGGGCATCGACCGCCATTGCAGCCGCAGCGACATCGTCGGCATGGGCTGCAACGCGGGCCTCAACGCGCTGAACGTCGTGGCCGGCTGGTCCGCCGCCCACCCCGGCGAACTCGCCGTGGTGCTCTGCGCCGAGGCCTGCTCCGCCGCGTACGCGATGGACTCCTCGATGCGTACGGCCGTCGTCAACAGCCTCTTCGGTGACGGATCCGGGGCGATCGCCCTCCTGTCGGGGGCCGGTGACGAGGTGTCGGGGGTCACGGAGGGGCCGACCGTCCTCAAGTTCGCCAGCTGCCTCATTCCCGAGGCGATCGACGCGATGCGCTACGACTGGGACCGCGAGCTGGACCGGTTCAGCTTCTACCTCGACCCGCAGATCCCGTACGTCGTCGGCGCCCACGCCGAGATCGTCGTCGACCGCCTGCTCGCGGACACCGGCCTGCGCCGCAGCGACATCGGCCACTGGCTGGTGCACTCGGGCGGCAAGAAGGTCATCGACGCGGTCACCGTCAATCTGGGGCTGACCCGCCACGACCTGCGGCACACCACCGGAGTGCTCAGGGACTACGGCAATGTGTCGAGCGGCTCGTTCCTCTTCTCGTACGAACGGCTGCTCGACGAGCGGGTGACCAGGCCCGGAGACTACGGCGTGCTGATGACGATGGGACCGGGATCCACGCTGGAAACGGCGCTGGTCCAGTGGTGACGACGGGGGAGAACACCATGCGAGAAACGAGCGACGTGAGTGCTGTGAGTGCTGTGAACGCGGTGGGTGCGGTGAGCGACGCGAGCGGTGTACTGACACTGACCGTCGACGGGACCCGGCCGCTCACGGCCGGCACCGTCAAGGACCTGGCCGTCCTGTGCGACCGGGCCGAGGACCGGGACACCGGGGGGACCGTCACCCTGCGCGTCACCGGAGCGCCGGGACCGGGCTGGACGGACACCCTGGACGTCGCGCTGGTCACAAAGTGGGAGCGGGTGCTGCGCCGGCTGGAGCGGCTGCCCGCCGGGACGGTCGCCCTCGCGACCGGCGACTGCGGCGGAGTGGCCCTCGACGTGTTCCTCGTCGCCGACATCCGCATCGCCACCCCGGACACCCGGCTGCTCGTGCCCTTCGACGGGGAGTCGACCTGGCCCGGCATGGCCACCTTCCGGCTCGTCCGGCTCGCCGGGGCCGCCCGGGTGCGCCGCAGTGTGCTCTTCGGCCATCCCCTTACCGCGTCCGAGGCGCTGGAGCTGGGCATCGTCGACGAAGTGGCCGAAGGCCCGGACGCGGCGGCCGCCGCCACGGAGCAGCTGATCGAAGAGCTGTCCGGCAAGGAACTGGCCATCCGGCGCCAGCTGTTGTTCGACGCGCAGCACACGAGCTTCGAAGATGCCCTCGGCCCCCACCTGGCCGCCTGCGACCGTGCCTTGCGGCGCTCCGCCGCCGCCGAGGAGGCCGCATGACGACGGCGCCGCCCCTGCGCGGATCGACGCTCGACGGGTGGCACGCCCTGACCGAGGCGGTGGAACAGGCGGAGAGGACGCTGACCCCGCTACCGGCCCCCGCGCGGCGCACCGCCGCGCAGCGGGCCGTGGCCGACGCCGCGAAGAACCGGGCGCGCGCGGAGCGGTCCGGGTTCCTCCAGAGGCACGCCGACGCCGTCTACGACCGCCTCACCGACGGACGTACCCGCGAACCGCGCATCGACGAACTGGTCGCGGCGGCAGCGACCGCCTATCCCGGACTGGTGCCGACGGCGGAGCTGCTGGAGCGGGAGAACGGCCGGCCGCAGGCCGACAAGGAAGGCCACGAGATCGACCAGGGCATCTTCCTCCGGGCCGTCCTGCGCTCGCCCGTCGCCGGACCCCACCTCCTCGCGTCCATGCTCCGTCCCACGGACCGCGCACTCGCCCTGCTGCCGGAGTTCCGCCGGACGGGAACGGTCCGGATGAAGGCGGTACGGCTGGAGCGCCGCGACGGGGTCGCCCGGCTGACCCTGTGCCGGGACGACTGTCTCAACGCGGAGGACAACCAGCAGGTCGACGACATGGAGACGGCCGTCGACCTCGCCCTGCTCGACCCAGGAGTCCGGGTGGGCCTGGTGCGGGGCGGCGAGATGAGCCACCCCCGCTACCGGGGCAGGCGGATCTTCAGCGCGGGCATCAACCTGAAGAACCTCAGCTCCGGCGGCATCTCCCTGGTCGACTTCCTGCTGCGCCGCGAGCTGGGCTACGTCCACAAGCTGGTCCGTGGCATCCGGGTCGACGGTCCCACCGCCTGGCACATGCCGTACGCGGAGAAGCCCTGGGTCGCCGCCGTCGACGGCTTCGCGATCGGCGGCGGCGCGCAGCTGCTCCTGGTCTTCGACCACGTCCTCGCCGCCTCGGACGCCTACTTCAGCCTTCCGGCGGCGAAGGAGGGGATCGTCCCCGGGGTCGCCAACTTCCGCCTCGGCCGCTCCGGGGGACCACGGCTGTCCCGCCAGATCATCCTGGAGGGCCGCCGGGTCCGGGCGTCGGAACCGGCGGCCCGGCTGCTGGTCGACGAGGTCGTGGAGCCCGAGGAGTTGGACGCCGCCGTGGAACGCAGCCTGGCGCGGCTCGACGGTGAGGCGGTGTTGGTCAACCGGCACATGCTCAACCTCGCCGAGGAGCCGGTGGACGCCTTCCGCGCGTACATGGCCGAGTTCGCGCTCCAGCAGGCGCTGCGCCTGTACGGGGCCGATGTGATCGGCAAGGTGGGCAGGTTCGCGGCGGGCTCCTCGTGACGGCGGGCCGCGCCCCGGCCGACTGAGCGGTGAGATCAGGGCCGGGCCTCCGGCCGACGCGCGGGGAAGGAGTACACCGATGCCGATGGCGCACGTCAACGGAGTGGATCTCTGGTTCGAGGACCACGGTCGTGGTGAACCGGTGGTGATGGTGGCCGGAACGGGCGCGCCGGGCCGCGTCTGGCGCGCCCACCAGGTGCCCGCGCTGCGGAAGGCCGGCCTCCGGGTGATCACCGTCGACAACCGGGGCAGCGGGATGACCGTCGCCGGAGCCCGTCGGTTCACCCTGGACGACCTGGTCGCGGACGTCGCGGCCCTGATCGAGCACCTGGGGGAGGGGCCCTGCCGGGTGGTCGGCCACTCGCTGGGCGGTGTCATCGTGCAGGAACTTCTGCTGGCCCGCCCCGACCTAGTCAGCCGGGCGGTCCTCATGTCGAGCTGCGGTCGCGCGGACGAACTGATCAGGGCCATGGCCGCCGCCGACCTCGAACTCGCGCGCGGCGGCGTCAAGCTCCCGCCCGCCGTGGCCGCGTACCAGCTCGCGCTGCAGAACCTCGCCCCGCGCACGCTGAACGACGAGGCGAAGTTACGGGACTGGCTCGCCGTACTGGAGATGACCGCGCCCGACCCGGCGGCGCTCCGGCGGCAGCTCGGCCTGGAGGTCATCCCGAACCGCCTCGCGCACTACCGGGCGATCGACCGCCCCTGCCTGGTCATCGGCTTCCGGGACGACCTGGCCGTCCGCCCGCACCTGTCACGGGAACTCGCCGAGGCGATTCCGTGCGCCCGGTACACCGAGATACCCGACTGCGGCCACTACGGCTATCTGGAGCGCCCCGACACGGTGAACGAGGTGCTGACCGACTTCCTGACGGCCTGAACGGCGGTAAGACCCGTACGCCGCCGTACGGTGCGGACCTGACGCACCGTACGGCTCGGCTCCCCGGGCCGGCCGGCGAGGAGGGGCGGCAAATCAGTGGGCGCGCGCGTACTGCGGCGGGGTGCGCACCGTGCCGCCCAGTTCGCGTGCCGCGCGGCGGGCCCAGTAGGGGTCGCGCAACAGCTCCCTGCCGAGCAGCACCGCGTCCGCCTCGCCGTTGGCGACGATCTTCTCCGCCTGCTCCGGCTCGGTGATCAGGCCGACGGCCGCCACGGGCATCCGGGTCTCCGCCCTGACGCGGGCCGCGAACGGCACCTGGTAGCCGGGGCCGACCGGGATGCGTGCGTGCGCCGCGTTGCCGCCGCTGGACACGTCAAGCAGGTCCACGCCGTGCGCCAGCAGGTCGTCCGCCAGCCGTACGGTCTCGTCCACGGTCCAGCCGTCCTCGTCGAGCCAGTCGGTGGCGGAGATGCGGAAGAAGACGGGCAGATCCCCGGGCCACTCCGCCCGGATCGCGTCCACGACCTCCAGGGCGAACCGCGTGCGGTTCTCGTACGAACCGCCGTAGGAATCCGTGCGCTTGTTGCTGTGCGGGGAGAGGAACTGGCCGACCAGGTAGCCGTGCGCGCCGTGCACCTCCACGACCTGGAACCCGGCCTCGCGGGCCCGCCGGGCCGCCGCCCCGAACTGCTCCACGATCGCCTGGATCTGTTCCACCGTCAGCTCGGCCGGCACCAGATGCCCATCCGCGAACGGCACGGGGCTCGGCGCGAGCACCTCCCAGCCGTTGGCGTCGGGGGCGACCGGGCCGCCGCCCTTCCAGGGCCGGTCGGTCGATGCTTTTCGCCCGGCGTGAGCGAGCTGAATGCCGGAGACCGTGCCCTGCGAGGCGAGGAAGCGGGTGATCCGGCGGAACGCCTCGACCTGCGTGTCGTTCCAGATGCCGACGTCGGCGACGCTGATCCGGCCCTCCGGGCTGACGGCCGTGGCCTCGACGAGGATCAGTCCCGTACCACCGGCGGCGCGGGAGGCGAGGTGGGCGAAGTGCCAGTCCTGGGGCACACCCGCGTCCGGGCCGGTCTCCTCGGCGGAGTACTGGCACATGGGCGCCATCCACACGCGATTGGGGATGGTCAGCGACCGCAGGGTGTATGGCTCGAACAGTGCGCTCACGGGGGACTCCAGTCGGGACGTGACGGGTGGCGGGCCGCTACTACGATACGCATCGTAGTAAGGCGAATGTCAAACTACGAGAATCCTCGTACAATGGGATTCCCGACGAAGTGGAGCCACCGATGAGTGCCGCGAGCAGCACGCGCGAACTGGTTCATCCCCTGCGCGCGGAGATCCGTCTGGAGGGCGTACTGCACGCCCTGTCCGACCCGCTGCGTCTGAGCATCGTCAGGGATCTGGCGGGCGCGGAGGGGGAGTTGACCTGTTCGCAGTTCCCGCTGCCGATCACCAAGTCCACGACGACGTACCACTTTCGGGTGCTGCGGGAGAACGGCGTGATCCACCAGATCTACCGGGGCACGGCCAAGATGAACGGGCTGCGGCGGCCGGATCTTGACGCGCTGTTCCCTGGGCTGCTGGACAGCGTGCTGGGCGCCGCGTCCGCCCAAACGGCGCGGCTTGGCGGGAGCTGAGCGGCTTGCGTCTGCCCGTTGTCCGTTGCGGTTACTGATGTCCTCAATCGCCGGACGGGCTTGGTTTGTCGTGGTGGCGGGGGGCGGGGCCTCCGGAGGCAGGGGTGTCCGGACTGCTATCCTCACCGCGCTTCGCGCGAGTTGCGACGCTTTACGTCCGGACACCCCTGCCTCCTCCGACCCCGCCCCCCTCACGCCGGACGGGAGACTGAACGACCCCGCCCGCACCGGGGTGGGCCGACGCCTCAACGCGGGCCCGGTAGCGGAGACGACTTCCCCCGCCCCGGGGTGGGCCGGGTTGTTTTGGCGCGGGCCTGGAAGGGGGACGGGCAGGGGTCGTGTCCGGAACGTAGAGCGTGTTTTGTGTCGCATGGCGATCGTCAATCAAAACGTGTGGCTGAACGCGACGTAAAACATGCAGTGCAGGACACGACCCCTGACCGGCCCCCGGCAACAACCCGCACCAGGCCACCGGGCCGCAGCGGGCACAACCAAGCCCGTCCGGCGATTGAGGACAATCAGTAAGCCGCGCCCCCACGCGGAGCGATGCGCCGACAGGGTGCCGTCACGGCCACCCCGTGCGTGCCGTGGCAATAAGGACGGATTGCCTGATTAAGTTGTGAATGTGTCGGAACATAAATGGATGTCCGCCCAGGAACCCGATGGATCCGAACCGAGCGAGTCCGAGACAGGCGCGTGGCCCGTCTGGGAAGTGCAGGGATACGGCACCGTCACCACGGCCGGAGATCCCCTCGTGGGCCCGGCCCGGCGGGAGATCCGCCCCCCGTGGGTGGACATCCGGCTGACCTTCGCCGACGGCGCCCGGATCGACGTGCTGGCCGTGGTGCACGACGGGCGGATCGCCATCGAGGACGCGCAGGCCGATCCCCCGCTGGCCCTGGAAGGGTTCGCGGCTCTCGCGGGCGTGATCGAAGCGCCGTTGCAGGACGCGTGCAAGGTGGTGGCCGGGCAGGACGCGCCGCCGGCGCCCGAGCCGCTTCCCGCGCCGGAGCCTTGGCCCACCCCGGAGCCGGCCGCCGTGGAGCCGCCCGTACTCGACGTGTCCGACCCCCCGACAGCCGCACCCTCACGTGAACCGGAACTTGAACCGGAACCGGAAGCCGAGCCCCCGGAGGGTCCCGGCCGCCACCGCGCCGACCCCGCCGCGTCCCGCGGCGCCACCGGCCGCCGTACCGTCGCCGACATCTACCGCGCGGCCCAGCGCGACGGCCTGGACCCGGTGCTCGCCGTCATGTCCGCCACCGGATTCAGCCGCCGCAAGTCACTCAGGCTGATCGCGGGCGCCCGCGACGAGGGACACCTGTCGCCCCGTCACCACCGCCGCTGACCGGCAGGACGTGTCAGGACACGACAGGACGCCGACAGGGCACGACGAGACGCGTCAGGGCACGACGAGACGCGGCAGAAACGCGGCAGGGCGCAACAGGACGCCGCACGACACCCACCCCGCCCGATCAGAGCGCCCGCATCCGCGCCATCTCCGATGTCTGCTGCGCGATGACATCGCCGGCCATCTCCTCGACCAGCACGTTGTTTCCCGAAGACAACGCCTCCGTCGCCATCGTGATCGCCCCCTGGTGGTGCGTGATCATCAGCGTCAGGAAGAGCTCGTCGAACGCCTTGCCCTTCGACGCACGCAGTTGGTCCAGCTGCGCCTCGGTCGCCATGCCCGGCATCGAGCCATGGTCATGTCCTGACGTCTTCTTTGCCCCACCGTTGATTTCCAGCCATCCGGCCATCGCGTCGATCTCGGGCTTCTGAGCCGAGGCGATGCGTTCGGCCAGCCGTTTCACGGAGGTCGAAGCTGCCCTCTTCGGGACAAGTTCGGTCATCTTCAGCGCCTGCGTGTGATGCACGATCATCATCTGCGCATAGGCGAAATCAGCCGAGTTGGGGCTGTCGTCCGGTGCGGCCTTGAGCGCCTCCTCGGGCGACAAGGTCTTCGCCGGTTCGCCCGGCCTGCCCGGTGCCACCACCCCAAGTCCCTTGTCACCCTTGGTCTTTGACGCACCGGAAGCACTGTCGTCGCCCGAGTCGCAGGCTCCCAGGGCGAGTACGGCGACGGCGACGGCCGTCGCGACGGCGGCCACGCGGGAACGCGGGTTCCTGCGGCGGATCAACACAGCTACCTCCTGCGGCACATGATCTCGAAGAGACGAAGAAGAGACTAGAAGAGACTCCGTACTAACACGCTTCCGCGACCAAGTGATCAAAAACTTTCATTACGTCTCTGTTGCCATCTGTTGAGATGTACATGGGAGGGACGATACTGCCGTGGTCTGTAAGCCGTTCAACTCTGAACGGACGAAAGGGAGGACGCAGTGACCTCGTTGCACACCACCCGCGTGCGGCGGAGACGTCTGGGCGTGGCGGCAGCCGCAGCCGGGCTTTTCGCCACCCTGCTCGCAGCAGGACCCGCGGTCGCCACACCCGACCCAGGTGACGCACCCGCTCCGGCGAAGATCTCCGCCGCCGCCATCGCCGACGCGAGCGCCGCGATCAAGAGCGGTGAGATACCGGGCGTGGACGAGATCGTCCACAGCAGCAACATCGAGCACCTGAGCAACACCCCCAAGGACGCGCTCGCCGGGACCAACTCGGACCTCGCGTTCCAGGGCAAGTACGCCTTCGCGGGCAACTACGACGGCTTCCGGATCTTCGACCTCACCAACCCGAAGGCCCCCAAGACCGTCGCGCAGGTCCTCTGCCCCGGTTCCCAGAACGACATCACCGTCTCCGGGGATCTCCTCTTCCTGTCGACCGACTCCTCACGCAGTGACAACTCCTGCTCCAGCGTGACGCAGCCGGCCTCGGAGAAGTCCTCCTGGGAGGGCATGAAGATCTTCGACATCAGCGACAAGCGGAACCCGAAGTACGTCGCCGCCGTCGAGACCGCGTGCGGCTCGCACACGCACACGCTGGTGCCCGAGCGCAAGGACGTGTACGTCTACGTCTCCTCGTACTCGCCCAGCGCCAGCTTCCCGGACTGCCAGCCGCCGCACGACGGCATCACCGTCATCAAGGTGCCGCGCAAGGCCCCCGAGAAGTCGTCGATCGTGAACTTCCCGCTGCTCTTCCCGGACGGCGGCAACCCGGGCGGGACCACCAACCCGGGCGTCTCCACGACCTCGGGCTGCCACGACATCACCGTGCTGCCCTCCAAGGACCTGGCCGCCGGCGCCTGCATGGGCGACGGCATCCTCCTCGACATCAAGAACCCGGCGCGGCCCAAGGTCATCGACCGCGTCCAGGACAACGTCAACTTCGCGTTCTGGCACTCGGCCACCTTCAACCAGGACGCCGACAAGGTCGTCTTCACCGACGAGCTGGGCGGCGGCGGCGCCGCCACCTGCAACGAGGCGATCGGCCCGAACAAGGGCGCCGACGGCATCTACGACATCGTGGGCCGCGGCGACCACCGCAAGCTGGTCTTCCGCAGCTACTACAAGATCCCCCGCTACCAGGGGAGCACCGAGAACTGCGTCGCCCACAACGGCTCGATCATCCCGGTCAAGGGCCGCGACATCATGGTCCAGGCGTGGTACCAGGGCGGCATATCCGTCTGGGACTTCACCAACTCGTCGCGTCCCACCGAGATCGGCTACTTCGAGCGCGGTCCCCTCTCCGCCACCACCAACGCGACCGGCGGTTCCTGGTCCGCGTACTACTACAACGGCTACATCTACTCCAACGACATCGCCAAGGGCTTCGACGTCCTGAAGCTCGACGACCGCAGGACGGATCCCGCGAAGCGCGTGCGCATCGACGAGCTCAACGTCCAGACGCAGCCCGACTACTTCGACGACGACCACGACCACCACGACCGCCACGACGACTGAGGTCGCCGCGGGGTGATGCCCCGATCCGTTCCGCCGGGCGGTCAGCCGCCCGGCGGGACGCCGAGCTCCCACGCCAGCCCGTAGCGCGTGAACAGCTCGTCGCGCAGCCGCTGCCGGGGCATGGGAGCCCCCGGTATCAGGACGGCGAAGACCGCGCCCATCAGCAGGGCACGCAACAGCGGATAGTCGCTGTCCACGTCCGGTGAGCCGTACCGCACCACCGTCTCGCGCAGCAACTGCGCGAGACGTTGCTGTTCCGGGCACTGTACGAAGCCCTCGGCCTGGAGAATTCCGGCCATGTGGGCCCGCATCAGGACAGGGCTGTCGACGGCCAGTCCGAGGATCGCGTCGATCGCGCGCGCCAGCAGCTCGGGGCCGTCGTCCGTACGCGGCTCGCGCTCCAGCCCCGCCTCCAGCGTGCGGTGCATCAGCCGGTGGACCGCGGACTGGAAGAGCTGGCGCTTGCTGGGGAAGTAGTACGACACCAGACCCCGCGCGGCACCGGCCCGGTCGGCGATGTCGGCGAGCTTCGTGGCCTCGTAACCGTGCTCGGCGACCAACTCCACGGTGGCTTGCAGCAGTCGATCCCGGGATCGCCGACGCAGCTCTTCATTGACCGATGCGCTCCGCGGGGACATGCTGGACTCCTGCGTTGACTGGCTTTCAACCAGTATACTCAGGGCGTCCTGTCCCAGGCCTCTTCGTGCCTGGTCAGCGGGGCTGCCGCCTGCCTTGGGCGACGCGGGGGATCGCCCGAGGCAGACGGCTTTTTCTGTACGTGCTGCCATGTCCGGCCCGTCCGCGCGGACATATTCACTCTGCACGTGTGGACGGATCCGGCCTGTACGGGTGAACGGGTCCGGCAGGCGTACGCAGGTCCCCGGCGCCCCCTACACGAGCGGTCCGCAGCCCGCCAGCGCGATCACCGGCCGCAGACCCGAGGGCCGTTCCTCGACCGGCAGATGGTCCACGAAGTGCACCGCGCACCCCAGCCGGGCCGCCCCGCCGTCCGCCGCACGGTCGTCCCCGACCATCAGCACGTCGTGCGGGTCCTGCCCCAACTCCTCGCACGCCGCCCGGAAGAGCCGCTCGTCGGGCTTCTGCACGCCGTGCTCGAACGACAGCACGTACGCGTCGACGAGCGCGTCCAGGCCGTGGGCCCGGAAGACGGGCCGCAGGTCCCAGCCGATATTGCTCACCACGGCCACCCCGACCCCGCCCTGCCGCAGCGCGCCGAGCACGGCGCCCGCGTCGGCGTACGGACGCCACGCCTCCGGGGTCATGTGGCGTTCGTAGAGCGCGTCGTACAGCGCGGGGTCGGGCAGTTCCACCTGACGGGCCAGCCCCGTGTACGCGGCGCGGTGCTCCGCCGCGCTCCGGTCGCGGGTCGCCCACAGCCCCGCGAGGTCCGGCGGGACCCGCTCCGGCGCGGGGCCGCCCGGCAGCGCCCCGGACACGGCGAGCGCCATGGCGTACCGCCGCACCTCGTCGGGCGGTACGGCGGCGCCCGCCTCGTCGAGCACGGCGCGCAGCCAGGATCCCGCCGATTCGATACGGAAGAGGGTTCCGGAGAAGTCGAAGAGCACACCCTTGAACGTCATGGACCCGATCCTTCCGGGGTCAGCGCCCCCGCGACAAGGCCAGACGCCCGTACGTGGTGATGAACAGTGCGACGAGGCACCCGCCCAGCAGCCAGCCGGCCAGCACGTCCGAACTCCAGTGCACCCCCAGCCAGAGCCGGGTCAGGCCCACGCCCACCACGGAGACGACCGCGACGGTCACCGCCGTACCCCACAGCCACCCGTTCGCACCGGCGCGCCGCAGGAGCCACAGGAACAGCCCCAGGGTGAAGGTGGCGGTCATGGCGTGCCCGGACGGGAAGGACGCGTAGTGGGCCGAGTCCACCGGGTCGGGCCAGGTGGGGCGTTCGCGGCCCACGACGGCCTTGAGGCCCTGCTGGAGGGCGGTGGTCACGGCGGCGCCCACGACGACGGCCGCGGCGAGCAGCCGGGCGCCCTGGAGCCACAGCGCGATCACCGCGACCGCCGTGAGGATCCGCATCGTCCACGGATCCCACACCCAGTCGGTCAGCACCCGGTTGGTGTGGGTGAGACCGGGCTCGGCCACCGCCCAGCGGTGCAGCCGTTCGGCGGAGGTCCGGTCGAAGGAGAGCAGCGGCCCCCACTCCGCGGCCACGAGCCCCGCCAGGACGGCCGAGGCGGCGGCGAGGACGGCGGCCGTACGCGCGGGGGTGACGAGTGGGCGCGGGGCCGGGGGAGTCGGCGCGGGGGAGTGGATCGGCGGCGAGTGCATGGGGTGATCCTTGCCGATGGAAAGGCTGCCAAGCTATCCGAGGGCGCGCAGCGCCGGTACGAAGGCGACCAGCAGGGGGACTGCCGGGACCAGTGTGGCCGTGGCGGTCAGCCACAGGCGGCGGCTCACGGTCAGCCGGGGACCCGGCGCCAGCAGCCGGTTCACCCGCTGCGGCAGCTGCGCGTCAGGGGTGGTTCCGGGCCCGAACACCCCGCGGTGCTCGTTCAGTTCGACCAGCGCGAGGGCGGTCGTGCGCCGGCCGAAGCGCCGCGAGGCCATGTCGTCCGCGGCCAGTTCGACCAGCCGGTGCATCTGGTCGCGGAACGCCGCGAACACCGGCACCTGCGGAAAGCCGTTCGCGAGCGCGGCCGAGCAGTGCCGCAGCCAGTCGTGCCTGGCGCGCGCGTGCCCCTCCTCGTGGGCCAGTACGGCGTCGAGCTGACGGCCTTTCAGCCGGCGCAGGGCGGCCGTGGTGATCACGAGCCGGGGCGCGGTGCCCGGCAGCCACCAGGCGTCGGGCCGCTCGCCCTCCAGCACGACGAGCGGATCGGCGCCGGACTCCTCGCCGGGCAGGGCGGGGGAGCGGAGGAGCAGTTCCGTACGGTCGTTCCTGCGCCGCGCGCGGGAACGGTGGATCTCCCGGGTCAGCATCGCCGCCGTCCACAGCCCACCGCCGAAGAGCACCACCGCGATCACGGCGGACCACGGGCGGTGGGTGCCGAGCGCGTACGCCTCCATCACGCCGCGCGGGGCGGGGGCGAAGACGTGTCCCCGTACGGCCTGCCAGGCGGCGGCCGCGCTGAAGGTCATGGAGAGGGTGAAGCTCAGCAGGACGGCGGCGACCACGCACTGCCACACCCACAGCGCCACGACGGGCTCGCGCTCCGGCCAGTCGGCGCGGGCCAGGAGCCTCGGGGCGACGACGGCGGCCAGCGCACCGAGCAGCAGCAGCGCCAAGGAGACCATCATGGTCACCAGACTATGAGGGCGGCGCCGGACGGGGTACGGTCCGGCGGCCCATGTGACTCAGGACACGTTTTGTGCCTGCTGCCGTGCGAGGTGCGTCGCGGGCCAGACGCCACTTCGCGGAGACGCCCTAGGTGGTGCCGTACGGGGGGCTCAGCCGGTACGGCCCCGCTCACAGGCCCAGCAGCATCGCCAGCATCGCGAGGCCCATCGAGAGCCGGCAGACCAGCGTCAACTCCGGCCGGTCCCCCCAGCCGGCGGTCACCGCCCCGGCCGCGCCGCCGGGTGGGCCACCGCCCCGGGCGTCCCCGGCGTCCGCCGGGGCCGGCAGCGGCAGCAGGCGGGCGCCCGCCCACAGCACGTACACCGTGTAGTAGAGCAGCAGCCCGCCGGTCACCAGCGGCGCGCCGGCCGCCGTGTGGACGCCGTGCGCCCCGCCCGGCGTCAGGGCCATCGCCCCCGCCATGTAGACCATCGCGAGCATTCCCAGCAGATGGTGCGCGTGGTGCGCCGAGCCCCTCGCCCGGGCGGCCGTCCCCAGCGCGGCCGCGCCGAACACCGCCGCGTACGCGAACCACACCCACCGCGGCGGTGACAGCGCCACCGCGGGGACGGCCATGGCGGCCATCCCGAATCCCATCAGCGCTTCGCCGCCCGCCGTACCGCGCGCCTCACCCGCGACGGCGCGCATGCGGAGCAGGCAGTAGCCCCCGGCTCCCGCGCAAAGCGCGACCAGCAGCCAGCCGGCCGTCGCCGGTCCGTGCACCGCGCACCTCCCCCCGTTGACCCCCTCGACCTTCAACGAGGTCGACCATCGACCGGATGATGCCCGGCACGCTCGGTGCGCAAGCGAGCGCAAAGGGTCATGAGGGGAGCGCGCCGGGCGTGCCGGGCGCTGCCGGAACTCCCCGCGCGCTTTTCCGCATTTCGCCGGAAACGGAAAGTGGCAAGTAAATGAACTGACAGACCTTCGCACATTCTTGACAGAATGCATGCACAACGCACCTTGTGCGGGATGTCGGGCCCGACTACCTTGCACAGGCGTGCCCTTGGGGCCGGTCGGACTGCCACCGTCCCATAACTCCCCCCACTCCCGAGGGAATCGCAGGTTTCTGGCAGACAACTACCGGGAGGATATCCTCCGTGAGCATTTCACGACGGTCGGTCATCGCGTCCGCGCTGGCCGCATCCGCTTCCGTGGGCGGCGTTCTCGCTGCCCAGCGGGGTGCCATGGCGTCCGAGGCCCGCCCCCTCACGGGCGCCGCACCCGCCGCGAGTCCCCCCGGCGACGTCGTCGGGAAAATCACCGTCGGCTATCAGGGATGGTTCGCCTGCATCGGTGACGGAGCCCCCATCAATAGCTGGTGGCACTGGAGCAGGAATGCCGGCCAGCCCCCGTCGCCGAGCAATACCACCATCAAGTCGTGGCCGGACATGCGGGAGTACAGCCGCACCTACCGCACCGCTTACGCGAACACCAACGGGGGCCAGCCCGCGACCCTCTTCTCGTCGTACGACCAGCAGACGGTCGACACCCACTTCCGGTGGATGCGGGAGAACAACATCGACACCGCCGCGCTCCAGCGGTTCAACCCGTTCGGCGGCGAGGGCCCCACGCGCGACGTGATGGCGCAGCGGGTGCGGCAGTCGGCGGAGGCCAACGGCCGGAAGTTCTACATCATGTACGACGTCACCGGCTGGACGAACATGCAGTCGGAGATCAAGCAGGACTGGACGAACAAGATGAAGGCGCACACCGCGTCCGGCGCCTACGCCGTACAGAACGGCAAGCCGGTCGTCTGCATCTGGGGCTTCGGCTTCAACGACGACGGACGGCCGTTCGCGCCGGGCCCGTGCAAGGACGTCGTCGACTGGTTCAAGGCGCAGGGCTGTTACGTGATCGGCGGGGTGCCCACCCACTGGCGCAGCGGGAACGAGGACTCGCGGCCCGGATTCGCCGACGTGTACCACGCGTTCAACATGATCTCGCCCTGGATGGTCGGCCGCATCGGCAACGTGAGCGACACCGACCGCTTCTTCACCTCCGTCAACACGCCCGACCAGGCCGACTGCAACGCCCACGGCATCGACTACCAGCCCTGCGTGCTCCCCGGCGACCTCCAGGAACGGCAGCGCGCGCACGGCGACTTCATGTGGCGGCAGTTCTACAACATGGTCCGGGTCGGCGCCCAGGGGATCTACATCTCCATGTACGACGAGTACAACGAGGGCAACCAGATCGCCAAGACCGCCGAGACCGGTGCCGAAGTGCCCTCCGGGTCGGGGATCTACGCGCTCGACGAGGACGGTACGGGCTGCTCGTCCGACTACTACCTCCGGCTGACCGGCGACGGCGGCAGGATGCTCAAGAAGCAGATCGCGCTGACGGCCAACCGGCCGACACAGCCTCGCGTCTGACGTTCCGTCAACCCGCGCCCTCCCGGCCCGCGCGCACGCGCGCGCCGGGCGGTGCCCCTCAAGCGCGCAGGCCGCCGGACGCACCCGGCGGCCTGCGTTCACCCCGCAGGCGCGGGGTGAACGTGGCGTGGAAGAGGGTCGAGGCGGCGCCCACCGCCGCGGCCTCCGCGCTGAGCACGGACGGCTCGACCTCGACCCGCCGCAGCCGCCTGGCCGTCGGGAACTCGTTGACGGTACGGGTGATCTCGTCCAGGTAGAAGTCGGCGACGTCCGCCGTGAAGAACGGGCCGCCGAGCACGATCAGGTCGATGTCCAGCAGGTCGACCAGACCGAGCGCCCCGCGCCCCACCGCCTCGGCCACCTCCCGTACGGCGGCCGCCGCCGCGGGATCGCCGGCCGCCGCGGCCTCGCCCACGGCCAGGTAGGCGGCCGTACTGCCGGAGTCGGCGCCCCCGGGCCCGCGGCCGGACGCGGAGTCCCCCGCCACACGCCGCATCCCGCCCCGCAGCGCCAGATCGGGCACGGACACCGGCGGGTTGCACTCCGGCACCATCTCCGGCCGGCCGTCCTTGTCCACGCGCCCCAGCGCGATGGCGCACAACTGCCCGAACTCCCCGGCGTTGGAGCTGATCCCCCGGTAGAGGTCACCGTTCAGATAGAGACCGGTGCCCACCCCCGTACCGAGATAGAGGTACGCGAAGTCCCTGGCCCTGCGGTCCCGGCCGATCCACCGCTCCCCGGCCGCCGCGGCGGTGGAGTCCTTCTCCATCAGGACCGGGCACGGGAAATGGTCCTTGAGCAGGTAAAGCAGCGGCAGATCGCCCCACGCGGACATCAGCGGCGGCCCGAGGACCGTGCCCGACGCGATGTCGACAGGACCAGGCACGGCCACCCCGATCCCGAGGAAGCCGTCCTCGCGCACCGCCCCGCGCGCCTCCGCGAGCGTCTCCCGGCCCAGCGCGGCCACCCGTTCGACGAACTCCGCCGGATCGGTGTCGGCGGTCACCGGCCTGCTGCGGGTGCACACGATCGCCCCGTCGAGATCGATGACCACGGCGGTCAGGACCTCCGGGTCGATGTGGATGCCGAGGGCGTGCGCGGCCGTGCCCGAGAGCCGTACCGGCGTACGGGGCTTGCCCGAGGTGGCACGCCGCTGCGCGTCCTCGATGAGGATGCCCCGGTCCAGCAGCGAGCGGGCGATGCGGGACACCGACTGCTGGGTGAGGCCCGTGCGATGGGCGATCTCCCCGCGGGTGATGGTGCCCGACAGCCGTACGGTCTCGATGACCACACACTCGTTGAACGAGCCGAGGTCGATCTGGTTGACCCCGCTCCACGACAGGTTCGGCGCCGGGCCGTCCGGGGCCCGCTCGGCGCGCAGGTGCCCGGCGACGTTCTCCCGCAGCCAGCGGACGGCCGCGCACGGACGGTCGGCGCGTGCCGCCGCGTACCGCTTCAACTCCGCGGCCAGATCGAGGTACACACGGCGCGAGGACTCCGGATGGCTGGTGCTGTCCAGCGCGATCATGGCCCGCAGGAAGGTCCGCCAGGTGGAGCGGGCGGGTATGTGATGGAGCGTCAGGTGCGGGTCCGGCGGCTCCTGTACGGTCCCGCCGGACGGCTCCCAGAGCGTGATGGCGTGCAGCAGCAGATCCGGATGGCTGCGGCTCGCCTCCGCGAGATAGCCGGCCAGGTCGGCGCGGAGCGCGGCGGAAGCGCCGCCGGTCCCCGGCTCCGACGCGGCGGGGGCTCGGTCCGTCCCAGGACCCGGCCCGGCGGAGGCGGCGTCCGCCCCCGGCCCCGGCGCGGCGGCCAGTACGGCGTCCAGCGCCCGGTCGAGCCCGGCGAGCACGTCGGCGCCGATCACCGTGCCCGTTGCGGCCTGCGGCCCCGCGCCCCGGCGCTCGGCGCCCCGGCGGGTCCCCGCCAGCAGCACCGCCCGCTCCGGGTCCACGTACAGACCCATCACCCACACGTCGGCGCCGGGCAGCGGCGGCCTGGCCGGTACGGAAGGGGCCGCGGCCTCGTCCGGGGAGAGCCGCCAGCGCCGCCGTATCCCCGCGACCGTCGCGTGCGAGAGGCCCAACTCCCGCGCCACGGCGCGGGACGCGCCACTGCCGCCGGGCGCCAGCAGCGTACGGGTGACGACCTCCGCCTCGTCCACCGTCGCCGGTCTGCCGGTACGGGGCCGCTGCTCCAGGCCGTCGATCCCCGCGCTCGTCCACCGTTGCCGCCAGGTGCCCACGGTCTGCCGGGACACCCCGAGCCGCCGCGAGATCTCGGCGTCCCGCAGCCCGTCGGCGGCGAGCAGGACCACACTCGCGCGGGTGGCCAGGGCCCCGCCCGCCGTCTCCCAGCGCCGCAGGACGGCCCGGTGCTCGGCCGACAGCGCACCGGCCGCCCGGTCGGACGGAATACCGGCCGCCCGGTCGGCCGGACGCGCGTCACGCACCGGTGTCCCCCGTCCGCCGGCCGTCCCCGCGCACCAGCCGCAGGGTGAGGATCTGGAACGGCCGCAGGGTCAGCCCGACCGCCCCGGCCCGGTGCTGACGGATGGTCAGGGTCTCCTCCAGCAGGTCGGTCTCGTGCACCGCCACGACCGGGAAGGCCGCGGTCAGGGTCGTACGGGCCCGGCCTCCGCGCGACTCGTAGAGCCGGACCACCACGTCACCCGAGCGGTCGTCCGCGAGTTTGACGGCCTCCACCACCACGCCGGGGCTGTCCACCCGGACCAGCGGGGACGCGCCCCGTCCCGCCGGCCCCGGGCGCAGCGGCAGGTTGAGCGCGTACCCCTCGGCGATCGCGTCGCCGACGTCCGCGCCGGGGCGCAGGGTGTGCCGGAAGCGCTGGGGACCGCGGTCCGCGTGCGGGTCGGGGCTGTGGGCGGCGCGCAGCAGGGAGAGCCGTACGGTCGTGGTCGTACCGGCGTCCGCGCGGGTCGTGCGCGACACGTCGTACCCGTACGTGGAGTCCCCGGCCAGCGCCACCCCCCAGCCGTGCTCGCCGACATGGATCCAGCGGTGCGCCCAGGTCTCGTAACGGGCCGCGTCCCGGGCGGTGTTGTCGTGCGTAGGGCGCTCGACATGGCCGAACTGGATCTCGCCCCTGCTGTGTTCGGCGTGCACGTCCAGCGGCCAGGACGCCTTGAGGAGGGTGTCCCGCTCCCGCCAGTCGACCTCGGTGTCGAGGGTGAGGACCCGGCTCCCGGCGCTCAGCGACAGCTCCTGCTCGACGGTGGACCGGCCGGTGGACCGCACGACCTTGACCGCCGCCAGCAGGGGTCCGTGCTCGGTGACCTCGACCGAACCGGCCCCGTCGAGGTCACGGCAGCCGGCGCGGGGCCGCGGGTCCAGGTTCCGGGCGCTCCAGCGCGCCGGGTCGTCGCGGTGCAGCTGGAGGAGGTTGCCGGCGGCCCCGGGGGCGATGGCCTCGCGGCCGGTGGTCAGGTCCAGCGCGGAGCGCACCAGCCCTTCCGCGTCGACGTGGACACGCAGCAGGCCGTTGTCGAGCGTGTGGCCGCCGCCCTCGGCGGGGACGACCGTCACGGGCACGACGTCCCCCTGCGGCAGCCCGGCCGGGCCCTGGCCCAGCGCGGGGGCCTCGGCGAGCACGGCGATCCGCCCGTCGGACAGCAACTGGCCGCCGTCCGCGGGCCGGTCGCCGTCCAGGACGACGATCTCGCGGCGCGGGAGCGGTCCCGCGTTGAAGACGGAGACCTCGGACACGGAGACGGCGTCCGGCGCGCCCACGGCCCGCCGGATCAGATGCTCCAGCCTGCGGTGGACCTCGCGGTACGTCTGCTCCGCCTCCTGGTGCGCCCAGGCGATCGACGTCCCCGGCAGGACGTCGTCGGACTGGTGCAGCAGGACCTTCTTCCAGAGCGATTCGAGTTCGTCGTACGGATACGGGATGCCGTCCCGTACGGCCGCCGTCGCCGACCACAACTCGGCCTCACGCAACAGGGATTCACCGCGGCGGTTGCCGCGCTTGGTGCGGGCCTGGCTGGTGTACGTACCGTGGTGGGCCGCCAGGTCCAGCTCACCGCGCCACACCGGCGCGTCCGGGTACTCGTCCAGCGCGTCACGGAAGAAGTGCGAGGGAGGGACCATCTCGACGCGCGGGGAGCCTTCGAGGTCGGCCAGTCTGCGGGCGCGCTCCAGCATCTCGCGGGTCGGCCCGCCGTCGGCGTCGCCGAAGGGCATCAGCGAGCGGGTGCCGCCGCCCTTGTCGGCGAACGCCTCGACCGCGTCGGCCAGCTCGCCCCCGGTCAGCGCCGCGCCGTGCTCGCCGGCGGGCGGGAAGTGGCTGAACATCCGGGTGCCGTCGATCCCCTCCCACCAGAACGTGTGGTGGGGCACGGCGTTCGTGTCCTGGTCCGGGAGCCGGCGGGAGAGGAACCAGCGGGCACCGGCGAGCGCGGCCAGCTGTGGGAAGGCGGCGCTCATCCCGAAGGATCCCGGCAGCCAGACGCCGTCGGTGTCGGCGCCCAGCTCCTCGCGGTAGAAGCGGCGGCCGTGGACGAACTGCCGTACCAGCGCCTCGCCGCCCGGCAGACTTCCGTCCGGCTCCACCCACATCCCGCCGACCGGCACCCAGTTGCCGTCGGCGACGGCCTTGCGCACCCGCTCGAAGACGTGCGGGTGGTGGTCCCTCATCCAGGCGTACCGCTGCGCGGAGGAGGCCGCGAAGGTCAGCTCCGGATACTCCTCGGCCAGCGCCGTCATGCTGCTGAAGGAACGGGCGCTCCTGCGGACGCTCTCCCGCGCCGGCCACAGCCGGGCCGTCGGGGGAGGGGCGTGGCCCACGGCGGCGACGGTGTGCGCGGAGTCGTACGCGCGGCGGGCGAGCACGGGGGCCAGGACCGTGCGGGCCCGCGCGGCCGTCCCGGGGACGTCACGGGGGTCCACCGCGTCCACGGCGTCCTCCAGAGCGCGCAGGAGGGCGTGGCGGCGCGGCAGTCCGGCGGGGAGCGCGAGCATGAGCCCGTTCAGGACATCGATGTCATGGATGAGCTGCCAGACGTCCTCGTCGCGGACCGCGAGATCGGCGCGCACCAGCCGGTGGAGCGGTTCGTCGCCGACCGTCAGCGGGTCGCCGTAGTGCGTGCCGGTGCCCGCCGCCGCGTCGATCGGCGGGTTGGCGGCGGCCTCGACCAGGAGATGGACGGGCTCGCCGCCGCTCGCGGCGGTGGAGAGCAGGACGGAGCGGTTGCGCGCGTGCAATCCCTGGAGAGGCGTGCCCAGTTCGTCGTGGACGAGGCCCTCGGCGGACCCCAGGTCGAGGATCGCCTCGACCCGCAGGCCCGCCCAGCGCTCCGGGACGTCCGCGCGGACCCGGAACCAGGTGGTGGACCACGGCCCGCCCCAGGAGTCACCGACGACGAAGGGCGCGTACTCCGCGCGCAGGGCGACTTCGACAGGGACCGGCTCGCCCGGGATGTGCCAGGCGCCCACGTCCATGGGGAGCCGGCCGGTATACAGCGCGGGACGCAAACGGTCGGCGAGAAAATGGGCTATTCGCGCCTCACCGGACTTCCTGCGGTCATGCATGGGCGGCCCTCCCTGTCCAGCCAGTAACCGCCATGTAAAACCAAGAGTGTTATCAAGTCAACGGCTTTCGCCTTTCCTTCGCGGTACTGGTGAACAGGGGGCTGCGAGAGGGTGTGTCAGGTAAATAATTTTCCGAGAAGTGAAGTGGACGGAAATTAAGTGCCCTGACGAATGGCCTGGCGGACAAAGGGAATACGCGGTCCCGGCTACGGTCGCAGCGGTACGGGATCGGGGCGCGTACAGGTCGATTCCACCGGGAGCGCGGTGCCCTCCCGCGCGGAGTCGAGGAGCGTCAGCATCACGTCCAGGACATGACGGGCCACCTCGGCCGACGCCCGGTGCGGCCGGCCCGTGGCGATCGCGTCGGCCAGGTCGGACAGGCCCTCCCCGCGCCCCGCCCCGACCCGGCCCGCCGACACAGGGAGCGTCCCCCACGTGCCGTTCGCGGGGTGCAGGCCGACGGGTCCGTCGAAACCGTTGGGGTCCGGGACGGACAGGGAGCCCTCCGTGCCGTGCACCTCGATGCGCGGCAGCCGGGCGGCGTGGATGTCGAAGCTCATGACGAGTGTGGTGAGCGCGCCGCCCGCGTGTTCCAGAATCCCGGTGACATGGGTGTCCACCTCGACGGCGAACCGCTCGCCGGCCCGGGGCCCGCTGCCGATCTCCCGCTCGGCGCGCGGCCGGGACGCCGCGCCGGTGACCCGTACGACAGGACCGAGCAGGTGGACGAGCGCGGTGAGGTAGTACGGCCCCATGTCGAGCAGCGGGCCCCCGCCCGGACGGTAGTAGAACTCCGGGTCCGGGTGCCACCGTTCGTGCCCGGCCGTGGTCATGAAGGCGGTCGCGGCGACCGGCCGGCCGATCAGCCCGTCGTCCACCGCCTTGCGCGCGGTCTGGACGCCCGTGCCGAGGACGGTGTCCGGCGCGCAGCCGATCCGCAGCCCGTCGGCCTCCGCCGAGGCCAGCAGCGCGCCGGCCTCCTCGCGGGTGGCGGTGAGCGGCTTCTCGCCGTACACGTGCTTGCCGACGGCGAGCGCGACCCGCGCCACCTCGGCGTGCACGGCGGGCACGGTCAGGTTCAGGACCGCGTCCACGTCGGACCGTACGACCAGCTCCGCGACCGAACCCGCCACCTCCACGCCCGGCGCCCGTGCCGCCACGGCCTTGGCGCGGCTCGCGTCGAGGTCGGTCACGGCGGTGAGCCGGACGTTCTCCAGCCGCTCCAGGGTGTCCAGATAGGCGCCGCTGATCTTGCCCGCGCCGACCATGCCGATCCTCAGCGGCTCGCCCACAGCAGACCCCTCTCGGTGAGTGTGCGTACCTCGGGTACGTCGAAGTCGTCCGCCTTGTGGCCGATCGTGGAGACGAACACCCGCCCGGCGCCCGCGGTCCTGGTCCAGACGGCGGGCATGGTGACGCTCCGCGGCCGGTCCTCCGAGGCCTCGAAGACGGTGGTCGCCAGGACGTCGATGTCCGGGTCGGTGGCCAGCCAGTACTTCTCCGTGTGGACCTGGAAGTCGCCGAGTCCGGCGATCACCGGATGGTCCGAGCGGTCCTTGGCGAGGGTGACCGTGTGGTCGGAGAACCCGGGCGGGTGCATCAGGAATTGACCACCCGTCAGCAGGGTGTGGCCGACGTCGCCGCGGAAGGAGTCCACGATCCCGCCGTGCCAGCCCGCCAGCCCCGTCCCGGCCCGTACGGCCGTGACCAGCCCCGCGCTCTGCTCCGGCGTCAGGCCGCCCATCGTCCAGCACTGCACCACCAGGTCGGTGGCGGCGAGGAGTCCGGCGTCGGCGTAGACCTCCAGGGAGTCGGAGACTGTCACGCCGAACCCGCGCTCCCGCAGGAAGGGGAGGAAGAGATCCGTGATCGTCACGGGGTCGTGCCCCTCCCAGCCGCCCCGCACCACCAGGGCCCTCCTGGCGTCGGATGTCCCGTACGTCACGGTCGTTGCACGCTCCCGTCGGTGTTGCGCAGCAGGGCCCAGCGGTCGTGCTCCAGGGGCTCGGGCACCGGGTACCGGCGCGCGGCGGCCTCGTCGAAGTCGACGCCGTGACCGGGGGTCTCATGCGGTACGAGGCCGCCGTCACGGGCCGTGATCGTGCCCGGGAACACCTCGTGGACGGGCGGCCTGAAGACCGCCGCCTCCTGGACGCCGAAGGCATGGCTGCTGATGTCCATCGCCAGCGTGGCGGCCTGGGCCACCGGGCTCACGTCGGCGGGCCCGTGCGGAGCGAGCCGTACACCCCGCAGCTCGCAGTAGGCCGCCAGCTTCCTGGCCGGGGTGAGTCCGCCGAGTGTGGGGACGCGGATCCGGGCGAAGTCGATGGCGGGCCCGTCGAGCAGCGGGAGGAACTGCCCGATGTCGCTGAACAGTTCACCCACCGCGAGTGGTACGGAGGAGTTGGCCCGCAGTCCCGCGAAGTGGGACGCGTCCTCCGGGGCCAGCAGGTCCTCGACGAAGTACAGCCCCGCGTCCTCGACGCGGCGCAGGAAGTCCCGGGCCTGCCGCGGGTCGAGCCGCTCGTGCACGTCGTGCAGCAGCTCCACCCCGTCCCCGACACGCTCCCGCACCCCGGTGAGGACGCCGGGCACGGTCCGTACGTACGCGGCGGAGTCCCACGGCACCGAACGGGTGCGCAGCGCCCGGGCGTCGGCGGCGCCGGCCGCCTTCGTGCCGTACGTGTCGGAGCCGGGGACCGCCGCCTGGATCCGGACATGGCGGTAGCCGCGTTCGCGGGCGGCCATGACCAGGTCCGCGATCTCGGCGGCGTCGGCGCCGTCCACATGGGTGTAGGCCTCGGCGAACGCCCGGACCCGGCCGCCGAACAGGGAGTACAGCGGGGCCCCGAGCCGTTTGGCCTTGAGGTCCCAGAGGGCGACGTCGATGCCGCCCAGCGCGTTCCCGGTGAGGGAACCGCCGCGCCAGTAGGCGCTGTTGAGCAGCAGGCGGTGGATGTCGTCGATGTCGTCGGGGTCGCGTCCGACGAGCATCGGGGCCAGATAGTCGTCCAGGACGGATCGCACGGCGAGGGTGCGCTGCGGATCGCTCGCACAGCCCAGGCCGTACAGCCCCGGTTCATTGGTCTCGACGCGGACGATGAGGTGGGGACAGCCGTGCGGGGCCGTCAGGAACGTACGTACGGCCGTGATGCGGATCTTGGCGCCGCGTTCCTCGACCCAGGGAGCGGGAGCGAGGATCTCGGAGCGGGCATCAGGCTGAGCCATGCGAACTCCAGCGTACAGATAGCAGGATGATGTACCGCTATCCGAACGTACGGAGACCTGAATTCATTGTCAATCTATTTGTCAACGACTCTACCAAATGGCGTAGGGCTCGTCCTCAGTGCTGACCGAGCCGTTTGAGGAGGGTGCGCAGCGAGTGCGCGGCCTCCGTCACGGCCCTGGCCACCTCCTCCGCGCGGGCGTCGTCCATCCGGCTCTTGGGGGCGGAACAGCTGATCGCGTCGCCGCCGCCCTGGGCGGTACCGAGCGCCACCGCCACACACCGGATGTCCGGGGAGTTCTCCCCGTCGTCCATCGCCCAGCCCCGCAGCCGCGCCTCCGCCAGCTGCCCGAGCAGCTCGTCCGGGTCGGTGACGGTGTCCGGGGTCAGCCGCTCCAGCGGCCAGTTCAGCCGCATCTGCACCCCCGACGCGTCGTACTGGGAGAGCATCGCCTTGCCCAGCGCGGTGGCGTGTGCCGGCAGCCGGCGCCCCACCGCCGAATACATCCGCAGCGCGTGCCGCGACTCGCGTTTGGCCAGGTAGACGACGTCCGTACCGTCCAGCCTGCCCAGGTGTACGGACTCTCCCGTCTCCTCCGCGAGGGCGTCGAGCACCGGCCCCGCGAGGCTCGCCACGTCGTCGCCCTCCAGATAGGCGGTCCCCGTCAGCAGGGCTTTGAGGCCCAGGCTGTAGCGGGTGCCCGAGGCGTCCAGATCCACCCAGCGGCGCGCCTCCATCGTGCGCAGGATCGCGTGCAGGCTGCTCTTGGGCACGGCCATCGCGCCGGCCATCTCGGCCAGCGAGAGCCGGGCGCCCTCCGCGCCGAGTAGTTCGAGCACCTCAAGTACCCGAGCGGCGGACTTGACCTCTTCGGGCCTGCGCCCGCGCGCTGCTGCTGCCACCGATTCCACGGAACCTCCGCTTCCCGCACCGGCGCCCCTCGGCGATCCGGTCAGCACGAATCTCGACGTGCGTCTTGACGCTATATCACTACGACCATAAATTCAGTCACTCCAACGCCATTCGGCCTTCTGAACGGTTGATCCTTAGGTAGGGGCCATGCGCATACCTTTCACGCGGAATGTCCGGCTCGCGGCGGTCGCCGCGGCCACCGCCCTCTCACTCACCGGCCTGTCCGCCTGTAGCGGCTCCTCGGGTTCCGGCAGTGACGCGAACTCACTGGAGATGTGGACCTTCAAGCAGTCCCACGTCGGCGCCCTGCGCACCGCGGCCGCCGAGTTCAAGAAGCAGACGGGCATCACCGTCAAGGTCGAGGCCTACACCCCCGACGACGCGTACACCACCAAGGTGCAGAGCGCGGCGAAGACCGGGGACCTGCCGGACGTGCTCGAAGTGCACTCCGACGGCGAGGACCGCGTGCTCGGCGCCGCGGGGATCCTCTCCGACCTCAAGGGCGACTTCAAGGGCGACTGGGCCGGGCGCATCCAGCAGCCCGTGCAGCAGTCGGGACTGGTCACCGCACAGCGCTTCAAGGACTCGCAGCCGACCTCCGCCAAGGACCACGGCATCAAGGAGGGCCAGCGCTTCAGCGTCCCCCTCACCGTCGGCACCTTCGGCATCGTCTACGCCAACAAGAAGATGCTGGCCGACGTGGGCATCAACAAGGCCCCCGCCGACTGGGAGGGCTTCCTCGACGCGCTCCAGGTGACCAAGGCCAAGAACCCCACCACCGGCGGCCTCGCCCTCGGCCTCAAGGTCCAGTCCACCGGACTGAACTGGGTCCTCCAGCCGCTCGCGTTCAGCCAGTTGGGCCAGACCGGCTACGAGAGCCTGTTCGGCGAGAACAAGAACGCCGACTTCGCCTCGCCCAACGGCCTCAAGGTCCTCCGCATGTACAACGAGTTGACCCCGTACTGGATGCCGGGCTCGCAGACCCTCACCATCGACCAGGCCGACCAGGCCTTCGCCCAGGGCAAGGCGGCCTTCGACGTCGGCGGCACCTTCACCCTCGCCTTCCTCCAGCAGAACGGCATGAAGCCGGACGACGTGCTCGCCTTCGGCCTGCCCTCCCCGAAGGGCGGCGCCATCCCGCACCGCGCGCTCGGCGCGCTCGCGCTCACCGGCCTCAGCCTCACCGCGACGAGCGAGCAGCCCGACAACGCCAAGAAGTGGATGGAGTTCCTCTCCCAGCAGAAGGTCGCCGCGCAGTTCGCGAAGGACGCCTCCGACGTGCCGGCCACCGAGCTGGGCGCCGACGCCGCCACGGTCCTCGGCCCCACACTCTCCGCCCTGGTCAACAGCTTCAAGGGCACCCCCCGCACCACGTACGACCCCAGCCGGGGCAACGAGTTCCGCGCCCCGGGCTACGAGCAGGACGACGCCGGCGCGATCCTCGCCGACCTGACCCCGCTCAAGCAGCAGTCCGTGGAGACGACGGCCCAGAAGCTCCGTGAGCTCAACGCCTCCTACTGGGCGGCGGCGCGGCAGTGACCACAGCTCCCCGACAGACCGTGCCGGGGACGGCGGGGACCGGCGGCGAGAGCCCCCGGCCCCCCGCCGGCGCCCCCGGCACGGGCGGCCCGAGGAAGAGCCGGCGCCCCCGCTCGTACGAGACGCTCACCGGGTATCTCTTCGTCGGCCCCGCCGTGATCCTCTTCTGCGTCATGGGCCTGTACACCGTGGGGTACGGCTTCGCGCTCAGCTTCGCCACCTGGAACGGCTTCACGCCGAACTGGACCTGGGTCGGCCTCGACAACTACGCCGACCTGCTCTGGCGCAGCCCCGTCTACGCGCCCCGCGTGCGGCACGCGGCCCTGAACACCCTCTGGGTGATGATCGCCTCGCCCGCCCTGACCGTCGCGGTGTCTTTTCCGCTGGCCGTCCTGCTCAACCGGGTCAGGCGGCTCCAGTCCGTCCTGCGCTCCGTGTACTTCCTGCCGTACGTCACCAGTGGTGTCGCGGTCTTCTTCGCCTGGCAGTACATCCTCCAGCCGGACGGCGCGATCAACTACCTGCTGGACAGCGTCGGCCTCGGCTCCCTCAGCCAGCCGCAGGGCTGGCTCGGCAACCCGTCCACCGCCATGCCGACCATGATCGCGGTCACGGTGTGGGGCCATGTACCGGTCGCGATGCTGCTGTACCTGACCGGACTCCAGGGCATCGACCGCAGCGTGCTGGAGGCCGCGGAACTGGACGGCGCCGGCTGGTGGCGCACCAACGTCTCCGTCATCTGGCCGCTCGTACGGCCGATCACGGCCATCGTCATGCTGCTCAACCTGCGCGAGTCCCTCCAGGGCTTCCAGACCTTCCTGGTGATGACGAACGGCGGCCCGGGGGACCACACCAACGTGCTGGGCCTGGAGGCGTACCGCCTCGCGTTCCTCAAGAACCTCGCGCCCACCCTGGGGCTCGCCAGCGCGCTCGGCTGGATCCTGTTCGCCGCCGCCCTGGTCCTCGCCCTGATCAACCTGCGAGCGCTGCGGAGCAAGACATGACATCGATATCCGTCAAGGCCCGGCCGGGCGCCACCGACGACAGCAGGGCACGGACCCGCAGGCGCGCCGCCCGTGTGGTCGTCGGGGTGCTGCTGGCGCTCTACGGCCTCGTCAGCGTCTACCCGTTCCTGTGGATGGTGTCCGCGGCCTTCAAGGACCAGATCGAGGTCGTGCGCGGCGGCCATCTCATCCCGCAGAACCCGACGTTCGACACGCTCGTCGACACCTGGAACGAACTGCACTTCTTCGACTTCTTCCTGAACAGCCTGCTCGTCACGCTCTACACCGTGGTGCTGACCCTGGTGGTCTACGCGGCGGCCGGCTACGCCTTCGCCGTCCTGCGCTTCCCCGGCCGGGGCCTGCTCCAGAAGCTCTTCGTCTCCCTGCTGTTCGTGCCCGGCATCACGGTGATGCTGCCGATCGTGCTGCTGGAGAACAAGATGGGCATCCTCGGCACCCACTTCGGGCTGGTGCTGCCGTTCGTCAACGGCGGTGCCCCGCTGTCGATCCTGCTGATGACCGGCGCCTTCCTGGCCGTCCCGCTGGAACTGCGTGACTCCGCCCGGGTCGACGGCGCGAGCGAGCTGCGCATCTTCACCAGCGTCTATCTGCCGCTGGCCAGACCGGCGTTGATCACCGTCGGGCTGCTGACGGCGATCCCGACCTGGAACGAGTTCCTGCTCACCCGGGTCTCGCTGAACGACCCGTCCACGTACACCCTGCCCCTCGGGCTCCAGACACTCTCGGCGGAGAACGTGCCGCACTACAACAACCTGATGGCCGGTGCCCTCATCGTGGTCATCCCGGTGATCATCCTCTTCCTCAGCCTCCAGCGGTACTTCGTCAACGGCCTGGTCGGGGCGGTGAAGGGCTGATGCGCGTCCTGGTCACCGGAGCCGCCGGCCACATCGGGCAGTACGTGCTGGACGAGCTCCTGACCCGGGGGTGCGAGATCACCGCCCTCGATCTCGTACCCGTCGAGGACCCCCGCGTCGCGTCGGTCCACACCGGCGACCTCCAGGACCGCGACCTGGTGCGCAAGGCCATGGACGGCGCCGACGCGGTGGTCCACCTGGGCGCGATCCCGCACCCCCACAGCGACGACGACGGTGCCCTGTTCGCCACCAACTGCCTCACCGCGCACCGCGTGCTGGACGAGGCCGGCCGCGCCGGGATCCGCCGCGTGGTGGCCGCCTCCAGCCTCTCCGCCGTCGGCCTCGCCTGGTCCCCGGTGCCCCAGTCGCCGCGCTATGTGCCGCTCGACGAGGAACACCCCGTCCTCGTGCAGGACCCGTACGGCCTCTCGAAGGTCGTGCTGGAGGAGACGGCCCGCGCCACCCACCGGCGTTACGGCACCGACGTCGTCTGCATGCGCTTCCCCTTCACCGGCACCGGCGAGCGGCTCACCCTCCAGCTCGCCGCCGTACGGGACGATCCCGCCGCCCACCGGATGGACCTCTGGGGCTGGCTCGACACCCGGGACGCGGCCGCCGCGATCCGCCGCGCGCTCCACGCCGAGCTGCGCGGATGCCACATTCTCAACGTCGCCGCACCCGACACGTCATCCCCACTGACGACGGCGGCGCTGATGGAGGAGTACCACCCCGGTGTGCCCGTCCTCGCCGAACTGGGCGAACACACCTCGCTGTTCGACAGCACGGCCTGCGCCCGGCTGCTGGGGTACGTCCCCCGGTTCGGCTGGCGCGCCGGTCCTTCTTCCCCCACCGAAGACACCATCCCCAGAGGAGACACCTGATGTCTGCCACCCCACGTCGCAGGCTTTCCCCCACCCGCAGGACCTTTCTCGCCGGCGCCGCGGCGGCCGGAGCCACCGTCCTCGGCGTCCCCACCGCCGGGGCCGCCGAGTCCGTGACGGCCGCCGCCGCCGCGCTCAGCACCAACGTCCACATCTTCTACTACCCGTGGTACGGATCCCCGAAGGTCCACGGCTCCTGGCGCCACTGGCAGCAGGGCAACCTCACCCCGCCGAACGCCCTGTCCTCCGACTTCTACCCGAAGCTCGGCGCGTACGACTCCGGGGACCGCGCCGGAGCCGTCGACCAGCACATGCGCTGGATGCGCGCGGCCGGCACCGGGGTGCTCGTCACCAGCTGGTGGGGGCGCGGCAGTTACGAGGAGTCGCTGTCCCGGCTCGTCCTGGACGCCGCCGCGGCGGCCGGGCTCAAGGTCGCCTGGCACATCGAACCGTACGGGGGCCGCACCGCCGCCTCCGTCGCGGACGACGTCCGCTACCTCCTCAACACCTACGGCAGCCACCCCGCGTACTACCGGGACGCCGCCCACGGCAACCGCAACGCCTTCTACGTCTTCCAGAGCCTCAACATCCCCGACTGGACGGCGATCGAGGCGGTCAAGAGCCTCGGCATCGTGCTCACCCAGACCACCGACACGTCCAAGGCCGCGCACTTCGGCGGGATGTACACCTACGACGGCATCGCCGCCGCCTCGCTGCCGAACTGGAGCGGTGTCGACCGCTTCTGCACCGCGAACGGCCTGGTCTGGTCGCCGTCCTTCGGCCCCGGGTACATCGACGACCGCGCCGTGCCCGGCAACACCACGCCGACCGTCGGGCGCGCGAACGGCACGACGTACGACCGGGTGTGGCAGCACACCCTGACCAGCGGCGCCACCGGCAGGCCGCCGGCCTGGGTCAGCATCACCTCGTTCAACGAGTGGCACGAGGGCAGCCAGATCGAGCCCGCCAGCGCCACCCCGCCGTCCGTCCTCCCCTACCAGACGTACAACGGGGCGTACGGCAAGACGGGGGCCGCCGCCGAGACGGCGTACATCGAGCGGACCCAGTACTGGGTCCAGCAGTACGTGGCACAACGCCCCGCCTGACGCCGCGCACGCCCCTGACCCCGGAGGTCGTCATGTTCCGTCAGAGAGCCGCCCGCGACAGAGCCGTCCGGCGCAGATCTCACCGGACGCTACCGCTGTTACTGCTCATGATCATCGCGCTGGTCGCGCCCACCGGCGCGACCGCCGCACCCCGCGCCGCGGGCCCCGACATGTACCCGCACGGTGTCGGTGCCGATCTCGGACCCACCCCGAAGACGCTCGGCGTCACCCCCACCGCGGGCGACGACCCGGCGGGCCTGGTCACCGGCGAGGTGGACGGCAGGACCTACTGGCAGACCGACCACGCGGCCGGCACCGGCCACCTGGACTTCGCCCTCGCCGCCGACTACCTCGCGCGGCTCACCACCACGACCGCCGTCTTCAGCGTCACCTACCGCGACACCGGCACGGGCTCCCTGGAACTGCGCCCGGCCACCGGTGGCACACCCGCCCGCACGGCCTTCACCGGCACCGGCGCCTGGCGGACCAGCACCTTCGACCTCACCACCGCCGACGCCGGGGCGGGCCCGCTCCGGCTCAGCGGCAGAGCCGACGACAGCGACAGCGCCAGGGACATCACCGTCGCCGCCGTACGCGTCGGCACCCCCGGCGCGTCCGTCGCCCTGGGCGCCGCCGTACGGTCCGACGGCGTCACCCCCCGCGCCGGGGACGCCTCCACCGGCCTGGTCACCGGCGAGCAGGACGGCCGCGGCTACTGGCGGACGAACCGCGCCGCGCCCGCACCCGGCCTCAACTTCTTCTACATGAACGTCGCCGACACGTTCCTCTACAACACCACCGACACCGTCCTCGTCAGCGTCGACTACTTCGACGAGGGCGGCGGCAGCCTCGCCCTGCACTACGACTCACCGGGCGACACCATCCCCGACATGTTCAAGTCCTCCGAGGTCTTCGCCTACGGCGACACCAAGACCTGGAAGACCCACACGTTCACGCTCGACGACGCCTTGATGACCAACCGCTCCAACGGCTCCGACTTCCGTGTCCACACGGCCGATTCGGCAGCGGAGCTCAAGGTCGCCGCCGTCCGGATCACCGTCATCCCGGCCGAACTCAAGCCCACCGAGGGCCTGGAACTCCTCATCGCCGAGGCGCGGCGTGTTCACACGGCCGCCCGCGAGGGCACCAGGGACGGCCAGTTCCCGGCCGGCGCGAAGGCCACCCTGGCCGCCGCGATCGCCGCCGCGCAGCGGACGGCCGACGGCCAGGACACCACCGAGGCGCAGCTCAAGGCCGCGCTGCTGACCCTCGACGCGGCGCTGCGGACCTTCCGCGGCGCGGCACTGACCACCAACCTCGCCCGTACGGCGAAGGTCACCGCGAGCAGCACCTCGGCGGGTTCGCCGCAGGCGGTGACCGACGGCGACGCGGGCAACGGCTGGACGAGCGGCGAGGACGGCGCGGGTGAATGGCTCCAGGCCGACCTGGGCAAGGCCCTCACGGTCAACGAGGTCAAAATCGCCTGGGGTTCGGCCTTCTCACCCGACTACACCGTGCAAGTCTCCCGCGACGGGAAGGACTTCACCACCGTCGGCCACAACGGGGCCATCGGCGGCAAGACGATCCGTACCGCCTTCGAGCCGCTGAGCGCCCGCTACGTCCGGCTGAACGTGACCGGCTACTCCGCCGGTTCGAAGAGCGTCACGGTCGGTGAGGTGGAGGTCCGGCGGCAGCGCACGGTCCGCCCCGAACCCCGCCTCGTCAAGACCGTTCACCCTGTCGAGTCGCCGGTCGTCGCCGACTTCGACGCCCGCGACTACGGCGCCGACCCCCGGGGCGTGAAGGACTCCACCAAGGCGATCCAGCAGGCGCTGTACGACTGCTACGACGCGGGCGGCGGCACGGTCTGGCTGCCGTCGGGGACGTACCGCGTCACCACGTCCGTCGAGGTCCACTCCTTCTGCACCCTGCGCGGCGACCGGCGCGATCCCGATGTGGGCACGGGGAGTTACGGCACCGTCGTCTCCGCGGACTTCCCGCCCGGCGCGGACGGGCCCGTCCTCTTCCGGATCGGGGGCAGCGCCGGGGTCATGGGCGTCACCACCTACTACCCCCGGCAGAACGCGGCCGACCCCGTGCCGTACAACTCCACCTTCGAGATCCCCGGCGACGCGTGGATCGGCAACGAGAACTACATGATGGCCACCGTCGCGGACGTGACCATGCTCAACTCCTACCGGGGCGTCGGCGTCAGCACGATGCCCAACGACCAGGGCCTCGCGCCCAGCGCCGGACAGGTCCACGAGTCGACCACCCTGCGGAACATCAAGGGCACGGTCCTCTCCGAGGGCTTCCGCGCCTACAACGGCGCCGACGTCGGCACGTGGGAGAACATCACCCTCGACAATGGCTACTGGGCGAAGGCGCCGGCCGCCTACCACCCGCCGAAACGCGCCGTGCTCGACACCTGGACCCGCGCCCACGGCACCGGCTTCGTCCTCGGTGACCTGGAGTGGGACCAGTTCTACCGGATCAAGGCGGCCGACTACCGGACCGGCATCCACATCGTGCCGGGCCAGCGGGCCTCCTTCACCGGCACCTTCCTCCAGGCCGACATCCGCCGCACGGACGTCGCCGTGGAGGCGGAGAGCTTCGACTCGCGCTGGGGCCTGTCGTTCGCGGCGAGCACCCTGGAGGGCAGCGAGGCGGCCGTACGCAACAAGGCCCAGGCCTATGTGAAGCTCACCGACACCGACGTGACCGGCGAGGTCTCCGGCATCGTCCACAAGATGGCGGGCGCCGTCCCGCGCTACGACCAGACGGCGCTCCCCAGGCCCGCCCGCGCGGCCCTGTACGACGTGACGAAGGCCCCCTTCGCCGCGCCCGCGGGGCACGGCGTGCCGCCCACGCGCGACGCCACCGCCCGGATCCAGCGGGCCCTGGACCGAGCCGGACAGGACGGCGGCGGCACGGTCTACCTGCCCGCCGGGTGGTACCGGATCGACAGCCACCTCAGGGTCCCCGCCGGGGTCGAGCTGCGCGGGGCCTCCGCCGTACCGAACCGCGACCTGAACGGCGCGAGCGGCGGCACGGTCCTCATGGCGTACGAGGGCAGGAACACCCCGCGGCCCGACACCGCCACCGCCCTGGTCACCCTCGGCGGGAAGAACGCCGGGGTGCGCGGGCTGCGCGTCCTGTACCCGGAGAACAACCCCGCCGAGACCGCGCCCGGCGAGGACGGCAGCCCCGTGCCCTACCCGTACGCCGTGCGCGGCGCCGGGACCGGCACGTACGCGATCGACCTCGGTCTGCCCAACGCGTGGAACGGCGTCGACATGGCCGCCCACCGCAACGACCGCTTCACCGTGCGCAAGCTGGCGGGCGCGGTCTTCAACCGGGCGATCGGCGTGGGGAAGAGCGACCGGGGCCGGATCGAGGGCGTGCTGAACAACGGCAACGCCGTCGGGCGCGTCGGGTACGCGCTGCCGAACTGGGTGCTGGAGAGCGACATCTTCGCGCAGGTCATCGATGATCCGATGCGGCTTCAGGCGCAGATCGTGACGGTCGACGGGGCCACCCGGCTCACGGTGTTCAACGCCTTCGCGTACGGCTTCCACCACGGTCTGGTCGTCACGTCCGGTGACGTACGGGCCTTCAACCTGGGCACCGACAACCTCGGCGCCGACGGATTCACGGTGAAGGCGGAGGGCGGGGACGTCACCGCGGTCAACGTCATGCGCTACAACGGCGCCACCAGCAGCGGAAAGGCGAAGCTCTACAACGTCATGGCCATCAACATGGTCCAGCAGTCGGTGAGCGCGACCGCCGAGCCCGCCGGGGCCGGGACCGTACGGCTCGGGGGCAACGAGTCCGAGCCGGGCCGTTACGAGAAGGGCAGCCAGGTGACCGCCACGGCGGTGCCGGCGGCCGGACAGCGCTTCGTCCGGTGGACCGTGAACGGCGAGGAGGTCCCCGGCGGCGCCGAGGTCACCCTCGACGTGACCGCCGACCTCGCGGTGACCGCGCACTTCGCGCCGGTGGCCGGGGAGTGAGCGCGCGGCCGTTCCCCGCCCCTGACGGGGTGGGGAACGGCCGCGTTAGGCTGCGGACGTTCGACCCGCAGCGCAGACGCAGATACGGAGCACGTGCCCATGGACACCGCAGCCCTCACCCACCGGGACGCCACGGCGTCCGACACCGAGACCCTCGTCGCCCTCATAGAGTCGGCGTACCGGGGCGACAGCAGCCGGGCCGGGTGGACCACCGAGGCGGACATCCTCCACGGGCAGCGCACGGACCCTCAGGGGGTGCTCGCGGTGATCGAATCGACCGCGGGACGGCTGCTGGTCTTCGAGCGGGACGGCGAGACGGTCGCCTGCTGCCAGCTCGAACACCGGGGCGAGGTCGCCTACTTCGGGATGTTCGCCGTAAGGCCCACCGCCCAGGGCGGCGGCCTCGGCAAGCAGATCATGTCCGACGCCGAGCGGGTGGCCCAGGAGACCTGGGGGGTGACCGAGATGCAGATGACGGTCATCTCGGTGCGTGAGGAACTGATCGCCTGGTACGAGCGGCGCGGCTACCGCCGTACGGGAAAGATGACACCCTTCCCGTACGGCGACGACCGCTTCGGCATCCCGCAGCGCGACGACCTGGAGTTCGAGCTGCTGGTCAAGACGCTCGGCTGAGCCGGCCCCGCGGAGCCCCGCCCGGTAGGACCCTCACGGGGTCGGCGTCGACCCGTACGCGGTCAGGAACCGGTCGCGGAACTGGTCCATCCGCCAGACGGGCGCGTCAGGACCCGGCTTGAGCCCGTCCTGCCAGCCCCAGCCGGAGATCCGGTCGAGCACCTTCGGATCGTGGGCGACCATCGCGATCGGCACGTCCCGGCCGAAGTCGTTGTGCGTGACCGTCGGGACGGGCTGGTGGTCGCCGAGGAAGACGAGCACCGTGTTCTTGTCGCCGTACTTCACGACGTAGTCGACGAGGTTGCTCACCGAGTACTCGACGGAGTGCGCGTACTCGGCGCGCACCTGCTTGGGGTCCTTCCACACCTCGGCGCGGGTCTTGCCCTCCGCCTTGATCCCCTCGTACACCGAGCCGTCCCCGACCTGGTCCCAGCCGATCGTCTTCGGCAGCGGCGCCCACGGGTTGTGGCTGGAGACGAGGATGATCTCCGCCATCAGCGGTTCGCGGTCCTTCTTGCCGTGCTCCAACTGCTCGAAGGCCGACAGGCTGTACTGGTCGGGGATGGGCGACCAGCCGAACTTGGGCCCCTGGTAGCCGAGGTGGCTGGAGTCGTAGACGTGGTCGAGGCCGTAGAACTTCCCCTCCGGCCAGGACTGGGTCACACCCGGCATGATGCCGACCGTCCGCCAGGCGTCGGTGCGCTTGAAGGCGCTGGTGAGGGACATCCGGTCGCTGGTGGTGATGGAATCGTAGCCCTGCTGGTTCTTGATCCACAGACCGGTGTTGAAGGTGGAGTGGGCGAGCCAGCTGCCGCCGCCGTACGTCGGTGAGGTGAGGAAGGCGCTGCGGGAGGAGAACCCGGCCTTGCGCAGCTTCTCCGTCCCGTCCGCGAGCATCGCCCCGACCTCCGACGACGTCTGCGGTTCCTCGATCGCGTTGCGTCCGTAGCTCTCGATGAACGCGAAGATGACGTCCTTGCCGCGCAGCGCGGTCAGGAGCTGGTCGGGCGGGGTGTCGGCGAACGCGTCGACGGCGGCGGCCCTGGACAGCTCCCGCTGGTCCCGCCAGCTCTCGCCCACCAGCCGCGCGTGGTGGTCGACGAGCGCGGCGGCGTTCCTGGCGGCGACGGGCGCGCCGGCGATCTGCGCGCCGAGGGCCGCGCAGGCGATCCAGGCGGTACCGAGCACGGCGGTGGTACGGATCGTCACGCCGCGGTGCCGGACCAGGAGACCGCTCAGCCGGACGACCGCCAGCGTCATCAGGACGAGCACGGCGACCACGAGGACCACCACCCCGATCACGGCGCCGATCGCGGCGGCCCCGCCGACCGAGTCCCGGACGAACGCCTCGCCGTCGTCGAACAGGACCCAGTCGAGCCGGACGTCGAACGGCCGGTCGAAGTTCGAGTAGAAGCCCATGTCGAGGAAGTTGAGGAGGGTCAGCAGCCCGAGGCCGAGCCCGAACAGAACCGCCGCCACCCGCCGCGGCCTCGGCGGCAGGACGACAAGAACGACCGCGCCGAGGAGGCCTTCCACCGGAATGCGGCCGAACGCGCCGGGGGTGAGGCGGTCGAGGTTGTTGGGCAGCAGCAGGGCGGTGAGCACCAGCAGGGCGGACAGGACGGTGAGGACCCGCGCCACGGCCGGGTGCCGGAACCACCGGCCGCCACCACCGCCGGTGCCGCCGCCGGTGCCGTCCGGTGCTGCCGGACCGTCACCGGTGGTGGTCGTGAGGGTGTCCGGCCGCTGACGGGAGTGCGTGAAGAGAGGCAACCCGGGGATCCTTCCGTGCGAGGCCCGCTGAGGGCACGGCGGACCCGGTTCGGAAGTGGGGGCCGCCGTCAGGGGTACGGGCCGCCGACGGTTTCGGTTCAATTACCACGGATCTGATTCAGGCGGTGGTATTCCCCATGCGCCGGATCTCGGGGAAGTCCGTGGTGACACCTGCCAGTCGGAACGCCCGCGCGAGCCGCAACTGCTCCTCCGTGTTGACCACCCAGCCGATCACCCGGATGCCCTCGGCGTGCGCCCGCTCGACGGTCTCCAGCGTGAGCCGGCGGATGTTCAGGGCCAGCGTGGCCGCGCTCACCGCCTTCGCCCGGTCGACCACGTCCGCGCCCCAGCGGCTGGCGATCAGCACGGTCCGTACCCCCGGCACGAGCGCGGCGATCCCGGCGACGGCCTCGTCGTGGAACGACGACACCTCGACCCGCCCGGCCAGGTCCCGCCGGAGCATCACCCCGGCGAGCGCCCGTGCCGCCGCCGCGTCCTTGATCTCCGCCTGGATCCGGGTCCCCACGGCGTCCAGGACCTCCTCGAAGACGGGGATCCGCTCCCCGCCCCCGGCGTCCAGCTCGCGCAGCTCGGCGAGGGTCCGCTCCGCGATCGCGCCCGTGCCGTCGGTCGTACGGTCCACGTCCGTGTCGTGCATGACGACCAGGGCGCCGTCCTTGCTCAGGTGCAGGTCGAGTTCGAGGGCGTCCATGCCGGCCCGCTCGGCGTGCAGGAAGGAACGGAGGGTGTTCTCCGGCTCGACCCCCATCACCCCGCGGTGGCCGATGATCTCGAAGTTCACGGTCGTCTCGCTTCCGTCGACGGCGGCCGCCGCGCGGCGTGCGGTGCTCACGCGGCACGGCGGCAGCCTAGTGGTCCGGGGGCCGGCGGAGGGCGTGCCCGTGCCGTGCCGGTGCCGTGCCCGTGCCGCGCCAGTGGCGGACCGGAAAAACTGCGGCGACCATGGGGGTGGGGCAGGATAATTTCCCTTGGTTGCCTTGTATAGGAGAACTTCCTACATATACGCTGTCTTGACGCAAGATTCTCCTGTGGAGGAAGTGACATGACGGAAATTCTTGAGCAGGACCCCGCTGGGCGCCGCATATTCGGCGATGCCCCGGTGACCGCTCACCCGGCCTGGCCGGAGCTCAAGAGCGCCGTCGAGGAGATCCGCCCCTGGCAGTCCAAGAACGGCTCCGTGGACTTCGACGCCGAGGGTGCGCCGACGCGTACCGAGGCCGAGGCCGCCGTCGACCGGGTGATCGCCGCTGTCGAGCAGCTCGCCCCGCTCCTTCCGCACGACGCCGCGTACCACACCGCGCTCGTCGCGGACCTGCGCAAATGGGCCGGCGGTGACTTCGCAGTGCCGGACTTCCTGGACTCGCTCCTCGCCTTCCGGCCCGCCGCCGACCGTGTGGACGGCCTCCAGCACCTGGCGGTCTTCCCCATGTACACGCAGAACGGCAACCCGGACCGCAACTTCGAGGCCGTCGTGCTGCGCATGGTCTGGCCCGACTGGCTGGCCGAGCTGGAGCGCACGCGCTACGACAACCCGCTGTTCTGCGGCATCACCTTCGAGGACTTCACGGCCGGGTACGACACGAACTCGGCGGTGTTCTTCCCCGAGACCATCGCCGTGCGCGAAGCCCCCGAGCGGTTCAGCTGGGGCGGCATCTTCTGCGACCGCGAGGCCGCCCGCTTCCGCCGGGTCACCGAGGCCGCCGTGGACGTCCTCGGCGTCGAACTCCCCGACGACATCCGGGAGATGGTCGCCGACCAGGACCGCTGCCAGCAGGCCTTCGTGCTCTGGGACATGATCCACGACCGCACCCACAGCCACGGCGACCTGCCGTTCGACCCCTTCATGATCAAGCAGCGCCAGCCGTTCTGGATGTACGGCCTCGAAGAACTGCGCTGCGACCTCACCGCCTTCCGCGAGGCCGTCCAGCTGGAGGCCGACGGCGTCCCGCAGGGCCGCGACGTGCAGTACGCGATCCTCTTCGACCGGATGTTCCGCTTCCCGGTCACGGGAGCGCGTGAGCGCAACTACGACGGCCTCGGCGGCCAGCTCCTCTTCTCCTACCTCCACCGGCACGACGTGGTGCGCTGGACCGACAACACCCTGCGCATCGACTGGGAGCGCGCCCCGGAGGTCACCAAGCGGCTCTGCGCGGAGATCGAGGACCTGTACCGGGCGGGCATCGACCGCCCCAAGCTGGTCCACTGGTTCGCCGCGTACGACCTGGTCTCCACCTACCTGGCCCCGCACCCCGGGTCCCGCTGGGCCAAGGGCCCCGACGCGCTCGACCTGACCCAGCCGCCCCGTAAACTGGTGGACGACGTGCTGCCGGACGAATTCCCGCTCAGCATGTTCTACGAGGCGCTGTCCAAGAAGCTGAAGAACGTGATCGCTTCAACCAAGGGGATCACCGCGACGAGCACCGAGCGAGTGGCAGCGTGAGCCCTCGCAAGCCGGAGGCGACGGTCATGGACGAGAACGGCGACGCGAGCGGCGACCCTGACGCGAGCTGGTGGATCGAGGGCAGCGGCAGGCTGGACGGCGCCGTGATCGCCGTGGCCGGGGCCGCGGGCCCGGCGGGGCGCGCCGCCCTGCTGAGGCTGGCCGAGGCCGGCGCGACCGTCGTCGGCTCGGACGCGGACCCCGCGCGCCTCGCCGAGGCGGTCGACGCCGCCCGGTACGCGCACGGCGGGGCCACGGTCACCGGTGACACCGTCGACCTGCTCGACCTCGACGCCACCCGCGTCTGGGCCGAGAAGACCGAGAAGGAGTTCGGCCGGATCGACGGCCTGGTCCACCTGGTCGGCGGCTGGCGCGGCAGCGCCACCTTCCCCGAGACCGACCTGGCCGACTGGGACCTGCTGGAGAAGCTGCTGATCCGTACGGTCCAGCACACGTCCCTCGCCTTCCACGACGGACTCCTGCGCAGCGACCGCGGCCGCTACCTGCTCATCAGCGCCGCGGGCGCCTCGAAGCCCACCGCGGGCAACGCCGCGTACGCCGCCTCCAAGGCCGCCGCCGAGGCGTGGACCCTGGCGCTGGCCGACGCCTTCCGCAAGGCGGGGGGCGGGGAAGGGCCGCGTTCGGCGGCTGCCATCCTGGTCATCAAGGCACTGGTGCACGACGCCATGCGCGCCGAGCGCCCGAATGCGAAGTTCGCGGGCTTCACCGACGTCACCGACCTGGCCGAGGCCATCGCCGGTGTCTGGGACAGGCCCGCCCAGGATGTGAACGGAAAGCGCCTGTGGCTGACCCCCGAGTCGTGAAGTCCGGCCGGCCGGAATCCCTTGCGGCGGCCGGCGGTACGGACGCCCGCCGGCACCACGATCCCCAGGTGCGCGGCTTCGCCAGCGACAACTACGCCGGCGCGCACCCGGAGATCCTCGCCGCCCTCGCCGTCGCCAACGGCGGCCACCAGGTCTCCTACGGCGAGGACGACTACACCGGCCACCTCCAGCAGGTCATGCACAGCCACTTCGGCGCGACGGCGGAGGCGTTCCCCGTCTTCAACGGCACCGGCGCCAACGTCGTGGCGCTCCAGGCGATGACCGAGCGCTGGGGCGCGGTCATCTGCGCCGAGTCCGCCCACATCAACACCGACGAGGGCGGGGCCCCCGAGCGGATGGGCGGCCTCAAGCTGCTGACCGTACCGACCCCGGACGGCAAGCTGACGCCGGAACTCATCGACCGGCAGGCCTTCGGCTTCGACGACGAGCACCGCGCCATGCCCCAGGTCGTGTCGATCACCCAGAGCACCGAGCTGGGCACGCTCTACACCCCCGACGAGATCAGGGCCCTCTGCGCCCACGCCCACGGTCTGGGCATGAAGGTCCACCTCGACGGCGCGCGGATAGCCAACGCCGCCGCCGCGCTGGACGTCCCGATGCGCACCTTCACCAACGCGGCGGGCGTGGACGTCCTCTCCTTCGGCGGGACGAAGAACGGCATGCTCTTCGGCGAGGCCGTCGTGGTCCTCGACCCCGACGCCGTACGGGCCATGAAGCGGCTGCGCAAGCTGTCCATGCAGCTGTCGTCCAAGATGCGGTTCGTCTCGGTCCAGCTGGAGGCACTCCTCGCGGGAGACCTCTGGCTGCGCAGCGCCCGCCACAGCAACGCCATGGCGCGGCGGCTCGCGGAGGGCGTGCGCGCGCTCGGCGGGGTCGAGATCCTCCATCCCGTCCAGGCCAACGCGGTCTTCGCGCGGCTCCCGCACGACGTGGGCGTACGGCTCCAGAAGCGCTTCCGCTTCTACTTCTGGGACGAGCAGGCCGGAGACGTCCGCTGGATGTGCTCGTTCGACACCACCGAGGACGACGTGGACCGCTTCCTGTACGCCCTGAAGGAAGAACTCGCCGCATAGTTATGTAGCAATCCGGATATTCAGTGGATCGCTGGCCGTGCGTTCCCTAAAGTGACGGGTATGCAGCTGATCCAGCGCAACCCTGATCTCTCCGCCTATCTGGCGGCCGATGAGGCCATCGATCACGACCACCCGCTGGTACGGGAGACGGCGGCGCGTCTCCGTACCACGGAAGGCGGTGCATACGCATACGCGAAAGCCGCCTACGAGTTCGTCCGCGACGAGATACCGCACTCCTGCGACACGGGGGACCAGCGGGTCACGTGGCGCGCCTCCGACGTGATCGGACAGCGCACCGGCATCTGCTACGCCAAGTCCCACGCCCTGGCGGCGCTGCTGCGGGCGGAGTCGATCCCCACCGCCCTCTGCTACCAGGAGTTCGACGTCGTCCACGGGCTGGTCGCGATACGGCTGCCGGGCCGCGAGCGCTGGGACCGGCAGGACGCGCGCGGCAACAAGCCGGGGGTGGACGCCCACTTCTCCCTGGACGGCGAGCGGCTGGCCTTCGCCCCCGAGCCGCAGTTCGACGAGAAGGACCACCCGGTCCTGTTCGAGGCCCCGCATCCGGTGGTCCTGCGCGCGCTCCGGGCCGCCCCTGATCTCGACCACCTGGTCAGGACGCTGCCCACCACACTGTGCTGAGGCGGTTCGGGCAGCGCCCGGCGAGCGTTCGGGCTTCCGACGGGAAATCCGGCCGCGACGGACAAGGCGACGGACAAGCCGTCAGGCGGTGGTGGTGGGACGGCCGGTCTCGGCCTCCCGGACCTCTGCCGCCGTCGGCGCCGTACCGCCGAGGTGCGCGGGCACCCACCAGGTGTCGTTCGCGTCCTTGGGGCGTACGGGATAGGCGCGCTGCGCCGCCTCCAGCAACTCCTGCACCCGGTCCCGCAGCCGCCGCGTGATGGCGCCCGCGTACTGGTCGGCCGGGGCCTCCATCGGCTCGCCCACCCGCATCGTCACCGGGATGTGGCTGCGCCGGAAGTTGCGCGGCCGGCCCTTGGTCCACAGCCGCTGGGTGCCCCACAGCGCCATCGGGATCAGCGGGACGCCGGCCTCCTGCGCGAGGCGGGCCGCGCCCGACTTGAAGCTCTTGAGCGTGAAGGACGGGGAGATCGTGGCCTCGGGGAAGACCCCGATGATCTCCCCGGCGCGCAGCGAGTCCAGCGCGTGCGCGTACGCCGTCTCACCCTGCTTGCGGTCCACCGGGATGTGCTTCATGCCCCGCATCAGCGGCCCGGAGATCCGGTGCCGGAAGACCGCTTCCTTCGCCATGAAGCGCACCAGGCGCTTCTGGGGGAGCGTGGTGAGGCCCGCGAAGATGAAGTCCAGATAGCTGATGTGATTGCTGACGAGCACGGCTCCGCCGGTCCGCGGAATGTTCTCCGACCCCTGCGTGTCGATCTTCAGGTCCAGCGCCTTGAACATGGTGCGGGCGGCGCCGATGACCGGCCGATAGACGAGCTCTGCCATCTGGAGTGGACCCTTCTGTTCCGGGGAGGGTTCTCCCGGCGGAAGTTACGCAGCCGTAGGTTTTCGGCAATGCGCCGATCGTGCCCCATACGGGGCGCCGTGGCCAGTCCTGGTCTGCGCGCGGGGCGAGATTCTCGTCACGTCGGCGCACCGCCGCCCACGTCACGTACCCCGGCCCCTCCTCCGTACCCCTGCTCGTGCCCGTCCTCGTGTCAGCGCACCGCCGCCGTCGTCCGGCGCAGCAGCAGGTACATCTCGCAGCCGAGGCAGTACCCGAACGCGGCGTTGAGGAACGCGGCGGCCAGGGCGCACGCCGTGGCCGCCAGCCCGAGCCACTCCGGGCCGGCGAAATACCCCACCAGGCCGACCACGGCGAACAGCAGCCCGACGGCCTGGGCGAAGCGCGGCGGCGCCGGGGACTCGAACTCCACCGCCGGTCCCAGGCGCGGCCTGACGACCGTACGGAACAGCCAGCCGTAAGGGGAGCGCTGGACGCCCCCGATCGCGCCCGCCGCGAAGGCGAGCGTCTGCCAGGCGAGAAGAACGCCGCTGCCCGTGACGAGGACCACGGCGAGTACGACGGTGGTGACGGCCGCCCCGAAGCGCGGCCCCCTGATGTCAAGGTCCATGCCCTCAGCATCTCCCGCCCGCGGACCGGCGCGGTCGCGGAATATTTTGCAGTCGTGTGAACGCTGCCGCTGAGGATGACCACTACAGGACTGATCGTGTGCGCGGCGGTACTCGCCGTGGCGGCCGTGTTCGGGCTGTGGCACCGGCGCGGCGACGGAAGGATGAGGATGCGCGGGCGGGACGGCGAGAAGCGGCTCGGCGCGGCCGAGCTGGGCGCGGGGCTGGGGGAGCGGGCGACGCTCGTCCAGTTCTCCAGCGCGTTCTGCGCGCCCTGCCGGGCGACCCGGCGGACGCTTGCCGAGATCGCGGAGATGGTCGACGGGGTCTCCCACGTGGAGATAGACGCCGAGGAGCGGCTGGAGCTGGTACGGGAGCTGGGCATCCTCAAGACCCCGACCGTCCTCGTCCTGGACGCCGGGGGCCGCATCGTCCGCAGGGCCGCCGGCCAGCCGCGCAAGGCGGACGTGATCGCCGCACTCGGCGAGGCCGTGTGAGGTGCGCCTCGACCGCGTCCCGAGGGGCGCCCTTGACCGCGACCCGGGCCCGTCGGCAGGCTGACGTCGTGCCCCGGGAGCTTCTTCTGTACGGGCGGGCCGATGTGGACCTGGCCCGCCACGCGAGCGCGCGCTGTCCGGGTGTCTGAGCACCCACGGACCCGTTTCCCCACTCTTCCGGAAGGACGACGCATGACGGCGACGCCCGAGCTCAGCACTCCCCGGTCGGCCACCCCCGAACTCTTCCGCTCCGTCTTCCGCCGGCACGCGGCGGGCGTCGCGGTGATCACCGCGCGGGGCGGCGACGGTTCCGGCGGCCGGCCCGTCGGCTTCACCGCCACCTCGCTCAACTCCGTCGCCGCCGAACCCCCGTTGGTCTCCTTCGGCGTGGGCACGTCGTCGTCCAGCTGGCCGGTGATCGCCGAGGCCGAGTACCTCGGCGTCCACATACTCGGCGACCATCAGGAGGAGTTGGCCGCCACGTTCGCGCGCAGCGGCGCCGACCGGTTCGCGCCGCCCACGGGCTGGCGTACGGGACCCGAGGGCGTGCCCGTGCTGGACGGCGTACTGGCCTGGCTGGTCTGCCGTGTCGTGGCCCGCGTCCCGGCCGGCGACCACCGCATCGTGGTGGCCCAGGCCGTCGTCGGCGACCCCGCGGGCGCCGGCCGGCCGCTCCTCTACCACCAGGGCCGCTTCAACGCCCTGCGCGACTGAGCGTTCCCCGGGCGCACGACTGGGAGTTCCCCGGACATCTTCTGGGGCGCGTCGGGAAGGTCACAGTGCGAAGCGCTTGCTCAGTGGGCAGGCTCTGGATGTACTGACGAGTAATATTTACTCCGGTGCGCCGGTCTCCGGACCGGAAACCGTCCCATAAGGCGCCTATGCTGCGTGCAACAAGGCAGCCCAGAAATGACGATGCGGTAGGAGAGCCGGCGTGAGCCTGAGGATCGTTGTCTGTGTGAAGTACGTGCCCGACGCCACCGGAGACCGGCATTTCGCCGATGACCTGACTCTGGACCGGGACGACGTGGACGGCCTGCTGTCGGAGCTCGACGAGTACGCGGTGGAACAGGCGCTCCAGATCGCCGGCGAGGCGGAGGACGCGGAGATCACGGTGCTGACCGTCGGTCCCGAGGACGCCAAGGACGCGCTGCGCAAGGCGCTGTCGATGGGCGCCGACAAGGCCGTCCACGTCGAGGACGACGCGCTGCACGGCACGGACGTCCTCGGTACGTCGCTGGTCCTGGCCAAGGCCATCGAGAAGACCGGCTACGACCTGGTCATCTGCGGGATGGCCTCGACGGACGGCACGATGGGCGTGCTGCCCGCGATCCTCGCGGAGCGGCTCGGGGTCCCGCAGGTCACGCTGCTCTCCGAGGTGTCCGTGGGCGGCGGTCTGGTCAAGGGCCGCCGGGACGGCGACACCGCGAGCGAGCTGCTGGAGGCGTCCCTGCCGGCCGTCGTGTCGGTGACGGACCAGTCGGGCGAGGCCCGCTACCCGTCCTTCAAGGGGATCATGGCGGCGAAGAAGAAGCCGGTGCAGTCCTTCGACCTGGAGGACCTGGACATCGAGCCCGGCGACGTCGGCCTGGCGGGTGCCTGGACCGCGGTCGACGGCGCCACCCAGCGCCCGGCCCGTACCGCGGGCACGGTGGTCAAGGACGAGGGCGAGGGCGGCAAGCAGCTGGCCGCGTTCCTCGCGGAGCGCAAGTTCATCTGACCCGCGCCACGGTCCGGCCGTACACCGGCCCGGCCCCGGTCACCCACCCCATCCCCAGCTACTTCGCATGCGCAGGAGACCCGCACCATGGCTGAAGTTCTCGTCTATGTCGACCACGTGGACGGCGCCGTCCGCAAGCCCACCCTGGAACTGCTGACCCTGGCCCGGCGCCTGGGCGAGCCCGTCGCGCTCGCCCTCGGCGCGGGCGCCGGGGCCACCGCCGCCGTCCTGGCCGAGCACGGCGCCGTGAAGGTGCTGACGGCCGACGCGCCCGAGTTCGCCGACTACCTCGTTGTCCCCAAGGTCGACGCCCTCCAGGCCGCCTACGACGCCGTCTCGCCCGTCGCGGTGCTCCTGCCGTCGTCGGCGGAGGCCAAGGAGATCGCCGCCCGTCTGGCGGTCCGTATCGGCTCCGGTCTGATCACCGACGCCGTCGACCTGGAAGCGGGCGCGGACGGACCCGTCGCCACCCAGTCGGTCTTCGCCGCCGCCTTCACCACCAGGACCCGCGTCTCCCGGGGCACCCCGGTCGTCACCGTCAAGCCGAACTCCGCCCCCGTCGAGGCCGCCCCGGCCGCGGGCGCCGTCGAAACGCTGGCCGTCACCTTCGGCGAGAAGTCGACCGGCACGAAGATCGTCTCCCGCTCCCCCCGTGAGTCGACGGGCCGCCCGGAGCTGACCGAGGCCGCGATCGTGGTCTCCGGCGGGCGCGGCGTCAACGGCGCCGAGAACTTCGCCGTCATCGAGGCCCTCGCCGACTCCCTGGGTGCGGCGGTCGGCGCCTCCCGCGCCGCCGTGGACGCCGGCTGGTACCCGCACGCCAACCAGGTCGGCCAGACCGGCAAGTCGGTCTCCCCGCAGCTCTACATCGCCTCCGGCATCTCCGGTGCCATCCAGCACCGCGCGGGCATGCAGACCTCCAAGACCATCGTCGCCATCAACAAGGACGCCGAGGCGCCGATCTTCGACCTGGTCGACTACGGCGTCGTCGGCGACCTGTTCGACGTCGTGCCGAAGCTGACCGAAGAGGTCAAGGCCCGCAAGGGCTGACAGCCGTCGGAAGTCTGCGATCCAGGGCCACGCGGTCACCCCACCGTGTGGCCCTGCGTCATTCGTGTGGCTGACGGGACACCGTTGACGGGGCTCGACCGCCCCGATTAACTTCGATGGACTTCCTTTCTGCGGAATGTTGATTCCGTAGAGCGGAAAAGTTGGCTGTACGGGCGACCCGTACGGGACGGGCACGAGGAAGGTACGCGGATGGCGCAGCAGGAGACGGTGACCACCAGCCTGGCGAGCGCGGTCGGCGAGGACATCGCCGCACGGCTCGCCTCGGTCGACGCGGATCTCGCCCGCCGCTATCCCGGCGACCCCGGGACCAGGCAGCCCGTCCACACCGTCTACGTCCCGGCCGACGCCTTCGCCGCCGGCACCGTCCGCTCCTGGGGCGACCAGGCCCTCGCCGCCCTCGACGAACACGCCCCGGACGCCGCCGCCCTGGCCGCCGTCCTCGGCCTCCCCGACGAACTGGCGGGGCCGGTGCACGAGCGCGTACGGGCCAAGCTGGCGCGCGAACCGGTCGAAGACCTGCGGATCGACTTCGAGGACGGCTACGGCCCGCACCCGGACGCCGACGAGGACGCACACGCGGCCCGCGCCGCCCGGTTGGTCCACGCCGCCTACGCCGACGGTACCGCCGCCCCGTACACGGGCATCCGGATGAAGTGCCTGGAGGCGGCCGTACGCGACCGGGGGATCCGCACCCTCGACATCTTCCTCAGCGGGCTGATGGAGGCGGGCGGCCTGCCCGACGGGCTGGTGCTGACGCTCCCCAAGGTCACCTATCCGGAACAGATCGAGGCGATGGTGCAACTCGCCGAGGCGTTCGAGACGGCCCGCGGCCTGCCCCCGGGGCGGCTCGGCTTCGAGATCCAGATCGAGACCAGCCAGTCCATCCTCGCCGCCGACGGCACCGCGACCGTGGCCCGGATGATCGACGCGGCCGACGGCCGCGCCACCGGTCTGCACTACGGCACCTTCGACTACAGCGCCTGCGTCGGCGTCAGCGCCGCCCACCAGTCCAGCGACCACCCCGCCGCCGACCACGCCAAGGCCGTGATGCAGGTCGCCGCGGCCGGCACCGGCGTACGGGTCTGCGACGGCTCCACCAACGTGCTCCCGGTCGGCCCCACCGCGCAGGTCCACGACGCCTGGCGGCTGCACTACGGCCTCACCCGGCGGGCCCTCGCCCGCGCCTACTACCAGGGCTGGGACATGCACCCGGCCCAGCTGCCGACGCGCTACGCCGCCGTCTACGCCTTCTACCGCGAGGGCATGGCGGCCGCCGCGGCCCGGCTGGTCGCGTACGTCACCAAGGCGGGCGGCGCCGTGCTCGATGAACCGGCGACGGCCAAGGCGCTCAGCGGCTATCTCCTGCGCGGCCTGGACTGCGGCGCCGTGGACGACGACGAGGTGACCCTCCTCACCGGCCTGACCCGCCAGGACCTGGAGGCCCTGGCGGTCCCGCGCCGCGCGACCAACGGCCTCTGAGCCGCGGGTGCCTGAGTCCTGACTGTCCTGACTACCGGTCCGCCGGCGGCGGGATCTCGCCCGAGCCCCGGGCGATCAGCCGGGTCGGCAGCACCACCCTCGACGGGGCGTCGGCCGCCCCGTCGAGGCGCTGGAAGAGCCGCTCGGCGGCCGTACGGCCCAGGGTCGCCGCGTCCTGCGCGATGACCGTGACCCCCGGCTCCAGCAGATCCGCCAGCTCGATGTCGTCGAAGCCGACCAGCGCGACCGGCCGGTGGTGCGCGGCCAGGACCCGTACCGCCGTCACCGTCACCCGGTTGTTGCCCGTGAGGATCGCCGTGACCGGCTCGGGCCCGCCGAGCATCGCGGCCACCGCGTCCCGTACCCGGTCGGGCGCGGTCGTGCCCAGCGCCACCCAGTCGTCGTGGATGGCGAGCCCCGCGTCCGCCATGGCGGTCCGGTAGCCACGCAGCCGCTCGATCGCCGTATGGATCCGAGGCTGGTCCCCGATGAAGCCGATACGCCGGTGACCGTGCCCGATCAGGTGCGCGGCTCCCGAGCGGGCGCCGCCGAAGCTGTCGGAGAGGATCACGTCCGCGTCGATGCGCCCGGCGGGGCGGTCCACGAAGACCGTCGCGACCCCGGCCTTGATCTCCGGCTCCAGGTAGCGGTGGTCGTCACCGGCGGGGATCACGATCAGCCCGTCCACCCGGCGCGCGCACAGCGCCAGCACCAGCTCCTGCTCACGGTCCGGATCCTCGGCGCTGGACCCGTTGATCAGCAGCGCGCCGTGCGCGCGGGCCACTTCTTCGACGGCGCGGTTCAGCGGACCGTAGAACGGGTCGGCCAAATCCTCCAGGACCAGACCGATACTCGCCGTACGGCCTTTACGCAGGACACGAGCGGAATCGTTGCGCCGGAATCCCAGCGCGTCGATGGATTCCTGCACCCGCCTTTCGGTGTCCGGGGTCACCCCCGGCTCGCCGTTCACCACCCGGGACACCGTCTTCAGCCCCACCCCGGCGCGCGCGGCGACGTCTTTCATGGTGGGCCGATTGCCGTAGCGGTTCTCGGGGCGGCGGGAGGTGTCGGCCACAGTGCGCTGTCCTGTCGTCGTCCGGGTGCGAGTGTGTACGCGTATACACACGTCCGCGTACACCGGGGCGGATCCGGGTTCGCTGCGGATATTGCCGCCGGTTTGCCATTCAAGGCTGTGGCGACGAGCATAGGCCCTGGACAACGTTGTCAGGTGAATAGAGACTGTTCATCGAAGCGCAGGTCCGGTCATTCCCCGCACGGGCGGGGATACCTCGTCCCCTGGAGATCCGACACCGATGCATATCGACCGCGTTGCCGCACTCGACATCGGCGGCACCAAGATCGCCGGCGCGTTGGTCGACGGCAACGGCAGGATCCTCGTACGGGCACAGCGGCCGACTCCCGCGCGGGAGGACGGCGAGAGTGTGATGCGCGCCGTCGAGGAGGTCCTCGCGGAGGTCGCGGCGTCGCCGCTCTGGCCGGGAGCCACGGCGATCGGCATCGGCAGCGCGGGCCCGGTGGACGCCTCCGCCGGTACGGTCAGCCCGGTCAACGTCCCGGGCTGGCGTGGCTTCCCGCTGGTGGAGCGGGTACGGGTGGCGACGGGCGGCCTGCCGGTGACGCTGGTCGGCGACGGGGTCGCCATGACCGCGGCGGAGCACTGGCAGGGCGCGGCCCGCGGCTACGACAACGCGCTGTGCATGGTGGTCTCGACGGGGGTGGGCGGCGGGCTCGTCCTGGGCGGCACGCTCCACCCGGGGCCCACCGGCAACTCCGGGCACATCGGCCACATCAGCGTGGACCTGGACGGGGACCTCTGCCCGTGCGGGGGGCGCGGGTGCGTGGAGCGGATCGCCAGCGGGCCCAACATCGCCCGCCGGGCACTGGAGGGCGGCTGGCAGCCGGGCCCCGACGGGGACACGTCCGCGGCGGCGGTCGCCGCCGCCGCCCGCGCCGGCCATCCCGTCGCGATCGCGTCCTTCGAGCGCGCCGCCCAGGCCCTGGCCGCCGGCATCGCCGCGACGGCCACGCTGGTCGAGATCGGCATCGCGGTGGTCGGCGGGGGCGTCGCGAACGCCGGCGAGGTCCTCTTCGCCCCGCTGCGCCGCTCTCTGCGCGACTACGCCACGCTCTCCTTCGTCCAGCAGATCAAGGTGGCCCCGGCCCTCATGGGTACGGACGCGGGCCTGGTGGGCGCGGCGGCGGCGGCCGCACTCGGCACCCGCGACGAGGAGTCGGCGACGGTCAGCGGCTGACGTTCTCGTGTGCTCCCGGGCGACCCGCTTCAGCGTGTCGTCTGGCACGCCGTGCGTTGGCTGCCGCGGAACTTCACGCACAGCTCCGTGTCCGTACCGGTGTCGTGCGTCGGCCACGTGTACATCAGCGCCTTGCCCGAGCGGGTGGCCGTCGCCGTGTCGGCGAGCCGGCCGTTCCGGTACAGCGACACCTCACGCGAGGCGAGGTTCGCCGGCGGATTGGTCCAGATGCCGGTGACCGCGTTCGTGGCGCCCCGGCCGTCCAGCCGGACGCAGATCTGCGGGCCGGAGAAGTGGTGGGTGCACGCGCTGCTGTCGGCCGCCGCAGGCGTCGCGGTGAGCGAGACCGCCACCCCCGCCAGGGCGAGCGTCAGGGCGGAGCGGCGCGCGTGCGCGTGCGGGCGCGGGGCGCGGGGCGTGGGCGGAACGGGTGGCATGTCGGCTCTCCGGGTCGTACGGCGGCTGGGGCGGGCGCACGGGCGCTGGTGGGGCCGGTCCGCACAGTCCGGCGCTCCCCATGCCACCGGATCCTGTACGACGCGCACACGGGCCGCCACCGGACCCACGTCCGCTCCGCGCCGCACCCGCACGGCCCCCCGGCGCGGAATCGCCTACGTCGCCGCTTCCGTCGCCTGTTGGGGGACCACCACCAGGAAGAAGTCCGAGGCGAGGTCCATAACCACCTCGGCCGGTGTGCCCTCGTCCCTCCGGGCCCGTGCGAACTCCTCCGCGGGCCAGCTGCCACGCGGCCCACCCGCGGGAAATTTCTCCAGCACCGTACGGCGCATCGTGTACCCCCTTGTCACATCGAGTTCCAACGATGTTCCTCGGGATTGTGTTACGCCCGGCACGGACATCGGTTCGTACAGTAGGCCGCTGTCCTGCTGAAACGGAAGCGGAACGGAAACAGATCGGCAACGGCCAGGACACATCCGGATCTCCGGGAGCCGGTCCGGACGGGCTCTCCGATGCCCTCGGGGGTTTCCGTGGCAGGGTGTTGCGGGCAATCCACTGGGGGCTACGGAAGAGGGGGAACCGTGATCGTCTGGATCAACGGTGCGTTCGGAGCGGGCAAGACCAGCACCGCACGCGAACTGGTCGACCTGATTCCCAACAGCACGCTCTACGACCCTGGACTCACCGGTGCGGAACTGGCGCGGCTGCTCCCGCAGAAGCGGCTCGCCGACGTCACCGACTTCCAGGACCTGCCGATCTGGCGCCGCCTGGTGGTGGACACCGCGGCCGCCCTGCTGGCGGAGGTCGGCGGTGTGCTGGTCGTCCCCATGACCCTCCTGCGACAGCAGTACCGCGACGAGATCTTCGGTGGACTGGCCGCCCGGCGCATCCCGGTCCGGCATGTGCTGCTGGCAATTGATGAAACGATCCTGCGTGGGCGCATAGCGGCCCGGGAGGTCCCGGACCACAACCGGGAGGCCGCCGAGCGCGACCGTCAGTGGTGTGACGAACACATCGAGCAGTACCGCACCGCGCTGCACTGGCTCACCCGCGACGCCCATGTCGTCGACACCAACGCCCTGACGGCCCGCGAGAGCGCCGAGTGCCTCGCGGACGCGGTACGGACCGGCAGGGCGCGCGCCTGCGCGATCGTACAGACCCCCGAACCCACGGCCGAGACCCTCGCCTCCGGGGTGCTGCTCTTCGACGAGCGGGGCCGGGTGCTGCTCGTGGACCCCACGTACAAGCCCGGTTGGGAGTTCCCCGGCGGTGTGGTGGAGCAGGGCGAGGCGCCCGCGCGGGCCGGCATCCGGGAGGTCGAGGAGGAGATAGGCATCCAACTCACCGATGTGCCCAAGCTGTTGGTCATGGACTGGGAACCACCCCGGCCGCCGGGTTACGGCGGGCTGCGCCTGCTGTTCGACGGTGGGCTGCTGCCCGCCCGGCTGGCCGGGCAAGTGCGGCTGCCGGGGCCCGAGTTGCGTGACTGGCGCTTCGTCGGTGAGGAGGAGGCGGCCGGCCTGCTGCCGCCCGCCCGCTTCGAGCGGCTGCGCTGGGCCCTGCGGGCGCGTGAGCGGGGGATCGTGCTCAACCTGGAGGACGGCGTCCCGGTCGGCTGACGCGGCCGGCCAACGGGGCCGGTGACCCAGGCAGGTGAACCGCGGCAGGTGATCCAGGCGGGTGAACCGCGGCCGGTGCCGCTCCGGTCACCGGGCCGGTGGCACCGGCCCGGTGACCGGCTCCCCGAAGCCCGCAGTGGGATCCCCGTGCCCGTAGCAGACCGTGGACGGCGCCAGTGTCAGCAACCGGTCCATCGACTCCTGCGCGCGTTCACGGTCCACGTGGAAGACACCGAGGGTGATGCCGTTCACCGACGCCAGGGTGTCCCCGGTGAACAGCACACCGTGGTACGGCAGATGGACCGCGATCGACCCTTCGGTGTGCCCAGGCGTGTGCACCACCCGGGCCCCGTCGCCGAAGCCCAGGTCGTCGCCGTCCTCCACCTCCCGGTCCACGCGGGTGGGCGGCGCGGGCGGCACGGTCAGGCCGTGCTCGTACAGCGGGATCTCCCAGTCGAGCAACACCGGTTCCGGCACCGGCAGATCACCCCGGACGACCGGGGCGTCCAGCCGGTGCGCGACCACCTCCGCGCCGTGCCGCCGCGCCAGCTCCCCGGCGGAGCCCACGTGGTCGCGATGGCAGTGGGTGAGGACGATGCGGCGCAGCGCGCCCGGGTCGTGCCCCAGGCGGGTGACCGCCTCCTCGATCTCCGTCGCGGCTCCGCTGTGCCCGGCGTCGATCAGGGTCAGTTCCGTACCGTCGCGCCACAGATGGGCCTGGCCGACCGGGAAGCGCAACAGGTGCAGCCGCGGGCGTATTTCGACGATGTCGATGAGATCCATACGACGACCGTAGGCACCCGCACCCCGCACGCGCGCCCCTCTACGCTTCGGGCGATCTTCGCTGTCCGCTGAACCGCCCACCGCCGCCCGCCGGCCCGCCGCCCCGCACGCCCCGGGGGCCCGCGGGGCGGCCGGTCCGGCCCGTACGGCTCAACCCCGCTTCGACTCCGCGTAGTTGACCAGGAAGTGCGCCTCGGTGACGGACAGGCGCTCCAACTCCTCCGGCGAGACACTCTCGTTCACCGCGTGGATCTGCGCCGATGGCTCGCTCAGCCCGATCAGCAGGATCTCGGCGCTCGGGTACAGCGCGGCCAGTGTGTTGCAGAGCGGGATGGACCCGCCCTGGCCCGCGGTCTGCATGTCCTGGCCCGGATAGCCGGCCCGCATCGCCTCCGCCATCGCGGCGTACGCGGGGCTGGAGGTGTCCGCGCGGAACGCCGCCCCCTGCCCGATCTGCTCCACCGCGACCCGCGCGCCCCACGGCGTGTGCTTCTCCAGGTGCGCGGTCAGCAGCTTCGTCGCCTCGCCGGTGTCCTGCCCCGGCGGCACCCGCAGGCTGACCGTGGCCCGCGCCCCCGCCTGGATCGAGGGCGTGGCGCCCACGACCGGCGGGGCGTCGATCCCGATCACGGTGACGGACGGGCGTGCCCAGATCCGGTCGGAGACCGTTCCGTCGCCGATCAGCTCCACCCCGTCGAGCACCTTGGCGTCCGTACGGAAGTCGGCCTCCGGGTAGTCGAGCCCGTCCCACACGGCGTCCGCCGCGAGCCCGTCCACCCTGGTCGAACCGTCCTCGGCGCGCAGCGAGTCCAGCACCCGGATCAGCGCCGCGAGCGCGTCGGGGGCCGCGCCGCCGAACTGCCCCGAGTGCAGGTTCCCTTCGAGGGTGTCGACCCGGACGCGCAGGAGCGTCATCCCCCGCAGGGTGGCCGTGACGGTCGGCAGGCCCACCCGGAAGTTCCCCGTGTCGCCGATCACGATCGTGTCGGCGGTCAGCAGCTCCGGGTGCGCCTCCGCGTACCGCTCCAGGCCGCCCGTCCCCTGCTCCTCCGAGCCCTCGGCGATGACCTTGACGCTCACCGGCACCCCGCCGTTCGCCTTCAGGGCGCGCAGGGCCAGCAGGTGCATCAGGAAGCCGCCCTTGCAGTCGGCGGCCCCGCGCCCGTACCAGCGGCCGTCGCGCTCGGTCAGTTCGAACGGCGGGGACAGCCACGCCGCCTCGTCCAGCGGCGGCTGTACGTCGTAGTGGGCGTAGAGCAGCACCGTCGGGGCGCCCTCGGGGCCGGGCAGCAAACCGTAGACGGACTGGCTTCCGTCGGGGGTGTCGAGGACCGCGACATCCTGGAATCCTTCGGTACGCAGCGCGTCGGCGACCCATGCGGCCGCCTCCTCGCACTCGCTCTTCGGGAACACCGCCGGGTCCGCCACCGACCGGAAGGCCACCAGTTCCGCGAGCTCCGCCCGGGCGCGGGGCATCAGCGACGCGACGGTTTCGGCAATCGGATCGGCGGTCATGGGCACGCTCCTCGTGGGTGCGACGTTCTCCGGGTGGGAGAACGTGAGTGGTACGGCGAAGGCACCACAGATCCTCCCACAGCGGTTCCGGGGCCCACGCGCCGTAGGATGCCGTTCGACAACAGGGGCCACCGGTCGGATCAGGAGCAGAAGCACATCGTGAGCAGCGAGAACGCAGACGCCGGAAGCGAGCACGACGAGCCGGTGTGGGATGTCGTCGTGGTCGGAGCAGGGCCGGCGGGAGCGTCGGCGGCCTATGCCGCGGCGGTCGCGGGCCGTCAGGTGCTGCTGCTGGAGAAAGCCGAGTTGCCCCGCTACAAGACCTGCGGGGGAGGCATCATCGGTCCCTCGCGCGACGCGCTGCCTCCGGGCTTCGAGCTTCCGCTCAGGGACCGGGTGCACGCGGTCACCTTCTCCCTCAACGGCAAGCTGGCCAGGACGCGCCGGTCGAAGCGCATGCTCTTCGGGCTCATCAACCGCCCCGAGTTCGACGCGAGTCTGGTCGAACACGCGCAGAAGGCGGGCGCCGTGCTCCGTACGGGAGCGACGGTCTCCCGGGTCGAGCAGCACGGCCCGGCCGTGCCCGACCGCCGTACGGTCGCGGTCGTCCTCTCGGACGGCGAGACGGTGCTGGCGCGGGCCGTGGTCGGCGCCGACGGCAGCGCCAGCCGGATAGGCGCGCACGTGGGCGTGAAGATGGACCAGGTCGACCTCGGCCTGGAGGCGGAGATCCCCGTCCCGGAGACGGTCGCGGAGGACTGGGCGGGACGGGTCCTCATCGACTGGGGCCCGCTGCCGGGGAGTTACGGCTGGGTGTTCCCCAAGGGGGACACGCTCACCGTCGGGGTGATCTCGGCGCGGGGCGAGGGCGCGGCGACCAAGCGGTATCTGGAGGACTTCATCGCCCGGCTCGGTCTCGCCGGGTTCGAACCGTCCGTCTCGTCCGGGCACCTGACGCGCTGCCGCAGCGACGACTCGCCGCTGTCGCGCGGCCGGGTGCTGGTGTGCGGGGACGCGGCGGGGCTGCTGGAGCCGTGGACCAGGGAAGGGATCTCCTTCGCCCTGCGGTCGGGACGGCTCGCGGGGGAGTGGGCGGTCAGGATTTCCGAGTCGCACGACGCGGTGGACGCCCGCAGGCAGGCGCTGAACTACGCGTTCGCCATCAAGGCCGGTCTCGGCGTGGAGATGAACGTCGGCCGGCGGATGCTCGGCATCTTCGAGCGCCGTCCCGGGCTGCTGCACGCGGCGATCACGGGCCTGCGCCCGGCGTGGAACGCGTTCGCGGACATCGCCCGGGGCTCGACGTCGCTGGCCGGGCTCGTACGGACCCATCCGCTGGCCCGGCGCGCGCTGGACGTCCTGGACCGCAGGCAGGCGGCTGCCGCGGCGGCCGCCGCCGGGGCCGAGCCGGGCGCCACGGAGGCCGGGGCCACGGAGGCCAAGGCGCCGGAGGTGGGCGCTCCGTAGGGCGCGCTCCCGACCGCCCCGCCTGGTTGACGGGCGGGGCGGTCAGTTTGTCGTGATCAGGAAGACGGGGTGGTCCGGGGCCGCCGCGACGATCTCCGCGTCGGAGGACTTCGCGGTGACGCCCTGGAAGTACTGGTTCACTTCCCAGCCCCAGCGCTCCAGGTAGGCGCGCAGGATCACGGGCTTCTCGCTGTCGGGGATCTCGGTGGCGGTGAAGGTGCGGACCTTGCGGCCGACGCGCAGCTCGCCGCCGCCCGCCGCCCTCATGTTGCGGACCCACTGCGAGTGGCCGCGGGCGGAGACGAGGTACTGGGCGCCCTCGAAGGGGTGCGGGTTGACGGGGACGCGCTGCATCTTGCCGCTCTTGCGGCCCCGTACGGACAGCTCGGCCGTGCCGAGCATGCTCACGCCGTGCCGGGCGAGCCAGCCGATGACGCTGTTCATGCGGACGGTGAACCGGCTGCCCTGGAGGTAGTACGGCTGCGACATGGTGACTCCCCTGTGATCAGAACCGCGGTGAGGACGGCGCGGAGGACCGCTATTTCGAGAGCAGTGCTCTCGCTTGAGATCAGTGTGCACCGACGCGTGCTCCCATGCAAGAGCACCGCTCTCGAATCTGGTCACTGATCTGAATCCCGGTACACTGCTCTCCATGAAAACCATCCGGGGAGCACGGGAACGAGCCCGCACCGAAGTCACCGCGGCGATCAAGGACGAGGCCCGCGAGCAGCTCGCCGCCGAGGGCGCCGCGAAGCTCTCGCTGCGCGCCGTCGCCCGCGAACTGGGCATGGCGTCCTCCGCGCTCTACCGCTACTTCCCCAGCCGCGACGACCTGCTGACCGCGCTCATCGTCGACGCGTACGACGCGGTCGGCGCCGCCGCGGAACAGGCCCTCGCCGCCGCCGGTCCCACCGACCACCCGGCACGGTGGACCGCCATCTGCGTGGCGGTACGCGACTGGGCCCTGGCCCACCCCCATGAGTACGCGCTCATCTACGGCTCGCCCGTACCCGGCTACTCCGCGCCCGAGCTGACCATCGCCCCCGCCGCGCGCGTCGGCCTGGCGCTGATCTCCGTCGCGCGTGACGCCCATCGCGACAACGGCGTCGCCATCCCGCCGCTCACCGAACGGCTGCGCACCGAGGGCCGGCAGATGGTCGAGCGGTTCGCCCCGGACATCCCGCCCGAGGTGGCGGTGGCCCTGGTCGCGGCCTGGGCGCAGGTCTTCGGGCTGATCTCCTTCGAGCTGTTCGGCCAGTTCCACGCCGTGGTGGACGACCGCGCCGCGTTTTTCGCCCACGCCGCGCGACGCCTCGGCCACGACGTCGGACTTCTTTGACGGGCCGCGTCAGGCCGTCGCCGGGGATCCCCGCCTCAGGCCGTCGGCAGGGATCCCCGCAGCGGGGCCGGACTCTCGCGCAGTACGTCTTCGCGCAGCACGCCCTCGTACAGGGCGCGCAGCGCGGGCCCCGGCTCCCCCGCCGTCGCCTCCGCGATCCTGACCCGCGCCTCTTCGTACGCCACCGCCGCCTCCGCCGGGCGCCCGCCCCGGTGGAGCGCCAGCGCCAGCAGCCCCACGAGCGGCTCACGGAGCGGATGCGCGGCCACCAGCCGGGTCAGTTCGTCCACGCACTCCCGCGCGCGCCCCCGCTCGATCTCGCCCTCCAGCCGGGCCTCCCGTTCGAGCGCCCGCTCCTCCGCCCAGCGCCGCCGCTCCGCCTCCAGATACGGCCCCGCCAGCCCCTCCGCGTACGCGCCGCGCCACAGCGACTCGGCCCGCACGGCCAGTTCACCGGCGCTGCGCAGATCCCCCGACTCGCGCGCCGCCCCGGCCGTGCGCAGCAGGGCGTGCCGCTCGCGCAGATCGTCGATGGTCGCGCCGGCCAGGCGGTAACCCCGGCCGGTCCATGCCAGTTCGGGGGCGGCTCCCGGCCTGCCGGCCCCTGGTCCGAACGCCAGGGCGTGGCGCAGGCCGGAGACGTACTTCTGGACCAAGGTCCTGGCCCGCGAGGGCGGTTCGGCACCCCAGACGGCATCGACGAGCGAGTCGTACGGCATCGCCCCGCCGTCCTGGTGCAACAGGACGGCGAGCACGGACCGTTGCAGCGGCGGCCCCAGCGGCACCTCGCCGTCCGGCCGCAAGGCCCTGAGCGGGCCGAGCAGTTCGAACCGTATGCCCGCCACGCGTATTCCGTCCGTCATGTCCCGAGCGTATCCCGCCGCCCCTCTCGTGCCGGTCCGCCCCCGCCGGGCCGTACTCCCCGGGGAGTACGGAGGGTCACCTCGCCCGGCCGACGCCCGGACCGCGCCACCCGGTCTAGCGTGGCCGGTATGGAAGACCAGCACACCCGCCGTGACCGGGGCAGCGGCCGCCCGGGATTCCTCCGCGCCCGGGGGGCCGGCGGGCGGGAGCGGCGCGTCCCCTGGCCCTCCACCCTCCTGCTGACGGTCCTCCTCGTCGTCGGAACGGTCTTCGCCGGGCGCAACCAGCACCGGGCCGGCCTCGACGTCTACGCCTTCCTGCTGCTGCTCGCCGGTCCCGCCCTGCTGCTGTTCCGGTGGCGGCACCCCGTCGTCGCCGTGTACGGGGTGGTGGCCACGGTGCTGGTGTACTTCGGCGCGGGCTATCCGTACGGACCGGTCTTCGTCACCGTCGTCGTGGCCGCGTTCGCCGCCATCGCGGCGGGACACCGGTACGCGGCGTGGTGGGCCGTAGGCCTGCTCTGGGCGGGCCACGTCCTGCTCACGCACTGGCTCTACCGGTGGCTCCCGCCGTCCGGCGATCACGCCGCGCCCTGGGGACAGGAAGTGGTGATCGCCGCCTGGGTGGTGGCCGTCTGCGCCGCCGCCGAACTGCTCCGGGTGCGCAGGGAGCAGTGGGCCAGGGCGGGCGCCGAGCGCGAGGCCGCCGAGCGGCGCAGGACGGACGAGGAGCGGATGCGCATCGCCCGCGAACTGCACGACGTACTGGCCCACTCCATCTCGGTCATCAACGTCCAGGCGGGCGTCGGACTCGCCCTGCTCGACGCCGACCCCGAACAGGCCCGCTCGGCGCTCACGACGATCAAGGCGGCGAGCAAGGAGGCCCTGGGCGAGGTACGCCAGGTCCTCGACACCCTCAGGACACCGGGCGACGCCCCGCGCGCCCCCGCCCCCGGACTCGACCGGCTGCCCGAGCTGGTCGAACAGGCCGCGGGCGCCGGTCTCACCGTGGAGGTCCGGCGCGAGGGCGAGGCGGTGGCGCTGCCGCCCGGGGCGGATCTGGCGGCCTTCCGGATCATCCAGGAGGCGCTGACCAACGTGGTACGGCACTCGGTGTCCCGTACGGCACGGATCACGCTCGGCTACGAGCGCGGGACGTCCGGGCGGCGGGACGGGACGGCCGGTCCGCCAGACGCGGTGGCCGGCCGGGCGCCCCGTCTGCTCCGTCTCCGTGTCGACGACGCGGGACCCGCCACCCACGGGGACGCGGGCGGCGGTGGCAACGGCCTGGTCGGCATGCGGGAGCGGACGGCCGCGCTCGGTGGCACGATCGAGGCCGGCCCGGGCCCGGACGGCGGCTTCCGCGTCCACGCCACGATTCCCCTGACGACCGAGGAGACCCCGTGATCCGCGTCCTGCTCGCCGACGACCAGTCGCTCGTACGGGCGGGATTCCGCGCGCTGCTCGACGCGCAGCCGGACATCGAGGTCGTGGGCGAGGCGTCGGACGGCGAGGAGGCCGTGAGCCGGGTGCGTGAACTGCGCCCGGACGTCGTGCTGATGGACATCCGCATGCCACGCCTGGACGGTCTCGCCGCCACCCGCGGGATCACCGGCGACCAGGGGCTCGGCGGGGTGAAGGTGGTGGTGCTGACCACGTTCGAACTCGACGAGTACGTCTTCGAGGCCATCCGGTCCGGCGCCTCGGGATTCCTCGTCAAGGACACCGAGCCGGACGAACTCCTGCGCGCGGTCAGGGCGGTGGTCGGCGGGGACGCGCTGCTCTCGCCGGGGGTGACCCGCCGGCTCATCGCCGAGTTCGCGTCCCGCTCGAAGGCCCCGGCGGACCATCCGGGTCTCGGCGGACTCACCGAGCGGGAGCGGGAGGTGATGGCCCTGGTCGGCATCGGACTGTCCAACGACGAGATCGCCCGCCGGCTGGTCGTCAGCCCGCTCACCGCCAAGACCCATGTGAGCCGGACGATGGTGAAGCTGGGCGCGAGGGACCGGGCCCAGCTGGTCGTGCTGGCCTACGAGTCGGGGCTCGTACGGCCGGGCTGGCTGGGCTGATCCCCGTACGGGGGATCCTCGCCAGGCGCCGGGTCGTACGGGGGGTCGTACGGTGCCGGGTCGTACGGCCCGGGGTCGCTCAGTGCCGGGTCGCGCGGGAAGCGCCACAGCACATTCACCACGCGCACCACGAACGTGATCCCCGCGGCCACGGCCGCGACGCGGGCCAGACCGCGCGGCAGGTCGAAGAACCACACGGGGCCGTACAGACCGCAGTACACGAGGCCGGCGACAAAGCCGGCACTCACCAGCGCGTAGCCGATCTCGACGGTGTCGGCGTCCCGTTGCGCTCGGCTCCGTGTCTCCATCTGCCCAGTTTCACCGCATGTGAGGTCCTGGGCAAGGGAGTTGAGCCGACGGCTCCCGGCGGGATCAGGCCTCGCGGGGGTGTACGGGGCGCGGCCGGTCACGCAGCAGCCGTACGAACGCGCCGAGCGCGGCCGACTGGATCAGGACCGACAGGATCAGCGCGGCGTAGGCGAACGGGGCCGACCCGGTCACCGCGTCACCGAACACTCCGCCGCCCATGAGGAAGACGAAGACGGTCGGCGCGGCGAGGAAGAAGAGCCAGACCCCGGCGAACGAGGCGTCCTGGTGCTGGACGAAGAGGGTGTCGACCGCGACGAACACCGTCACCGCGGCCACCAGGCCGAGGTAGACCCGCGAGGCGAGGGTGCCGAAGGTCAGCCGTGCCAGCGCGGTCAGCCGTCCTGAAATCATGTCGTTCTCCCTGGTCCCCATCGGTACGCGACGTGCGTGAAGTGATGCCCCTTCAGGATGCGGCGGACCGAACGGATGTGCCTGAGTACGCCTACTCAGTTGCCGGGAGTACGTCGTCCGCGACCGGGGACGCGGGGCCGGCGGAGGCGCCGGGCGCGGCCGGCTTGTCGCGTGCCGCGTAGCCGATGACGGACGCGGCGGCGGCGAGCACGGCCACCGTGGTCAGGGCGAGCGGCAGCGAGAACCAGTCGGCGAGGAAGCCGATCGCGGGCGGGCTCAGCAGCATGCCGCTGTAGCCCAGCGTGGACGCCGTCGCGACCCCGCCGGGGCCCGCCAGCGCGCCGGCCCGGCCGATGGCCATGGGGAAGATGTTGGCGAGGCCCACACCCGCGACGGCGAAGCCCAGCAGGACGAGCCAGACGGACGGCGCCAGGGCACCGACCAGCATGCCGGCCGCGGCGGTGGCGCCGCCGAGCACCAGGGCGCGGGTCTGGCCGAGCCGCTCCTGGAGGAGGGTGCCGGAGAGCCGTCCGGCCGTCATCGCGAGGGCGAAGAGCGAGTACCCGGCCGCCGCGAGGCCGGCGGACGCGTCGAGGTCCTGCGTGAGGTGCAGCGCGCTCCAGTCGGCCATCGCGCCTTCGCCGTACGCCGTGCAGAGCGCGATGACCCCGAAGACGACCACCGCGCGGCGGGTGCGCCGGTCGGGCCTCACCGGCCCGGCCGCCCCCGAGGGTCGTCGCGGGAGGTCCGCCGCCGGCCGGGCCCGCTCCGTGGGCCCCGGGACCGGCGCCGGGTGGCGCAGCAGCGCGGGGCCCGCCACGGCGGTGACGGCCAGGCCGAGCCCGGCCAGGAGGAGCAGGTGGACGGTGGGGGAGAGGCCGCCCGCGAGCAGCCCGCCGAGCCCCGCACCGGCCATGCCGCCCAGGCTGAACGCGGCGTGGAAGCTCGATATCACCGGCCGCCGCAGCGCCGTGACCAGGTCGACGGCCGCGCTGTTCATCGCCACGTTGGTGGAGCCGTAGGCCGCGCCGAAGAGCAGCAGCACGAGGCCGAGGGCGAGCGCCGAGTGGGTCAGCGGCGGCAGGACGATGCTCAGCGAGAGCAGCGTCACGCTGACGACGGTGACGGGATGGTTGCCGAAGCGGCGGCACAGCCGTCCGGTGAGGGTCATGGTCACGACCGCGCCCGCGGACACCCCGAGGAGCGCGAGGCCGAGGTGGCTCGCGGAGGCTCCGGTCTGTTCCTTGATCGCGGGGATGCGGACCACCCAGCCGGCGAACAGGAAGCCGTCCAGGGCGAAGAAGAGGGTGAGGGCGGTACGGAGGGCGGACAGGGAGGACGCGGCGGTGGGCGGAGTGGGCGCGGGCGAGGCCGGCGGGGGCGGGGCGGGGCTTACTTTGTTTCGGAACGGCACAAAAGGAGGATAGGGGCGGTGGCCCGTTCCGTACAAGGCGTTCGCCGCCCCTCCGGATCATGGGAGACTCGCCCCCATGAACGGCAAGGCGACCACCCGGGCGAAGCTGGAGAGAGGCCGTGGCGCGCTCGGCCCGGCACTGGAACTGGTCCACACGGGACGGGCGCCCACCCGCGCCGTCCTCACCGCCGAGCTGGGTGTGACACGTGCCACGGCCGGCGCGGTCGCGGCGGAGCTGGAGGCGCTGGGGCTGATCCGGGTCGATTCGCGCCCCGGGGCGGCGGCGGGTTCCCAGGGCCGTCCCTCGCACCGGCTGTCCGTGGACGACACGGGCCCGGTCGTGCTCGCCGCCCAGATCCACGCCGACGGCTTCCGGGCCGCGCTGGTCGGGCTCGGCGGCCGGATCGTCGCCACCGCCCCCGCCCGGGGCACGGTCACGGCCGACCCGGCCCAAGTGCTGGGCGAGGTCGTCGAGGTGGGGGCCGGGCTGCTGCGCGCCGGCGGGCGGCGCTGCGTGGGCGCCGGACTGGCCGTGCCGTCGGCCGTCGCCGAGCCCGAGGGTACGGCCCTGAATCCGCTGCACCTCGCGTGGCCGGCCGGCGCCCCGGTCCGCGAGATCTTCGCGGAGCGGGTGAGCGCGGCGGGGATCGAGGGCCCCGCGTTCACGGGCAACGACGTCAACCTCGCCGCCCTCGCCGAACACCGCCACGGCGCCGGACGCGGCGCCCAGCATCTCCTCTGCGTCGCGACCGGCCACCGGGGGGTGGGCGGCGCGCTGGTCCTCGACGGCCGCCTGCACACGGGCAGTTCGGGCCTCGCGCTCGAAGTGGGCCACCTGACCGTCAACCCCGAGGGCCGGCCCTGCTACTGCGGCGGCAAGGGCTGCCTGGACGTCGAGGCCGATCCCCTGGCCTTCCTCACGGCGGCGGGCCGGGAACCGGGCCCGGAGGTCTCGCTGTTGCAGCAGTCACGCGACCTGCTCCGCACGGACGGCACGGACCCGACGGTACGAAGAGCCGTGGAGGAACTGATCGACCGCCTCGGCCTCGGCCTCGCCGGCCTCGTCAACATCCTCAACCCGGACCGCATCATCCTCGGCGGCCTGCACAAGGAACTACTCGAGGCGGACCCGGACCGCCTGCGCGCCGTGGTGGCGGACCGCAGCCTCTGGGGCCGCAGCGGCGGAGTCCCGATCCTGGCCTGCACCCTGGACCACAACAGCCTGGTCGGAGCGGCGGAAGTGGCCTGGCAGCCGGTCCTGGACGACCCCTTGGGCGCGCTCGCGCCGTAGAACGGGAGTTGGCGGTCGCCGGCCTCGTTCACCGCGGGGCGCCCGAGGCGAGTGCCGCGCGCTCCGGTTGTGACACGTGCAGTACCTGGAAGCGGTCGCCCACCACGCGGGGGGTGTCGTGGTCCCACAGCGTGAAGTGGACCAGTTCCCACCGGCGCGGATCGAGCGCGAGCGCCGCGCACACCACCCCGCCGACCCCGGACAGCCGCCGGGTCTCCTCGACCGCCTCCGCCAACAGGGCGGGCAGCGGGGCGCCTTCGGGGATGCGGTGACGGCGGCGTACGGCCGTGCGCGCGACGCTCGCGCTCGCCGGCCCCTCCTCGAAGGCGAGACCGGTCCAGTGCTGGACCTCGGGTCTGCCGAAGTCCCTGACGATGCCGTCGAATCCGGCTCCCAGCAGGAAGGCGTTCATGCCGTCCTGCGCGGCCCAGAGGTAGAACGGCGCGTACTGGTTCACCGCCGACCGCTCGCCGCGCTCACGGATCAGGTACGCCTTGAGGCCCAGCCCCGGAAACGTGTCGAGCAGATGGCCCTTGGTGGCGACGCGGGTCCGGATGATGCTCATGTCGTAGTCGGCGGGCAGGGTGATCTCGTACTGCATGGCATGCATGCGGGGTCCTCCCGGTCGGTGTCAGGACGTGGCGGCGGCGCGGGGCCGCAGGAGCGCCAGCAGCCCCCGCACCCCCGCGTCGAACGCCGCGGGCGACCCCGACGCGCGGGCCAGCACGTATCCCCCCTGCACCGTCGCGACGACTGTCGAGGCGACCTCCACCGGGTCAAGACCGGCCGCGAACTCCCCGCTCACCACGCCCTCTTCGACGATCTCCGCGAGCCGTCCCCGCAGCCACCCGATCGTCGCGTCGACCGGCGCGCGCAGCGAGGCGTCGGCCATGATGTCCGGGTCCATCGTCAGCCGCCCGACCGGACAGCCGCGCAACACGTCCCGCTCGCGCAGGAGATACGCGGAGATCCGGTCGTACGCCGGGCCGCCGCCCGAGAACGTGGCCTCCGCCGCCGCCCGCATGCCCTGTGCCGTCCGCTCGATCGCCGCCAGCGCCAGTTCGGGCTTGCCGGCGAAGTGGTGGTACATGCTGCCCTGCCCGGCGCCCGCCCGCTGCTGGATCGCCTTGGGGCTGGTGCCCACGTAGCCCCGGTCCCACAGCAGTTCCCGGGTGGCCTCGACCAGCCGTTCCGAAGTGTTCATGGACCGAATGTACATACTAGTAGGTACAGAATCCAGCGAGGGCTACGGGCCGCCCCGGGATCGGGGCGGCCCCTGGCCGTACTCCGGAGGATGGCGGTGGACCGTTCGAGTGGATCCGGGCCCACTCCGGGCCCACTCCGGGCCCACTCCGGACCCACTCCGGTCCGTACGCCCGTTCAGCCCACGACGGCCGAACGGGCCTCGGTGTGCCCGTGTTCCCTGATCACCGCGCTGAGTTCCGTCCCCCGGAAGGGGCCGTCCGTCGTCGCGCCGTACACAGGGCGGGGTGGCAGGGCCAGGGCGGCCGGTGGTGCGGGCAGGGTGAACCAGATGCTCTTGCCCAGCTCGCCCTCGGGGCGGATGCCCCAGCTCTCGCTGACCGCCGCGATCAGGGCCAGACCGCGGCCGCCGGTGTCGAGGAGTTCCGCGTCGTTGACCGTCGGCACGCGGGGGTCGTGGTCGCTGACCGAGACCGTGAGCCGGTCGAGCAGCAACGCGATGTCGACGGTGCACATCTTGTCCGGCTGTGCGTGCCGGTGGACGTTGGTCAGCAGCTCGGTGACTCCGAGTGCCGTGGGATCGATCAAGGGATCGAGATGCCAGTAGCGCAATTGCGCGGAGATGATTCTGCGGACCTGACCGATCCGCGACGGCAGGGCCTGGAGCTCCACCGTGCAGTGCCTGCCTGGCTGGCTGATCACGGCTGCGACTCCCCGAATTGAGGTCCGGAAGAAGACGAAGGATCGGATCCAGCAACTGGCTCGCTGCTGTTCCCGCCCGGCGGGGCTGGATCACAGCGTCACCACCGGTTCACCCTGAGTGAGGGGTGAGACCAGAGTGAACCAGGGGACACGGCTCCGCAACTCGCGGACAGCCGGGAAGGCGGCGGGGGAGACGTCGGAGGAGGTGGGGGAGGCGGCGGAGGAAGGCTCCGCGCCGCCTCAGCCCTTCGTACGGGTGGTAGCCCGGCTCACGGCCTCCAGGAACCGGCCCGCCAGCGCCGACGCGTCCGGCCTGCGCCCGCCGCTCCGCTGGCCCATGGTCAGCCGGTAGCGCGTGCCGTTGACGGTGGCGACCGTGCTGCCCTTGCCCGCGAACCACGGCCTCGCGGCCTGGACCGCCCGGAGCGGAGCACTGTCGATCACCCGGCCGTAGCTGGTCAGCAGCGCCAGCCTGCCGTCCTGGATCAGTACCTGCCCGGCCCGGGTGAGTGAGCGGGGCCACCGCTCTATTCGCACCCCGCGCGCGCTGAAATCGGGCTCTGCCATGGCCTCTCAGCCCCCTCCGTGCCACTGACCTGAGCGTGGTCCTCACCCAGTATGCCGGTCGGTGCCAGAAGCTGGTGCCATGGATACCCAAAGTCATCGTTGGCGCAGGTGGTGGCGGTAGCGTGACGGACCGGGGACCGGAGCCGACAACAGCTGAGGAACGGCGCGCATGACGGAACAGGACAGAGCCGGGTCGGCCGGAAGCGCGGCGGCGCCCGGCGCCGGGCCGGACACACGCGTCGTGACCGTCGACGTGGACCGTACCGACCCCCGCTACCGCGCCTGGCTCAAGGAAGCCGTACGGAAGGTCCAGGCCGACGCCAACCGCTCGGCGGACACCCACCTGTTGCGCTTCCCCCTGCCCGAAGCATGGGGCGTGGACCTGTACTTGAAGGACGAGTCGACCCATCCGACCGGCAGCCTCAAGCACCGGCTGGCCCGCTCCCTCTTCCTCTACGGGCTGTGCAACGGCTGGATCAGGCCCGGCAAACCGGTGATCGAGGCCTCCAGCGGCTCGACCGCCGTCTCCGAGGCGTACTTCGCGAAACTGATCGGCGTGCCCTTCATCGCGGTGATGCCGCGCACCACCAGCCACGAGAAGTGCCGGCTCATCGAATTCCACGGCGGGCGGTGCCACTTCGTCGACGACTCACGGACGCTGTACGCGGAGTCGGCGCGCCTCGCCGCGGAGAGCGGCGGCCACTACATGGACCAGTTCACCTACGCGGAGCGGGCCACCGACTGGCGGGGCAACAACAACATCGCCGAATCGATGTTCCAGCAGCTCAGGCTGGAACGTCATCCCGAGCCCGCCTGGATCGTCGCCACGGCGGGTACGGGCGGCACGTCGGCGACCATCGCCCGCTACGTGCACTACATGCAGTACGACACCCGGATCTGTGTGCCGGACCCGGAGAACTCCTGTTTCTTCGACGGCTGGACACGCGGTGACGCCACCGCGAGCACCGACCGCGGGTCCCGGATCGAGGGCATCGGCCGCCCCCGGATGGAACCGAGCTTCGTGCCCGGCGCCATCGACCGGATGATGAAGGTCCCGGACGCGGCGAGCGTCGCCGCCGTACGCACCCTGGAACGGGTCATCGGGCGCAGGGCCGGCGGTTCCACCGGCACCGGACTGTGGAGCGCGCTGCGGATCGTGGCGGAGATGGTCGCCGACGGCCACCGGGGGAGCGTGGTCACCCTGCTCTGCGACCCCGGAGACCGCTATCTCGACAAGTACTACTCCGACACCTGGCTCGCCGGACAGGGCCTGGACATCGACCCGTACACGGTCACGCTCGAACGTTTCCTGGACACCGGGGTCTGGCCGGCCTGACCGAGGGGAAGCTCCTCAACCCCGCAGCAGGCGGTCGACCGCCCGGCCGAACACCAGCCGTCCGGTCCGCGCGGTGAGCGGGCCGAACGACCGGGGCAGCCGGCGCAGGCGCAGGTCCTCCTCCCAGGACACGGACGACCCGGTGCCTTCTGCCCGTACGTGGATCTCGGCCCACCCGACCACCACCGTGCCCCGCTTCTCCAGCCGGCAGCGGCCCGGCGCGCCCGCGACGGGCGGTTCCCAGAGGACAACCTCCATCGGATCGTCGAACCCGACACCTCCGAGCGCGCTCCGGGCGACAAAAACCGTACCGACCCGTGTGGGTCCGGGCGTGGGGACGGAGATCGCCGTCAGGGGCACCTGCTCCGCGTGCGCCGGCCAGTCGGTGAGCCGCCGCCAGGCCTCCTCGGCGGCGAGCGGTGTGGTGCGATCGATACGGAACGTGGTCATCCGGGCCCGTCCTCCTCCGGTCTTCCCGCGGCTGACGGCCTTCCCGCCACGGACGGCTTTTCCGCCACGGACGGCTCGCCCGCCGCGGATTCACCCGCCACCACCAGGCCGGGCAGCACCTCGGCGATCTCCTCCCGGGCCCCCGCCGACAGCCCGGCGTCCGTCACCAGCGTGTCGACCTGATCCAGCGTCGCGAACGAACTGAGCCCCACCGTGCCCCATTTGGTGTGGTCGGCGACGACCACCACCCGGCGTGCGGACCGCACGAACCGCCGATTGGTCTCCGCCTCCCCCAGATTCGGTGTCGAAAGACCCGCCTCCACGGAGATGCCGTGCACCCCGAGGAACAGCACGTCGAAGTGCAGCGAGCGGATCGCCTGGTCGGCGATCGGGCCCACCAGCGAGTCCGACGGGGTCCGGACCCCGCCCGTCAGCACCACCGTGGCCGCGCCGGGCCGCCGGCCGCCCACCGCCCCGGCCGACTGCGCCGCGTGGAACACGTCGGCCACCCGCACCGAGTTGGTCACCACCGTCAGGTCCGGTACGTCCAGCAACTGCTGGGCCAGCGCATAGGTTGTCGTACCACCTGACAGTGCGATCGCACTGCCGGGCACGGCCAGCGCCGCGGCCGCCCGCGCGATGTCCTCCTTGGCACTCAGCTCCAGCGCCGACTTCGCCTCGAATCCCGGCTCGTGCGCGCTCGCCTCGACCACCGGGACCGCGCCGCCGTGCACCTTCTCGACCACACCCTGCCGGGCGAGCGCGTCCAGGTCCCTGCGCACGGTCATGTCGGAGACATTGAGCCTGCGCGTCAGCTCGTTGACCCGGACCCCGCCGCGCCGGCGCACCTCGTCCAGGATCACGGCACGACGCTGCTCCGCGAGGAGGTTCTGGTTGTCGCTCACCACGGGAGCAGTCCTTCCGCTTCGGCACGCCTGTTTCATCCTCCCACGCGCCTGTGACCCGTGCGGCGGGGATTGGCGGCGGTGGCGCCCGGGGAGATTCCCCGTATCGGCCGATGTGCCGGCCGACGTGCCGGCCGATCCTGGCATCCGGAGGGTGAGTGACCGAAGTGCCCCCTGAGACTCCTGTTCCGCACCGTGGCGGACCCGCGCTCGAACTGCTCGTGCACGGTGTCGGTGGCACCACACCGCAGGAGATGCTCGGTGATCCGCGTACGGTCCGGGTCACGGGCGACAACACGGCGGCGGTCTTCCGCCGCGCCGACGACGTGAACGCCGAGGACCGGACCGCCGGGGACGCGAACGCCGGGGACGTGAAGGCCAAGGACCGGCCGGTCCCGGAGGCGTACGTCTGGTGCAACCTCACGTCGGGAAACGGCTCACGGGCCCTGTGGCTCTTACTCCTGCCCTTCATGGTCGTCAATCTGGCGCACTGGATGCGCCCGGCGGCCAAGGGCCTGATGAAGTCCCAACGGCTGTACGGCGTACTGGTACGGCTGGTCGCCCTCACCCTCACGGTGCTGCTGACCGCCGCCGCCTCCGAGGTCGCCCTCGACCTCACGGCCTGGCAGTGCGCCGGTTCCGCACACTGCGTCGCCGACCGGTCCTGGCTCGGATTCCTCTCCCCGGAGGGGCACGGCTGGTGGGCACAGCCGGGCCGCCGCCTGGCCCTGGCCTCCCTGGTGCCCACCGCGCTGGTGGGACTGCTCTGGTACCTCTCCAATCGGACCTGGAGCGCGTACGAGTCCCAGCGGCCCCCCACCGAAGCCCGCCCGGGCGGGTTCCCGGAGGCCGAGGCCGACCACAACACGGCGGCCGGCACCCCCACCGGCACGGCGGCCGGCACCACGACGGACACCGCGACCGACACCACACCTGTCGTCGGGACGGAAATCCCCACCGTCCGCCCCGCCCTCGGCCGCCCCGGATTCTGGTACGGCCGCCGCCTCGTCGCCCGCCTCCGCGCCGCCCACACCGCCGCGGGCTTCCTCACCGTCGCCACCGCGCTCGTCGGCGCCGCCGCCCACCATGACCGTACGGTGGCCGGCGCTCCCGCCGACCTCCTCGGCCGGCTCCTCCAGGCGGCGCTGCTCGTCTGCGCGGTCGTGGTCGTCCGCGTGGTGTGCAGCAGGGGCCGCAGCGAGCGCCGGCGCGACGCCACCCTCGACCGGGCACTGGTCACCTGGCTGCCCGCCACCTCCCTCCTGCTGCTGGCCGCCGCGATGCTCTACGCCGGCTGGTCCCGCCCCCACTGGGTCTCCTCCGGCGCGCTCCCCAGCGATCTCACCTTCCGGGTGATCGTCCTCGCCCAGGTCGCCCTGATCCTCGCCCTGCTGGTCACCGCGTGCGCCCTGCACCGCAGGGCCCCGCACGCCAGGACCGCCCTCCGGGGCCTCGGCGGCCCCGCCGTCGCGATGCTCGCCTGCGGCCTGGCCGGGGTGATGACCGGCGGCATCGCCCAGCGCGTGGCCGACTGGCTCGACCGCGGCGCCACGCCCGGCATGGGCGAGGGTGCCATGGTCGGGCCGCCCGTGCTGCTCAGCTGGCAGGCGGCCGCCATCCCCGTGCTGCTGGTGCTGCTCCTCGTCCCGCTGACGGTCCTCGCCGTCCGCACGGTCCGTGCCGGCCGCCGGCTGGCCCCGGTCGTGGAGGCGGAGTACGACCACGTGACCGTCGACGCCCTCCGTACCCGCCAGATCGCGGACGCCCGCGCGCGGGCCGCGCTGACCGACGCGGCCCCGTGGCTGGTCGGCACCCTCTCCGGGGCCGCCCTGCTGCTCGGCGCCGCCGCCGTCGCCGGCTCCTGGCTGAGCGGCGCGGTGCCGGGACAGGCGGCCGAGGGCAGCAACTCCCTGCTGGAGTCCGTCGCCGACACCGCCCAGGCGCTCGGCTCCTGGCTGATAGGGCTCGGCTTCATACTGTTCGTCACGTGGGGCCGCAGGGCCTACCGCGACCCGTCGGCCCGCCGCACGATCGGCATCCTCTGGGACGTCGGTACGTTCTGGCCGCGCGCCGCCCACCCCTTCGCGCCGCCCTGCTACGCCGAGCGGGCCGTGCCCGACCTCACCTGGCGGATCGCCTCCTGGACCGCCCGTACGGGCGGGCGGCTCGTCCTGTGCGGACACTCGCAGGGCAGTGTGCTCGCCGCCTCCGCCGTCTGGCAGCTGCGGCCCGCCACCCGCCGCCGCGTGGCGCTGCTGACGTACGGCTCACCGCTGGAGCGTCTCTACGGCCGCTGGTTCCCCGCCTACTTCGGCGCGGGCCCCCTGGCCGGACTGAGCAAGGAGGTGCACTGCTGGCGCAACCTGTGGCGCGCCACCGACCCGATCGGCGGCCCGGTCAGGATCCCGGCCGACGGGGACAGGCCCGAAGTGGACCGCGGACCGCTCAAGGACCCGCTCGCGTACGGCCGTTCGGCGCGCCATCCGCTGCCCGAGCCGATCCTGGGGCACTCCGCCTACCAGACCGACCCGGTCTTCACCGAGGAACGGGACGCGCTGCTCGACCGGTTGCCGCCCGCGCCGCTCCCGCGCCAGGCGTCCCCGCGCCGGACGCCCCGGCGCGAAAAGGCTCCGCGCGGGAAGTCCCCGCGTGATCAGGGCAGTTCGGGCAGGTCGTCCGGGTAGAGGAGCGTCAGGTCGTCCGTGCTGGTCTGCGGCAGCTGGGCGACCCGGCCCGCGTGCCGCTCCACCATCGACTCGAACGTCTGGCGTGCGGTACGGCCGTTGCCGAAGGCCGGCCCCTTCGGCAGCGCCGTGAAGTACTTGAGCAGCGCCTCGCCCGTGCCCTCGCCGAGCCGGTACTCCTGCTCCTCGGACTGCTGCTCCACGATCCGCAGCAGTTCCTCGGGGACGTAGTCGCTGAAGGTGATGGTCCGTGAGAAACGGGACGCCACACCGGGGTTGACCGTCAGGAACCGCTCCATCTCGACGGTGTACCCGGCGACGATCACCACGACCGCCTCCCGGTGGTCCTCCATCAGCTTCACCAGCGTGTCGATGGCCTCCTTGCCGAAGTCCCGGCCGGAGTCCTCGGGCGACAGCGCGTACGCCTCGTCGATGAACAGCACGCCGCCCCGCGCGCGGTCGAACGCCTCCTGCGTACGGATCGCCGTGGAGCCGATGTGCTCCCCGACGAGGTCCACCCGGGACACCTCGACCAGATGGCCGCGCTCCAGCACCCCGAGCGAGTGCAGGATCTCGCCGTACAGCCGTGCCACCGTCGTCTTGCCGGTGCCGGGGGACCCGGTGAAGACCAGGTGACGGCGCACGGACGCGGCCTTGAGCCCGGCCTCCTTGCGGCGCCGGCCGACCTCGATCATGTCGGTGAGCGCCCGGACCTCCCGCTTGACGCTCTCCAGGCCGACCAGCGTGTCCAGCTCCCCGAGGACCGCCTCGGAGGCGCGCGGCGGTGTCGCGGGCGGCTCACCGGCCGCCGGGGCGGCGGTGGGCTGCGGGGGTACGGTGCCGAGCACTCCGCCGGAGTGCGTCGCGGTCAGGACGGGCAGCGGCTCCACGGGCGGGGTCAGCACCCCGCTCTCGTCGCTGGTGCAGTCCTCCGCGACGGGGCCGTCCTCCGCGAACTCGTATCCGCCGCGCGCGCAGCGCTCCGTACGGCAGCGGGTCAGCGTCGAGCGGCAGCCGTCCATCACATGGAAGCCGTAGCCCCCGCTGCCCGTGACCCGGCAGTTGTGGAACGTCCCCCGCCCCTCGGCGGAGACGTAGAAACCGGCCTCGGCGGGCGAGGTGACCGTGCAGCGCTCGATGGTCGGGTCGGCGCCCTTGGTGACGATGACACCCGTCTGTACGGAGTCGATCGTGCAGGAGTTCAGCGTGCCGCCGCTGCCGTGGTCCCGGAACCACGCGCCGGTGGAGGCCTCCCTGATGCGGCAGTCGTCGAGCTGCGCGGTCGCGCCGTCGCTCACCGACACCGCCGTGTTCCGCACCTGCGAGAGATCGCTGTCGACGACGTCGACGCGTGAGCCGCGGTCGAGGACGAAGAGCGCGTCGGGGACGTCGTGGAGGCGGCACGAGTCGAGCACGGCGGTGGCGCCGTCGCTGATCCAGACCGCCGGATAGTCGCCCGTACTGTCGTGGATCTCGCACTGGTTGGCGTCGACCCGGGTGCCCGGGTCCCACACGGAAAGACCGTTGCGGCCGAAGCGCCGGACGGTCGAGCGGGTCAGCGTCAGCACCGAACGCGACCGCAGGTCGATCGCGTTCTCGGGGATGTCGTGGATGTCGCAGTCGGAGAGCGTGAGCACGGCGTCCGTGTCGAGCGTGATGCCGTCGGCCGAGGTGCGGTGCACGGAGGAGTCGGTGAGATGGGCCGCCGCGCGGGACGCGATCTGGACGCCGGTGCCCTTGATCTCGTACACCTCGCAGCCGAACGCCTCCAGGCCGCTGCCCTCGCCGGTGACGGACAGGCCGGAGCCCGACGCGTGGTGGACGCGGCAGCGCTCCAGCCGTGGGTGCGCGCCGCCGCGCACCGAGATGCCGGACTGCCCGGCGGCGACGACCTCGCACTCCTCGAACACCCCGCCGGCCCCGTCGATTATCCCGATGCCGACCCCGGCGGGGTTGTCGACGGTGCAGCGGCGGACGGTGGGGCGGGCCGCGCCGCCCCGCACCTCTATCCCGGCCGCGGAGCGGGTCACGACCCGCAGGTCCAGCAGCTCGGGGGTGCCGTCCTCGACGAGCACGGCGGGCGCGGTCGTGTCCTGGCCCTCCACATGGAGGTCCTGGATGGTGGCGGACGCGCGGACGGTCAGCGGTACGCCGTCGACCGGCGCGATCCGCACCGAACCGAGCGAGCCCTCGGGCCCGCGCAGGGTCACGGCGCGCGAGACGATCAGGTTCTCCCGGTAGGTGCCCGGGGCGATGGTGAGTATGTCGCCGTCGGCGGCGGCCTCCAGGGCTGCGGCGAGGGAGGCGTATTCGCCCGTGCGGCGCCGCCAACGGGATGTTCCGGTGTGCGTCACCTGGACCGTGCCCTGTGCCATGGCGCTGTTGTGCCCCCACCTCGTGCGTGTGCGCGTGACGATCCGTTCCGGGGCCCTGCCCCGGGCCCGCCCCGGCCGAGACAGCGGACCGGGAAGCACCACCGTAGCGCGCGCGGCAGCGCTGGGTTGACGCAAGCGCGGGTCTCGTCCCGGCCCCGCGGGTCCGGGCACCCGCCGGTGCTCACGCGCGGTGGCGGAGTCTCAACTGCCCGCGCCCGTACGGCCCCAGTCGGGACCGGCCTTCGCCCAGGCGCGGTCGAGCCTGCTGTACCGCCGTCGTACGAGTCTCCAGAGGACCAGCCGCCGCAGCAGCTCCACCAGCACCGCGGCCACCAGCGTCGTGGCCGCCCCCGCCAGCACGGCGTTGAGCCGCGCCCAGTCGCCGTTCATCGGGCCCTTGACCGGCTTGCCCCGGGGGTCGGTCCAGATGGTGAACGTCGCGCCGGGGGTCACCCGGCGTCCCGGCGCGGTGAGCGTGCCCGTGCGCCGCGTGCCGTCCGCGGCCGACCACGTCGCGAGCACCCGGCTGCCGCCGCCGTGGCCGGCGGCCGACTCGGCGTCGAAGGCGTTGTGGTGGTGCTCCTTCGGCTGACCGGTGACCGCGACGGCCGTCCGGTGCCGCTCCTCCCGTTGCAGACGCACCGTGTGCTGCAACGAGGAGTTGATACGTGATCCGCAGATCCAGCCGGTGGCCGGCGTGGCGAGGGCGAGCAGCAGCGCCGCGACCAGCGCCACCCACGCCTCCATGAGATCGGTGCCCCGGCGCAGGGGATTCTTGCGCCAGCGCCAGAGTCCGACGATCGATCGCACAGTCCCGCACCCCCTTCCTTATCCGTTGTAGCCCGGGACGGCTCGCGTGATGCCCGGCGGACGCGGAGAGAGAGCAAACTCACTTCGGTGTCCCATGCACTCAACGTGCCTGCCACGGTCCGGAGTTCCCGGCGGGGGCGAGTGCGCGCGGAGGAGGACGTGTGCCCCCGGCTCCCCTGCTCCCGGGTGCGGAACGGGAGTTGGGGGAATCGGGGGCACGGAGAAGTACGGGTAGGACCTCCACCCTGGTACGTCGTGGTACGGGGCTCAGGGGCGGTCAGTACCCCCGGTTCTGGTACGGCCGGTTGTACGGGTCGTCGTACGGACCGGTCTGCGGCGGCGCGGGGCGCGGAGCCGCCGGACGCATCGCCTCGTACCCGGTGCCGGGCATCGGGCGCTGCTGCTGTTGCTGGGGCGGCGCGCTCTGGTAGCCGCGGGGCGCGCCTGCCTGCTGCGGGATGTACGGCGCCGGCGCGTGTTGCAGCGGGACGGGCTGCTGCATCGGCATCTGCTGGGGATATCCGCCGTACGCCGGGGAAGGCGCGGAGGGACCCGCGGGGAGGGCCGGCAGGGCGGAGGGCAGTGCCGGCAGATAACTGTTGCCCGTGTCGTAGGCGGAAGGCACTCGGATCGGGGCGATCTGAGGCGTGCCCCGCTCCGCGACCAAGGAGTCGTAGATCGGGGTGTCCGGGAACGACGGCGCGGTGTAGTAACCGCCGCCGTAGGTGGCGCGGGGGGAGGTCATGGAACAAAGTTAAGCCCACCGTGTGCCGGTTGGGGAGTCCGAAAAGAGGGTTCTTTCGGGACCTGTGGGTTACTTCGGATCCCCAATGCGAGCGAACTTGGGAAAAACGGTCGCCCAGCTGTGTACGGATCGTGTAAAGGGCAGGTTGGTGGCGGGTTTCCGGTGGGTACCGGCGGGTCCCGGGGGGTCGGAACGGCCTTGCGGGGATTAGGTTTGGCAGGAGGGAATCTTCGGGACCCCGACTCGTGATGGGGGCGAGCATGTCCATGCTTAAAGGGGCCAATCTTCCGGTGGCGGCGCCCGCCGTCCGCGTCGAATTGGGATGGCGTTCAGCGGCGGGAACGCCGGACGTCGACGCCTCGGCGTTGCTGCTGGTGACCGGGAAAGTGCGCTCCGACGCGGACTTCGTCTTCTACAACCAGCCCGCGCACGCCTCGGGCGCCGTACGCCACGAAGGCAAGAGGCCCGCGGGGGACGCCGTCACGGACACCCTGGCGGTGGACCTGGCCCGGGTGGAGCCCGAGGTCGAACGGATCGTGCTGGCGGCGTCGTCCGACGGCGGAACCTTCGGCCGGGTGCCCGGACTCCACGTACGGGTGCTGGACGCCGCGTCCGGCGCGGAGATCGCGCGGTACGACAGCCAGGACGCCACCGTCGAGACGGCGTTTGTCCTCGGCGAGCTGTACCGGCGTCAGGGGAGCTGGAAATTCCGGGCGGTGGGACAGGGGTACGACAGCGGACTCGCCGGACTGGCCACCGACTTCGGCATCTCGGTCGACGAACCGCCGCGGGCGCCCGCGTCCCCGGCACCCGCCGCCGCGCCCGCCCCACCGCTCCGTGCCGCCCCGCCGCCGCCCGTGCCCCCGGCGGCCCCCGCACCGCCCCCGGCGCCCGCCTCCACCCCCGTCCGGCTGAGCAAGGTGACGCTGACGAAGGACGCGCCCTCCGTCTCGCTCACCAAACAGGGCGGCACGTCGGGCATCATGCGCGTGAACCTCAACTGGCAGGTCCGTAAACAGTTCAAGGGCTGGGGAGCCAAACTCGGCCGCGCCGTCGCCGCCCACAGCGATCTCGACCTCGACCTGTGCGCACTCTACGAACTGACCGACGGACGCAAAGGCGTCGTCCAGGCACTCGGCAATGCCTTCGGCTCGCTCTCCCGGCCGCCGTACATCCATCTCGACGGCGACGACCGTACGGGCGCGCTCTCCAGCGGGGAGAACCTCACGATCAACCTCGACCACAAGGATCAGCTGCGCCGTGTCGTCATCTTCGTGACCATCTACGAAGGCGCCCGCAGTTTCGCCGATCTCGACGCGACCGTCACTCTCCAGCCGCAGCACGGCGCCCCCGTCGACTTCTCGCTCGGTGAATGCACCGTGCCCTCGACCGTCTGCGCGCTGGCACTGATCACCAATACCGGATCGGACCTCGTCGTCCAGCGTGAAGCGCGCTTTCTCGTACCGGATCGCGGAGTCAGCCCGCAGCGCACCATCGATTACGCCTATGGCTGGGGCATGAACTGGACGCCCGGCAGGAAGTGACCCACGCACCTGCGGACGGCTACTGCGGACGGGGCTCGCTCCCGGGACGGGCGTACGTACGTCCCTTCCAGGCCGCGCCCCGGCCCCGGTAGTGCTGTACGGCCGAGTCGACGGTCATCAACAGGTAGAGGAACGCCGTGAAGGGGAGCAGCGGAGCCAGCCACGAGGACTGCCGGTAGTACCGCAGCATGGGGAGGTATGTCCCCGCCATCACCGCCCAGGCCGCGAAGCCCAGCCACCCCGCCGCCGTGTCCCCGCCGAACAGCCCGGCGCACAGTGCGGCGGGCGGTGCCAGATAGATCACCGCGAGGCCGGCCACCGTACCGAGAAGCAGCAGCGGATTGTGCCGCAGCTGTGCGTACGCGCTGCGCGCCACCATGCGCCAGAGGTCGCCCAGCCGCGGATACGGACGGATGCTGTCGACGCGCTCCGCGAGCCCCAGCCAGAGCCGCCCGCCGCTGTCCCGTACCGCCTTCGCGAGCGACACGTCGTCGATGACCGCCTGACGGATCGACTCGGGCACCCCCGCGCGCACGGCGGCCTCCGTACGGAGGAGGACACAACCGCCCGCCGCGGCGGCCGTCCTGGCGCCGGGACGGTTGATCCAGCGGAATGGGTACAACTGCGCGAAGAAGTAGACGAAGGCCGGGACGACGAGTTTCTCCCACCCGCTCGCCACCCGCAGCCGGGCCATCTGGGAGACCAGGTCCAGCCGGTGGCCCAGGGCGGCGGCGACCAGTTCCCGCAGGCTGTCCGGCTCGTGGGCGATGTCGGCGTCGGTCAGCAGCAGGTACTCGGGATCCTTCGGGCCGCCGCGGGCCAGCGCGATGCCGTGCCGCAGCGCCCAGAGCTTGCCGGTCCAGCCGGGCTCGGGCTCACCCGGCGAGGAGACCGTCAGCGGGAGCCCGCCGTACCGGACGGCGAGGTCACGGGCCAGCTCGCCCGTGCCGTCCGTGCTCCCGTCGTCGACCAGGTAGATCTCGGCGGCGCCCGGATAGACCTGGGCCAGCAGCGACGGCAGGCTCTCCGGCAGCATGTCGGCCTCGTCCCTCGCGGGTACGACGACGGCGACGGACGGCCAGGTGCCCTCGTCTCCTCCCGCCGGGCCGGCCGTGCCGGGCGCGTTCGGCAGCGCGGCCGCACCGGGCAGCACGGACGAGCCCGGCGGCACGGCCGCACCGGGCAGCACGGATGGGCCGGGCAGCACGGACGGACCGGGCGACGCGGGTGTGGGCAGCCGCTGGTCCGTCCGCCAGAAGAAACCCTGACCCAGCGACAGCCAGCCCCACGCGGCCAGCGAACTCAACGCGATCCAGGCAATGGCGCTCATCCGCCGCAGTCTGCACCACAACTCCGGTGCCGCGAGCGCCGTCGACTATGGTGACCGGGTGAAGATCGCGCTCATGGATTCCGGTATCGGCCTGCTCGCCGCCGCCGCCGCGGTACGCCGGCTGCGGCCCGACGCCGATCTTGTCCTGTCCCTGGACCCCGACGGCATGCCCTGGGGCCCCCGCGCTCCGCACGACGTGACCGAACGGGCGCTCGCCGTCGCACGGGCCGCCGCCGCCCACCGGCCCGACGCCCTGATCGTCGCCTGCAACACTGCCTCCGTGCACTCCCTGCCCGCGCTGCGCGCCGCGCTGGAGCCGGGCCTGCCCGTCATCGGCACCGTCCCGGCGATCAAGCCGGCGGCGGTCGTCGGCGGCCCCTTCGCCATCTGGGCCACCCCGGCGACCACCGGCAGTCCCTACCAGCGGGGGCTGATCCGTGACTTCGCCGACTCCGCCGAGGTCACCGAGGTCCCCTGCCCCGGACTCGCGCAGGCCGTCGAATCGGCCGACGAGGACGCGATCGACCGCGCGGTGGCCGCCGCGGCCGCTCTCACCCCTCGCGGGGTAAGGGCCGTCGTCCTGGGCTGCACCCATTACGAACTGGTCGCCGAACGCATCCGTACGGCAGTCCAGCGGCCGGACCTGCCGCCGCTCGTCCTGCACGGCTCGGCCGACGCGGTCGCCGCCCAGGCGTTGCGCCGCCTCGGTGACGTCCCTACCCCGGGAGCCCCGGCAGCCCCCGCCGACCCCCGCCTCACCGTGCTGCTCAGCGGTCGCGAAGGCGATCTTCCCGTGCGCGCGCTCGGCTACTCCGAAGGGCGGCTGCTCGCCGCCGTCACCCAACCGGGCTGACCACGTGTCCGGTGTCACGGATCCGGCGGAGGACTTCCGTCCGCGCGGAACGTGGGTACTCTGCTTGGCATGACGGAGCACCCCCGGCAGGAGGGCGACACCGTGGAACCCCTGCCCGAGATCTGGACCGGCCGTGCCACCAACCGTGCGCAGTGGCTGCTCGCCGCGGTGGGACTCGCCTGTATCGCGCTCGGCGTCGTGCTGGCCGTCCAGTCGAACTGGACCTCCGGCTTCGCCGCCCTCCTGATGTCCGTCATCGGCTGTGTCGCCGCCGGGCTGCTCATCCTCTTCGGCACCCTGGCCTTCGTCCACGTGGCGGTCCGGGTCGACGGCGACTGCCTGGAGGTGCGCTGCGGCCACATGGGGCTGCCGCGCCGCCGGATCCTGCTCGCCCACGTCGTGGACGCGGACTTCGCCCCCAAGGTCAACCCGCGCCAGTGGGGCGGCTGGGGCTACCGCTGGCGCCCCGAGATGGGCACGGGCGTGGTCGTGCGCAGAGGTGAGGGACTTGTCCTGCGCCTGGGCGACGGCAGGACCTTCACCGTGACGGTGGACGACGCGGAAGCCGCCGTACGGATCATCCGGGACCGCCTGGTCCTCGGCCGCCCGGGAAGCGCCGCGGCCGGCACCTGATCAGCCCGGCACCCCCGGTCAGCCCGGCACCTGATCTCGGCCCGGCACCCCCCGGTCAGCCCGGCGCCCGGTCCAGCGCCGGCAGCGCCCGCGGTACGAGCCGCCCGGCCGGCCGGGCCGTCGCCAGCCCCGCCAGCAGGCCCGCCCCCGCCGTCACCGGCGCGAAGCTCAGCGCGTTCCCGACACTCGCCAGGGTCGCCAGCGCCGTCAGGGTCGCCCCCGCCGTCAGGACCACCGGAGTGGAGCAGGGCGAGCGGACCAGTCCGTAGAGCAGCCAGCCGAACACCGCGGCCAGCAGCAGCAGTCCCACCACCCCCTGCTCGGACACCTCCTGCAAGGGCGCCGAGTGCGGTTTGCCGTCCGTGTCCAGCGACTGGAGCGCCGTCGGGCTGAGGTCGCCGAACCGGTCCGGCCCCACCCCCAGCAGCGGATGCTCCTTCGCCAGGTCGACCGCCTCGTGCCACAGCTGCACCCGGTTCGTGGTCAGCTGCCCCTCCAGCGACACCGACAGGCCCTCCGGCAGCCCGCCCTCCGCCACCGCCCAGGAGCCGCCCACCACCAGCGCCGCGACCAGCGCCAGACCGGCCAGCGCCGCCGACCTGCGCCGCATCCGGGCCGCCGCCAAGGAACAGAGCAGCACCCCGAGCACCGCCACGAACCCCGCGACGGAGCCCAGCAGCAGGGCGGCCACGCCGATCCCCGCCGCCAGCAGCCGCAGCGCCACCCGCGACCGGGGGCGCCGCGCCGCCGTGGCCGCGCAGCACGCCGCACCCGCCGCCAGCGCCAGCAGCGCGGCGACCGCGCCGGAATCACCCTGCGGGGTGGCGACGGCCACCGCGGCCGCCGGCGTGTCCCGGCCCGAGGCGATCGCCGCGGCGAGCGCGGCCAGCGCCACCACCGAGGCGGCGGCCACCGGCACCGAGCCCCCGCTGATCCGGCCGCAGGCGTACCCCGCGGCGACGGCGAGCACCGCGAGGAGTATCCCCTCGGGCCGGCCCCCGCCGGCCGCCGCGCTGATCACCGCCCACACCGCGCAGGCGCCGAGCACCACGGCGCCCACGACGTCGGGCGCGCTGCCCCGCTCCCGTACGGCGGCCCGTTCTGCCGGTACAGCCATCCTGTCGACCATTCCGTCGACCCCTTCGACCTGTGCGAACCCCGTCCCACAGCAGCCGGATCCGGCCAGGTGGCAAAGGCTGGCGCACACGTTAACGGCAAGAAGGGGGATTTGTGGACACCTTGCGAAGGAACGCTGCCGCACCCGCCCCGGCACACGTCCGCCGGCGCGACCGTCACCCTGACCGACAGCACGCGGGGACGCACTCCCCTCCACACAGACACCCACCGTAGACTCCGCCCGGTGAGCACCACCATCGCCCCCGTCGAGACCCCGCCGCCCGCCCCCTCCGCCCGGCGCGAGAGGCGACTGGTCAGGCCCGGCGCCGCCGCGCTGTCGGGCCTGATGCTCTACGCGAGCTTCCCGCCCCGCCCCCTGTGGTGGCTGGCCCTGCCCGGCTTCGCCCTGATGGCCTGGAGCCTGCACGGCCGCCGCCCGCGCGCGGGACTCGGCCTCGGCTACCTCGCGGGCCTCGGCTTCCTGCTCCCGCTGCTGATCTGGACCGGCGCCGAGGTGGGCCCGGGACCCTGGCTCGCCCTCGCGGCCGTCGAGGCGGTCTTCATCGCCTTCGTCGGCATGGGCATCGCGGCCGTCTCGCGGCTGCCCGCCTGGCCGGTGTGGGCCGCCGCCGTCTGGATCCTCGGCGAGGCCGTCCGCGCCCGGATGCCGTTCGGCGGGTTCCCCTGGGGCAAGATCGCCTTCGGCCAGGCGGACAGTGTGTTCCTGCCCCTGGCCGCGGTCGGCGGCACACCGGTGCTCGGCTTCGCCGTCGTCCTGTGCGGCTTCGGCCTGTACGAGGCGGTCCGCCAGGGCCTCGCGTACCGGCGCACGGGCCGGCTGCCGCGCCGGGCCGCCGCCGTCGCGGCGGCCACCGTGCTCGTGCCGGTGCTCGGGGCCCTCGCCGCCCTGCCGCTCGTGTCCGACGCCGCCGAGGACGGCACCGCGACCGTCGCCGCCGTCCAGGGCAACGTGCCCCGCGCCGGCCTGGAGTTCAACGCCCAGCGCCGCGCGGTCCTCGACAACCACGTCCGCGAGACCCTCCGGCTCGCCGCCGACGTCAAGGCGGGCAAGGTGCCCCAGCCCGACTTCGTGCTGTGGCCCGAGAACTCCTCGGACATCGACCCGTACCGCAACGAGGACGCCCGCCAGGTCATCGACCAGGCGGCCAAGGCGATCGGGGTGCCGATCTCGGTCGGCGCCGTGCTCACCCCGGACACCGGGCCGCTGCGCAACACCCAGATCCTCTGGGACCCGAAGCGGGGGCCGACGGCCACCTACGACAAACGCCAGATCCAGCCGTTCGGGGAGTTCCTCCCCCTGCGCTCCCTGATCAAGACCATCAGCCCCGGCTACGCCGACATGGTCGCCCGCGACTTCGGCCGCGGTTCAAAGACGGGGGTCTTCGACATGGCGGGTACCAAGGTCGGCCTCGCCACCTGCTACGAGGCGGCCTTCGACTGGGCGGTGCGGGACACCGTCACCGGCGGCGCCCAGCTCATCTCCGTACCGAGCAACAACGCGACCTTCGACCGCAGCCAGATGACGTACCAGCAGCTGGCGATGTCACGGGTGCGCGCCGTCGAGCACAGCAGGACGGTGGTGGTCCCCGTCACCAGCGGCGTCAGCGCGATCATCAGGCCGGACGGGACGATCGTCCAGCAGACGAAGATGTTCACCCCGGACACCCTGGTCGACACGGTGCCGCTGCGCTCCTCGCTGACCCCCGCCACCCGCATGGGCACCCTCCCGGAAGGGCTGCTGGTGGCGGTCGCCCTCGGCGGCCTGGGCCGGGTGGCCATCCTGGCGGTACGCGCCCGGCGCCGGTGATCCGGCCACGGGTGCCGTTCGGGGCGGGACTGCGCGCCCGGCTGGGCGCGCCGAGTCGACCCCGCAGGCTGGAGAGCAGCCCACGCTCATGGGTGTGGCGTGTCGAGCTGGCCGGGGCGCCGGCGGTGGTCAAACAGTTCGTCGAGGGTCCCGGCGCCGCGGAGCGCTACGGACGCGAGGTGGCCGCGCTGCGGCTCGCCGCCCGGGCCGAGCCGGCCGTGGCGCCCGCCCTGCTGGGCACCGACCCCGACAAGCGCGTCCTGGTCCTGGCGTACGTGGAACACCGCCCGCCGCCCCGCGACTGGATCGTCGGCTGGGCGAAGGCCCTGGCCCGGCTGCACGCCACCGCCTTCCCGGCGGACGCCGGCCTCCTGCCCGCCTGGAGCGGACCGACGCGGGACGACGCCGACTCCTTCGTCCACCTGGCCGAGAGGCTGGGAGTCACCGTCGCGCCCGGGGTCCCGGCCGAACTCGCCGCGCTCGTGGGCCGGCTCGACCGGGCCGGAGGACACGCGCTGCTCCACGGCGATCCGTGCCCCGGCAACGACCTGCACACGGACGACGGCGTGAAGTTCATCGACTTCGAACAGGCGTCCCTGGGAAACGGCCTGGTGGAGCTGGCGTACCTGCGCATCGGCTTCCCCACCTGCTGGTGTGTCACGAAGGCGGACCCCTCGGTGCTGGACCGCGCCGAGACCGCGTACCGCACCACCTGGACGACCCTGACCGGCACCGACCCCGGGGGAGACCTGGCCGACGCGTGCGCCGGCTGGCTCCTGCGCGGCGACGCGCTGGTCGAGCGGGCCCACCGCGAGACGGTGGACCACCTGGCCAGGATCCCGGACCGCGACTGGACGTGGGGTACGGCGACGGCCCGGCAGCGGTTGGCCCACCGGCTCGGCGTGGTCGCGGGGATGACGGCCGACCGCCCCGACCTGCACGGTCTGCACGCCGTCAGTTCGGACCTGCGCCGGAACATGCTGGCCCGGTGGCCCTCGCTCGAGCCCGTGCCCGCCGGCCGCCCGTGAGGTGAGGCCCGCTACCGGGCGGTTCCGCCCCGGCCGGCGTCCAGGCCGCCCGGTGCGCCGGGATCGAACCACGTCGGTTCGCCGGCCAGCGCCTGCTTGATCCTCATCAGGGAGAACTCGGAGAGATCGGGCAGCGCGTCCAGCGAGAACCACCCCACGTCCAGCGACTCGTCGTCGTTGACGCGGGCCTCGCCGCCCGTCGCACGGCAGAGGAACGTGATGTCCATGAACTGGCACCGGTCCTCGTTGGGGTACTGGACCGGCTCAAGTCCCTGGACGAGCACCACCCGCTCCGCGCGGCAGCGCACGGCGGTCTCCTCCTCCACCTCGCGCACGGCCGCCACCGCGGGCTGCTCGCCCGGTTCGGGAATGCCTCCGACCAACGACCACGCGCCGGTGTCGGCGCGGCGGGCCAGCAGGACCCTGCCGTCGTCGTCCAGGACCACCGCGCTCACTCCCGGCAGGAAGAGCAGCTGGTGGCCCGCCGAGGCGCGGATCGTACGGATGAAGTCGGGTGTCGCCATGTCAGGAGCCTAACCGGGCCCTCCGACCAGCGGCAGGTTGACCGCCGAGAGCGCGGTGGGGGAGCGGTGGACCGTATAGGTGCCCGGCAGGGTCCGCAGCTGAGGGTCGGTGGGGAAACACGGGTCCACGCCCACCAGGGCCGAGCAGTCCGCCTCCGGGGTCCGGGTGGTGAGGGTCAGCCGCAGCGCGTGCCCGGGGGCGAGCCGCGCGACGCGCGGGGACAGGCCGATCGTCAGGTCGTACACCTGTCCCGGCCGCAGGAACCGGTCCGCGGCGAACGTGCCGTACGGACGGACGACCACCCCCTTCGAGTCGCGCCACGACCGGTCCGCGTCGAGGGCGCGCAGACTCGCGACGAGGGAGCCCGACGTGATCTTCGTGGCGGCTCTGCCGGGGGCGATGTCGTCGAGCTGGGCGATGAGGGTGAGGTTCGTACCGCTCGAACCGGCCGACAGGCGCGCGCTGAGCGGACCGGCCAGGACCGCGCCCCGGCGGAACGGTTCCGTCGTGTAGGTCAGCCGCCCGTCGGCGGCGGACGGTTCGGTGTACGTGATCCTGTCCGCGCCCGCGTCGGCGCCGCGCGGCGGGGTCGGGCCGAGGGTGCCGTCGGGGCCGAGGTAGTAGGGGGTGTAGGTGCGGACCTGCTGGAAGGCCGTGGTGTGGAGCCACGAGCGCGTGCCCTGCTGGTAGAGGTGCAGTGGTGTGGTGGTGGAGCCGATGTCCGTGTGCCTGCCCTTGAGCCACGTGTCGAACCAGTCGAGCGCCACGGCGCGGTCCAGGCCCTCGCCGTGCGCCCACGGGCCGACGACGGCCTGGTAGCGCGGGGTCGTCCGCGTTCCGGGTGCCGGGCTCGTGTGCACGGGCCGGTGGAAGTACGCGTTCTGGAGGTAGGTGTACATCTCCTGCGAGCCCTGCGCGTAAAGGTCCAGGTTCCCGCTCCACAGGAGCGTCGGGATGTCCGCCCGTACGATCGCGGCGGCCAGGTCCCCGGGGGTACGGGACTTCGTCCACGCCCCGGCGTACGCCCGGTCGCCCCCCTGCTGCACGGCCTGGGCGAGGGCCGTGCCGTACGCGCCGGCGCGCGGGCCCATCTGCGTACGGAGGTGGGTGAAGTAATTCCGTGTCTGGGTCGGCATCCCGCCGGAGTTCATCGCCTCCCGGTACGTCTCGGCCCCGGCGCACGCCGGAAGCATGGCCTTCACGGCGGAGCCGCGCGGGAGGAGCGAGGCGGTGAGGAGCTGGTTGATGCCCAGGTACGAACAGCCGGTCAGGCCGACCGTGCCGTCGGACCCGGCCAGCCGGTGGGCCGCCCACGCGACCAGCTCGACCCCGTCACGGCGCTCCCGGGGCCCGAACAGGTCGAACGCGCCCCCGGAGCGGCCCGTACCGCGCACACAGACCGACGCGTAGATGTATCCGCGCTCCACGAAGTAGGCCGGGTCGCCCAGGGCCGCCTGCCCCAGCCCGTGCAGGTTCCCGGCCGTGGTGTCGCAGGCGTACGGATTCTGCGAGAGCAGGACGGGGAACGTCCCCCCGGCGCGCTCCCCGGTGAGACGGTCCGCCGGATACATGACGTCCCCCACCAGCGCCGTGCCGTCGCTCATCGGCACGCTGACGTCCGGGACCGTCGTGCTGCCGTACGCCGCCGGGATCCGCGCGGGCGCGGCTCCCGCGGTCACGGAGGGGACGAGCAGTACGAGGAGCGCGGCCAGGACCGGGAGGCCGGTCAACAGCCCCCGCCCCAGGGGTGAGCGGGCGGGAGGAAGAGCGGCGACCATGGCGTCCAGTTTATCGGTGACCACCCGACGCGGGCGGTGTCGGGCGATTCGGCACTTCGGTCGAATACGGGAGGCCGCGTACGGCGGGCGTGATGGACCGAAGTGGATCGCGAACGCACGATATGCGTCAACGGCTGACACAATAAGGCGAGTTGTGCTCTTTCCTCGTTCGCCGGCACTGCCTAGGGTGCTGAGCGGAAGGTGGTCGGCGTGTTGCGCATTCACTTCACCGGCGAGGATCTGACCCGGGTGACGGTCGCGGCCCGCTCGGATCCTCTGTGGGACGTCCTGCTCAGCCTCCACATGGTCCAGGAGCCCGACCGTTCGCTGGCGTTCAGTGAATGGCGGCGCAGGACACGGGCGTTACGGATGCCGTCCGTGCGCCCTCTCCTGGAACTGGCCCGCCCCTGGGGCTACTCGCCCGACTTCCTGACGCCCGGCCGGGGAGAGGCGGACTTCGCCCACCAGCTGGAGGACGTCCTGTCCACGCCGCGCACCCAACTCTCCGCCGAACTGTCCATCCTGGCCGAGGAGAGCGGGCCCACTCCGTGGATCCGCGAACTCGACGGCGGGGACCACCAGGTCATGGCCCGCCTGGGCGACACCCTGACCGCCTACCACCGGGTCGCCCTCGCGCCGTACCAGGACCAGATCCGGGCGCACGCGGAGGCGGACCGCGCCCGGCGCGGCCTCGCCCTGCTGAACGGCGGGGTGGAGCGGCTGCTCGCCGAATTGCACCCCCGCGTCCGGTGGGAGGCGCCGGTGCTCCAGATCCCGGTCTACGCGGACCAGGACGTGTATCTGGAGGGCCGCGGCCTCGTGCTCGTCCCGTCCTTCTTCTGCCGCATCCAGCCGATCACCCTGATGGACCCCCACCGGCCGCCCGTGCTGGTGTACCCGCTCTCACCCCGCCTGGGCTGGCTGAGGCCGGCCGCGGCGGCCGGGGACCAGGGCGGCATGGACCCGATCGTCGCCCTGCTCGGCCGGACCCGCGCCCATGTGCTGGACGCCGCGACGGCCGGCGGGACGACGACGGAGCTGGCGGTCCGGGTCGGGGTGGCGCTCCCGGTCATCAGCCGCCAGACGTCCGTCCTGCGCGAGGCGGGACTGCTGGACACACGCCGGGAGGGCGGATCCGTCCGGCACCACGTCACACCCCTGGGCATCGCGCTCCTCAACGGGGAACTCGCCGCCGACGGGACACTCGGCTGATCCGCGAGCGCTCCGGGCAGGGACGGCCGGGGCCGGAACGCCGTGCCAGTATGAGCGGAGGCCGGTCAATCGCGGGACCGGACGACGGCCCCCCGCGGCGCGCGACCGGCGGCACAGCTTCCACGTCCCACCCCGTACCCCTGGAGGCCAGCATGAGCACCATGTCCGTTCCCGCAGCGGTCCAGCGGGCCCTCGACGCCGCGAACAACGCCGACACCGAGGCGTTCCTCGACGCCTTCACCCTCGACGGAGCCGTCGACGACTGGGGCCGTGTCTTCGGGGGCCGGGACGCGATCCGCGGCTGGAGCGACAAGGAGTTCATCGGCGTGAACGTCCGTCTCGACGTGACCGGCGTCAACCGATCGGGCGATCGGGTCACGGTCAGCACGGTGGTCGGCGGGGACGGCTTCAACGGCCCGTCCGACTTCACCTTCGTCGTGGCCGACGACGGCGTGTCGCTGATGCAGATCACCGGCTGACGGCGGCGCGCCGCCGAGCCCGCCCCCGCCATGGAGGCCGCTCGGCCGGCCCCGCCCTCCCGGTGATCACCTGATCACCTGATCGGATTCGCCGGTCGCTACTCTGTTCCCCCCTGCCACGAGGCGGGGTGAACAGGGGTGGGACATGCACAGAAGAAGCGCCGTGGCCTCCGTGGTGGCGGCGGTGGTCGCCGGGATCGTGGTGGCGCCGGCCGCGCACGCGGAAGGACGGGGTGACATCCGTGTCACCAAGACCGTCGTGAACGGCGGGAGCAGTGTGATCGTCGGGATCAAGGACGTCAAGCGGTTCACGATCGCGATGACGGTCAAGGACAACTCGGGGGTGAAGAAGGTCGCTCACGTGTCCGCGTTCAACACGACCAATGGTCACGGGCCCGTGGACTACCTGGGAACGACGTGCAAGAAGACGGGCACGACGACCTCCGTATGCACCGCGACGATGCAGATGGACCCGGCGTGGATCGACAGCTACGGGAGCGGGAACGAGGGCTGGGACGCCAACGCGGTGGCGGGAAACTGGCAGGTCAACGCCACGGTCCAGGCCAATGACGGCGATTACTGGATCTCGGACCGCATCGCCGATTTCAAGGTGAAGCGCGCCGCGACCCTCACCACCGACGCCACTCCCGAGCCGGTGAAGAAGGGGGGCACGCTGACCGTCACCGGTAAGTTGTCGCGGGCCAACTGGACGGACCTGAAGTACCACGCGTTCACCAAGCAGGTGGTGAAGCTCCAGTACAAGAAGCCCGGCGGCGCCTACGGCACCGTCAAGACGGCGACCACCGACAGCAAGGGCCACCTCCGTGCCACGGTGAAGGCGACCGCCGCGGGCAGTTGGCGTTGGGCCTTCCTCGGTACGACCACCACGATGAAGGTCGTCGCCACCGGCGACGCCGTCACGCTGAAGTAGTGTCGCGGCGGGCCCCCGCGCGGACCCGCGCACCGGGCCCGCTCACGCCCCGGCCAGCTCCGCGACCGCCGCGGCGATGGCCGGGGCCTGCTCCTCCTGGAGGTAGTGCCGGCCCGCGAGGACGGTCGGGAAACCGGCCCCGAGCGCGTCCAGCACCGCCCGCAGCCGGGGCAGCCCCAGGATCGGGTCGTCGCGGGCCCAGACCACCTGGGCGGGGTACGGCCGGGACGCGAGGCCCTCGTAGTAGAAGGCCTGCTTGGCCGCTGTCGGCTCGAACCCGCGCATGATCTTCAGGAAGGCGCGCCCCGCGTCCTGCCGCGTGACCAGCGCGAAATGGGCGTCCACCTCCGCGTCGGTCAGCGAGGAGCCGTCGGCGAGCCCCACCCGCCGGAAGAGCCGCCGGGAGACCGGCGGGCGCAGCATGGGGAGCCAGGCCTCGCCCGCGACGGGCACGGTGAAGGGCCGCATCGACGGGGGCGGCCGGTACGCGGCGACGTCGACGAATGTGTCGAGTGCCGTCAGTGACAGGACACGCCCGGGCCGGGTGATCGCCCATTCGAAGCCGACCGGCCCGCCGATGTCATGGACGACCAGATGGCAGCGGTCGATCCCGAGCGCGTCCATCGCCCGGTCGGTCCACCGGGCGAGACCGCTCCACGTGTAGTCGAACGCGAGCGGCCTGGCCCCCAGGCCGAGCCCGGGAAAGTCGAAGGCGACGCCGCGGAACCCCTGGGCCGCCAGCTCCGGCACGAGCTTGCGGTAGAGGAACGAACTGGTGGGCACGCCGTGCAGACACACCACGGGCGGACCCTCGCCCTGGTCCAGTGTGAAGCCGCGGATCCCACCGGCCCGGAAGGTGTGACCGGAGGCGTGGTGCCGGGCGACCACGTCGTCCGCGGCACGGGACGCGCGAGACATGGGCGGCCCCTCTCGGTGATTCGGCGCCCTGCTTCTCTTTCCCCAGTTTACGAGCCATTCGCGCCCCGTGCCGATACGCACCCGCACATCTGCCGGGCCCGACCGGATTCCCGTGGTTACAATCCGCCCATGAGCGTTGTCGAATCGATCCACGATTCCGCACCCCAGTTCGCGAATTCGCGGGACTACTACTTCGGATACGGCGACAAAAAGCGTTCCGACGATCCCGAATTCATGATCTACCGCAGTCATCTCATGAAGCCGCGACGCAATGGAGTGCTCCGGTACACCCGTGGCGGGGGCGGACTCGACGCGGCGATCGCGCGGGCCCACGCCGAGCTGGACCCCGTCCCGTGGCTCTGGTGGGTCGGGGCGGACAGCTCCGCCGGGCTCGCGGACCAACTCCTCGCCCGGGGGGCCGCACAGGTCGGCGTGCTGCCCCTGATGGCCGCCGAGATCGACCGGCTCGCCGTGCCGGCCGCCCCGCCCGGCGTACGGGTCGAGGAGGTCAACGGCCCGCAGGAGCTGGCCGCATGGGTCGCCTCGTACTCCCCGTCCTTCGGCCTCACACCCGAACAGGTCACGGGGAACCAGGCCAACGAGGCCCACCGGGCCGACGAACCGGGCAGCCTGGTCCGGTTCGCCGCCCGGCTCGACGGACGTGTTGTCGGCACCTCCGCGCTGCTCGACCGGCACGGCGTCGCGGGGGTCTACGTCGTGAGTACGGAACCCGCCTGCCGGGGGCGCGGCATCGGTGCCTTCCTGACGCTCGTGGCCCTGCGGGCCGGCCGTGAACGGGGCCTGCGGATCGGCACCCTCCAGGCCAGCGTGGACGGTGAGCGGCTGTATTCGCGGATGGGCTTTCAAACCGTCGCGTATTACCGGCAGTTCCAGCTGCCCCGGTTCTGATACACCGCGCGCATTCCACGGACGGTGAATCGCGCCCGCGGCCGGCTCACAGCTCCGCGCGGATCCCGGCGATGAGCCGCCGGGTGCGGTGCGCGGACTCCGCGTGCGCGACCATCCGGTCCATCGCCTCCATGTGCGCCGTCACCTCGGCGTGCCCGTCGAGGTAGAGCGCCCCGGTCAGGTGCTCGATGTAGACCATGTCGGGCAGTTCGGGGAGATCGAAGCGGAAGAGGGTGAAGGGGCTGTACGTCCCGGGGTGGTGACCGGCCGCGAACTCCGCCATCTGGAGGGTCACGTTGGGCAGTTCGGAGGCCTCCAGCAGCCGGTCGATCTGCGCCCGCATCAGCGCGGGCGAGCCGACGGGCCGGCGCAGCACCGTCTCGTCCAGCACGGCCCAGACGACCGGGGCGTCGGAGCGGGTGAGCAGCGTCTGGCGCTCCAGCCGCAGCGCGACCTGGCGCTCGATCCGTGCCGGGGTGCTCGCCCGGCCCAGCGCGCCGGGCGCGAGGATCGCCCGGGCGTACTCCTCGGTCTGGAGCAGTCCGGGCACGAAGTGCGGTTCGTACGTCCGTATGGTCCTGGCGGCCTCTTCCAGGCTGACGTAACCGCTGAACCAGTCCGGCAGGATGTCGTGGAAGTGCTGCCACCAGCCCGGCCGGCTCGCCTCGTCGGCCAGCTGGAGGAACACCGCGATCTCCGGCTCGGGGACGCCGTACGCGGGCAGCAGCATCTGGACGTACGGGATCTTGAGCCCGACCTCGGCCGCCTCCATCCGGCGGACGGTGGCGGCGGTGACCCGGAGTAACGCACCGGCCTGCTCACGGGTGAGGCCGGCCTTCTCCCGCAGCACACGCAGCCGCCTGCTGAGGACGAGCTGACCGACCGTCGGTGCGGACCGTGGCTCGCTCACACTCCACCCCCCAGCTTCGCGGACGCGCCGCCGGGCAGTCTGCCACAGCAACATGCCGCTGAGCACGGCCTGTTGGGAGGAAATCCCACGCACCGCGCGGACGTCGGACTTGATCGTCCCGCGCTCCCGTGAGCATGCTGCCGCCATGACTCCCTCCTCCACACCCGGGCCCGCCCCCCGGCGAGACTTCCCGCTCGGCGGGACCACCACGATCCCCCGGCTGGGCTTCGGCGCGATGCAGCTGCCGGTCGCGCGGAACGGCTCCGTCCACGACCGGGACGCCGCGCTGGCGGTCGCGCGCCGGGCCGTCGAGCTGGGCGCCCGCCACCTGGACACCGCCGCGTTCTACTTCTCCGGCGACGTGCGCGCCAACGACCTCCTGCGCGAGGCGCTGTATCCGTACCCCGCCGATCTGACGATCGCCACCAAGATCGGCCCGCTGCGGAAGCCGGACGGCGAGATGTACGGGGAGGCCACCGCCGAGCAACTGCGTCCGGCGGTGGAGCGGAACCTGCGGGAACTGGGCGTCGGCGTCCTCGACCTGGTGTATCTGCGGGTGGGGCGGCTCTCCGCGAAGGGCGGCCCGCCGCTCGCCGAGCGCTTCGCGGTCCTGGCGGCGCTGCGGGACGAAGGGCTGATCCGCCACCTCGGTGTCAGCAACGTGTCCGCCGGGCAGCTCGCCGAGGCCAGGGCCGTCGCCCCGGTCGCCGCGGTGCAGAACCGCTTCGGTGTGCTCGACCAGGAGGACGGGGCGCTGGTCGACACCTGCGCGGCCGCCGGCATCGCGTACATGCCGTTCTTCGCGCTCGGCGGCGGCCACGGCACCCTCGCCGACAACAACCTGCACGCGGTCGCCGAACGCCACGGGGCGACCGCGCACCAGGTGGCGATCGCCTGGGGCCTCGCGCGGTCGCCCTCGATCGTCCAGATCCCCGGCACCGCCTCGCTCTCCCACCTGGAGCAGAACATGGCGGCGTCCGCCGTCGTCCTCGACCCGGCCGACCTGGCCCTGCTCGGCGGGGCGGACGGCCGGCGCGTCAGCGGACCAGCAGGGTGAACGCCGCGCAGGTGCCCGTCGCCGCGCCGGCGGCCACCAGCGCGGCGGCCACACAGCGCGTCCTGAGCTGCTCGTAGCGCTCCGTGTACTCGCCGCGCAACTCGTGGGCGCGCTCCGCGATCCGTACGAGCACCGCCTTGGACACCGCGATCCGGTCGGCGGTGTACACACGCTCCACGTCCTCCCGCTGGGCGGTGGTCAGCCAGGGCAACTGCGCGGTGAACAGGGCCGCCCGCCGGTTGATCTCCTCGATCTCGGCGCTCCACAGGAGGTAGCCCTCCAACTGGACCAGCCCCCGGACGCTGTCCTCCTCCGGCTTCACCGCTGCTTGTCCCCGGGCGCCACGGTCGTGGAGTCGACGGGCCGGTTGCTCTCCTCCTCCAGGGCCCGGATGGCCGGATGGTGGAGGTCGAAGGCGGGGGACTCGGAGCGGATCTTCGGCAGGGTCAGGAAGTTGTGCCGCGGGGGCGGGCAGGAGGTCGCCCACTCCAGCGAGCGGCCGTAGCCCCACGGGTCGTCCTCCTCGACCTTCTTGCCGTACTTGGTGGTCTTCCAGACGTTGTAGAAGAACGGCAGCATCGACAGGCCGAGGACAAACGCGCTGATCGAGGAGACCATGTTGAGCGCGGTGAACCCGTCGGCGGCGAGATAGTCCGCGTACCGGCGGGGCATTCCTTCCGCGCCCAGCCAGTGCTGCACCAGGAACGTGCCGTGGAAACCGCAGAACAGCGTCCAGAAGGTCATTTTGCCGAGCCGCTCGTCCAGCATCTTCCCGGTGAACTTGGGCCACCAGAAATGGAATCCGGCGAACATCGCGAACACCACGGTGCCGAACACCACGTAATGGAAGTGCGCGACGACGAAGTACGAGTCGGAGACGTGGAAGTCCAGTGGTGGCGAGGCCAGGATGATGCCGGTCAGTCCGCCGAAGAGGAACGTGACCAGGAATCCGATCGACCAGAGCATCGGTGTCTCCATCGACAGTGAGCCCTTCCAGATCGTGCCGATCCAGTTGAAGAACTTCACCCCGGTCGGTACGGCGATCAGGAAGGTCATGAACGAGAAGAACGGCAGCAGCACCCCGCCCGTGACGAACATGTGGTGGGCCCACACCGTGATCGAGAGGCCCGCGATCGAGATGGTCGCCGCCACCAGCCCGATGTAGCCGAAGACCGGCTTGCGGCTGAAGACGGGCAGGATCTCGGTCACGATCCCGAAGAACGGCAGGGCGATGATGTACACCTCGGGATGACCGAAGAACCAGAAGAGGTGCTGCCACAACAGCGCGCCCCCGTTGGCCGGGTCGAAGACGTGCGCGCCGAACTTGCGGTCCGCCTCCAGGGCGAGCAGCGCCGCCGCCAGGACGGGGAAGGCGAACAGCACCAGCAGCGCCGTGAGCAGCACGTTCCAGGTGAAGATCGGCATCCGGAACATCGTCATGCCGGGGGCGCGCATGCAGATGATCGTGGTGATGAAGTTGACGGAACCGAGAATCGTGCCGAAGCCCGACAGCGCCAGACCCATGACCCACAGGTCTCCGCCGATGCCCGGCGAGCGGACGATGTCGGTGAGCGGGGAGTAGGCGAACCAGCCGAAGTCGGCGGCGCCGTTGGGCGTCAGGAGACCGCTGACGACGATGAGCGAACCGAAGAGGTACAGCCAGTAGGCGAGTCCGTTGAGCCGGGGGAACGCCACGTCGGGCGCGCCGATCTGGAGCGGCATGATCCAGTTGGTGAACCCGGCGAACAGGGGGGTCGCGAACATCAGCAGCATGATGGTGCCGTGCAGCGTGAATGCCTGGTTGAACTGCTCGTGCGAAACGATCTGGATGCCGGGGCGGGCCAGTTCGGCGCGCATGAAGAGCGCCAGCACCCCGCCGATGATGAAAAACGCGAATGAGGTAATGAGATACAACGAACCGATCGTCTTATGGTCGGTGGTGGTGAGCCAGCCCACGATGATATAACCGGGCCGCTTGCGCACGACCGGCTTTTCGTTCTGGTAGCTCTCGTCGGCCTCGGCCGACCCTTCCGTGCCCATCGTCGTCACTGCGACGCTCTCCTCCGGCTCGACGGTCGCGGGTGGACTCGGCAAGCAGCATGGCGGCGGATTCACCGGGCGGGTGACACCGCCTCATTCCCGGCGCGTCGCGTATGGCCCACCGGTATGCCCCGCCCGCCTTGTGGGGGCGCCGAGTTGTGCCGGCGTCCACCGCTCGCGACGCGGGACAACTTTCACCCGGGAGAGGGACGTGGGCGGTCCACGACGGACAGCGCCGGGCCGCCCCGGTCGGGGGCGGCCCGGCGCTGTCCTGTGCGGTGTCTCAGCCCGCGAGGGCGGCCGCGACGACGGCCTTCGCCTCCTCCTGCACCCGCGCGAGGTGGTCGGGGCCCTGGAAGGACTCCGCGTAGATCTTGTAGACGTCCTCCGTGCCCGACGGGCGCGCGGCGAACCACGCGCTCTCCGTGGTCACCTTGATGCCGCCGATGGCCGCGCCGTTGCCGGGCGCCTCGGTGAGCACCGCGGTGACCGGCTCTCCCGCGAGGGTGTCGGCCGTGACCTGGTCGGGGGAGAGCCGCCCCAGGATCGCCTTCTCCTCGCGGGTGGCGGCGGCGTCGATGCGCGCGTAGGCGGGCTCGCCGAAGCGGGCCGTGAGCGCGGTGTAGTGCTCGGAGGGGGTCTTGCCGGTGACCGCGAGGATCTCGGAGGCGAGCAGGGCGAGGATGATGCCGTCCTTGTCGGTGGTCCACACCGCACCGTCGCGCCGCAGGAACGACGCGCCCGCCGACTCCTCCCCGCCGAAGCCGATCGATCCGTCGGACAGCCCGTCCACGAACCACTTGAAGCCGACGGGGACTTCCACCAGCCGGCGGCCGAGATCGGCGGCGACCCGGTCGATCATCCCGGAGGACACCAGGGTCTTGCCGATGCCCGCGCCCGCCGGCCACTGGTCGCGGTGGGCGTAGAGGTAGCCGATGGCGGCGGCGAGGTAGTGGTTGGGGTTCATCAGCCCGGCGTCCGGGGTCACGATGCCGTGCCGGTCGGCGTCGGCGTCGTTGCCGGTGGTGATCGCGAACCGGTCGCGCCCCTCGATGAGCGAGGCCATCGCGTACGGCGACGAGCAGTCCATCCGGATTTTGCCGTCCCAGTCCAGCGTCATGAACCGCCAGGTGGGGTCGGCCAGGGGATTGATCACGGTCAGGTCGATCCGGTGCTGTTCGGCGATCCGGCCCCAGTAGCCGACCGACGCGCCGCCGAGCGGGTCGGCGCCGATCCGTACCCCCGCCGCGCGGACCGCTTCCAGGTCGAGGACGGCGGGCAGGTCGGCCACGTAACCGCCGAGGAAGTCGTAGCGTCCGGTCGTCTCCGCGGCGAGCGCGCGGGTGTACGGCAGGCGCCGTACGTCCTTGAGGCCGGCCGCGATGATCGTGTTGGCCCGGTCCTGGATCCAGCCGGTCGCGTCGGACCCCGCGGGGCCGCCGCTGGGCGGGTTGTACTTGAACCCGCCGTCGCGGGGCGGATTGTGCGACGGGGTGACCACCACACCGTCGGCGAGGTGGGAGGTGCGCCCGCGGTTGTACGTGACGATCGCGTGCGACACGGCAGGGGTGGGGGTGTAGCCGTCGGCCGTGTCGAGGAGCAGGGTCACACCGTTGGCGGCGAAGACCTCGACGGCGGTCACCCGGGCCGGCTCGGAGAGCGCGTGGGTGTCGATGCCGAGGAAGAGGGGGCCGTCGGTGCCCTGATCGGCGCGGTACTCACAGATCGCCTGGCTGGTCGCGGCGATGTGGTCCTCGTTGAACGCGGTGTCGAGCGACGACCCGCGGTGTCCCGAGGTGCCGAACGCCACCCGCTGACCCGGCTCGTCCAGGTCGGGATGGAGGGCGTAGTACGCGGTCACCAGGCGGGCGACATCGGTGAGATCCTCCGGACGCGCCGGCTGTCCCGCTCGTTCGTGTGGCATGTGCCCACTCCTCCACATCGGTCCCTGCGATCAGACGTTCGGTTCATCATCCCGGGTTACCGTGGATAACGACGGGTGACCCGCCGGACGGCGCACGATCCCGGCGCGGGACAGCCCTTGAGCTCCGCCTTTTCGGGCTTGCCACGTTCGGCGACGCGGAACCGGGGCACACGCAGCACCCGGCGCGAACGTGCCGTATTTCAAGGAAGGCGGTCGTTGTGCGCAGTGTCGGTGTGGAGGAAGAACTGTTGCTCGTGGACGCCTCGACGGGCGAGCCCCGGGCGCTGTCCGCGGCGGTCCTGGCCTTCGCCTCCCAGGACAGCAGTGACGCGGACGTGTTCGAGCTGGAACTGCACGGATCCCAGTTGGAGTTCGCCACCCATCCGCAGACGGACATGGGGGAACTGTCGCGGGAGATCATGCGGTGGCGCGCCGAGGCGGCCGATCACGCGGCGAACGCCGGCGCCGCGGTGGCCGCGCTGGCGACCTCGCCGCTGACCGTGGGGCCGTCCATCAACCCGGGCGAGCGTTTCGACTGGCTCAAGGAACAGTTCGGGCTGACCGCGCAGGAACAGATCACCTGCGGCTGCCACGTCCATGTGGCGGTGGAGTCGGACGACGAGGGTGTGGCGGTGCTCGACCGGATCCGGCCGTGGCTGTCGGTCCTGCTCGCGATGAGCACGAACTCGCCCTTCTGGCAGAGCAACGACACCCGGTACAGCAGTTACCGCAGCCGTGTCTGGGGTCGGTGGCCGTCGGCGGGACCCGTGGAGGTGTTCGGCTCCGCCGAGCGCTACCACGCCCAGGTCGACGCCATGGTCGGCACCGGCGCCCTGCGCGACACCGGGATGATCTACTTCGACGCCCGCCTCTCGGCGGCCTGGCCGACGGTGGAGATCCGGGTGGCGGACGTCTGCCTGGACGCCTCCACCACGGTGCTGGTGGCCACGCTGGTCAGGGCGTTGGTGGAGACGGCGGCCCGGGACTGGCGGGCGGGCAAGCCGGTGGTGGACCCGGGGGTCGGTCTGCTCAGGCTGGCGGCCTGGCGGGCGGGCCGGTCCGGTCTCGACGACGAGCTGATCAACCCCGAGACCATGAAACCGGATCGCGCGGAGTCCGTCGTGGGGGCGCTGCTCGCCCATGTCCGTGAGGCGCTGGACGACAGCGGGGACCTGATCTCCGTCCAGAACGGGGTGGCCCACCTGTTCAAGACGGGCAACGGCGCCCGCGTACAGCGTGAACTGTTCGAGCGGACCGGGAGCTTGCGCGAGATGGTCGCGGAGTGCGCCCGCCGCACGTCGGCGGGGCCGGCCTGACCGACAGGCCAGGCGGGGCCGGCCTGACCGACAGGTCAGGACACCGCGCCCGGGTGGTGGCGCCGGTAGTGGCGTGCGACGCGGGCGCGGTTGCCGCAGCCCGCCGAGCACCACTCCCGGCGCGGGTGGGCCCGCACGAAGTACCGCACACAGCCGGGCGCGTGGCAGGCGCGCAGCTCGGCCACGTCAGGCCCGGTGAACAGCTGTACGGACTCCTCCGCGATCCGTGACAGGGCCCGGGCCTCCGGGCTGTACGACGAGCCGTCGGCGCGTGCCGGCGGCTCGTCCTCGTTCCAGGCCAGCTGCGACCAGGTGGGTGCGTACGCGCAGGCGCGGTTCACGGCGGCGACGGCCGGGGCCAGGTCGGGGACCGGGGAGGCGGCGGCCGGACGGGTGTCCCCGGTAGCGACGGCGGCCAGCCGCCGGAGCGCGTCGCGCAGCTCCCGGAACCGCTCCACGGGCGGCCGGCCGGAATCGGACGCGGCCCCCGCCTCCGCCCCGTCCAGCTCCAGGCGCGGCGAGAAGCGCGCCTCCACGGCGCGCAGCCACCGCGCCAGGTCGCCCGCGTCCACCAGCGCGTCGTACACACCCTCCCGGTCCGCCCAGAGGGTGTTCATCAGCTCCACCGGGAGGGGCTCGCCGAGGGGCGCGGGCGGGGCGCCCGGTGGGGCGGCGGGGGGATCGGTGCTCTCCATGTCCTCAGCCTAACCGGGACCCTAATGGCTGTCGATCGTCCCATCCATTTGACGAGCCCGGCCATACGTGGTTCTCTTGACGCGCACCTAATGGTAAAGGTGCGCGTCAAACGTTAGGGGTGAGTGGAATGGGCGTTCCGACCGGTTTCCACGAGGGCGAGCTGGCGGTGCAGCGGCGCGCCGGGGTCGGCGGCCCGGCCGCCCGCCTGGCGGGCATGCTGGCCCCGCCCGACCTGAGCGGGGGCGCGGCGATCTTCCTGCGCGACCGTGACCTGGCCGTCCTCACCGCCCGTGACCGCGACGGTCTGCTCTGGACCTCGCCCCTGCCCGGCGCCCCCGGCTTCCTCGCCGCCCACGACCAGTCCCTGGATGTCCACGCCCTGCCGGCCCCCGGGGACCCCTTGGCCGGGCTCGCCGCGGGGCAGCCGGCCGGCATGATCGCCATCGACTTCGCCACCCGCCGCCGGCTGCGGATCAACGGCTCCCTGGCCGGGGTCGGCCCGTCCGGGTTCACGGTCGAGGTCGACCAGGCGTACGGAAACTGCCCCCAGTACATCCAGCGGCGCCACCTCCACCGCCCGCCGGGCCGCGCGGGCACCCCGGTCGCCGAGGTGTGGCCGGGAGACACGCTGGACGCGGACGACGTGAGGCTGGTCCGGGTGGCCGACACCTTCTTCCTGGGCACCGCCCACCCGACCCGGGGAGCCGACGCCTCCCACCGGGGCGGCACGCCCGGCTTCGTCCGGGCCGACCGTGACGGCCTGTGGTGGCCCGACTATCCGGGCAACAACATGTTCAACAGCCTGGGCAATCTGGCGGCCGACAGCACCGCCGCCCTCCTCTTCCTGGACTTCACCACCGGCACGACCCTCCAGCTGTCCGGCACGGCGGCCGTCGACTGGACCGCGCCGGGGGTGCCCGGCGACGACGGCGGCACGGGGCGGCGGGTGCGCTTCAACCCGCGCCACGTCGTCAGGACCACGGTCCCGGTGCTCGCCGAAACGGTCGCCCCGTACCCGCGCAACCCGCCCCTCACCGACCCGCGCGACCAGGAGACACCGTGAGCACACGACCCACCACGGCCACCGGCGACCCGTACGGCGAACTCGCCCGCCTGGACCCGGTACTGGCTCGTCTGACCGCCTCGTACGGCCGTCCCGACCCGTTCCGCTGGGACGACGGCGGACGGACGGAGGGCGACCGGTTCGCGGCCCTGGTGCTGCACATCGCCGGCCAGCAGATCTCCACAGCGGTGGCGTTTGTGCTCTTCGACCGGATCCGGGCCGCGATCGGCGCCCTGCCCGACCCCGCGGGCATCGTCGCGCTGGGCCCCGAACGGCTCCGCGCCTGCGGGCTCTCGCACGCCAAGGCGTCGTACCTGCTGGCGCTCTCCGAGAGCCGGCTCGGCGGTCTGATCGACGTGGACGGGCTGGACGGCCTCACCGACGCCGAGGCCGTCGCGGCCCTCACCGCCGTACGCGGACTGGGCCGTTGGACGGCGGAGATGTTCCTCCTCCACCAGCTCAGGCGCTCCGACGTGCTGCCCGTGGGCGACGTCGGGATCCGGCGGGCCGTGGAGCGCGGCTGGGGCCTGGACACGCTCCCCACGCCCCGGGACGTCGAAGGGCGCACCGCCGCCTGGTCGCCGTACCGCTCCTACGCCTCCGCACTCCTCTGGGCGTCCCTGCGCCCGCCGGAGACCCCGGCCGCCCCGGCGCGCTGAGGCGGCCGGGGCGGTGGGTGGGGGTGGGCCAGGCGGTGTGAGGGCGGTCAGCAGAGGGGAACGCCGGGGAGCTGGGCCGCGGGATGGTCGATGTAGATGTTGGAGAGGAAACCGCCCTGGTCGCGCAGCTTGCTCCACCAACGGTTCGTGTAGCCCTCGGCGTTGACGGTGTCCCCCTGTTTCTGGCAGACCACGAACACGTTGGTCGGACCCGGCAGGACCGTCACCACGGGCGAGGTGAGGAAGGCGTCGGCCCGGACCCGGATGTCCGTGCCCCAGGTACGGAAGTTGGTGCCGCCGCCCCCGCAGCCGTTGTCGCTGGTCAGGTAGGACTGGTTGTACTGGGACAGGTAGGGCAGCGCGCCGCCGTTGATGACGATGTTCTGGCCCGTGCCGTTGAGCAGCTGCTCGTAATGGATGTGCGCGCCCGAGGAGTTGCCGGTGGAGCCGGTGACGCCGATCTGCTGCCCCTGGCCCACGGAGGCGCCGCTCGCCACCGAGTAGGAGGCCAGGTGGAAGTAGTAGGTCTGCCAGCCGCCGCCGTGGTCGATCACGATGTAGTTGCCCGCCCCGGCGGGCTGTGACATGCGGGTCGCCGTGCCGGCGGCGGAGGCCAGGACCGGGGTGCCCGCGGTGGCGCCGCCGTCGGCGCGTACGAAGTCCAGGGCGCGGCGCACCTCGGCCGAATGGTGGCTCAGGGTCCATCGCTGGCCGCAGGGGAAGGGCGCTTTGAAGTTCGGTGCCAGCAGGCGGGCGGTACGGGGGCCGTCCCCGGCCGGGGTACGCGCCTGCGCGGGAGCGGCCGTGAGGCCGACCGCCGCGAGAAGCACGGTGACGAGGACGGACCACAGCCGCCGGTGCCGGGAGAGGCGCTCGTGCCGCATGGGACTGCTCCTTCGCCGGGGAGGGACGGGGACGGTCAGCATGCCGGGACTCCGGGCAGCCAGGCCTCGGGCACATCGATGAAGATGTTGGAGACATAGCCGCCGTGGTCCGGCAGGTAGGCCCAGCCGTCGTTCGTGATGCCCTCCACCGTGATCCGCTCGCCGTGCACCTGGCACGAGACGGTGACCCGGGTGGGCCCCGGCAGCCGTGACACCTCGCGGGACTGTGTGGTCGGCTGCTCCCGGACGCGTACGTCCGTGCCCCAGGTGGGGAAGGACGTGCCCGTCGAGGCGCCGGTCCACAGGTAGGTGACGGTCACCCAGCCGTTGTCCGCCAGGCCGATGTTGGCGAAGGTGCCGTCCGCGAGATCGATCCCGGCCGGGTTGGCCACCAGCCGGCCCGAGCCGTCGCGGCCGCCGTTGTAACCGCTCTCGTACGCCGCCTGCGCCTCGGGCCTGCCCTGCGGCAGGTCCTTGAAGCTCTCCCGGACCGACGACGGATTCCAGTAGTCGTCCCGGGTGTTCCACGGCCCGACGTCCCAGACCGGCGCCGTCTCGCAGCGGGCGGGGCCGCAGACCCGTACGGAGTACTGGCCGCTGCCGTTCGGCGACAGGCCGCGCCGGGACGGCAGGGCGACGAAGTGGTCGTCCGGCTGGATCACATGGCCGTTGGCCGTCGTCCGGCCGACGAGCCCCTCGCGGGTCGCGAAGACCCGGGCGCTGACGGCGGCGGCCGCCCCGGTGGCCCGTGGCTCGGGGCCGCGGCCGGCGGTCAGCCGCAGTCCGTCGACCCGCGCGTGCCCGTCGCCGTCCCCGTCCCCGTCCCACAGCGTGAGGCGGGCCTGTACGGCGCCGACCGTACGGGGCAGGGCCGCGGCGGTGGTGCCCTCCACCTCGCGCCACTCGGTCCAGGTGCCGTCGGCGGACCGTCCCCGGACCTCGACGGTGACCCGTGAGCCGGCGGGGGTACGGGCGGACAGCTCGGCCCTGACCCGGTTGACGGGACGGTCGAGCGTCCTCGGCGCGAGGACCTGGGAGCCGTACCCCCGCTCGCCTGCCGTGGTGGCGGTCGCGGGGACGTCCGTACGGCGGAGGCCCAACGCGCCCTGTACGAAGCGGACGTTGACGTCGTCGGCGTCGACCCGGGACAGGTCGGGGGACCAGGAGACCGGGCCGTCCGCTACGCGCGTGGATTTTTGGGCGTCGGCCGCCACGGCCGGTGACATGGTCACCGCCGGCCCCAGAAGGGCGAGTGCCGACAGGAGCCCGGTCACCCAGCGGAGTCGCTCTCGTCTGTGACGCATGCGCGCATCTCTCTCGTTCGGAGGTGTCGGAACGTGATGGAGCGGATCCCATACGAGTGACGTGACCAGCGTCGGCGGCAAGTATGCCATGTCCACATCAAGTCTGGGTGTGATTCTCGGACGTGTTCCTGGCGCGTTCCCGGCGAATGTCGACTCCGGGGGAACCCGTCGCACGGAAATCGCCTCTTCTGTTCAAACGCGGCCTCAACTGATCGCGTGGACCTCAACTAAAGCTCAAATAAGTCCAGTTGAGGTCGGAACTCACTTCAGCGCTGGGGGAGACTTGCTCAGAAGCAAGAGAACGAGGGCGGGCGCGGCCATGGTCGCGGCCCTGCTCACGGCGGGCCTCACGACGGGCGTGACCGCGGCGGCACCGCACACCGTCGGGACTCCGGCGGGAGAGGCGCCGCGGACCGGCGGCGCGTCCTCCGTCATCACCCTGGTCACCGGTGACCGGGTCTACGCGGACGCGAAGGGCCGGGTCAGCCGGGTGCGGCCCGCCGAGGGCCGCGGCCACATCGCCATGGCGGTACGCCAGTTCCAGGGGCGGACGTACGTCCTGCCGGCCGACGCGGCGAAACTGGTGTCCCAGGGGAAGCTGGACCGCCGGCTCTTCGACATCACCGGCCTGATCGCGGACGGGTACGACGACGCGCACCGTACGACGCTGCCGCTCATCGTGTCGTACACCCAGCAGAAGGCGCGGGCGAAGTCGGCCTTCGCGGCGGCCGACGTGTCGGTGCGCCGCAGCCTGCCGGTGCTCTCCGCGGAGGCGGTGACCGCACCGAAGGCGGCCTCTTCGGAGGTGTGGCAGGCGCTCACCGCCCCTGGCACGCAGGGGAGTTCGGCGCGTGTCGCCGGGGCGGGCATCGGACGCGTCTGGCTCGACGGCAAACGCGAAGCGAGCCTGGACAGGAGCGTCGCGCAGATCGGCGCGCCGGCCGCCTGGCAGGCCGGGTACGACGGCAAGGGCGTGAAGATCGCCGTACTGGACACCGGGGTCGACGAGACGCACCCCGATCTCCAGGGCACCGAGATCGCGCAGAAGGACTTCTCCGGGTCGGGGAACACCGTCGACCACGTGGGCCACGGCACGCACGTCGCGTCCATCGCGGCGGGCTCCGGGGCCAAGTCCGGCGGGAAGTACAAGGGCGTCGCGCCCGGCGCGCGGATCCTCGACGGCAAGGTCCTGGACGACTCCGGCTCGGGTGACGAGTCCGGGATCGTCGCCGGCATGCAGTGGGCCGCCGACCAGGGCGCGAAGGTGGCCAACCTCAGCCTCGGCGGGCACGACTACCCGGAGGTGGACCCGATCGAGGCGGCGGTGAACAAGCTCTCCGCCGAGAAGGGCATCCTCTTCGTCGTCGCGGCGGGCAACGAAGGACCTGACGCACGCACCGTCGGTTCCCCGGGCAGCGCGGCGGCGGCCCTCACCGTCGGCGCCGTCGACCACGCCGACCAGCTCGCCGAGTTCTCCAGCACCGGACCGGCGACCGACGGAACGCTGAAGCCCGACCTCACCGCGCCCGGCGTGGACATCGTGGCCGCCAAGGCCGCCCAGGGGCAGATCGGCGACCCGGCGGCCGACGGATACGTGGCCCTGTCCGGTACGTCCATGGCGACCCCGCACGTGGCGGGAGCCGCGGCGATCCTGTCCCAGGAGCACCCGGACTGGACCGGCGCGCGGATCAAGCAGGCGCTCACCGCCTCCACCGCGCCCGGCGCCGGCCTCTCCGCGTACCAGCAGGGCACCGGCCGGGTGGACGTGGCCCGGGCCGTCACGCAGTCGGTCGTGAGCGACGAGACCTCCGTGAGCTTCGGGGTGCAGCAGTGGCCGCACGCCGACGACAAGCCCGGGTCCCGGACGCTCACCTACCGCAACAACGGCGACACCCCGGTCACCCTCGACCTCTCCGTGGCCGCCACGGGTCCCGACGGCAAGGCGGCCCCGGCCGGCGCCTTCGGGCTGGACACCGGCCGGCTGACCGTGCCGGCGGGCGGCACCGCGAACGCCGTCCTCACCTCGGACACCCGCGTCGCGGGAGCGGACGGCGCCTATTCCGGCTCCGTCGTCGCCACGGCCACCGAGGGCGGACAGCGCGTTCTCACGTCCTTCGGCGTCATCCGTGAGGAGGAGTCGTACGACCTCACGCTCAAGTCCATCGACGTCCAGGGCAGGCCCACGGACAGCCTGGCCGAGGTCGTGGGACACAACACCCCCTTCTGGGAGTCCCCGTACGACGCGGACGGTGACGGCACCGTGAAGGTCAGGGTGCCCAAGGGCAGGTATCTCTTCGACGTGGCGGTGGAGGGCCCGAAGACCGGCGGGGCTCCGACCTTCGCGCTGCTCGTGCAGCCGAACTACGACGTCACGAAGAACGCCACGCTCACGTTCGACGCCCGCAAGGCGAAGCCGCTGAGCATCACACCACCGGGCAAGGCGAAGGAAGTCTCCGCCTACACGAGCTACTTGCTGGACACGCCCTACGCGTTCGGCGCCACCTGGTTCCTGGACAGCCTCAAGGGCGTCTCCACGGCCCAGATCGGCGCGGCGCTCCCCGCCAAGCAGTTCAACGCGCAGGTGGGCGCTCTCTGGCAGCAGGGCAGTACGAACTACCACCTGCTCTACAACCGTGCCGGTTCGGCCTACACCGGGTTCAGCCACAAGGCGACCGCCGGTGAACTCGCCCTGGTGAACGTCAAGATCGGCGCCTCGGCCAAGAAGCGCACGGGCTACGTCAGCTCGTTCTGGAGCGCGAACGGCGACGGGATAGGCATCGGGACCCAGCTGTTCGCCCTGCCCACCACGGCGAAGACCTACGTCACGGTCCCCAAGGGCTTCACGTGGGAGTTCGGCGTGGGCCAGCAGCAGAGCGGGGACGAGGACGGCGTGTACCTCGGCTCCGACGGTGCGAAGACGTATCAGGCGAAGAAGACGTACACGAAGACCTACAACGTAGGCGTGTTCAGCCCGCGGGTGGGCCCGTACAGCGGCGCGCGGCAGGACAACGCCATGTTGGTCTGCGTGGACGAGTTCACCGACGGGGCCGGGCACTTCGGCCAGTCCGCGGCGACCAAGCAGCGCACGGTGATCACCGCCGACGGCAAGAAGATCCTCGACAAGCGCGAGGACCTCTGCCAGGTCGCCGAGAACCTGCCCGCCACGTCGGCGCGGTACGTCGTCAGCACCGACGCGACCCGCTCCACCGCGCTGGCGGGCGTCACCACCCGCCTTGTCGCCTCCTGGTCGTTCGTCTCCAAGCGGCCGTCCGCTGAAGGCGCGAACCTCCCGCTGTCCACGGTCCGCTTCCTCCCGAAGCTCGACCTGGCCAGCACCGCGGCCGCCGGCAAGAAGCTCACCGTCCCGCTGGCGATCGACGGCCCGGCGGCGGGCAAGGGCTTCAAGTCCCTGTCCGTACAGGTCTCGTACGACGGCGGTACGAAGTGGGCCAAGGCTCCGGTCACCACCGCGAAGGACGGGAAGAAGAGCCTGACGCTGAGCCACCCGAAGAAGGCCACCTCGGTCTCCTTCAAGGCGAAGCTGACGGACACGAAGGGCTACACGTACGACGTCACCGTCGTGAAGGCCTACCTGCTCAAGTAGGCAGCTGACACGGCGCGAGTACCACCACCGCGCACCGGCCGCGCCCGGGGGACCGGCACCACTCCCCGGGCGCGGCTCCGTGCCCGGCGCGGGCCGCGCCGGAGCCGCCCGCGTAGGCTTCGGTCGTCAGCAGCCAGGCAGGGAGGAACGACCGTGCGCGTCGCCGTGTTGGACGACTACCAGAAGGCCGCTCACCGCTTCGGTGACTGGCACAGCCTTGACGCCGAGGTCACCTTCCTGCACGAACACCTCGCCGACACCGACACGCTCGTCGAGGCCCTGCGCGGCCATGACGTCGTTGTCGCGATGCGCGAACGCACCCCGTTCACGGAGGAGCGCTTCGCGCGCCTGCCCGACCTGAAGCTGCTCGTCACCACCGGCGCCGCCAACGCCTCCATCGACGTCGCCGCCGCGCACCGCCACGGCGTCACGGTCTGCGGTACGGAGAGCAAGCCGTACGCCACCCCCGAGCTGACCTGGGGCCTCATCCTCTCCCTGATGCGGCACCTCCCCGAGGAGTCCGCCGGGATGCGCCGGGGGGAGTGGCAGCACACCCTCGGCGGTGACCTGCACGGACGTACCCTCGGCGTGGTCGGCCTGGGGCGGCTGGGCGCGCGGGTCGCCGCCGTCGGCAACGCCTTCGGCATGCGGGTGATCGCCTGGAGCACCCATCTCGACCCCGCGCACGCCCGCGCGTGCGGCGCCGAACCGGTCGGCAAGGAGACGCTGTTCTCGACGGCCGACGTGGTGACCCTGCACTACAAGCTCAGCGCCCGCAGCACCGGCCTCGTCGGCCACCGCGAGCTGGCGCTCATGAAGCCCGGCGCCTACCTCGTCAACACCTCACGCGGCCCGCTCGTCGACACGGACGCCCTCGTCGAGGCCCTGCGCGAGGGCCGGATCGCCGGGGCCGGCCTCGACGTCTACGACGTGGAGCCCCTGCCGGCCGACGACCCGCTCCGTACCGCGCCGCGCACGGTGCTGACCCCGCACCTCGGGTACGTCACCGAGGAGACGTACGGCGTCTTCTACGGAGGCGCGGTGGAGGACATCGCCGCCTACCGGGCGGGCGCGCCCCTCCGTACGATCACGCCCTGACGCCCCGGCGCCCGCTGCACCTCACGCGCGCGGCGCCCTGACGCCCCCCGCACCTCACGCCCCCCCGCACCTCACGCGCCCCGCGCCGGGATCCGGCCGTGCACCGGCAGGGTCGGTACGTCCACCGGGACGGTCTCCGGGTACTTGAGCCCGCTTCCCGTGTTCAGCACCACCACGTTCTCGTCGCCGCTCAGCCAGCCGGAGGCGCGCAACTGCTCCACGGCCGCGAAGCAGGCGGCGCCCTCGGGGCAGACGAACGCGCCCTCCGCGCGGGCCACCGCCGACTGCGCGGCCAGCAGCTCCTCGTCGGTCACCGCGATCGCGGTGCCCTCCGTCTCCCGTACGGCGTCCAGGACCAGGAAGTCGCCCAGCGCCTTGGGCACGGTGATGCCGAAGGCGACCGTACGGGCGTCCACGGCGGCCGCACTCTCGCGGTCACCGCGCGCGAACGCGTCCACGATCGGCGCGCACCCCGTCGCCTGCACGGCGACCAGCCGCGGCAGGTCCCCGGTCAGCCAGCCCAGCTCCCGCATCTCCAGCAGGGCCTTGTAGATGCCGATGATCCCGACCCCGCCGCCGGTCGGGTACAGGATCACGTCCGGGGCCCGCCAGCCCAGCTGCTCGGCGATCTCGTACCCCATGGTCTTCTTGCCCTCGAGGCGGTACGGCTCCTTGAGCGTGGAGACCTCCTGGTAGCCCTCGCGCTCGGCGACCGCCGCGGCCACCAGCTTGCCCGCGTCGCCGATGAGGCCGTCCACCAGGAACAGCTCCGCGCCCGACACCACACATTCGGTACGGGTGATCTCCGGGGCGTCGACCGGCATCGCGATCAGGCTGCGCATCCCGGCGCGGGCGGCGTAGACGGACCACGCGGCGCCCGCGTTCCCGTTGGTCGGCATCGCGATCCCGGTCACGCCCAGCTCGGCGGCGCGGGAGACACCGACGGCCGCGCCGCGTGCCTTGAAGCTCCCGGTCGGGATGAGCCCCTCGTCCTTCATCCGCAGCCCGGGCACCCCCACGCTCGCGCCGTAGCGGGGCAGGCCGAGCATCGGGGTCATGCCTTCGCCGAGGGAGACCACGTGGCGCGCGTCGCGGACGGGCAGCAGCTCGTGGTAGCGCCAGAGGTCGGGGGCGCGGCCCGCGATCTCCTCGCGGGTCACGGTGGCCCGTACCCGTTCCAGGTCGTAGCGCGCCAGGAGCGGGGCGCCCACCGCCGAGGTCCCCTGGACCACGTCGGGGTCGCTCACCACTCCGGTCCTGGAGCATTCGAGACGGTCCAGGGCCGAGAAGAACGCAGCCGGCATGTCGTTCCTTCCACAACGGGTGTCCGGAACGTGCGCGGTCCGGCTTCTTCCCGAGGAGAACGCACGATGATCGTTCCCGTCAAGGCTTGGCCGCCGCCGGGGGAGCCGGCGCGGGATCCCTCAGACGGCCAGCAGCGCCAGGGCCCGGCGGGCGTCCTGCGCCGCGCCCGCCGTGTACTCGACGTCGAACACGTCCGCCCCGAGCGCGGCGATCAACCGCTCCCGCAGCGCGTCCTGCTCGACGGCGTCGTCCGGGTCCGGGATCTGCCCGGCCGCCCGGTACGCGGCCACGGCGGCGCCCAGCAGCCGGGCCGACCGGGCGTGGTCCCCGTCCACGTCGGCGATCACGGCCGCGTCGGCGGTCACGTACGGCAGCATGTCGGGCCAGTCCGCCGCCAGCGCCCGCGCGCGCACCTCGGCGAACAGGTCCCTGGCCCGGTCCGGCCGGCCCAGGCGCAGCTCCACGTAACCCAGGTTGTGGTGCTCGACCGCGACCATGCGGGTGTCGCCGATCTCCTCGTGGAGCGTGACGCTCTCCCCGATCAGGACCCGGGCCGATTCGAGGTCGCCGGACATCGTGGCCACTCCGGCGAGGATGTGCGCGGGGCCCGATCCGAGCCGCTTCTCGCCGCTTCTCACCGCCACCTCGCGGGCCTGCGCGGCCCACCGCCCGGCCTCGGCGAGATCGCCGCCGCGCACCTGGACCCGGGCCAGCATGCAGAGCGCGTCCACCTCGGCCGCGGGGTCGCCCGCCCCGCGCGCCCGGTCCAGTTCGCGCCGGCTCAGCCGCTCCACGACGGTGGTGTCGCCCCGCCGGAACGCGTCGCGCGCCTCCTCGTGAAAAGTCATGCCCACCACGCTACTGCGGTCGCGCGGGTACGGCAGGGGCCCGCGCGACCGCTGTGTCCTGTGGGGCGGTGGTCTCAGGTGGCGAGCCCCGCCAGCTCCGACCCGGCGAGCAGGAACGCGCCCACCCCGAAGTCGGCGGTGCTCTCGTACGTCACCGGCTGGCTCGACTCCGGCCGGTCACCGACCTTCTGCACATAGCCGAGGAAACCGTCGGGGTGCACGGCGGTGGCGACCAGCCCGTTCCAGGCGCGGGCCGCGACCGGCAGGTAGGCGGTGCGGGCGACCAGCCCGGTGGCGACGGCGTACGCGGTGCCGTACACGAAGAAGGACGTGCCGCTGGTCTCGGGTCCCGGCAGGTGCGCGGGGTCGGCGAGGTTGACGTTCCAGAAGCCGTCCGTCCGCTGCACCTTGGCCACCGCCGTGACCAACTGCGTGAGGGCGGTGCGGTATTCGGCGACGTGGCGTTCGGAGGAGGGCAGGGTCTTGAGGGTCTTGACGTGGCCGCCGGCCACCCAGCCGTTGCCCCGTGACCACACCACCGGCTTGCCGCCCGGCGAGACGATCTTGCCGGGCAGGAAGCGGTCGTCGCGGTACCACAGGCCGGTGGCCGCGTCGTACAGACCCGGGCCTCCCTGGACGTGTTTGGTGTGGTGGTAGAGGCTGTAGAGCTTCTCCCAGTACTGGGTGTCGTTGCGCAGCTTGCCGAGGCGGGCGAAGGGCGGCATCGCCATGTGCAGGGCGTCGTCCCACCACCAGTCGTCGTTCTTGGCGGGCTGGTCCGTGTAGACCATGCGGCGCAGGGACGCCTCGATGGCCGTGAGCTTCTGGGCCGAGGGCTCGATCTCGTACAGGTCGAGGTAGGCCTGTCCCGCGTTGTGGTTGTCGGCGTGGCGGGTGTTGACCCCGCCGTTGAGGCCGTAGGCGTACTTCTCCGCCCAGCGCCTGGCGTAGGTGAGGTAGCGGGCCTCACCGGTCAGCCGGTACACGGCGAGCAGACCGCTGAAGAAGGTGGCGTTGGCCCAGCCGTTGTCGCCCGAGTTGCCGTGCGCGCCGATCCACTGGTCGGCGACCCGGCGCAGCACGCTGATGATCGCGGCCCTGGACGGCAGTTGGGGGGAGGGAGCGGCCGCTGTGGGGGCGGGTGCGGGGGCCGCCGACGCGGCCGGGGCGGGGAGGACGGTCGCGGCCGCCGCGAGCGCGGCGCCGCCGGCGAGCAGGTGTCGTCTATCCATGTGAACGACTCCTCGGTATGTGGGGACCCCCATCTTCAGGTCCGGACCTTTGCGTGTCCATGGTGAGTACGGGTTTTCCACCGGGCGTGCCGAGTTCACGTCCGGACGGGATGTTCACGTACAGGAATGCCCGGCCCGGTCGGGCGGGTGGGACCGGTGGGGGAGTCCTCGGCGGAGGTCCGATCAATAGAACTCCAGCCATGGCGGGAAGGCCGGAAATACTGGTGCGCAACCTCTTGACGGCCAGAAACCTCCGATGTTCACTGCGTGTTGCGCGCATGTCACGTCGCTGCTTCGCGCTGCTCCTCCATCCCCGCCCGGTTCCGCCACCAGCCGCTGTTCTCCGCACGTTCCCCCGCACCTCCCCCTCGCCGCCCGTGGGAGTGACACACCATGAGAGCCACCCGACTACCCGTCTTTCTCCTTGCCCTCGCCAGCCTGTTCGGCGGTCTCGCCGGTGCGCCGGCCTCCGCGTCGACCACCGACGCCGCGTTCAACTCCTCGACCGGTGCCCTGGACGTGGACTACGCGAGCTATCTCTCCAAGCACGACATCGTCTACAACCGGCCGAACACCAGCCCCGTGCAGGGCCTGACGGTCGGTAACGGCAGGACCGGCGCGATGGCGTGGCAGGAGAACGGCCTGACCATGCAGGTCTCCGGGGTCGACACCTCGCAGCAGACCGCGTTCGGTGCCGGCCTGCTCAACCTGCGGACCACCCCCGCGATGGACTCGGGCTACTCCACGTACCAGCAGCGCCTCTCGCTGTACGACGGGACGCTCACCACCAAGTACGACAACAACCGCACGGTCACCGTGATGGGTTCGCCGAACTCCGAGGTCATGGGTGTCCATGTGGAGGACACCCGGGGCGGGATCTCGAACATCTCCCTCGACCTGAGCCTCTGGGACGTCTCCTCGCTGGGCAACAGCGGGGACGTGCCGAACCTCGACACCTGGAAGACGGTGTCGACCTACGCGGACTCCACCGGCGCCGGACTGAGCCGGGGTCAGGCCGACCCGCAGAACTTCGGCTACACCCTGGCGGCGACCGTCGAGGGCGCGCCGTACACCGCGCAGGTCGTGGACGGCCGCAAGGTGCGGCTCACGATCACCCCGTCGTCCAGCTACACCATCTGGTTCACCGCCAGCAGCCGGCTCAACGCGCCGTCGCACAACTCGGTCAGTCAGGCCAAGAACGCGCTGAACGCGGTCAAGGGCACGGGATACACCAACACGTACAACAGCTACCGCAATTGGTGGCACGCGTTCTGGCAGAAGTCGTTCGTCCAGTACTCCAACGGGTCCAAGGACGCGGACTACATGGAGAACATCTACTACCTGAGCACGTACATGATCGCGGCCGGCGGGTACGGCACCAAGCCCCTCCACTTCATCAACGGTGTCTTCCGGGCGACCGGGGACGCGACGAAGTGGAGCAATGCGTACTGGTACTGGAACCAACGCGACGTCTACAACTCGTTCCTGGCGTCCAACCACAGTGATCTGCTCAACGGGTTCAACCGGTTGTACAGCGACAACTTCAACGCGCTGAAGTCGGCGACCCAGACCAGATACGGCGTGGACGGCATCTGGGTCCCGGAGACGATGGGCTGGGACGGCAACGCGCGCGGCACGGTCAACAGCGACTACACGAAGAACATCTGGTCGACCGGCGCCGAGGCCGCGTACAACATGTTCCTCCAGTACAAGTACACCAACGACGCCAACTACCTGCGGAACACGGCGTATCCGTTCATGCGCGAGGTCGTCAAGTTCTACCAGGCGAAGCTCTCCCGCAACGCGAGCACCGGCCAGTACTACGTGGCGACGTCCAACTCGCACGAGACGTACTGGAACGTGCCCAACGCCATCACCGACCTCGCGGCCGTCCGCATGCTCTTCCCGCTCGCCATCCAGGCGGGGTCGCAGCTGGGCCTCGACGCCACCCTGCGCCCGCAGTGGCAGTCGATCCTCGACAACCTGATCCCGTACCCGGCGGACGCCAACACCTATCTGCCGCACACCCCGCCGATCGCCCAGACCCGCAACAACGAGAACGTCGCCTCCGAGCTGATCTGGCCGTACGACCTCACGGGCATCGGCTACCCCGACCAGCAGAAGGCGATCAACACCTGGAACGCGCGGCCCTTCCCGTACGGGAACGTCTGGGCGCCCGACGCCGTGCAGGCGGCCCGGCTGGGCCTGGGGGACCAGACCTACCAGGGCATGAAGACCATGCTGCGGCAGTACCAGAACTACCCGAACGGCATGACGACCAACACCAACGGTGTCTTCGAGTACCTCGGGGTGCACCTGACCGCGATGAACGAGTCGCTGCTCCAGTCGTACAACGACAAGATCCGGGTCTTTCCCGCCGTGCCCACGGACTCGACGTTCGTCGGCAAGTTCAGCCTCCAGGCGAAGGGCGGCTTCACGGTCAGCTCGGAGCGTGAAGGTGGCGAGGTCAAGTACGTCGGCGTCAAGAGCCAGTTCGGCAACAGCGCCCGCGTCGTGAACCCCTGGGGCACCCAGCAGGTCAGGGTCCGCCGGGTCTCCGACAACGCGATCATCACGACCGCCACCAGCGCCGAGATCACGTTCGCGACGGCGGCCAACACGGTCTACGTCGTCGAGCGCACCGCCAAGCCGCTGTCCAACTACACCACCACGCGGCTCACCGGAACGGTCAACCAGGGCTCCAAGGCGCTGAGCGGCACGGCCTCCACCCTGGGCATCTCCGGCACGTCGAACCCCATGGTCAACAACACCGCGCTGACGTACGACAGCAACTGGCACCTCACGAGCCCGCGAGGGTACGGCGACTACAACGACGACACCCACCACAGCAACACGGTGGGCGCGGTCGCGCAGTACACCTTCACCGGGACCGGCATCCAGTACCTGTCCGAGCGCAACGGCGACATGGGGACGGTGGACGTCTATATCGACAACGTCCTCCAGGCCACGGTGAATCTGAACGCGTCGGGAGCGCGACAGGTCCAACAAGTGGTCTGGCAGAAGTCCGGACTCTCGTCGGGCACGCACACGTTCAAGGTCATCAACAGGAGCACAGCGGTGGGGATGATCGACGCGCTGCGGATCACTCCGTAGGTCCGGATCGTTTCCCGAGCCGGTCCTCCGGCCGGCGGCCCAGGCGCTGTCCCGCACCGGGACAGCGCCTGTCCGTCGTCTCCTGGCCCGCCCCAGGACGCCGGGACGTCGCGCTCACCTGAGAGACTCACGGCGAGAGCACTTCCCGGCAGGTGCCCGCGCACCACGGACCAGGGACGACCGAGCCGATGGCCCTACTTCACCCGTCCGTCCCGCCCGGCGGCCTCCTGCGGCGGCTGCCGCTGCGTCAGATCCTCATGGTCCTGCCGGTCGCGGCGGTCGGCGTCTGGGTCGCCCTGCACTGGCCGCTCATCGTCTCCGGAGGCCGGGAACTCCTCACGGCCGACCGCTCCTGGCTGCTCGCCGCCGTGACGGCCACCGGGCTCGGCTGGGTGGCCGTGTCCTTCACCCGGCAGGGGACCGTCCTGGAGAGGCTGCCCGCCGGACGGCTCCTCGCCACGCAGTTCGCCGCCGGCGCGGCCAACCACCTGCTGCCCGCCGGGCTCGGCGCGGGCGCCGTCAACCTGCGCTTCCTGCGCCGCTGCGGTCTCCCGCTGTCCCGCTCCTCCGCCTCCCTCGCGCTGTACCTGCTGGCCGAGTCCATCGGGCGGGTCGTCCTCCTGACCGTCCTGCTGACGGCCTTTCCCCGGGCGCTGCGGCTGGACGGCCTCGTCCCGGACGGGGCCGGGCCGGCCCTCGCCGCGGCGGCGGGCGCGGTGCTCGGCGCGGTGGCCCTCGCGCTCTTCGCCGTACGGCCGCTGCGCCGCCTCGTCCGCGACTTCCTGCGCGTCGCGCTGACCGAGGCGCGCGGCCTGCACACCAGGCCGGCCCGCGCGCTGGCCCTGTGGGGCGGCTCGCTCGCCTTCCCCGCCCTCCAGGCGGCCGGGCTGGTCGCGGTGGCGCTGGCGCTCCACGTGCCCGTACCGGCGATCCACGTGGCCATCGCCTACCTCGCGGCGAGCGTGGCGGCGGCCGCCGTACCGACCCCGGGCGGCATCGGCTCGGTGGACGCCGCCCTGGTCGTCGCGCTGGTGACAGCGGGCGCGTCGGTCGCCGTGGCCACCTCGGCCGTCCTCGGCTTCCGCATCATCACGGTCTGGCTGCCCCTGGTCCCCGGCGCACTGGTGCTGGGTCATCTGGTCCGCAGAAAGGTCGTCTGACCCGGCGCGGGCGCCGTCACGCGCGTGACCTGCGGAGCCGCCGTGACGGTCCTTGTTGTTTGGGCGCTTGGGGCGGTGGGTACAGAAGTTCGGTTACGAGGGGCGTCCGCGACGGCCTATCGTGGTCCCATGTCCGCTCCCGCGCTGATCCGTATCGTCTCCCGCGACTCGCCCATGGCCCTCGCCCAGGTGGAGCGAGTCCGTGCCGAACTGGGCCTGCTCCACCCCGGTATCGCCACCGAGGTCGTCCCGGTCAAGACCACCGGCGACAAGTGGATGGGAGATCTGTCCCAGGTCGAGGGCAAGGGGGCGTTCACCAAGGAGGTCGACGCGGCCCTGCTCAACGGTGAGGCGGACCTGGCCGTGCACTGTGTGAAGGACGTGCCCGCGGACCGGCCGCTGCCGGCCGGCACCGTCTTCGCCGCCTTCCTGCGCCGGGACGACATCCGGGACGCGCTCATCCACCCCGGCGGCCTCACGCTCGACGAGCTGCCCGCCGGCACCAGGATCGGTACGTCCTCGGTCCGCCGCGTCGCCCAACTCGCCGCGTCCCACCCGGACCTGGAGTGCGTCCCGTTCCGGGGCAACGCCAACCGCCGGCTGGAGAAGCTCGCCGCGGGCGAGGCCGACGCGCTGCTCCTCGCCGCCGCCGGCCTCCGCCGGATCGGCCGCGAGGACGTCATCACCGAGATCCTGTCGCCCGACACGATGTGCCCCCCGATCGGCGCGGGCATCCTCGCCCTCCAGTGCCGCCAGGGCGACACGGAGCTCATCGACACGGTCAGCGACCTCGGCGACCCGGACACGTACCGGGAGGCCACCGCCGAGCGGATGTTCCTCCACGTCCTCCAGGGCCACTGCAACAGCCCGATCGCCGGGTACGCGAAGGCCGGGCGCGGCGGCGAACTCTCGCTGCGGGCCCGCGTGTTCACCCCCGACGGCAAAACGGTCCTCAACGCCCACGAGTGGGCAGGCCGGCTGGATCCGGCGACTCTCGGTACATCCGTGGCGGTCGCGCTCCTGCGACAGGGCGCGCGCGAGCTGATCGACAGCATCGCCCACTGACCTCCGCACGTCCCTGTTGGGCGGCTCCCCCCTCGGGGGAGCCGCCCAATTCGCTTGTCAGGACGTCCGTTTGATCTCCGTATGTGGCATGTAACTGACAACACAAGGTCAAATCCTCGTTTCGTATCTGTCCGAACGAGCCTCTTCGATGTCACTCTCTGGACGGCTCACCGCGCGTAGACCGTGCGGTGGGTCCACGTGGCACCCACGTGTAGCTCCATCAGCAGGAAGGCGGCCCACCCCACGGCCGCCGCCGCACCCCCACAAGGGCCGCCGACCGGTGGCCCGACACTCTTGGAGACTGAGTGAGACTCGTAGCTTCCACCCCCCGCAAGAACGCCGTCCGCGTCGGCGCGCTCGTCGCCTCCGCCGCGATGGTGGCCGTCGCCTTCCAGAGCGGCCCGGCCGTCGCCCAGCCCGACGCCGCCCGTGACAGCGGCGCCGTCGCCGTGGCGTTCACCGCCGCCCAGCGTGTGACCGCCATCCAGTCCGCCCAGGCGGACACGGCGAGCGAGGCCAAGACTCTCGGTCTCGGCGCGCAGGAGAAGCTGGTCGTCAGGGACGTCATCAAGGACGCCGACGGCACCGTGCACACCCGGTACGAGCGGACCTTCGCGGGCCTGCCCGTGCTCGGCGGCGACCTCGTCGTCCACGAGAGCCCGGCCGGCAAGCAGACCGTCACCAAGGCGACCTCGGCCAAGATAGCCGTGGCCACCACCGACGCGGCGGTCACCGCCTCCGGCGCCAAGTCGACCGCGCTCAAGGCCGCTTCCGCGGAGAAGACCGCCAAGGCCGAGACGGGCACCGCGCCCCGCAAGGTCGTCTGGGCGGCCGACAGCAAGCCCGTCCTCGCCTGGGAGACCGTCGTCAAGGGCTTCCAGCCCGACGGCACCCCGAGCGAACTGCACGTCGTCACCGACGCGGCCACCGGCAAGGAGCTGTTCCGGGACGAGGCCATCGAGACGGGCACCGGCACCGGCAAGTACAACGGCACCGTGCCGCTCACGACGACCAAGAGCGGCACCACGTACAACCTCACCGACGGCGCGCGCGGCGGCCACAAGACGTACGACCTGAACCAGAAGACGTCGGGCACCGGCACCCTCTTCACCGACGCCGACGACGTCTGGAGCGGCGGGCGCCAGACCGCCGCCGTGGACGTCGCCTACGGCGCGGCCGAGACCTGGGACTTCTACAAGAACGTCCTGGGCCGCAACGGCATCAAGAACAACGGTGTCGCGTCCTACTCCCGCGCCCACTACGGCAACAGCTACGTGAACGCGTTCTGGGACGACAGCTGCTTCTGCATGACGTACGGCGACGGCTCGGGCAACGCCAACCCGCTGACGTCGATCGACGTCGCCGCCCACGAGATGAGCCACGGCCTCACCGCGGCCACGGCGAAGCTGACGTACTCGGCGGAGTCCGGCGGTCTCAACGAGGCCACCTCCGACATCTTCGGCACCGCGGTCGAGTTCTACTCCAACACCTCCACCGACCCGGGGGACTACCTCATCGGTGAGAAGATCAACATCAACGGCAACGGCACGCCGCTGCGCTACCAGGACAAGCCGAGCAAGGACGGCGCCTCCAAGGACGCCTGGTCGTCGACCCTGAAGAACCTCGACGTCCACTACTCCTCGGGCCCGGCCAACCACTTCTTCTACCTGCTGTCCGAGGGCAGCGGCGCGAAGACCATCAACGGCGTGAGCTACAACAGCCCCACGTCCAACGGATCGACGGTCACCGGCATCGGCCGGGACAAGGCCATCCAGATCTGGTACAAGGCGCTCACCACGTACATGACGTCGAGCACCAACTACGCGAAGGCGCGCACCGCGACGCTGAGCGCGGCCGGCGCGCTGTACGGCACGACCAGCGCCGAGTACAAGGCCGTCGGCGCCGCGTGGAGCGCCGTCAGCGTCGCCTGACCCGGCGTAACACCCAGCAGGAGGCGGTTCCCCGGGCACGGGCCCCTCGCGTTCGCGACGCGAGGGACCCGTGCCCGGCCGTTTTCGCCGGGCGGCCGTGCGGCCGGGGTGGTGAGGATTCGTCACGCGCCCCCCACGGCGAGGTGCCGTGTGCCGGGACGCCGCCCGGCCGCATGATGGGCGGACCTGCCCGTGGGGGGACGCCCAGAGAGAGGAAGACGGCTCCGTGTCCTCGCAGCCCCCCGACCCCCGGCGCTGGAAGGCGCTCGCCGTCTGTCTTGTCGCGGCCTTCATGACCCTGCTCGACGTGTCCATCGTCAATGTCGCGCTGCCGTCGATCCGGGAGGGGCTCGGCGCCCCCGAGTCCGATCTCCAGTGGGTCGTCTCCGGATACGCCCTGGTCTACGGCCTCTTCCTGATCCCCGCGGGCCGCCTCGGCGACGCCCGGGGCAGGCGTCCGGTGTTCATGGTGGGCCTCACCCTCTTCGTCCTCGCGTCGGCGGCCTGCGGCGCCGCGCAGTCCAGCGGGTGGCTGGTGACCGCCCGGCTGATCCAGGGAGCCGCGGGCGGTGTCGTCGCCCCCCAGGTGTCCGCCCTGATCCAGCAGATGTTCTCCGGCCGGGAACGCGGCCGTGCCTTCGGCATGTTCGGCACGGTCGTCGGGATCTCCACCGCCGTCGGCCCCCTGCTCGGCGGGCTGATCATCCAGGCGGCCGGCGCGCACGACGGCTGGCGGTGGGTGTTCTACGTCAACCTGCCACTGGGGGCCGTCTGCCTTCTGCTGGCCCACCGTCTGCTGCCCGACACCCCGGCGGCGGGCCACGTCCGGATCCGCGACCTCGACCCGGTCGGCGTGCTGCTGCTCGGTTCGGGGGTGGTGGCTCTCCTGCTGCCCTTCGTGGAGTCACGCGAGTGGCACGGGAACAGCAAGTGGCTGCTGGTGGTGGTCGCCGGCGCGCTGCTGACGGCCTTCGTACGGTGGGAGGCCCACAGCAGGAAGGGCGGCACCCAGCCGGTCCTGAACCTGGCCCTCTTCCGTATCCATTCGTTCTGGCTGGGCTGTCTGATGATCCTGTTCTACTTCGGCGGCTTCACCTCGATCTTCTTCATCACCACACTCTTCCTCCAGAGCGGACTGCACTACTCGGCGCTCCTGGCCGGACTGACCATCACCCCCTTCGCCCTGGGCTCCGGAGTGTCGGCGGGCATCGGCGGACGGCTGGTCGGCCGCTTCGGCCGGTCGCTGATCGTCGTCGGGCTGACCATGGTGGTGGCCGGGCTGGCGCTCACCGTGCTCGCCGTCCATCTGGTCCCCGGCCACCACGCGGGGTGGGCGATGGCCGGGCCCCTGCTGCTCGCCGGTCTCGGCAGCGGCCTGGTCATCTCGCCGAACCAGACCCTCACCCTCGCCGAGGTGCCGGTCGCCGGCGCGGGCAGCGCGGGCGGCACACTCCAGACGGGCCAGCGGGTGGGCTCCTCGATCGGTATCGCCGCCATCGGCTCCGTCTTCTTCGCGCAGGTCCCCCGGGACGGCTGGGCGTCGGCGTACGACCACGGCCTGGTCGTGTCGGTGGCCTTCGCGCTGGCGGCCCTCGTCGTGGCGGTGACCGACGTGATCGTCGGACACCGGAAGAAGAAGGCGGCGGCGGGCTCGTAGGGGAGAGCGGACCCAGGTGTACGAGCCGCCGCGGCAGGGTCACGGCAGGGGTACGTACCACCACGGCCGCGCCCGCCCACGGGCCGGGAGATCCGGTACGTGGACGGGCGCGGCCCGTGCGGAACTCCCGGCTACGCGCGAGCGGCCCCCGCCTGCCGGCGGAGCGTCAGGGCCGTACCGCCGAGGGCCACGGCGGCGACGGCACACACCACCGCCACCACGGAGGCCCCCGGGAACCTGCCCACGCTGCTCGACAGCAGGTCCATGCCGGCGACCGCCGAGACGGCCTGCGCGATCACCACCGCCAGGGCCGCCGAGGCACTCGCCACCCAGAGGCGCACGGTGTCCCGCACCGCCAGCCACAGGGCGCTCACCACACACACCACGGTGAGCGCGAGGGCCAGCACGTCGGCGACGCTGCCGGAACCCAGACGGGTGTAGTCCGTGGGCAGGTGGAGCACCGCGCACACGAGCAGCACCGCCATGGCCGGCCAGCGCAGCACCGACCGCAGTGCGGAGGTGGGGGCGGGGACGGCGGCCTTGCCCGTCCGGCGACGCGGCCGGGCACCCGCTGCCGCCGGGACCTGGGCCCGGTCCGGGGCAGAGGCGGGGCGGCTGAACGCCGCCGCGATCCCCGCCGGGCGTACCGCCCGCACCGGAGCCTCCTGCCCGTCGTCCCCGTCCGCGTCGTCAGCGGCCTCCGTGGCGTCCGTCTCCACGGCGTCCGCCGTGGGCCTGGGACTCCCCATGAACCTGGCGGTCTCGCTCTCGTCGCCGCCGAAGATGCTCACCAGCTCGGCCACGTCCTCGATCGGCCTGCCCACGGCCGCCGCGCGCAGCGTCGTGTCGGCCTCGTCGAACTCGTGGGGAGGCTCGTGCAGCAGGGCGACCAGCTGCATGACCTCCTCCAGGGGACGGGCCACCGCGGCGGCCCGCAGCGCCTCGTCGCCGGGGCTGGGCACCTCACCGGTCCGCCGCAGCAGACTGACCAGCGCGGCGACCTCCTCCAGCGGCCGGGCGGTCGCGGCTGTCCAGAGCAGGGTCCGTATCGGCTCCTGACCGGGCTCCATGGACAGGGTCTCGGTGTCGGTCAGGCCGGTGAGGGCGGCGAGAGCGGCATCGTCCGGCGGACGCGGACGGCTCTCGTCGCGATCCTCGGTGGCGGAATCGAGGTGGGGGTCAAGAGACATGGCGCGGCTCCCTCTGCCGAACTCCACGGGCGGGCACACACCCAGGTGGTCACCGTGCGACCACTTACGGCGCACGCTTTGTTACATGAAATGCCCTGGTGCGGAGATTGCGCCATCCGGGACCGGCATACGAGGGGTTCTCGCCGCACCGCGCATGCTCAGCGCGGCCGGGCCGCCGCCGTTCCCGGCCGGGTGACGGACCGGGCGAGCGGCTGGGTGGCCGGCTGGGTGACCGGCCAGGTGACCAGCGTCTCGTCGGGCTGCGGCACCTCGCCGTAGTCCTCGTCCGCGCTGTCGACGCGCAGCCGGTTGACGACGGCCTCCAGCGCGGCGGGCAGCGTGGGATGCCTGCCCCGGTGGCACTGGCCGATGAGGTCGTGGAGGACGGCTTCGGGCAGCAGCGAGGACAGCGAAGGGACCGGGGACGGCGCGGCGTCCGCGGGGGTGGGGCGGGGCTCGGCCAGCCTGCGGGACTCGGCGCGCCAGTGGGCCGCGTCCCGGAACTCGGCACGCTGCTGGTGGGCGAGGAAGAGACAGAACGCCGCCGTCCGGTTGCCGCCGCCCGCGGCGAACTGCCACCAGAACTGGGCCGCGTCCCGGTGCCCCGTCAGATGCAGCAGCGCGGCGAAGACGACGGCGCCCTGCGGGTCTATCCGGTCGTGGTCGACCAGCTGGGCCAGGCAGCCGGCCGCCTCGGGGGCGTTCAGGACCAGCGCGACGGCCAGGTCCAGGTCGCGGGCGGCCTGTTCGTGCGCCGTGGCACCGCTCCCGGGGGGCCGCGAGGCGGCCTCCGCCCGCTCCCCGGCCCGCGCGGCGGCACGCCGCAGCGCGCTGTCGGTGTCGTAGTTGTCGTAGGTGCCCGCGAGGACCTCCGCGTCGTCCAGCAGCAGCTCGACCGGGGCGCCTTCGGTGCCCCTCACCGGGCGGGTCCCAACTCCCTGGCCAGCCGTCGCCGTGCGTGTCGTACGTGCGAGCGGACGGTCGGCACCTCGATGCCCAGGTACTCGGCGACCACTTCGTCCGGGACGCGCAGCACGTAGCGCAGCACGACGACGTCGTACTGCCGCTCGGGCAGCCGCGAGATGGCGCCGTACAGGCCGATCTCGTTCTCCAGGACCGTGAACTGATCGGGTGTCCCGTGCTGGAGGAGCTTGCGGGCGGCCGCGTCGAACGCCGCGGTGTCGACGAGGGCGGACGGTCCGTCGTGCGCGTCCTGCCGCCGGGCGACCTCCTCCTTGAGGACCGCCCAGGCGTACTGCGACACGGACTCCTGGAGCAGGACGTGCGGCCAGAGCTCCAGCAGCCGGGCGCAGGCCGACTCGACCACCCTCTCGGCGGCGGGCCGGGAACCGACCTGGGTGTGGGCGTACCGCAGCCACAGCCGGTGGTGGTGGGCGGCGAAGGCGTCGAACGTCAGGGCCAGTCGGCGGCTGGAACGGTCCGTGTGCCGGCGTACGCCGGGCGCGGTCCGATCCGGTCCCGCCGGGTCGCGCGGATCCGGCCGAGCCGGGTCGCGTACCTCCACGCCCAGGGCCCCGTCGCTGTCACGGGCCATCAGGTGCCGCCCTTTCGGTACTTCCCCGTCAGGAAGGGATTTCCTTCCGGGGGTCAGTCAACCGGATGTCTGTGGTGGCGGTGGAGTGGTTCGGCGAAAAACTTTCTGCGCGTCACCCTCCGCGCAGGGGGAGTTGACGCGTCTCGTACCGTGGTTCCTCCTAGTGGGCGGACGTGGGAAGCGGGGCGTGCGGTGGCGGACGGCAGCACGGTGGACCTGGAGCTGGACAGGGCGCATTCAGCCCGGATGTACGACTACTACCTGGGCGGGACGACCAATTTCCCGGCCGATCGGGAGGGGGCGGCGCGCGCGATGAGCGCTTTCCCCTCGATCCTGGCGACCGCGCGGATCAACCGGCGTTTCATGCACCGTTCCGTGCGGTTCCTCGCACGCTCGGGGATGGACCAGTTCCTCGACATAGGCACCGGTATCCCCACGTCACCCAACCTGCACGAGGTCGCGCAGGCGGAGGTCCCGCACGCGCGTGTCGTCTACACGGACAACGACCCGATCGTGCTGGCGCACGCCCGCGCACTCCTGCACAGTCATCCGGCCGGGCGTACCGCGTACGTGGAAGCGGACGTCACCGCGCCCGAGGCGCTGCTGGCCGCCGACGAGATCCGTACGACGCTGGACCTCACCCGGCCGGTCGCCCTCAGCCTCAACGCGCTGCTGCACTTCGTGACCGACGACCACGGCGCCCACGACCTGGTGGACCACCTCAAGGCCGCGCTGCCCTCCGGCAGCACGCTCGCGATCGCCCACGTGACGACGGAGTTCGACCCCGAGGGCATCGCGCGCCTCACCGAGGCCTACCGCGCCTCCGGTACGCCGGGACAGGCCCGTACGCGCGAGGAGATCGCCCGCTTCTTCGACGGCTGGGACCTGCTGGACCCGGGGATCACCGCGTCCCACCGGTGGCGTCCCGACCCGGGCGACGGCCAGGACGGGTCCACCGACAAGGAAGCGGCCTGCTACGTGGGCGTGGCCCGCAAGCCCTGAAATGGGGTGCGGCGTTCGCGACAGGCCCCGCGCGCCGGATCCGGCGCGCGGACGGCTCCGCTCCGTTACCGAGTCGTCGCCTTCGGCTCCGGGCCGACGTGTTCCCTTCCCGGCGCGAATGCGGTACCCATTACGGACGCGGACGAGGAGCGGCCGGTGCCCGGGGCGGGGCACCGGTCGCTCCTCTGCCGCCGTGTCCGGTTCTCCCGGTCAGCCGGCGGCTGCCTGGACACCGGCGGCGGGACCGACCAGTTCGTCCAGGACGTCTTCCATGGTGACAAAGCCGATGACGGTTCCCCGGTCGCCGGTGACCGCGGCCAGATGCGTGCCGGCGGCGCGCATCGCGGTCATCGTGTCGTCGAGCGGGGTGTCGATCTCGACCCTGACCATGGTGTGCAGGGCGGAGCGCGGGAAGGGCCGCGTCCGGTCGGCCGCGCCGAGGGCGTCCTTGATGTGCAGGTAGCCGAGGACGGTACGGTCGGGGCCGGTGACCGGCAGCCGCGAGAAGCCGGACGACGCGGCCGTCCGCTCCAGCTGCTGCGGGGTGATCCCGTGGTCCACCATGACGGTCCTGCCCAGCGGGACCATCACCTCGCCGGCGGGCCGGGTGCCCAGCTCCAGGGCGTCCCGCAGCCGCTCACCGTCCGCCGGGTCCAGCAGCCCCGCCTCGCTCGAGTCCTTGACCAGCCGGGCGAGTTCGTCGTCCGTGAAGACGGACGTCACCTCGTCCTTGGCCTCGACCCCGAGCAGCCGCAGCAGCAGGTTCGCGAACGCGTTGATCCCGAAGATCACCGGCCGCAGCGCCCGGGTGAGGGCGATCAGCGGCGGCGCGAGCAGCAGCGCGGTCGGCGCGGGCGCCGCCAGCGCGATGTTCTTCGGCACCATCTCGCCGATGAGCATGTGCAGATACGTCGCGAGGGTCAGCGCGACCACGAACGCGATCGGGTGGATCAGCGCCTCGGGCACCCCGACCGCCTCGAACGGCGGCTCCAGCAGGTGCGCGATGGCCGGCTCGGCGACCGCGCCCAGGACCAGCGAGGAGATCGTGATGCCGAGCTGGGCGGTGGCCATGGCCGCGGAGAGGTGCTGCAAGCCCCACAGCGTGGTCTTCGCGCGCCGGCCGCCCTTGAGGGCCGCCGGTTCGATCTGGCTGCGCCGCACCGAGATCAGGGCGAACTCCGCCCCGACAAAAAACGCGTTCGTCAGGAGGGTCAGCGCGCCGATGGTCAGTTGCAGGCCGGTCATCGGGCGTCCTCCGTCAGCGCGGCGGGGAGCGGGGAGGTGATCCGTACCCGGTCGGCCCGGTGGTGCTCGACGCGCAGGACGGCGAACCGCCAGCCGTCCACGTCCAGCCGGTCGGCCGCTACGGGCAGCCGCTCAAGACGGGTCGCGAGCAGGCCCGCGAGCGTTTCGTACGGCCCCTCGGGGGCGGTGAAGCCGATCTCGCCGAGCTGGTCGAGCCGGAGGCTGCCGTCGGCCTCCCACACGCTGCGGCCCTCTGGGCCCGCCGTGACGGGGACCAGGCCCGGGGTCTCGTCCGGGTCGTGTTCGTCCCGTACCTCCCCGACCACCTCCTCCACGATGTCCTCGACGGTGGCGACCCCGGCGGTCCCGCCGTACTCGTCGATCACCACCGCCATCGTGCGCGCCTGGCGCAGTCGCCGCAGCAGCCGGTCGACCGGCAGGGAGTCGGGGACGAGCAGCGGCTTCGTCGCCAGCGCGGTGACCGGGGTGCGGTCGCGCAGGGTCTCGTCCAGGGCGAGGACGTCCCGGATGTGGACCGTGCCGATCACCTCGTCCAGGCTGTTCCGGTAGACGGGGAAGCGGGAGAGGCCGGTGGCCAGGGTGAGCCGCGCCGCGTCCGACGCGGTGGCGTGCGCCTCCAGCGCCCGGACGTCCACGCGCGGCGTCATCACGTTCTCCGCCGACAGGTCGGCGAGGTGCAGGGTCCGTACGAACAGCTCGGCGGAGTCCGCCTCGATGGCCCCCTCGCGCGCCGAGTGCCGGGCCAGGGCGACCAGTTCCTCGGGTGTCCTGGCGGAGGCCAGCTCCTCGGCGGGCTCCAGGCCGAAGCGCCGCACCAGCCGGTTGGCGGTGTTGTTGAGGTGGCGGATCAGGGGGCCGAAGGCGGCGGTGAAGGCGCGCTGCGGTCCCGCCACGACCTTCGCGACGGCCAGGGGGCGGGAGATGGCCCAGTTCTTCGGGACCAGCTCGCCGATCACCATCAGCACGACCGTGGACACCACCACGCCGAGCAGGGTGGCGACGGTGGACACCGCGCCCCCGGGCAGCCCCACGGCCTCCAGGGGGCCGCGCAGCAGCACGGCCAGCGACGGCTCGGCGAGCATGCCGATGACCAGCGAGGTCACCGTGATGCCCAGCTGGGCACCGGAGAGCTGGAACGTCAGACGCTTGGCGGCGGCCAGGGCGCTCGCGGCCCCGCGCTCGCCGGCCGCGGTGGCGCGCTCCAGCTCACCGCGCTCGACGGTGGTGAGGGAGAACTCGGCGGCGACAAAAACCGCGCAGGCGAACGTCAGCGCGAGAGCGAGCAACAGCAGGAGCACTTCGGTCACCGTGCCACCTCCGGCCCCGGGTGTGGCGGGACGGGAATGGCACGGCTCGTACTGGGAGGTTCACCCATGGGGGGACCGCAGCTCCTTACGCTGACCAACGATGCGGGGCGGGACGGCCACGCCGTCCCACGTCGCTCAATAGTAAAGGAGTCGCAAAATAAAGCAATGTGGCGTCCAGCACGGACCGGTCGGCCCGGCACTCCCTACCGGACGTCCGTGAAATCCGTCCCCACGGTGAGGGTCACGACGCCCGGCGCGGCCTGTGCGGACTCCCGGGCGGTGGCGTCCGGCAGGCGCGAGGCGAGGACCCGGGCCTGGGGGCCGAGGTCGCCGGGGTACTCGACCGACGTCCTGGCCGTGGTCTCCGGGGCGTTGCCGATGGAGGCGACGGTGAAGCCGGCCGTACGGAGGGTCTCGGCGACGGCGGCGGCCCTCCCCGCCGTGCCTGTGCCGTTGAGGACCTGGACGCGGACCGTGTGGGCGTAGAGCGGGGTCTTGGCGGCCGCCTCCAGCTTCTTCTTGCTGACCTCCTTGTCCCGGGCCAGGGAGGTGAAGAGGTCGGACGCCTGCGGGTACTGCCACACCACATTGGCCCGGTCGGCCGGCACGTCCGCCTCGCGCGGGTAGTTCGGTACGGTCAGGAAGGCCAGCCGGTCCTTGGGGATGCCCTTGATCTCGGAGGCGAGGGCGTACAGCGGCTTGATCCCGGCGAGCGGTTCGTCGGTCGTCAGCGACTTGGTGGCCGAGTCCAGGAATCCGTACAGCGCCTTCGGACTGGTCAGTTTCTTCTGCGCCTTGGCGGCCACGGCCTCCATGAACTCCTGCTGCCTGCCGATGCGGCCCAGGTCGGAGCCGTCCCCGACGCTGTAGCGCGTACGGACGTACCCGAGCGCCTTCTCGTCGCGCACGGTCTGGCAGCCGGCCTCCAGGTCGAGGTGCGCCTTCTTGTCGTGGATCGCGGTCTCCGGACAGACCTCGATGCCGTCCAGCGCGTTGACCATGCCCTTGAAGCCCTGGAAGTCGACCGACATGAAGTGGTCGATGCGCAGCCCGGTGTTGCGCTCCACGGTCCTGATGGTGCAGGCGGCGGCCCCGGCCACGTCCCCGCTCGTCCCGCCGATGGCGAACGCCTCGTTGATCTTGAAGTGGTGGAGACCCGACTCGCTGCCGTTCCCGCGGTCGCAGGCGGGGATGGTGACCCAGGAGTCGCGCGGCAGGGAGACGACGGTGGCCCAGTCCCGGTTCGCGGCGATGTGCAGCACCATCAGCGTGTCGGACTGCATGGTGGTGAGGTCGCTGCCGTACTTCGCGTTGGCGCCCGTACGCGAGTCGGAGCCCACGACCAGGATGTTCTGCGAGCCGGGGCTGGAATTGACCGGCCGGCCGCCGCCGATCTTGCCGTCGATGTCCGCGCCGTGGATGTTGCCGTCGAGGCGCTGGTAGATCCAGGTGCCCGCGCCGCCCGCCCCCAGGGCCGTCACGGCCAGAGCGCCGCAGACCCAGACGGCCACGCGGCCGCGCCGGGTGAGCCTGGTCCGGCCCGTCCGGGCGCCTCTGCGATGGCCACTGCTCGCGGCGCCGGGCCGCCGCCTCCTGGTTTCCGTCCCCACCTGGTCCTCCGTGCCCCGCTCCCCGTCCGGTCCGTCCTCCGGGCCGGCCGTCGCTGTCTGCGACGGACCGACTCTACAGGCGTGTAGAAGCCGCAGGTCAGCTTTCCGCGCCGTCGTCGGGCGCCCCGCCGGATTCCGGGCCCGCGTCCGCGAGGAGGGCGCGCAGCACCCGCGCGTCGTGGGGGGAGAGGGCCGAGACGAAGCCGGCGAGCACCGCGTCCCGGTCGTCCCGCTCGTCGAGGAGCCTTCGCATCCGCAACGCGGTGAGCCCGGCCCCGTCGGCGACCGGGGTCCAGAGGAAGGACCTGCCCGACCGGGTGCGGGTCACGGCCCGCTTGTCGAGGAGGCGGGTGAGGATGGTGATCACGGTCGTGTACGCGAGGTCGCCGTCCAGCCGCTCCTGCACCCAGGTGGCGGCCACCGGGCCGGTCGCGGAGCCGAGCACGGCGAGCACCTGCGCTTCGAGCTGGCCCTGGCCCCGCCTGCGGGTACGGGACTCCTGCCCGCGTTCGTCGGTCTTCTCGACGTTGTCCGCGTTCCCGGTGTTCCCGGTGTTCCCGTTCCCGGCGTTCACGGTGTTTCCGTTCCCGGCGTTCACGGTGTTTCCGGCGTTCCCGACCACGAAACGGCCTCCTCCCACGCTGCCGCGCCAGGCGACCTGGTGCCGGGGCATCCTAACCAGGGTCACCGGGGCGCGGCCCGGGGTACGGCGGCAAACTTCTACAGTGTTGTAGATTCGTGCCCCGCTCCGTTCTCACTCCGCCGCCGGGGGATCGCGCGGCGTTTCTCAGCCGAACGCGCGGTCCAGGAACGGCGTCATCAGCGCGGCGACGGCGGTGAGTTCGCTCTCCAGCAGGAAGTGGCCGCCGTCCAGGAGGTGGATCTCCGCGTCCGGCAGGTCGCGGGCGAAGGCCCGCGCCCCGTCCGGGCCGAAGATCTCGTCGTTGCGGCCCCAGACGGCGAGCAGCGGGACCTGCGAGGAGCGGAAGTACGCGTGCGTGTCCTCGTACAGGGCGACGTTCGTCGGGTACTCCCGGAAGAGCTTGAGCTGCACCTCGGGGTTGCCGGGGCGGTTGACCATGGCGTGGTCGTGCGCCCACGCGTCGGGGTTCACCAGGCTCACGTCCGGCACGCCGTGGGTGTACTGCCACCGGATCTGCTCCAGGGTCAGCCCCTCGCGCAGCGGGGCGGCCTTCTCCTCGGTGGGGTCGGCGGCGTACTCCCAGAGGGGCTTCCAGAACGGCTCCACAAAGCCTTCCACGTACGCGTTGCCGTTCTGCGTGACGATCCCGGTGATCCGGGACGGGTCGCGCAGCGCGAGCCGCCATCCCACCGGCGCGCCGTAGTCCTGGACGTACATCGCGAACCGCTCGGTGCCGGTCGCGCGCAGGAGGCCCTCGACCGAGTCGGCCAGGGCGTCGAAGGTGTAGTCGAACTCCTCGACCGGCGGCGCGTCGCTGTAGCCGTAGCCCAGCAGGTCGGGGGCCACGACGTGGTAGCGGTCGGCCAGCAGCGGGATGAGGTCGCGGTACATGAAGGAACTCGCCGGACAGCCGTGCAGGAGTACGACGGTGGGCGCGGTGGGATCGCCCGCCTCGCGGTAGAAGACCTTCCGGCCGTCGACGTCGAGGGTGCGGTGATGCACGGGGGACATGACTAACCTCCTATGTAGTTCAAGCTGGTTAGTTCAGCCAAGCAGGCGGTGCTAACCGTGTCAAGCTTGTAAGGTGGTTAGCGAGAAGTCGGCGGAGCCGGAGAGAGCCGGACAGGAGGAGAGTGGCGGCATGGAGGAGAGCGTCATAGTCGAACTGCTCAACACCACGCCCGTGGTCGACGGCAGCACGGTGGACCTGCTCGCGGAGGACTCCGCGGCCGGCGCGTGGCTGACGGCGCACGGCGGCGGGACCGGCGGCGCCGCGGAACTGGCCGCGCTGCGGGCGGTGCGCCGGGACCTCCAGGCGGTGGTACGCGGTCAGCAGCCCGCCGGGATCCTCAACGCGGTGCTGGCGGACGTCGGCCAGCACCCGGTGATCGACGGCGACGGCCTGCGGTGGGAGCTGTACGCGCCCCCGGAGCGCGCGCTCCCCGCCCGGATCGTGCTGGCCTGGGCCGCGCTGTCCCAGCGGATGCCGGGGCGGCTGCGCCCCTGCGCCAACGACGAGTGCGCCCTCTTCCTGCTCGACCGCAGCCGCTCCAACACCGCCCGGTGGTGCTCCATGACCACGTGCGGCAACCGCCTCAAGGCCCGTCGCCACCAGGCGCGCCGCACCGAGACGTAAAGGACGCCCCAGGGCGTGTCCGCGAAGTGGTGTCCGGCTCGTCGGGCGAGCGACCCGACTTCGCGGACACGCCCTGGCCGCGGTCGGCGGCCCCGCGCCCCCAGGCCGTGCCCGCCAGGACCAGCCCGGCGCCCAGCGCGCCGAGCACGCCCAGGTGCTCACCGCCGAGGGCGATCCCGGTGGCGGCGGCCCACAGCGGTTCCGTACCGAGCAGCAGGCTCACCCGCGACGGCGAGGTGCGCCGTACCGCCCACATCTGTACGAAGAACGCGGCGAGTGTGCAGAACACCGACAGGAACAGCAGCGCCGCCCAGTCGCCCGCGTCAAAACCGGCGGCCACCGACCAGGGCGAAGGGCCCGTGCCCGGCACCGAGGCCAGGACGGCGAAGACCGCGACCGCACCGCCGAGCTGGACGGTGGTGAGCGACAGTGAATCGGCGGTGCGCACCGCCTTGATCCGCGCCATGGCCAGCACATGGACGGTACGGGCGAGCGCGGCCAGCAGCATCAGCAGATCGCCCGCCGAGGGCGCGGTGAAGCCGCCGCCCTGGGTCAGCAGCACCACCCCGGCGACCGAGAGCCCGGCGGCGGCCACGAAGGACCCCGGCGGGCGGGTCCGGGTGACCACGGACTCCGCGAGCGGCGTGAAGATCATGGTGAGGCTGATGATGAGCCCCGCGTTGGTCGCCGAGGTGTGCACGACGCCGTACGTCTCCAGCAGGAAGATCCCGCTCATGATCAGCCCCAGCACGCCGGCGCCGCGCCACTGCGCCGCCGTCAGCGCCCGCAGCCGCCGCCACCCGGCGACGGCCAGGACGGGCAGGACCACCGCGAAACGCAGCACCAGGACCGCGACGACGGTCGCCGGGGTGGTGACACCCTTGGCCGCCAGGTAGCTGGCGCCCCACACGACCGCGATCAGCAGGACCGGCAGATCGGTCGCCCACGCCTTGCGGGGTACGAGGGCGGGGGCGGCGATCGGCGAGGTCATGGGGGCGGGTCTCCGGCGGACGGGGGGCGCGGAGACAGCGGCGGCTCACACGGGGACGATCACCGTACCGGTCCGTCCCCTCCGCCGGAACCGTCGTGTTCCTCCCGCAGGCCCTCCGGCTCCCGCGCCATCCGCCGCACGAACACGTACTCGTGGTAGATCCGCCCCACCAGCGCCCCGCCGTAGACGACAAAACCCACCCCGACCAGCCACGACTGGAGGACGAGGACCGTGCCGAACGGGCCGTACGTGACGGCGTTCGACGCGATCAGCGGCGAGAACACCAGCCGGGAGAAGCCCCGCAGGCCGAGCAGCCCGAGCGAGGTCGCGACCGAGCCGGGGATCAGTGCCCGCCAGCGGACCCGTCCCGCGAGGAGCAGCCGCTGGGACCACCAGAAGAACAGGAACGTGACGACGACGTCGGCCGAGGTCACCAGGATCGTGTCGAGGACGGACTGGGCGCGGACCTGCGTGTTGACGAAGGCGACGAGGAACCCGACCAGGACCGCCAGCCACACCACGTGCCGCCACACCTGGTGCCAGCGCGCCGTGGAGAGCTCCCAGACCTTCTCGTACCCCGTCTGCACCGCCGACCCGAAGGTCAGACCGAACACCGCGAGCGCGGCGAGACCGAACGCCGTCGTCCGCTGGAGCGCCTCGCCCGGTTTGCCGAACAGCTGCTCGATCTCGCCCTGCGACGACGCCGAGACGCCGACGCCCTGGGCGAGCCAGCGGGCGAAGCTCTGACCGCTGGCCGGGTCGGCCGCGGCGACGAGGATCAGCAGGGGAACGAGCGTGAGGAAACCGAGCGCGGCGAAGGACATGGCCCGGTGCATCAGTTCCGTCTCGCTGCTGCGGCTCACGGTGAGCGCGACAGGAGAGTCCATGATCCTGCGGTACAGGTCCCGGAGCCGGTGCGCGTGCCTCTCCACACCGAAACGCTTTCGGGTCATATGTCGTCTACTACCCCGGAGCGGGCCGTGTCGCGTCCAGGGCCCCCGGATGGGTGCCGATGACTGGCCACGGTTCGGCCACCCCGCCCAGAGCTACCGTACGACCGTCAGAGGTCCAGGGGGCCGGGGGACCGTACGGTCACAGGATCCGGTCGTCGTGGTGGCGGCCGAGCGCCCGTCCGAACCGCTCCGAGAGCGCCGGCACGATGCTCTCGCCCTCCGGGGGGCGTGGCAGGCCGAAGACGTACCCAGGGAAGTCCAGCTCCTTCTGCACCGCCCAGATCGCGTCGTGCTCCCCGGGCGGCAGCACCCGCGCGGGATCGCCGACGGCCACCCACCCGATCGGGACCGTGGAGCCGGCGGGCAGCACCGTGCGCAGATGCACGATCCCGTTGATCCGCACCTCGGAACGCGTCCCGATCCGGGCGCCGTTGAAGACCCGGGTACCCGTCGCGAGGAAGACCTCGTCCTCGACGGCGCAGCCGGTCAGGTACGAGGTGGGGCCGACGAGCACGGCACGCCCCAGCCGCAGCGGATCGCGGCGGACGCCCCGCAGGACCGCGTTCTCCATCACGACGCAGCCCTCGCCCAGCTCCACGGGGCCGCCCTCGGCGGTCAGGACGGCACCGAAGAGGATCCGGCACCCGGCGCCGACCCGGACGTCCCCGCTCAGCGTCGCGTTCGGGGCGACGTACGCGGACGGATGCACGGTGGGCGACACCCCGTCATGTTCGATGAGCATGCGTCGCATCATGCCCGACCGGACCCGGGGCGCGAGCGGCGGTCCGGCCCGTGACCTGGAGCTGACCCGAGGGGCGGACCCGGCCCTGGGCGTTCGCCCGTTCGTGGCACACTGACGGCCGATCCGCCGAAGGAGCCCACCGTGTCGATGATCCGCAACCTCCGCAGAACCGTGCGCAGGGCCTATCGCCGCACCGTGGACCTGAGCCACCCGGCCCGCTCCCCGCTCGGCAGCGCGGTGGTGAACTGCGTGGTCTACCGCGACGGGGAGCGGCAGCTCGACCACTGCGCGGCGGAGGAGGCGCTGCGGCGCGTCCGCCGGGCCGGTACCGGCTTCGTCTGGATCGGGCTGCACGAGCCGGACCGGGAGGAGTTCGCCGGGGTCGCCGAGCTGTTCGGCCTCCACAGGCTCGCCGTCGAGGACGCGGTCACCGCCCACCACCGGCCCAAGGCGGAGCTGTACGACGACACGCTGTTCGCGGTCTTCAAGACCGTCAGCTACATCGAGCACGAGGAGCTGACCGCGACCAGCGAGGTGGTCGACACCGGGGAGCTGATGGTCTTCGCGGGGGCCGACTTCGTGATCACCGTACGGCACGGCCGCCACGGCTCGCTGGGCCCGCTCCGGGAGTACCTGGAGGCGTCCCCCGAGCAGCTCGCGAAGGGTCCCGCCGCCGTGCTGCACGCGATAGCGGACCACATGGTCGACGACTACCTCGGCGTCGCGGACGCCATCCAGGACGACATCGACGCGGTCGAGACCGGCGTCTTCTCCGGCCAGGCGGCCCGCGGTGAGGCGGGCCGGATCTACCAGCTCAAGCGGGAACTGCTGGAGCTGAAGCGCGCGGTGGCGCCGCTGGACCGCCCGCTGCGCAAGCTGGCCACCGAGCCGAGCCGGCTGGTGGACCCGGAGATCCAGAAGTACTTCAGGGACGTCTCGGACCACCTGGCACGGGTCACCGAGCAGATAGCCGCGTTCGACGGCCTGCTCGACTCCGTCCTCCAGGCCCACCTCGCGCAGGTGACCGTCGCCCAGAACGAGGACATGCGCAAGATCACGGCCTGGGCCGCGATCATCGCCGTACCGACCATGGTCTGCGGGGTCTACGGCATGAACTTCGAGCACATGCCCGAGCTGCGGTGGACGTACGGCTACCCGCTCGTCGTCGGAGTGATCGCCGCCGTCTGTTTCGGCGTCCACCGGCAGTTCCGGCGCAACGGCTGGCTCTGACGCTCCGTGGTCCTGGGTCCCGGCGCCCGGCCCGGGCCCGCGCACGGCTACTGCCGCGCCGCCTCCGTCAACCGCGCCTGCGCCCTGCGCAGATGGGTACGCATGCGCGCGGCGGCCGTCTCGTCGTCGTTCTCGCCCATCGCCTCCAGGATCCGCTCGTGCTCCCGGCAGGTCTCCTCCGCCCACCCCTCGCGGAACGACAGCCGGTACTGATGTGTGTGCGCGTGCAACCGTTCCAGCGTCGAGCGGAGGAACACGTTCCCGCTCAGGCCCGCGATCCGGTCGTGGAAGACGGCGTCGTGGTGCAGGTACAGCAGCAGGGTCGACCGGCTCGCGAAATCGCCCGCCGCGCCCCTCATCTCCGCCAGCTGATCAGCGAGTTGGAGCAGATCCGCCGGGGTGGCCCGGGACGCCGCGGCGGAGGCCGCCGCCGGTTCGAGCAGCAGCCGTACCTCGAACAGTTCCCGCAGGCCACGCCCGCTGAGCAGCGCCGCGGCGGTGTATCCCGCCAGCGACCGCTTCACCACCAGGCCGTCCGCCTCCAGCCGCGCGAGCGCCTCCCGCAGCGGGGTCGGTGAGATCTCCAACTCCTGGGCGAGCGTGTTGATGTTCAGCTTCGACCCCGGCTCGATGTCGTGGTCGACGAGCCGTCGGCGGATCGTGTCGTAGGCGGTCTCCGCGAGCGCCTGCCGCCGCGGAGTGGGGATGACTGCCATCGTGCTGCTCCTGGGTGTCGCCTGTGGTGCCTCGCCGGTGGTTCCTCGCCCACCGATTGTATTTTTTCGTGCGCTCCTGTGCGTTCCTGTCCGTCCGACGGTCCCACTTCGGTAAAGGTCGGTACGGGTATTGACTGTTTTCCGATGCTGGCTACTCTTCTGAAAAGTATACGAAATAACGTTGTCTCGGATCGGACCGGAGCGGGCCTGCCGGGGTCCGCAGGGCGGCGCACGGCGGCCGGAGCCGGCCGTGTCACGTGAAGCATCAAGGAGGACGACATGAAGCGCAGAACTGCCCTCACGGCGGCGGCCACCGGTCTGGTGAGCGCCCTGGCGGTCACGGGCTGCTCCACCAGCGGCACGTCCGGGGGTGGCGGCGGTGGCAGTCTGACCTTCATGACCTTCGAGACGCCGGCGCTCACCGCGACGTTCTGGGACACCTCCATCACGGAGGCGCAGAAGGCCGTTCCCGAGGTCAAGATCAAGAAGATCGTGTCGCCGGACGCGGACCGGACCGCGTACGCCAAGCAGTTGCAGGCGTCGGGTCAGTTCCCCGACATCCTCTCCTCCATCAACCCGAAGGACTTCACGGCGGCCGGGCTCCTCCAGCCGCTCGACCAGAAGTGGCTGGACGCCAACTTCACCGACCCCGACGGCAACCGGATCGACGGCAAGTCGTACATCCCGCCGACCAACTCCCAGATCATCCCGATGGTCTTCTACAACAAGAAGATCTTCGCCGAGCACCACCTCGACGTCCCCACGACGTGGGAGGCGTACCTGAACGTCGTCAAGACCCTCAAGAAGGCCGGTGTCACCCCCGTCGAGATGGCGGGCGGCGAGCCCTGGTCGGCGGCCCTGCCGCTGGCCGGCCTCATCAGCGCCGACGTGCTCGGCGCCGACCCGCAGTGGATCCAGAAGCGCTACAAGGGCGAGGTGAAGTTCACCGACCCCGCGATGACCGGGGCCGTCGGCAAGTACCGGCAGCTCGTCGAGGCCGGGGCCTTCGACAAGGGCGCGCTGAGCGTCAGTTACGCCGACGCCAACAAGCAGTTCCTCGACGGCGGCAGCGCCATGTACCCCATGGGCAGCTGGTTCATCGGCCAGATCCCGGCCGCGGACGCCGCCGACTTCGGCACCTTCCTGCTGCCGAGCGGCACGGGCAAGACCATCGTCCCGTTCAACACCGGGGGGACGACCGCGGTCAGCGCGAAGTCCGCGCATGTCGCCGACGCGACCAAGTTCGCCGAGGCGTGGTCGCTGTCCAAGCCCAACCTCAAGACCCTCATCGAGACCGACGGCGCCTTCCCCATGCTGAAGAACGTCCCCTTCGAGGACTTCGGCGCGAAGGTGACCCCCGTCTACACGGAGGGGTTCAAGCTCGTGACCGAGGACAACGCGAAGGTCAGCGCGTTCGGCCAGGTCAACAACGACGACGCGCTGCCGCCCGGTGTCGTCGAGCAGTTCAACGCCCTGTCCCAGAAGCTGTTCACCAGCTCCGACGTCAAGGGGCAGCTCGCCTCGTTCGACGAGAGCTGGGACAAGGCCGCCAAGTAGCGGGAGCCCGCCGGGACGGACGGGCCGGGTCTCGGCACGGCCCCTGATGACATCGTTGTCAGAACCCCGGACCGGTGGTACGCCCCCGATGGTTCAGCACCCCCCGATTGTCCAGCACCCAGCACCCCCGACTCAAAGGAGAGCCGCGATGGGGCAGAAGAGAACAACGCGGAGGGCGATCCGCGGATTGCGGCGGATACGCGGATACGCGGTGGTGGCGGCGCTCGCCGTCGCCGCACCGCTTGTCGTCCCCGGTACGGCGGTGGCGGCGGGACCGCCCACGGCCGCACAGCAGTGGGACACGCTGAAGGCCAAACTGACCGGCATCAAGGGCGTCTGGACCGACCAGAGTTACGCGGGCGCCGTGTCCAACACCATGCCGAACACCGCGCTGTTGGGCAACGGCGACGTCGGTGTGACCTCGGCGGGCAGCACGGGCGTCAAGACGTTCCTCGTCTCCAAGGGGGACTTCTGGAACGCCAACCCCACACCCCGGCCCGCCCCCATCGGCGGCGTGACCCTCACCGGCACCACCGCCCAGCCCACCGGGAACCTCGCCCTCGGCGCCCGCGCCACCGCGAGCAGCACCGAGGGGTCGTTCACCCCCGACCGCGCCGTCAATGGCCAGTGGACCAACGGCTACGAGGGATGGGTGTCCCAGGTAGGCAAGCCGCAGTGGATCACCCTCGACCTCGGCGCCGTCAAGAGCGTCGCCCGCTACGTCGTACGCAACGACAACGCGGCACGCCCCGGCAACGCCGCCTTCAACACCAAGAACGTGGCGTTCCAGACCAGTTCCGACGGCTCCACCTGGAACAGCGTCGACACGGTCACCAACAACACCGCCGACGTGATCGACCGTACGGTTTCCGCCGTGTCGACCCGCTACGTCCGGCTGAACATCACCGAGCCCACCCAGAGCACCACCCCCGACTCGACGCAGAACCCCCGCGCCAGGATCGGCCAGATCGAGCTGTACGCGCAGGGCGGCACCACACCCCCGCCCGCCGCGCCGTTCCGCGAGGAACAGAACATCGTGGACGGCACGGTCACCACGTCGATGTCGCTGGGCAACACCCCGGTGTCGATGAAGACCTGGCTCGCCGCCGACCGTAACGTCCTGGTCACCTCGGTCACCTCGACCGGCTCCCAGCCGGTGCAGCTCCAGGCGTCCACCTACGCCGGGGCGACCGCCCCCAACTCCGCCTACAGCAACTCCGCGGGCGTCGACGGCCAGGTCATGTGGGCCGAACGCGCCACCGCCGCCGGCAGCCGCTGGGTCTCCCGGGGCGCGCTGGCGACCACCGTCCTCGGCGCGAGCGCCGTCCAGCCCCCGACCGTCTCGGGCGCGACGGCCAGGACCGTCTTCACCCTCCCGGCCGGCGCGACGGTCCGGCTGGTCACCCAGATCGGCGGCGGCGGACAGAACCCGGCCGCCCCGCACAACGACGCGGTGACACAGGTCCGTACCCACACCGCGGCCTCACTGGCGACGCTGGACACCCAGCGCGCCGACTGGTGGAAGACCTACTGGATGCAGTCCGGCGTCGAGCTGGGTGACGCCGTCCTGGAGAAGTACTACTACGCCGCCCAGTACTTCATCGGGGCCGCCAGCCGGGCCGGGAAGACGGCCCCCGCCCTCTACGGGATCTGGACCACCACCGACAACCCGCAGTTCAACGGCGACTACCACCTCAACTACAACGCGCAGGGACCGTTCTACGGCGTCTACTCCAGCAACCGCCCCGAGCTGTCACTGCCGTTCCACGAGACGATCCTCGCGTACGTGCCCGAGGCGCAGCGTCGCGCCAAGCAGGACCTGAACCGCGTGAAGCCCGACTACATCAGCCGGCGCTTCCCCAGCGGCGGGGTGCCGGCCGGGGTGCTCTTCCCCGTGGGCATCGGCCCGTACGGCACGACCACCGACGACCAGTACCACCAGCAGGTGTCCAACTCCCTCTTCTCCGCCTCGCAGTTCGTCGCGTACTACGAGTACACCCAGGACACCGACTTCCTGAGGAACAAGGCGTACCCCTTCCTGAGCCAGGTCGCGTCGTTCTTCGAGAGCTACCTGGAGCGCGACTCCGCGGGGCGCTACTCGCTGTGGAGCGGACCGCACGAGGGCACGTGGGGCCAGAACTCCTCGGCGGACCTGGGGCTGTTGAAGCAGACCCTGTCCACGCTGATCGCGGCCAGCCAGAAGCTGAACGTCGACGCCGGCCGCCGCGCCACCTGGCAGACCATCCTCGCCAACCTCCCCGCGCAGCCGACCACGGTGTTCAACGGGAAGACGGTGTACTCCCTGGTCAGCCCCGGCACCATGCAGGGGTCCGACACCCGTGACATCCACCCCGGCGACAACACGATCAACCTCGAATTCATCCAGCCCGCCGACCAGCTCGGCATCAACTCCGATCCCGCGAAGCTGCGGATCGGCGTCGACACCGTCGACGCGATGAACTCCTGGGGCCAGGACAACAGCTTCCCCAAGGTGTTCAGCCAGGCGGCCAGGGTCGGTTACCCGGCGCAGTCGCTGATCGACAAGTTCAAGCAGGTCATCACCTCCCGCATCGCGCCCAACCTGCGGATCGCCGACCCGTCCCACGGCATCGAGAAGTCCGGGGCCACCGAGGCGGTCAACAGCATGCTGGTCCAGAGCGACCAGGGGATCATCAGCCTCTTCCCGGTCTGGCCCGCGGGCAAGGACGCGAGTTTCTGGCAGCTGCGCCAGAAGGGCGCGTTTGTCGTGTCGAGCGCGAAGCAGGGCGACCGCGTCAGCTATGTCGACGTGCAGGCCAAGGCCGGCGGCACGCTCAAGCTGAAGAACCCCTGGGGGAGCGGCACGTTCACCGTGACCAACACGAGCGGCGCCGCGGTGCCGTTCACCACGGCGAACGGGGTGATCACCGTCCAGACGACCGCCGGGCAGACGTACCACATCCTCCCGGCCTGATCCTTCATCGCATCACCAGCAGAATCGCCGGGCCCCGGGGGGCAGTACGCCTCCCGGGGCCCGGTCGTGCGGCGGGCGCGACACCGTGCACACCAGGACGAGAAGTCAGCACGCTGAGCAGATTCGGACGTGTGTACCGCTGCGAGCATCCGGGGAGGCCCCCCGGGGCCCTGCGCCGGTCCCACCCGGACCGGCGAGGACAGCGCACGAGGAGCGTTCGATGGGCATCGTCACCACCACCGACGGCACGGACATCTTCCACAAGGACTGGGGCAGCGGACAGCCGGTCGTCTTCAGCCACGGCTGGCCGCTGAACGCCGACGCCTGGGACGGCCAGCTCAAGCTGGTCGCCGACCACGGCTTTCGCGCGATAGCCCACGACCGGCGCGGGCACGGCCGCTCCGCCCAGCCCTGGCAGGGCAACGACATGGACACCTACGCCGACGACCTCGCCCAGGTCATCGAGACCCTCGACCTGCACGACGTGGTGCTGGTCGGCCACTCCACCGGGGGCGGCGAGGTCACCCGCTACATCGGCAGGCACGGCACCGCGCGCGTCGCCAAGGTCGTCCTCCTCGGAGCCGTACCGCCGCTGATGCTCAAGACCGACGCCAACCCCGGCGGGCTCCCCATCGAGGCCTTCGACGCGATCCGCGACGGGGTGCGCACCGACCGCTCGCAGTTCTACCGGGACCTCAGCGTGCCGTTCTACGGCTTCAACCGCGCGGGGGCGGCCGTCTCCCAGGGCGTCAGCGACGCGTTCTGGCTGATGAGCATGCAGGTGGGGCTCAAGGGCGCGCTCGACTGCGTCCGCGCCTTCTCGGAGACCGACTTCACCGAGGACCTCAAGAAGTTCGACGTCCCCACGCTGATCGCGCACGGCGACGACGACCAGATCGTGCCCATCGACGCGTCCGCGCACCGGACCGCCGAGCTGGTCAAGGACGCCACGCTCAAGGTCTACCCGGGCGCCCCCCACGGTCTGTACGGCGCCTTCGCCGACGAGTTCAACGCCGACCTGCTGGAGTTCCTCGCGCGCTGAGCCGGCGCCGGACAGGCCCCAGCGACCCGGACAGGCCCCAGCCGCCCCGTACCCGTTCACCCGCCCCGCCGGCCAGTGGTGCAGAGGATCGACGCCAGATGACGAACGTACGCATCACCCACGTCGGCGGTCCCACGGCGCTGATCGAGTTCGGCGGCTGGCGGCTCCTGACCGACCCCGCGTTCGACGCCCCCGGCCACAAGTACCCCTTCGGCCGGGGGATGTCGGCCCGCAAGACGACCGGGCCCTCGATCGGCGTCGCCGACCTGCCGCCCATCGACGCCGTGCTGCTCAGCCACGACCAGCACCCCGACAACCTCGACACCACCGGACGCGGGGTGCTCGCGTCCGCCGGCGTGGTCGTCACCACCCGCTCCTGCGCCCGGCGGCTGCGCAGAACGGTCCACGGTCTGCGCCCCTGGGGCACCACGACCCTGGAGGGCCCGGGACGCCCGCCGATCGAGATCACCGCCACCCCCTGCCGCCACGGGCCCCCGCTGTCGGGACGGCTGTCCGGCGAGGTGACCGGCTTCTCCCTGCGCTGGAGCGGTCAGCGCCACGGCGAGCTGTGGATCTCCGGCGACACGGTGCTGTACCGGGGGGTACGGGAGATCGCGCGGCGCCTCGACATCGGTACGGCGCTCCTCCACCTGGGCGCTGCCCGGCACCCCGCCACCGGTCCTGCCCGCCACTCCATGACCGCCGCGGACGCCGTACAGCTCTGCCGGCTGCTGCGCCCGCACACCACCGTGCCCGTGCACTACGAGGGCTGGTCGCACTTCCGGCAGGGGCGGATCGCGGTGGCGCGGGAGTTCTCCCACGCGCCGCCCGAGGTCCGTACCTCCCTCACCTGGCTCGCGCCGGGAGCCGCCACGCAGATCACCGTATGAACCGCCCGGCCCCCACCGTCAGGGACAACACGGCGTACTCCTGACGGTTGAATCCCCGGCGGTGACCGTCAGCGGCGGCCCAGGCGGCGCTCGCCGCCCGCGCCCGTCTTGTACGGCAGCCCGTAGTGCGAGAAGACCCGCGGTTCGTCCTCGGCGAGCAGCTCGCCGTCCGCGTCGATCCAGGGCGCCTCCCTGGCCAGCTTCTTGTCCCAGGGGACCTTCAGATAGCCGGGGCCGACCGTGGCCTCGGCCAGCGGCACGAAGACCAGCCGGCGCTTCATGGGCATGCCGATGGTCACGGTCGCGAACGACGGGGCGTCGGTCGCCGTGTCGACGTACACGGCTTCGAGCGTGCCGATCTTCTTCTTGTCCGCGTCGACCACGTCGTGGCCCCGCCATTCCCGGATGTCATCAGCCTCGAACACGAGTGATCCGCCTTCTTGTCCAGCCCTGGTCCAGTGGTGCCCGCAAAGGTCGTTCCTGTACCGAATACCCGCTATTCACGGCCCCGCACCTGGCCGGGACCCCGGACCCCCCGATCGGGTCTGTACCCGCCTGCCCGCCGACCGGACGGTTACACTGGCCCCAAGATGCCTCAGACCCCGGCTTCCCGCTGTCCCCGGACCCGGGCAGCAGTACTCGTCGCGTCACGCAGTGGACCTTGGACCGCACCCAGCAGACAGCGCGCTGTGTGATCCCGCTGCTCACCTGTTCCCGGTCGGCAGCAGAAGCACGTCCCTGCGATCTCCCGTCGGAACATCCGCGGCTGTACGTCCCCGTGCATCCACCGAGCCACCCTGCCTGCGGTCATCACGTCGGCACAAGGCGGTCGTGAACGACCCGAAAGGCGTGGCTGAATGTCCGTCCACACCACTGGTGAACCCACCGTCGTGCAACAGCGGCGGGAGACCGGCACCGCCGGCAGTGACTTCTCCCGGCTCTCCAAGGCGATCACGGCGGCCGGCCTGATGCGTCGCAGGCCCTGGTACTACGCGGTGAGGATGTCCCTCGTCGCCCTGTCGTACGGCGCCGCCTGGGCGGCCTTCCTCGTCGTCGGGAACAGCTGGTGGACGCTGGCCGTGGCCGCGCTCCTCGCGGTCGTCTTCGGCCAGGTGGCGCTCGTCGCCCACGACGTCGGGCACCGCCAGGTGTTCCGGCTGCGCAAGGCCAGCGAGCGCACCGGCCGGATCGCCGGCAACCTGGGCATCGGCATGGGCTACGGCTGGTGGCAGGACAAGCACTCCCGGCACCACGCCAACCCGAACCACGAAGAGCTGGACCCGGACGTCAACCCCGACATCTTCGTGTGGTCCCAGGCGCAGGCGCGCGAGGCGACCGGACTGCCCAAGTTCATCGGCCGCCTCCAGGCGTACCTGTTCTTCCCCCTGCTGACGCTCGAAGGCTTCAACCTGCACGTCGCGGGGGTACGGGCGCTCGCCGACCGCACGCTCAAGCAGCGCAGGAAGGAAGGCTTCCTGCTCTTCGCGCACTTTGCCCTCTACCTGGGCGCGCTGTTCGTCGTCCTGCCCCCCGGCAAGGCCGTGCTGTTCCTCGTTGTGCACCAGTGCCTGTTCGGCCTCTACCTGGGCTCCATCTTCGCGCCGAACCACAAGGGCATGCCCACGCTGACCGGCGAGGACCGCCCCGACTTCCTGCGGCGCCAGGTCCTCACCTCGCGCAACGTGCGCGGCGGCTGGTTCACCGACCTCGTGCTGGGCGGGCTGAACTACCAGATCGAGCACCACCTGTTCCCGAGCATGCCCAGCCCGCACCTGCGCAAGGCGCAGCCGATCGTCGCCCGCTTCTGCCAGGAGCACAACATCGGCTATCTGGAGACCGGGCTGATCAACTCCTACCGGCAGGCGCTCAAGAGCCTCCACGACGCGGGAGCGCCCCTGCGGGCTGCGGCCGCGGCGCCAGGCCCTCAGGGCTGACCGGGCCGGAGCCGGCGTGCACCGGTCGCGTGCGCCTGTTCCTCCCGGTCCTGCGCGCTGTTGACTACAGTGTCGTAGACCGTCCGCTGTCGCGGGTGGACGAGGAACCGGGAGGAGCGTCCCCATGGGCGACGAGAGCGGGGAACGCCGGCCGGCCGGCGAGCTGGAGGCCGAGGTGCTGGCCGCCCTGTGGGCGGCGGGGGAGCCGCTCACGCCCGGCCGGGTCCAGAAGGCGCTCGGGGTACCGCTGGCCCGCACCACGGTCACCACGATCCTTTCCCGGCTCCATGAGAAGGGCACCGTCGGCAGGACCCGGTCGGGCCGCGGCTACGCCTACGCGCCGACGGAGGACGCTCCCGGGCTGACCGCCCGCAGGATGCACTCCGAGCTGGCGAAGGACGAGGACCGCGGCGCCGTACTCGCCCGCTTCGTCTCCCAGCTCAACGACGAGGACGAGCAACTGCTGCGCGCGCTGCTCGACGACGGGGAAGCCGGCTGATCCCGCCGGCTCCGATCCCGCCGCCGCGCGGCCGTTCGTACCGTCAATCGTGTGGCCCCACGCCCCCGTTCAACCACCTCCGCCGAGAGGTCCGCCCAACCGCACGGTGTCGGCGGCGGGTTCGCCCGCATTCCACCACACGCCCGCCGCGCTTTTCCTGACACCCTCCCGGCGGGCGGGCCCCGGCATTGCCGCCGGGTTGATGAGAACCGGAATCGCGCGGTCCATTCTCATGGCGTCCACCGATTCCGCGAGCAGTTCGTATTCGGTGGTGTCGTCGTGCGTGGCGACTCGAATGAGCCGCCCCGCGGCCAAATGTTCACCGACGATATTCTGATGGGTCACATCGTCCCGCCAGGCGCGCAGCGTATGCGGAACGTCCGGCACGCTCGGTCCGACCGGAGTGAGCGCGGAGGCGGGGAAATGATCGCTCTCGGGACTGGGATCGAGTCGCTCGGCGATCCAGGTCGCCCGGTCCCGCAACCACCACAGTGCAAGAGTCAGAGTGGGTGCGCGATAGGTGCCGAGGGGTACGCCGATACGCTCGCCGCCGCAGACCCCGTATGCGGTGACATGGCACAGGAATTCGTCATGCACGGCCGCTCTCCTCGCGCCGTTCTGTGGAGGCCGGAGGCCTGGTCGTTGGTGTTTCGCGGTGACGCTGTACGGTGTCTCGCAGGGCGATTCATGGGAGAGCTCGTCATTGATCTGTGGTCGCCCAACTTGCCATTATGTTCATTTCTGATGTGCAGTCACCACGTTGTTCTGGCCAGAGTTCGGGTGAATTCCCCGACGTGATGGCCGAAATTCTCGGCCGATCGCCCACGGGTTATATAGCCGATGGGCTATGTTCGCCGAATGCCCATACCGTTCGACGTTCTCGCGGACCCGAGCCGCCGGAGGATTCTCGATCTCCTGCTGGAGCGCCCGCACCTGGTCGGCGAGTTGACCGAGCGCCTCGGGCTGAGCCAGCCGGGCACCTCCAAGCATCTGCGGGTGCTGCGGGAGGCCGGGCTCGTCCGGGTCAGGCAGGACGCCCAGCGGCGGTGGTACGCACTCCGGCACGAACCCCTCGCGGAACTCGACTCCTGGCTCCACCAGTACCGGCACCTGTGGTCCGGCGCGCTCGGCGCGCTCGAACGGCATCTCGACGCGACAGAGGACAACTCCCCATGAACACGACCCCGTGGCCCGACTCCCTCACCACCACCGCCGACGGCAGGTCCGTCGTGCGGATGGAGCGCCGGCTCCCGCATCCCCCGGAGCGGGTCTGGGCGGCGATCACCGAACCGGCGAGCCTGGGGCAGTGGTTCCCCGCCGAGGTCTCCGTGGAGCCGCGCCCGGGCGGTGCGATGACGTTCCGCTTCCCGGGCCCCGGTCCCGGCGCCGAGGGGCCGCGGATGGCCGGTGAGGTCACCGGCTTCGACGCGCCCCGCGTCTTCGCGTACACGTGGGGGAGCGAGCACCTGAGCTGGACCGTCACCCCGGACGGGGACGGGTCGTCGCTGACGCTGGTGCACACCTTCGACGACCGGGCGGGCGCCGCGAGTTTCGCCTCGGGCTGGCAGTTGTGCGTCATCGCGCTGGGCCGGCTGCTCGACGGTGAGCCGGGCGCGGTGGGCCGTGACACGGGCGGGCTCCACGAGTCGTACGTGCACCTGTTCGACCTGGACCGCGGGGTCGCCGAGACCGTGCCGGGCGGCCGGCGGGTGCGTTTCGAGCGGCAGTTGGTGCGGCCGGCCGAGACCGTGTGGGAGATCCTGTCGGCGGGCATCGAGCCGGTGGCGGGGCTGCCCGTGCCGGAGGGCTTCACGGCGGAGAAGGTCCCGGCGGGGCCGGTCACCGAGGTACGGGCGCCCAGGTCCCTCACGTACACCTGGCAGCCGCACGGGACGGTCGACTGGGAGCTGACCGAGGGGACGGGCTACGGCGCCCGCCTCGTGCTCACCCAGACGGGCCCGGAGGACTTCGACACGACGGCGGCCTCGGCGGCCTGGCAGACCCGGATTGAGGCGCTGGCGGCGCGGCTGATGGAGGCCTGAGGGCGGGCGCGGGGCGGGTTGCGGCAGGCCGTCTGTAGGAGGTCGACGGTGCGGTGCCCGGCTCGTACGTCAGCCGTGCCGGTACGTCAGCCGTGTCGGGTACGTCAGCCGTGTCGCGGCCCCGGCCCGCGCGCGTGGCCGACAGCGTGCAGGGAACCGAGCAGGGCGAGTGAGTCGGCGTCCGCGGTGCCCGGCCCGGCGGTGCCGACCAGGAGGTACTGTCCCGACGCGCCCTGGACGTCGAAGGTCTGGTAGGTCAGCTCGATCCTGCCGACGTCCGGATGGTTGAACACCTTGGACTTGCGGCCGAGGGCGCTGACGCGGTGATCGCGCCACAGCGCGGCGAACTCCTCGCTGCCGGCGAGGAGTTCCTCGACCACCTCGGCGATCCCCGGGTCGCTCCTGTGGTGTCCCGCGCCGAGCCGCAGCGCCTCGACCGTGTCCCGCGCCACGGTGTCCCAGTCGGCGAACAGCTCGCGGGCGGCGGGGTCGCGGAAGAGGGAGCGGACCATGCGGCGGCGGTCCGCGAGCGGGGAGAGCAGCGCGTCGGCGAGCGCGTTCGAGGCGAGGACGTCCAGGCGGCGGTTGACGACGTACGCGACGGCGGTGGGGAAGTTGTCCATGAGCCCCAGCAGCGCGGGGTCGACCTCGTCGGCGCTGCCGGGGGTCTCCGGTTTCGGTACGAGGCCGGCCAGCCGGTACGCGTGCCAGCGCGCGTCGCTGTCCAGGCGCAGGGCCTGGGCGAGGGCGTCGATCACCGGACCGGACGGGCTTCTCTCCCGGCCCTGCTCCAGGCGGGCGTAGTAGTCGGCGCTGACGCCCGCCAGGACGGCGACCTCTTCGCGGCGCAGCCCGGCGACGCGGCGGGACCCGGAACGGGCCATGCCCACGTCCTCCGGGGTCAGCCGGGCCCGCCGTGCCCGCAGGAACTCGCCCAGCTCATAGCCGCTCATCCACAAATTCTACGTCGGCGGGTTCCGCCGCCCGGGTCCCGCCGTCCAGCTCCGCCGCCCGGTCCCGGCGTCCAGCCAGGGAGTGGCACACCCAGGAAGTCCCGCCCTGCCTCAACGGCCCGGTCCGGCGCAGGCTGGTGAGGGCCGGCGGTTCACCGCCGCGCTTCTCCCGCCTCCCCGCCCCACCCTCACCGAACGGGTTCTCATGACTGTCGAGTCCGCCACCCCCACCAGCAAGGTCGTCCTGATCACCGGAGCGAGCAGCGGAATCGGCGAGGCCACCGCCCGGCGGCTGGCCGCGTCGGGGCACCGGGTCTTCCTCGGTGCCCGGCGGACCGGACTCATCGCCGCCGTCGCCAAGGACATCGAGGCCGCCGGGGGAGTCGCGGGCCACCACGCACTGGACGTGACCGACCGGGAGAGCATGGGGGCGTTCGTCCGGGCGGCGCGGGACCGGTACGGGCGGATCGATGTCCTCGTCAACAACGCGGGGGTCATGCCCCTGTCGATGCTGGAGGCGCTGAAGGTCGACGAGTGGGACCTGATGATCGACGTCAATCTGCGCGGGGTGTTGTACGGCATCGCGGCCGTCCTGCCCCTCATGCGCGAGCAGGGCTCGGGGCACATCGTGAACGTCGCCTCGGTCTCCGGTCACCGCGTCGACCCCACCGCGGCCGTCTACAGCGCCACCAAATTCGCGGTCCGCGCGGTCTCGGAGGGGCTGCGGCAGGAGAGCCGTGACGTACGTGTCACGGTGATCACGCCCGGCCTGGTCAGCAGCGAACTGACCGACGGCATCACCGACTCCGGCGTACGGGGGGCGGTCGAGGGGATGATGGAGATCGCGATCCCCGCCTCGGCCGTGGGCGAGGCGATCGCCTACGCCGTCGGCCAGCCCGCCGACGTCGACGTCAGCGAAATGGTCATCAGACCCACGGCCCAGGGGTGAGCCGACCACCGGGCCGACGCGCCTCGCGCCGGCCGCCCCGCGAGGCGGCCGGCGCGGGGCGCGATAGGCCGTGCCGCTCGTCTCAGAGATCGAACTCGTGAGGTGCCAGGTCCAGCGCGAAGCAGGCCTCACGCACGACCGCCTGCTCGTCCTTGTCGAAGTCCCCGTCGGCGCCCCCGATGACGATGCCGATCTGGATGACCGCGCGCGCCTCGGCCGGCTTCTTCTTCGCCTTGCCGATCTCCTGGAGAATGCCGACCTTGCCGAACGCGAAGTCCGCCGCGAGCTTGTCCAGGGCGGCGTCGAAGCGGCGCTGGAGGTCCGCCGCCGGGAAGTTCTGAAGCACCTCGTTGCTCGCGATCAGCGACGCGACCCGCTGGCGCTCGGACGGGTCGACGGAGCCGTCCGCCGCGGCGACCAGGGCACACATCGCCATGCTGGCATCGCGGAACGCACCGCTCTTGAGGTCGTTCTTCTTCGCCGTGAGCTGCGTCTGCATCGTCGCGGCGGATTCCTTGAAGCGGTCCCACAGAGCCATGGCGCCATCTCTCCTCGTGTGTCGTCTACACCTGCCCGGTCAACGTCCGGGGCGTCTGTGGCGTGCCCGCCGAACGGGTGATGTGGACAAGGGAGGGCACTGCTTGAAGCTTCAATGACGAGGCGTAGTGTGCTGGAGGGTGCGGGACCGCCTCGGGCGTCCGGCCGGAGCCCGCGCACGCCCGTGCGCGCCGGGCCGCCCCGTACAAGGACGAGAAGAGCCGCCGCCATGCCCCACGCAGAACAGTCCCCGGTGTCCCCCCTGGTCGTCCGCTGGTCGCGCGCGGAGGGTGACCGGGACGATACGCCCCTGCTCGTGGCGCTGCACGGCCGGGGCTCCGACGAGCGGGCCTTCTCCGGGATCGCCCCGTACCTCCCCGAGGACATCACCATCGCGTTCGTCCGCGCCCCGATCGCGGAGGGCGGCGGCTACGCCTGGTTCACCAACCGGGGGATCGGGCGGCCCGTCGCCGAGTCGATCGCCGGCTCCGCCGGACAGGTCCTCGACTGGCTCGACACGGTGGCCGCCCGGCACACCTCGGTGAGCGTGCTCGGCTTCTCCGGCGGCATGGCGATGGCGGGCGGGCTCCTGCTCGCCCGGCCGGAACGTTTCTCCTCCGCCGTGCTGCTCTCCGGCACCCTGCCCTGGGACGCCGGACTGCCCACCGAACCCGGCCGGCTGGCCGGGGTACGGGTCCTGTGGGGGCGCGACGACGCCGACACCGTGATCCCGGCGGACCTGGTGGTCCGCACGGGGGAGTGGCTGCGCGAGAAGTCCGGCGCCGACCTGGCCGAACGGGTCTACCCCGCCCTCGGCCACGCCATCGGCGAAGGCGAACTGAACGACATCCATACTTTTCTGACGGAGGCGGCCAGCCGCCCTTCGTGAGCACCGTCATTTCCTGCACCTGGAGTCCCCATGCCCACTGATCCCGCCCCGCACAACGTCGAGTTCCCGAGCGCCGGCGCCACCGCCTACGGCTATCTCGCCCTGCCGCCCGCCGGACACGGCCCCGGCGTCATCGTCATCCAGGAGTGGTGGGGGCTGACCGACCACATCAAGGACATCGCCGACCGCCTCGCGCGCGAGGGCTTCGTCGCCCTGGCACCGGACCTCTACGGGCGGACGGTGGCGCACGACTCCGCCGAGGCGCTGCGCATGATGAACGAACTGCCCACGGCCCGGGGCGTCGAACTGCTCGAAGGCGCCGTGAGCCACCTGCTCTCCCGGGAGGAGACACGCGGCGACACGGTCGGCGCCGTCGGCTTCTGCATGGGCGGCGGGTTCGTCCTCAGCCTCGCCGCAGCGGACCAACGGGTCTCCGCCGCCGTCCCGTTCTACGGCGTCAACCGCGACGGAGTCCCGGACTTCTCCCATCTGAAGGCGCAGATCCTGGGCCACTACGGGGAGTCGGACGAGGGTGTGCCGCCGTCGTCCCTCGTCCCGATCGAGGCGGCCATCGAAGACGGGGGCTCCGGCATCGTCCCGACGTTCCACCTGTACGCCGGTGCGGGCCACGCCTTCTTCAACGACGGCCGCCCCGAGGCGTACCACGCCGAAGCCGCCGAACTGGCCTGGTCGCGCACCCTCGACTTCCTGCACGCCCAGCTCGACCCGGCGGTCTGACCCCGGCCTTCCGGCCTCGCCCGCTGCTCCCGCGGTGACGCCGGAGCAGCGGGCCGGCCGTCACCGGGCGTCGCGAAACGCCCGCCCCGCAGGGGTGATGGCCGGCCCGCTGCGGTACAGGCCGGTGCTGGGACCGGTGTCGGACGCGGGCAGGCCGAACCACGCCCAGCGCTGGACGTACGGCAGGCCCGCGAGCATCTTCGCCGCCGAGGCCAGGAACGCCGCCTGCTGGTCCTCGGTGGGGAAGCGCGGCGTCGCCTGCGAGAAGTCGGTGAGCGCGAACTCCGTCAGCCAGACGGGCTTCCCGTAGCGCGCGTGGACCGCCTCGATGTACGAGCGCAGCTGGCCGACGGCCGCCTCCGTACGGAAGTCGCCCCCGTACCAGTGCAGGGTGATGAAGTCGACGCGGTAGCCACGGGACGTGGCGCCGCTCATGAAACGGTCCAGCCACCCCCCGGCGGTGTCCCCGCCGAAGGCGACCGCGGGGCTGCCCAGGATCTTGCCGTTGTCCTGCAACTTGGGCCACAGCGCGAGGGCCTGATCGACCGTCATGTTCGACTGGGCGCCCATGTCCGGCTCGTTGAAGCCGAGGAGGTACGGTCCCGCCGCGCGCGCCCGCGCGAGATTCGCCGCGTCGACGGAGTCCTTGCCCCAGATCATCGGGACGTACTCGGCCGAGCCGGAGCCGACGAAGGAGTGGTCGGTGCCCCAGGTGTAGTACCACCCGGCTCCGGAGTCGCTCAGCGCCTTGGTGGCACCGCCGTTCCAGTTCCAGACCCCCACTCCCTTGCGGGCCGACGCGACCGGTGCGGTCCTGGGCGGCGGGGCGGCCGCGCGCCGGGTGGGTTTCGCGGACGGTTGGGGCTTCGCCTTGGGCTTGGCCTTGGCCTTGGGGGAACGGGACGCCGAGGGGGAGGGCGAGGCCGGCCGCCGTGGTGACGCCGACGACGCGGCGGGGGCGGCGGCGGGTGCGTCCGCGGTGGTCACGGCGGTGTCCTTGGCCGGCGACTCACCGGGCAGGAACGCGACCACGAGCAGGGCCGCCGCGGCCACCGCCCCCGCCGCGAGGCTCACGGTCAGACCACGCCTGCGCTGTACGGTCCTGCGGGCGGCCCGGCGGCGCCCGGCGCGCCCGCCCGTACCGTCCCGGCCGGTCCCCCGGTCCGCGTTCCCGAGGACCGTGATGTCGTGCGCCGACGCCGCGTTCGTGTCCAGGCCCGCGGCGGCGGAGGCGCTCCAGGAGACCGCGTCGGCCGGGAGCGGCAGCAGCGGCAGCCCGCCGAGCAGCCGTTCCACCGGCACCCGCTGGTCGTCCCCCGCGCCGCAGACCGCACACGCGCGCAGGTGCCGGGCGAACCGCTTGCGCCACAGCGGACCCGGCTCCCCGGGCCACCGCTCGGTCAGGGAGTCCAGTCCGTGGCACCGTTCCTTCCCGGCGTCGGCTGCCAGCGCCCGTACGATGCCCCGGCACACCTCTATCTGCTCCCGGAGGCGCTGCACCCGTACCGCCGCGTGCCGTCCTGACAGCCCGAGCGCCTCGGCCAGTTCGGTACGGCTGACCTCGCCGGTCGCCTCCAGCCACCACAGGGACAGCAGGGTGCGGTCGTCCTTGTCGAGCCAGCGCGTCGCCTCCGCGACCTCCCGCCGCTGGTCCGTGAGGCCCAGGCGCAGGATGGTGACGGAGGCGAAGTCCGAGGAGGGGTCGGCGACTTGATCGGCCGCCTCCAAGGACGCGGTACGGTCCAGGGCCGCCGCACGGTGCTGCTCACGGTCGCGCACCTGCCGTACCGCGATGGCCACCGCCCAGGAGCGGAACGCGTCGGGATCGCGCAGCCCCGGCAGCCCCCGCACGATCCTGACCAGGGTCTCCTGGACCACGTCGTCCACATCGCTGTGGCCGTCGAGCGCCCGCCCCACGATGTTGTAGATCAGCGGCATGCCGGCCGCCACCAAGGCGTCCAGCGCCCGCGGATCACCTCCACGGGCGGCGAGCACCGTGGCACGATCGGGTCCATTGCGGTCACTTCGGTACACGACGCTCCACCTTGTTCTCGTCCGTCACTCAGGAGACGGCGCGGCGCGGTGCCGGACAACAGAAAACCAGGTGGAATTTTCTCGGATCTTCGCGGGGTGCGGGGTCCGGTGCGCGTGGAGGCGGGCCGGCGCCGAGCGGGTCAGCGGCGACGGCGGCGCGGCGCCCAGCCCGTACCGAGTCCCGCGACGTGCAGCGCGAGCAGCGTCAGGCCGAGGAGCGACAGGCTCGTCGGGGTGAAGATGGCGTGGTCCACCGAGGTCTCGGTGCCGTTGATGATGAAGGCGATCGCGAAGAGCGCCGCCGCTATGAAGCCGAGCATCTGTCTTCTCCCGGTGTTCCGAAGGCCGGCCGCGGCGGAACGCCGTGGTCGTGCCGTGGCACCCGGGTGCCCCCGGCCGCGCGGTTCAGTCCTCCGGCGCGTACCGAAACCTGACGTGGTGTCAGGCGGGCGGCTCAGGACGGGCCCGCGCCCTGCCACAGCAGCAGCGCCACATCGACCCCGGCGACCAGGATCGCCGCCCGGAACGGCACCTTGGGCCACCGGCGCCCCAGCACCGACCCGCCCGTCGCGGCCACCAGCGCCCCGGCGACGGCGGCGATCCCGAGCGGGCCGGGACGTCCGGCCGCCAGCAGGACCGTGGCCGCCACCAGCGGGGCGGGCAGCAGCAGCCGTACCGCCGCGGGGCCGAGCCGCTGCGGCCAGCCGCGTACGCCCGTGGCCAGGTCGTCGTCGATGTCCGGCAGGACGTTGCCCAGGTGGGCGCCGACCCCCACCAGCGCGGACGCCGTCACGACCCACCACGCGGGCGCCGGGGTGCCCGGCAGGCCGAGGGTCACGAAGGCGGGCAGGGACGCGAACCCGACCGCGTACGGCAGCCACGAGACGACGGTCCGCTTGAGGCGGAGGTTGTACGCCCAGGCGGCGCCCACACCGACCAGGTGGACCGCCCCGGCGAGCAGCCCGTACGCGAGGGACAGCGGGACGCACAGGACCAGGGCGGCGCAGGCCGCGACGCCCACGGTCCGCGCGTCGACCGTCCCGTCCGCCACCGGCTTGTCGCCGCGGTGTGTCGCGGTGTCGCGTGCGGCGTCGACCGCGTCGTTGCTCCAGCCGACCGACAACTGTCCCGCCAGCACGGCGACGGCCGCCAGCGCGGTGCCGGCGGCGTTCTGCCCCGCGGCCACCGCGAGCCCGGTGACGAGCAGCGTGACCGCCACGGTGGGGCCGGGGTGACAGGCCCTCAGCAGCCCGGCCACCGTGCCGCGCGACCACCGGCCGGGCACGTCGCCGAGAGGCGTGCGGGCCTCTGCCCCGGCCGCCGTCCCGGGCCCTGCCTCTGCTCGCTCGATCGCGTCCACGTCCTCATCGTAGGCCGCCCGCAGGCGGGTTGGGGGCGCGTCACCGGAGGGCTGTACGGGTGACGGGTCTCCAGACCCCCCAGGCGGCCGCCCAGGGGCTTTCGCGGGGCCGTACAGGCGACTTCGGGTGTGGCGGCGCGGAGCGGGGGCAGGAATGGCACGTCCCACATCCCCCAGCCTCGGACCGCAGATGACTCGCATCGCAGCCGTCCATGGAGCCCTGGCTCCGCATCAGCACAGCCAACAAGAGCTCACCGACATGGTCGCGAAGACGTGTCTGCCGGTGGGAGCCGACCGCCGGGTCCTGGACCGGGTGCACCGCGGCGCACGGGTGGACACCCGCCACACGGCACTGCCCTTGGAGGCGTACGGGGATCTCAAGGACTTCGGGGCCAGCAACGACGCCTTCATCGCCGCGGCCGTGCCGCTGGGCGCCGAGGTCGTCGGCGCCGCGCTGGACGAGGCGGGCCTGTCCCCCCGCGACGTCGACCTGCTGATGTTCACCTCGGTCACGGGCATCGCGGCCCCCTCCGTGGACGCCCGGCTGGTGGGACTGCTCGGGATGCGGCCGGATGTCAGGAGGGTCCCGATCTTCGGTCTCGGGTGTGTCGCCGGGGCGGCGGGCATCTCGCGGCTCGACGACTACCTGCGGGGACGCCCCGACGACGTGGCGGTGCTGCTCTCGGTCGAGCTGTGCTCGCTGACCCTGCAGCGTGACGACATGTCGGGCGCCAACCTGGTCGCCTCCGCGCTCTTCGGGGACGGCGCCTCGGCCCTGGTCGCCACCGGCGCCAGGCGCCGGGGGGCGGGGCCGGTCGTGGTCGACACCCGCAGCCACATGTACCCGGACACCCAGGAGGTCATGGGCTGGGACATCACGGGCTCCGGCTTCCGGATCGTGCTGGACGCGGTCGTCCCCGACCTCGTACGGAAGAACCTGGCGCCGGAAGTGGACTCCTTCCTCGCCGACCACGGCCTCACCCGCGACGACATCACCGCCTGGGTGTGCCACCCGGGCGGGCCGAAGGTGCTGGAGGCGATGGAGGACGTCCTCGAACTGCCGGACGGGGCGCTGGACCTGACGTGGCGTTCGCTGGCGGCGGCCGGGAATCTGTCGTCGTCCTCCGTTCTGCACGTCCTGCGTGACACGCTGGCCGAGCGCCGGCCGCCGGCCGGCAGCGCGGGACTGCTGATCGCCATGGGGCCGGGTTTCTGCTCCGAGATGGTCCTGCTGCGCTGGTAGAGGGAAGGACGAGATGATCTGGTACACCGCGCTGATCCTGGCGGTCGGCGCCGAGCGCCTCGCCGAACTGGTCGTCGCCAAGCGGAACTTGCGCTGGAGCCTGGAGCGCGGAGGGGTCGAGCGGGGGCAGGGGCACTATCCGCCGATGGTGGTCCTGCACACCGGCCTGCTGCTCGGCTGCCTCGCCGAGGTGTGGCTGGCCGACCGGCCGTTCGACGCCGTTCTCGGCTGGTCGATGTTCGCCGTCGCGGTGGCCGCGCAAGGGCTGCGCTGGTGGTGCATCCGCACGCTGGGCCCGCGCTGGAACACCAAGGTGGTGGTCGTCCCGGGGCTGCCGCTGGTGACGGGCGGACCGTACCGGTGGTTCCGTCACCCCAACTACGTGGCGGTGGTGGCCGAAGGGATCGCGCTGCCCCTCGTGCACACCGCCTGGACGACGGCGCTCGTGTTCACCCTGCTCAACGCCTGGCTGCTGACCGTCCGCATAAGGTGCGAGAACCGCGCCCTCGACACGGTCGCCGTCGGCGCCACGACGTGATCGACCTCCTTGTCGCCGGGGGCGGACCCGCGGGACTGGCGACCGCGGTGCACGCCACCCTCGCCGGGATGGAGGCGGTGGTGGTCGAGCCACGCCCCTCCCCGGTCGACAAGGCGTGCGGCGAGGGCGTGATGCCCAGCGGCGTACGGGCGTTGCGCGCCCTGGGTCTGGAACTCCCGCCCGGTCACCCCCTGCGCGGGATCCGGTATGTACGCGGCCCCCATCACGCCGAGGCGCCCTTCGCCGACGGGGCAGGGCTCGGGGTACGCCGTACGGAACTGCACGCGGCCCTCACCCGGCGCGCCGAGGAGGCCGGCGTCAAGATCGTGACGGACCGCGTCGGCGAGATCGGGCAGAGCGAGGACTCCGTCACGGCTGCGGGGCTGCGGGCCCGCTGGCTGGTGGCGGCGGACGGGCTGCACTCGCCGGTACGGCGCGGGCTCGGCCTGGACCTGCCCGACCGCAGGCCCCGGCGGTACGGCCTGCGGCGCCACTACCACGTGAAGCCCTGGACGGACTTCGTGGAGGTGCACTGGTCGGAGGCGGGGGAGGCGTATGTGACCCCCGTCGGCGAGGACATGGTGGGGGTGGCGGTCCTCAGCACCCTGCGGCGCGGCTACGACGAGCATCTCGCCGGCTTCCCGGACCTGCTCGCCCGGCTCGACGGGCCGCCCGCGACCTCCGTGCGCGGGGCGGGCCCGCTGCGGCAGCGGGTGCGACGCCGGACGGCGGGGCGGGTGCTGCTCGTCGGGGACGCGGCGGGATACGTCGACGCGCTCACCGGCGAGGGGGTCGCGCTCGCGCTGGCGTCGGCGGAGGCGGCCGTACGGTGCCTGCGGGCGGGCCGCCCGCAGCGGTACGAGCGTGAGTGGCTGAGGCTCTCCCGGCGTCACCGGCTGCTGACGGAGGGTTTGGTGCGGGTCGCCGGGCGCCCGGCGGGCGCCCGGCTGATCGTCCCGGCGGCGGCCCGCCTGCCGTCGGTCTTCGCGGCGGCGGTGCGGGCGTTGCAGTGAGGGGGCCGTACGCGCGTGACAGGACGCCCCGCGCACCGGTCAGGGCGACAGGCCCGCCGACTCGTCCGCGGCCTGGACGGTCAGCGCGCTCACCACGTGCGGCAGGACGTGCGCGACATAGTCCTCGATGGTCGCCTCCAGCCCCACGTCGCGCCCCGCCTTCTCCGACAGGTACCAGCGGTGCTCCAGCACCTCGTGGTAGATCTGCGCCGCGTCCATCTCCCCGCGCAGCTCGAGCGGAACGGCCCGCACGGTCGGCCGGAACACGTCACGGACCCAGCGGTGCGCGAGCACCTCGGGCCGGGCCCCGAGAGGATCCCCCGGCACGTAGTCGTCCTCCCCGGCCATCCAGCTCTCCAGGTCGTTGAGCAGCCGCCGCGCCTGGTTCTCCTCGGCGTCCAGACCGGTCAGCCGCAGCAGCTGTCGCTGGTGGTGGCCGGCGTCCACGACCTTCGGCAGGAAGGTCACCGTGTCCCCCACGGGTGAGCGCTCGATCTGCATCTCGGCCACGTCGAAGCCCAGGTCGTTGAGCCGCCGTATGCGCCGGTCGATGTAGTGCCGCTTGCCCACCGGGTAGACCGACTCGCGGGTCAGCTCGTGCCAGAGGTCCTCGTACCGCTGGACGATCGCCGCGCCGAACGGGATCGGGTCGACGGACGGGTGCAGCGCCCCCGACGCCTCCAGGTCCATCAGCTCCCCGGCGATGTTCATCCGGGCCAGCTCTATGTCGTACTCCCGCTGGCCCCGGCTGAGGTTCTGCTGGATCTGGCCGGTCTCGGCGTCGACCAGATACGCCGCGTACGCGCCCGCGTCCCGCCGGAACAGCGCGTTCGACAGCGAGCAGTCGCCCCAGGCGAAACCGGCCAGGTGCAGTCGTACGAGCAGCACGGCCAGCGCGTCCATGAGCCGCTTGACGGTGGACGGGCGCATCGTCGACTCGAACATCGAGCGGTACGGCAGGGATCCCTTGAGGTGGCGGGTGATCAGCGCCGACTCCAGCGGCTCGCCGTCCGCGTCCACGCGCCCGGTCACCACCGCCAGCGGGTCCACGGCCGGTATGCCGAGCCGGTGCAGGTCCCGCAGCAGCCCGAACTCCCGTACCGCCGCCCGCTCGGTGATCTCCTTGACCGCCACCACGTCGGGCCCCGCCGACGCGAAGCGGACGACGTGACGCGAGATGCCGCGCGGGAGCGCGACGAGGCATTCTGGGGGCCACTCGTCGAGCGGGGTGTTCCAGGGCAGGTCGAGGAGCACGGCGGGCTGCTCCGGATTGGTCGCGCTGATCTGTAGCGCCATCGCGTCTCCCACGGCGGTTGTCGGGCGCGAACCGGACCCGGAACCGCCGGTACCAGTGTGCCGGGCGGTGCAAGCCCTCCCGGCGGCCGGGGGAGCGGTGTGGTGAACATCTGTGCACCCCGGGGTGCCGGTGGGGGTGCACGGGTGTTTACTCTGAGGGGTGAACGCCTGTGCACCCCTGCCTTGCGCACCCCTGCTGTGACCCGGCGACCCGGCGACCCGGCCGCCGGCCCGCCCGTACGGATGTCAGAAGTGATGTCCGCCCCCGCCCGCGCACCGCACGCCCGCTTCCTGGTGGCGGTGCTCGCCTTCTGCGGAGTGGTCGTCGCCGTCATGCAGACCCTGGTCGTGCCGCTGCTGCCGCACATCCCCCAGCTCACCGGCGCCACCCCGACGGCCGCCAGCTGGCTGGTCACCGTCACTCTCCTCACCGGGGCCGTTTGCACCCCCGTGCTCGGGCGCGTCGGTGACATGTACGGCAAGCGGCGGGTGCTCCTCGCCTCCCTCGGGGTGCTGGTGGCCGGATCCGTGCTGTGCGCGATCAGCTCCCAGATCGCCGTGCTCATCGCGGGCCGCGCCCTCCAGGGCGCGGCGCTCGCGGTCGTCCCGCTCGGCATCAGCATCATGCGCGACGAGCTGCCGCCCGTCCGGGTCCTGCCCTCGATCGGGCTGATGAGTTCGACGCTCGGCATCGGCGCGGCCATCGGTCTGCCGGTCGCCGCGCTGGTGGTGGAGCACTACGACTGGCACACCATGTTCTGGGCGTCGGCCGGACTGGGTCTGCTCGACATGGTGCTCGTCCTGCTCGTCGTACCGGAATCGCCGGTGCGCTCGCGCGGGCGCTTCGACGCCCTCGGCGCGCTGGGGCTGTCCGCCGCCCTGGTGAGCCTGCTGCTCGCGGTCACGCAGGGCGGCTCGTGGGGCTGGACGTCCGTCCGCACGCTGGGTCTGCTCGTCCTCGCCGTCCTGATCGGACTGGTCTGGGGCGCGTACGAACTCCGTACCACCAGCCCCATGGTCGACCTGCGGGTGTCCTCGAAGCCCGCCGTCCTGCTGACGAACATCGCCGCCCTCCTGATCGGCTTCGCCTTCTACGCCAACTCCCTGTCCACCGCGCAGATGGTGCAGGAGCCGAAGAGCACCGGTTACGGTCTCGGCGCGTCGATCGTCGTCAGCGGGCTGTGCCTGCTGCCCGGCGGGCTCGCGATGGTCGCGCTGTCCCCGGTGTCCGCGCGGATCTCCGCGAAGTACGGACCCAAGACGGCCCTGGCACTCGCCGCCGCCATCCTGGCCGTCGGCTATGTGGTGCGGTTCTTCACCAGCCACCAGCTCTGGACGATCATCCTCGGCGCGACCGTCGTCGCGGCCGGGACGGCCATCGCCTACTCGGCGCTGCCCGCGCTCGTCATGCGCGCGGTGCCGGTGAGCGAGACGGGCGCGGCGAACGGGCTGAACACCCTGATGCGGTCGGTCGGGCAGGCGTTCTGCAGTGCCGTGGTCGCCGCGGTGCTCGCCAACGTCACCTTCCAGGTGGACGGGCGGACCGCCCCCACCCTCCACGCGTATCTCCTCGTCTTCCTCATCGCGGCGGGCGCGGCGCTGCTCGCGCTGGCCGTCACCCTGTGTCTGCCGCGTCAGCGCCCTACGGCCACCGGTACCGTCGGGCGGGACAGGGCGGCCCAGGGCGGACGCCCGCCGACGTCGCTCGCCCAGGAGGGCGCATGAACGGGCAGCAGACCGACCACGTCACCGGTGGCACCACCGACGGGGGCGACACGGGGGAGGGTGGTGATACGACGACTGGGGGCGCCGATACGGGAACGGGCCGCCAGGCCATCCTGCGCGCCGCCCGGCGCGCGTTCGCCTTCCGCCCCTACGCCGAGGTGACCATGCGGGCGATCGCCGCCGACGCGGGGGTGAGCCCCTCCCTGATCGTCAAGCATTTCGGCACGAAGGAGCGGCTGTTCAACACCGTCGCCGACTTCGGCCCCGCGGCCGACGCCCTGCTCGCCGCGCCGCCCGCCTCGCTCGGCCGCCACTTGGTGCTGGCCCTGCTGAGCAGCCGCCGGGCGCAGCAGTCCGACCCGCTGCTGCGGGTGGTGTTCTCGCTGGGCAAGGACGACGAACGGATGCTGCTGCGGGAGCGTTTCGACGCCCAGTTCACCCAGCGCCTGGCCGCGCTGCTGCCCGGCGCGGAGGCCGGCCTCCGCGCCGAACTGATCGCGGCCCAGGTTCTCGGCCTCGGCGTGACGCTCAGCCTGTACCGCACGGGCGCGGCGGGACAGTCCACCGACGAGCGCCTGGCGGACCTCTACGCGCCGGGCCTCCAGCGCCTCATCACCCCTGCGGATCCTGTCTAGTTGGCCCGCCGGACGCTCAACGGCGCAGCACCAGCTCGGTGTTGCGGTCCGTGGAGGTGCCCGCGCCGGCCTTGCCCGCGCCCGGTGCGTTGAACGAGAACTCCCGGTACAGGGACGCGAGTCCGGTCTGCGACAGGTCGTGGAAGTCGGTGCGGTGCGGGGCCGACGACTCGATGAGCGTGGTGAACAGGGAGAGGGTGCCGTCGTTGTTGTCGGCGATCTCGACCACCCGGGCCAGCTGCGGGAAGTCGATGTGCGAGGCGGTGGAGATCTCCCAGAAACTCCCGTGCGCCAGCACCGAGTTGCGGTGGCTGTGCCCGTTGACCCAGGCCAGCACGGAGCGGTGCTTCTTGAGCAGCGCGACCACCCCGTCACCGGTGTGCCGGGCCTCGCCGGGCTTGGCGGGGTCACGGTGGGTGTTGGTCATCGTCCAGCTGTTGTGGTGGCTGAAGACGACGACGTACTGGTCCTTGTGGGCGGTGAGCGTGCGCTCCAGCCACGTCAGCTGTTCCGTGCCGAGCGACCCGAGGAAGTGGCCTCCCCGGTCCGTGGTGTCCAGGCTGATGCCGGTGACGTTCTCGCCCATGGGGAAGATGTAGTAAAGCGTGTCGCTGTCGAGGTTGTCCGGCGTGTAGCCGTGTCCCGCGGGGCCCGCCCCCGCGCGTGCCGGGTCGAGGTGCGCGGTCAGGTACTCGCGCGGGCCGAACGGCGCCCGGCCCGGATCGGGCGTGATCGAGCGCATCGACCGCGTGGAGGCCCGCAGCAGGTCGACCAGTCCGCCGCCGGCCGGGCGGCTGCCGCTCTTCAGGGTCTGCCGCAGCGTGGCGGCGTCGCTGTCGGAGATGCCGTACAGCTTCTTCCCCCCGACCGCGAAGTCCGCGAGGAATCCGCCCCGGCCGGCCATGGCGCCGCTCGCCAGCGTGTCGTGGTTGCCGACGGTGGAGAACCACGGGATCCGCAGCCCGGGGCTGTTGACCGGGCGGACCGCCGCCGCGAGGAACCCCTCCATCCGCGGGTAGCCGAGCTTCTTGTCCGTGTCCGGGCGGGCGTCCTCCGGGTGCCAGAACAGCCGCTCGCCGGAGTTCTGGGCGCCCTCGTACCGCTGGGGGTCCCCGGTGTTGGGAGTGACGCGGCCCCCGCTCATCACCGTCAGGAACCAGTCCAGCTCCGCCCGGGAGTTGTTGTCGGTGTTGTCGCCGGTCGTCACCGCGAAGGAGAACGGGGCGCCGGTGGCGGGCCCGTCGCGCAGGGCGTTGATCTGCTCGACCAGGGCGACCGCGCCCGGCACGGTCAGGGCCTCCTGGGGGCGCCACGACGACAGGTCCGTGGAGCGCAGGTACTCCGTGCGCACCGGGTGCTGGACGTCCACCAGGTGCAGGTCCGTGAGCTGGACGAACGAGCTGAGAACGGTACGCCGTCCCTCGCGGCCCGACCGGGGAGCGGCCAGATCGTCCCGTACGACCCTGCGCCAGCCGGGCCCGTCGCCCAGGCGGCGGTACGGTACGGCCGCGCCGCGCGGCGAGGCCACCGTGTCGAGGGTGGTGCGGGCGGGGAGGGGCCGCGGGCGAACGGGAACGGGGGAGGCCGGCGGGCGGGTCGCGGGGACGGCCGGGGCGGTCGGCGCGGCCGCCGCCGAGGCCTCGCCCGAGCCGCCGCCCGCGCCGAGCGCGAGTCCGATTCCCGCCGAGACGCCGACCGCCCCGGTGGCGGTGAGGAAGGACCGGCGGTCGACAGCGGTGACTGCGGAGCGTATGCGTGTCATGGTGCGGTCTCCCCGAGTGCGAACGCATCAGCAAGCGTGCCGGGGGTCGGCCCCCTGGCTACTCCTTGATGGTTGGCACCGGGTGTGGCCTGCGCGTGAACGACGTTCCAACGCTCGACACCCATCACCGCACAGGGATCACCGGCGGCGGCGAACCGTCGCCGGGCCCTCCCGCGCTGTACCGGAGCCGGTCACTCCCCGTTCATCGCCGGGGGAAGACGCGCCGCGCGCGGGACTCCCGCCCCGCCGATCGGACCCCCGTCCGTGCCCGAACGATCACGACCCCTGTGGTCCAGCCATTTTGTTTTATCTGTTGACGAATTACGGAGGGTGCGCCAGCATCGCAGCGACTTTCCGCAGAAATGACCAACTGCCAAAGCCAGTACAGGGAGAGCGACGCATGTCGACCCGTACCGCACCGCTGCCCGTGCACAATCCAGGAACAGGCGAGCTCCTCGGCGAGATCGAGGACAGCACTCCGGAACAGCTCACCGCCGCCCTCGCCACCGCGGAACGCGGCCAGCGCGCCATGGCCGCCCTGCCCGCCCACGAGCGGGCCCAACTGCTCCTCCGTATCGCCGACTTGATCGAGTCCGAGGCCGCCGGCCTGGCCCGGCTGCTCGCCGCGGAGAACGGCAAGCCCCTCTTCCAGACGACCGAGGAGGTCAAGGCGGCGATCCGGATCTTCCGCGGGTACGCCGGCGAGGCGACCCGGCTCTTCGGCCGGCAGATCCCCCTCGACGCCGTGCCCGGGCTGGAGCGCCACCTCGCCGTGACCGTCCGCGAACCCCTGGGCCCCGTCGCCGCCCTGGTGCCGTTCAACTACCCGGTCGAGCTTTACGCGCACAAGGCCGCCGCCGCGCTCGCCGCGGGCAACGCCGTGCTCGTCCACCCGCCCGTACGCTGCCCGCTCGCCCTGGTGCGCATCGCCGAACTGGTCGCCCGCGCCGGCGCTCCCGAAGGCGCCCACCAGCTCCTCACCGGAGGCGTCCACGTCTCCCAGGAACTGGCCTCCCGGCCCGGCGCCGCCGCCGTCAGCCTCACCGGCAGCACCCACGCCGGCCGCGAGATCGCCCGCCGCGCCGCCGACACCCTCAAGAAGGTCCACCTCGAACTCGGCGGCAACGACGCCCTGATCGTCTGCGACGACGCCGACGTGGAGGCCGCCGCGGAAGCCGTCGTCCTCGGCCGGCTGGCCCGGGGCAACGGCCAGATCTGCTGCGCGGTCAAGCGGGTGTACGTCCAGGACGGCATCCACGACGCGTTTGTGGACGCCCTCCTCGCGGGCGCCGCCAAACTCACCGTCGGCGACCAGCTGGCCGACGGCACCGACGTCGGACCGCTGATCAGCGAGGAAGCGGCCGAACGTGTCGAGGCCGCCGTCGCCGCGCTCGTCTCCGACGGCGCGCGCAAGGCCGCCGGAGGCGGCCGCCGGGGCGCGTTCAGCGATCCCACCGTGCTCGTCGACGTCCCCGCGGACAGCCCGGCGCTCGCCGCCGAGATCTTCGGCCCGGTCGCGCCCGTCGCCCGGTTCACCGACCCCTTCGACGCCGTACGGATGGCCAACGAATCGCCGTACGGACTCCAGGCCGCCGTCTTCACCCAGGACATCCGGCGCGCCTTCCAGCTCGCCCACCGGCTCGACGTCGGCGGGGTCGTCATCAACGGCTCCACCGCGCTGCGCGCCGAGAACCTGCCCTTCGGCGGCCCCAAGGACACCGGAGGCTCCGCCGAGGGCCTGCACGACACGGCGCTGGAGTTCACCCGCCAGAAGACCATCGTGGTGATGGAGGCCCTCGGGTGACCAGCACGACCCGTACACCCCCGGCCCCCCGGCCGTCCGCCCCGCCCGCCCTGGAGATCCGCGGGGTGCGCAAGGCGTACGGCGCCACCGAGGTGCTGCACGGCGTCGACCTGACCGGGCACGCCGGTGAGGTCCTCGCGGTGGTCGGCGCCAACGGGGCCGGCAAGTCCACCCTGATCAAGATCCTGGCCGGCGCCGAGCGGATGAGCGCCGGTGAACTCCTGCTCGACGGCGTCCACGTCGACCTGCGCTCCCCGCACGACGCACACCTCCACGGCATCCGTACGGTCCACCAGGAACTGACCCTCGTACCCGAACTGTCCGTCACCGAGAACCTCCTCATGGGGCACTTCCCCCGCAAGCTGGGCGGCTTCATCGACTGGCGGGCCGCCCATGCCCGCGCCCGGGACCTGCTGGAGTCCATCGGCTACGGAGCCATCGACCCCCGCACCCGGGCGGGCCGCCTCACGGTCGCCAGACAACAGATGGTCGAGATCGCCAAAGCGCTGGTCAGCGAAGGCGGCGAGCCCCGGGTGCTGGTCCTCGACGAGCCCTCCGCCGTGCTGGCGGGCAACGACCTGGAGGCGCTCTTCGCGCTCATCCGCCGCTTACAGGAGCGCGGCGTCCTCATCGTGTACGTCTCCCACCGCCTCGCCGAGGTGACCGAACTCGCCACCTCCATCGTGGTGATCAAGGACGGCCGGGCCGTCGCCACCACCACGCCCGACCGCACCGACGAGAACGAACTCATCCGCCTGATGGCAGGCCGCCGGCCGGGACAGCTCTACCCGGACCGCCGCCACGACCCGGGCGCACCGCTGCTCACCGTCTCCGGACTGCACCGCCCGGGGGAGTTCGCCGACATCTCCTTCACCCTGCGGGCGGGCGAGATCACCGGACTGTTCGGCCTGGTCGGCTCCGGGCGCAGCGAACTGGCCCGCTGTGTCTTCGGCGCCGAACCCGCCCGCTCCGGGACCGTCAGAACGGCCGGCGGCACCGCCGACCGCTTCCGTACCCCGCGTGAGGCGATCGCCGCCGGCCTCGCCCTGGTCACCGAGGACCGCAAACGCACCGGCCTGGTCCTCGGCCTGTCCACCGCCGAGAACATCGGCCTCACCACCCTGCGCGCCTTCACCAAGGGCCCGCTGCTCGACACCGGTGAACGCGGGCGCCAGGTCGAGTCGATGGTGCGGCAGCTGGACATCCGGCCCGCGCACTCCGCGAAACTCCCCGTCCGCGCGCTCAGCGGCGGCAACCAGCAGAAGGCCGTCCTCGCCAAATGGCTGCTCACCGGACCCCGGGTGCTGCTGCTGGACGAGCCCACCCGGGGCGTGGACATGGCCACCCGCGCCGAGATCTACCGGATGCTCGACCGGCTCGCCAGGGACGGGCTCGCCGTCCTGCTGATCTCCTCCGACCTCACCGAGGTGCTGGGCGCCACCGACCGGGTGCTGGTGATGCACGAGGGCCGGATCGCCGCGGACCTCCCTTCGGACCGTACGACCGAGGACACCGTCCTCGCCCACGCGATCGGACACGCCGCATGACCGACCAACTGACCAAGCCCCCCGAGTCGAACGGTCCCGGCGAGCCGACGCGGCCGGCCGGGGACGCGACGCCCGCGCGGCGGACGCCGAGGCTGATCGTCGCCGGGCGCGACCTCACCCTGGAGGCCGGGCTCGCCGTGCTGCTGATCGCGTTCATCGCGGTCGCGGGCTCCACCACCGACGCCTTCCTCACCGAGGGCAACATCACCAATCTGCTCAAGCAGATGGTCACCACCGGCCTGCTGGCCTACGGCATGCTCACCGTCATCCTCACCGGCGGCATCGACCTCTCCGTCGGCTCGGTGGTCGCCTTCTCCGGCATCGTCGCCGCCGGACTGTCGTCCGGGCTCCCCGTCCCCCTCGCCATGCTGGTCGGCATCGTCTCCGGGATGGCCTTCGGGCTGGTCAACGGGACCTTGGTGGCCCGCTTCCAGCTCGCGCCGTTCGTGGTGACACTCGCCGCGCTCACCACCATCAGAGGACTCGCGTTCGTCTACTCGGAGACGCCCGTGGCGCCCGAGAAGGAGGGTTTCTTCGAGCTGGGGTCCGCCGTCCTCGGCCCGATCCCCGTCTCCACCCTGATCATGCTCGGCGTCTTCCTGTTCGGCGGGATCTTCCTCAGCCGCACCCCGGCGGGCCGCTCCCTCGTGGCGATCGGCGGCAGCGCGGAGACCGTCCGGCTGGCCGGCATCGGCGTACGCCGCCACATCGTCCTCGCCTACACCATCAGCGGCGCCTGCGCGGGCCTCGCCGGGGTCATCCTCGCCAGCCGCGTCGGCATCGCCCAGCCCAGTGTCGGCACCGCCTTCGAACTCGACGCGATCGCCGCCTGCGTGATCGGCGGCGCGAGCCTGGCCGGCGGCAAGGGCTCCGTACGGGCCACCTTCGCCGGTGTCCTCGTCCTCGCGCTGATCAACAACCTCCTCAACCTCTACGACGTGCAGAGCTTCTGGCAGCAGGTGCTCAAGGGCCTGATCATCGTCGCCGTCATCCTCGTCCAGCGCAGCGGAAAGGCACGAACCTCATGATCACGAAAAAAGCGTCCGGGGTCCTGGTGGCCGGAGCGCTCGCCGCGTCCCTCGCCGGCTGCTCCTCCGACGGCGGTACGGGAGGCAAGGGCGACGGTTCCTACACCGTCGGCATCGCCAACTTCACGCTCAGCGGTCCCTACTTCAACGGGATGGACCGGGCCATCAAGGCGCAGGCGAAGAAGAAGGGCGTCGAAACCGTCAGCACCGACGCCGGCGGCGACGCGGCGAAGCTCGCCTCCAACGTGGAGGACCTGCTGAGCAAGGACGTCGACGCCGTGATCGTCTCGGGCGGCCCGCTGGAGTCGGCGCCCGCGGTCCTCAACTCCATCAAGGCCGCGGGCAAGCCCGCCGTCCTGGTCGACCGCAAGTTCCGCACCGGCACGTACAGCAGCTGGATCGGCCCCGACAACGAGGCCATCGGCAAGCAGAACGGCCAGTTCCTCGTGGAGCGGCTCACCAAGGGCGGCACCGTCGCCCTCGTCAAGGGCGGTCCCGCCGACAACAGCATCGGCCAGGCCCGTACGAACGGGGTGAAGTCGGCGCTGGAGGGCGCCCCCGGCATCAAGATCGTCGAGGCGCCCGACTTCGGCAACTGGAGCTCGGACGGCGGCCTGACCGTCATGGAGAGCCTGCTCGCCTCGCACAGCGACCTCGACGCCGTCTTCTGCGAGAACGACGCCATGTGCCTGGGCGCCCAGCGGGCCATCAAGGACGCCGGCCGCGACAAGGAGATCGTGCTGGCCGGAGTGGACGGCCAGGCGGAAGCGCTCAAGGCCATCCTCGACGGCACCAACTACCTGGTCACCGGACTCAACGACGCCGACGTCATCGGCGGCCTCGGTCTCGACAGGACCGTGGACATCCTCGACGGAAAGAAGACCGAGAAGGACACGGTCGTCCCGTCCCCTCGTGTCACCAAGGAGAACGCCCAGAACTACTACGATCCGGGAGGCAATTTCTGATGACCCGCACTCATCGTTACGCGCTGGCGGGCCTGGTCTGCGGCGCACTCGTCGTTCCCCTCACGCTCGGTACGGCCTCGGCCGCGCCGGACGAGGACGGGAGCACGCGGGCGACGGCGGCCACCCCGGCCGCCGCGCCCGCGGCCGCCGCGCCCAAGGCACCGGCCTGGCAATTACTGCACTCGGAGAACTTCAGCAAGCCGCTCGACCCGAACCGCACCCCCTGGACCCGCGAGACCTACAACCAGCCGTTCGACACCATCATGGAAGACAATGGCCAGTGGTACCGCAACGACTACGGACCCGCCTGGGACACCGCGTTCAACTCCTTCGCCACCTACCGCAAGGAGTTCAAGGTCGGCGACGGCGGCTGGCTCACCGCCTCGCTGTCGGCCCGCGACTGGAACAAGGACGGGCAGATCGAGAAGGCGCCCTCCATCACCAACGGCAGGGCGGCCGGCAAGACCGTCGCCCAGCTCAAGGTGCCCGACCACACCGGCGGCGCCATCTTCCGCCCGACCCAGGCGCTGCCCGACCAGTACCGCATCGAATACCGCCTGAAGACGCTGGACTTCGGCGGGAAGCGCAACGGCACCATCGACTACGGCAACCGCGTCAACGGCTACAGCAAGGACGGCTGCAAGACGCAGCACCCCTGGGGCGAGGGCTCCAACAGCCCCGGCTGGGAGGGTGACGCGTCGGCGCCGTACTGCGAGTGGCAGGACGTCCGGGCCGGAAAGTACGGCTACAACGGCTTCCACTACCTGTCGATCGTCGACTTCGCGAACCCCGCCCCGCGCAATAACCACTTCTGGCACTACCGCCGCAAGGTCCTGATGGACTCCTTCGCCCAGCACCCCGACCGGGTGGGCACCGGCACCGGCGGCCGGGTCTGCAACTCCGCGACGAACACGTACTACGACTACAAGGACAGCAGCTTCAACACGGTCAACATGTGGATCAGCGGCCTGCCCAACTGGAACCCGGGCAAGGGCGGTCTGGCGGGCAATTCGCAGTGGTTCATGACCAGTTGCTCCGGCGGCGTCGCCGAGCAGCAGCTGTCCTCCGCCGCCGAGCTCCAGCCCGAGCTGATGCCGAACCAGGACTACGTCTTCGCCATCGAGCGTGACGCGACCGGCTACACGCTGGAGGCCAGCGGCAACTTCGCCCGCGCCGGGCAGAAGACGCTGCGGTTCCACCGGCCCTTCATCGTCGACAACAAGCCCATCTGGCACTACAACGTCAAGCCCAGTGAGTACGACGGCCGCTTCAACAACACGCTCACACAGAACGACAACAACGGAAGCGCCACCTGGCCGAACCAGTGGCCGGCGGGATCCGCGTACCCGGACTCCTTTGTCATCGGGGACCTGTACACCAATGTGTACGAGGGCAGCGCGAGCCTGACCGACATCAAGATGTTCGTGCCCAAGGCCGCGAAGAAGTAGCGCGCCCCGCACGCCCGGCCGGCAGGGGCCGGGCGTGCGACCGCACCTCACCGCTCCGGCCCTTGCTCACCCTGTGCTTCCGCCTCCGCGAGGCGCCGGGCGAGATGGCGCCGCTCCGCGTCCGTCGGCGCCAGCGCGACCGCCTCGCGGTAGGCGTCCACCGCCCGGTCCCAGCGCCCGAGCCGGCGCAGGAGATCGGCGCGGGTGGCGTACAGCGGGAAGTAGCCGGCCAGTTCCCCCGCCGAGGCGAGGCTCTCCACCAGCGCGAGACCGCGCTCGGGCCCCTCGGCCATGGCAACCGCCACCGCGCGGTTCAGCTCCACCACGGGCCCCGGCGACCACCTGGCCAACTCGCGGTAGAGCAGGGCGATCTGGGGCCAGTCCGTCTCCGCCGCGTCGAACGCCGTCGCGTGGCAGGCCGCGACGGCCGCCTGCACCTGGTACGGCCCCGGCCTGCGCCGCAGCAGCGCGTCCTCCAGGACGGACAGTCCCTCGGCGATCCGGTCACGGTCCCAGAGCGCGCGGTCCTGCCGCTCCAGCGGCACCAGCTCCCCGGAGGCGTCGACCCGCGCGGCACGCCGGGAGTCGTGCAGCAGCATGAGCGCGAGCAGGCCCCGTACCTCCGTGTCGTCCGGCAGCAGTCCGGCCAGCACGCGGGTCAACCGGATGGCCTCGGCGGTCAGTTCACGGCGTACGGGCACCGCGCCGGCCGAGGCGCCGTATCCCTCGTTGTAGAGCAGGTACAGCACACTCAGCACCTCCGCCGTCCGCTCCGGCAGCTGGGCGGCCGACGGCACCCGGAAGGGGATCCGCGCGTGCCGGATCTTGTTCTTCGCCCGGACCAGGCGCTGGGCCATCGTGGACTCGGAGACCAGGAACGCATGGGCGATCTCCGCCGTGCTCAGCCCGGCGAGCGAGCGCAGGGTGAGGGCGACGCGTGCCTCGGGCACGAGCGCGGGGTGGCAGCAGGTGAAGATCAGCCGCAGGCGGTCGTCGGGCAGGGCGCCGTCGCCGTCCATCCCGTCCTCCTGTCCCGTCGGTGCGGCCGTCGGCGCGCGGTCCGCCAGGCCGGCCACCTCCTGTACGGCCCTGGCCTCGGTCCGCGCGCGGCGCAGCCGGTCCAGCGCCCGGTTGCGGGCGGTGGTGGTGAGCCAGGCGCCGGGGCGGCGCGGCACTCCGTCGCGCGGCCAGCGTTCCACCGCCCGGGCGAAGGCGTCCTGCGCGCATTCCTCCGCCAGGTCCCAGTCGCCGGTGAACCGGATCAGGGACGCCACGATCCGGCCCCACTCCTCGGCGTACGCGGCGGCGACCGCGTCGCTCACCGCGCTGCTCACCCCGTCGTTCACTCCGTCCAGAACGGCCACACCTCGACCATGCCGAACCGGGCCATCGGGTGCTTCGACGCGATCTCGACCGCTTCGTCCAGGTCCGCGCACTCGATGACGTCGAAGCCGGCCATGTGCTCCTTCGAGTCGGCGAAGGGACCGTCCGTGAGGAGCAGCGAGCCCTCCCGCACCCGTACGGTCGTGACGTCCTCGGCGGGCCGCACCCGGTCACCCATCAGGCGCGCGCCCCGGCCGTCCATCTCGTCCACCCAGGCCTGGGCGTCGAGTTCCGCCGGGTTGTCGATGGTGACGGAGTCGTCCGTGCAGATCAGCAGCAGATATTTCATGGTTCCTCCTGGGGCGGATGGTGCCTCTGGGTCGTCCTACATCAGTACGACGCGCCTCGCACGACAGGATCGACAGGTCCGCCGAAAAAACTTTTCGGTCCGTACGCATATGCCGTGGGACACCGGGCACACGCATCTTCGACCCGAGTTCGCGGCCCGTCCCCCCGGGCCGCCGAGGTCCTCGGCCCACCGGCCACCCCCTTGCCGGTGCGTGCCCCGGCCCCACCGGCTACCCCCCCTTGCCGGTGGGGCCGCTTCATGCCGCCTCACGCCTCCGCCCCCACGGATCCGCCCCCCCCGGGACGGGATTCAGTCGCCCTGGCCCGTGATCACGACCGGGCCCCCGCCCGGATCCGCCCGGTCGATCCAGTCGGCGGAGACGTACAGCGGGCGGTTCGGCAGCGCGCCGCGCCGCAGGCGCTCGCGGTGCAGCACCCGGCCGTCCTGGCTGACGACCAGCGCCGACAACCGGCCCGCGGGCCGTGCCGTACGGAGAGCGAAGCGGCCGAGCGGCGGGCGCGGCCCCCTGGGGTCGATACGGTTCGGCGCCACCCACCGCAGGGGCGCGTCGACCTCCACCGCCAGCTGCCCGTCCGGCCACCGCCCGTCGGAGAGATACCGCAGCACCGGGCCCGCGACGAGCCGGCCCTCCCGGGCGGCGGTGCCCGCCGGCTCGACGGCGTGCAGCAGGTTGCCGACGGCGAAGACCCCCGCCGTGCCGGTACGGAACGCGGTGTCGACGGCGGGGCCCCGGGTGCCCCGGTCCAGCGTGATGCCGCCCAGGCGGACCAGCTCGTGGTCGGGGATCCAGTCGCCGGTGAAGACGACCGTGTCGCAGCCGAGGGTGACCGTCCTGCCGTCGGTGTGCCGGAGCGCGACCCCGGTCAGCCGGCCCCGGCCGAACAGTTCGGTCACCGTCGTGCCCGTGAGGAGCGGTACGCGCCGGTGCAGCCGGGCCCCGAACCCCGCCGGCCACGACGACTGATGGCGCGGCTGGTCGGTGACCATGGCGGCGACCTCCACCCCGGCGCCGCGCAGCGTGCGCACCGCGGAGTAGCTGACGGGCTCGGCCCCGACGACGACGGCGCGGGCACCGACCGGCTGGTGATGGAGATGGACGGCCTGCTGGAGCTCGCCCGTGGTGAACACGCCCGCCGGCCGGGTGCCGGGCACCAGCCGCGCGGCGCGCGGCCGTTCGCGCGCGCCCGTCGCCAGGACGACCGCCCCGGCCGTCAGCCGCTCCAGTCCGTCGCGGCTGGTGGTGTCCACGGTCAGCGGACCGGCCCAGCCGGTCACGGAGACGCCCGTACGGACCAGGGCCCCGGCCCCCGCGGCCGTGTCGGACCAGTGGCGGGCGTACGCGGGGCCGCTCATCGGGCGCCGCAGGTCCCGCAGGCCGAACCCCGCGTGGTAGCAGTGCCGGGGGACCCCGCCTGCCTGCTCCTCACGGTCCACGACCTCGACCGTGCCGGCGCCCGTCGCGGCCAGCCGGGCCGCCGCCGCGAGACCCGCCGGGCCCGCGCCGACCACCAGCACGTCGACCGAGCGCTCCCGGCGGGCGGCGCCGGGCAGCCCGCCGCTGTCAGCTGTCGCGTTCATGGTCCGGCCTCCGGCCGCAGAGGGGGTCCGCCGCCGTCGGACATGACGTGGGCGCTGGGGCTGGGGCCGACGGGGCGGTCGGCGGTGAGCAGCGCGCGCACGGCGGCGCCGCAGTGGAATCCCTGGCACCGGCCGCCCCGCGCCCGGGTGCGCCGCCGCAGTCCTTCGAGCGAGCGGGCCGGCACCGTGGCGGTGAGCGCGTCGCGGATCTCGCCGCGCGAGACCCGCTCGCAGTGGCAGACGAGCCTGCCGTACTCAGGATCGGCCGCGATCAGCCCGGGACGTTCGTACGGGCGCGGGGAGGTCTCACCGAGGTGGGGCATGGTCACCGGTTCGAGCGCGCGGGGTTCGCCCAGCTCCTCGCCCGCGTCCGTCAGCAGCTCGACCACGTGAGCGGCGATCGCCATCGACGCGGTCAGTCCGGTGGAACGGATCCCGCCCACCGTCACGTACCGCTGCCCCGGGTGGCAGCGGATCCGGTAGTCGTCCTCCTCGGTCGCGGCGCGCAGCCCCGCGTACACGGCCGTCACCTCCTCGTCGAGGAGCGCGGGCACGATCCGCCGGCCCTTCGCCCGCAGGAAGTCGAGTCCCCCGGCCGAGGAGTGGGTGGCGGTCCGGTCGGTGAGGTCCTCGGCGGTGGGGCCGAGCAGGACGTTGCCGTACACCGTCGGCGCCACCAGCACCCCCTTGCCGAGGGCGGTGGGCACCGGCAGCAGGATGTGCCGGACCAGGTCCCGCGCGAACTTGTCGAAGACCATCAGCTGGCCCCGGCGCGGGGTCACGGTGAAGTCGGTGTGGCCGAGCTGCCGGTCGAGGTCGTCCGCGTACAGCCCGGCGGCGTTGATCAGTACGTGGGTACGCAACCGGCCCCGGCCGGTGGTCAGTTCGTGCGGGGAGCCGCTGCTGACCCCCTCCACCCGGCAGTTGAGGTGCAGGTCGGCTCCGCCGCGCACCGCCTGGGTGGCGTACGCGAGCGTGGTCGTCCACGGGCAGATGACGCTCTCGCCCGGCACGGTGAGCGCGCCGAGCGCCCCGGGGCCCAGGGCCGGCTCGCGCCGGTAGACCTCCTCGGGGCCGATGATGCGCGTGTCGTGGCAGTCGTTGCGCTCGGCCTTCTCCATGAGCCGTGGCAGCACGGCCAGTTGCTCCTCGTCCCACGCCACGAGCAGGGCGCCGAGCGGCTCGACGGGAATGCCGCTCTCCTCGGCGTACGCGGCCAGCCGCCGCTGTCCCTCACGGACCAGCCGGGACTCCAGCGATCCCGGCACGGCGTCGAAACCGGTGTGCAGAATGCCCGTGTTGGCCTTCGACGTGCCGTCCCCGACGTCGTCGGCCGCGTCCACGAAGGCGATCCGCGCGTCGTACCGCGTCAGTTCACGGGCGATGGCCGCGCCGACCACCCCGGCGCCGACGACCACGACGTCGTACACGTCGTCCGGCAGAACCCCCGATGTGGTGACAGTCATGGTGCTCCAGGCTCAGGGGGCCGCGACGGGTGGGGGAGTACGGTCCACCAGCGCGGCCACCGCCGCGCGGAAGACCCCGAGCCGGCCGGCGGCCTCGGCCGGGCCGATCCGTGGTTCGTAGACGGCCGCGGGCTTCCACGGCGGCACCACCTGGGGCAGCGAGAGGCCCGGGTCGAGTCCCAGCCGCGCCAGGGCGCCCACGCCCAGGGCCGTGGCGTCCGGCAGCGCGGACACCTCTACGGGCCGTTGCAGCAGGTCCGCCTGGGTCTGCATCAGCAGCGCCGACCGGGTCAGACCGCCGTCGACCCGCAGCACGGTCAGCGGCACCCCGAGATCGGCGGCCACCGCGTCGGCCAGCTCCACCACCTGGGCGGCGATCCCCTCGCACAGGGCGCGGACCAGATGCCCCGCGCCGGTGTCGAGCCCCAGTCCGGTCACCGAGCCCCGCAGGTCGCCCCGCCACCACGGCGCGGCCAGCCCGGCGAGCGCCGGGACAAACGTGACCCCGCCGCTGTCCGGTACGGACAGGCCGACCGGATCCAGGTCACCGGCACCGGAGATCACCCCGAGATCGGTGAGCCAGCGCACGGCGGAGGCGGCGGTGTAGACCTGCCCGTCCAGGCAGTAACTCGTCCGTCCGCCGAGCCGCCAGGCGACACAGCTGACCAGGCCCGAGGTGCCCCTGCGCGGCCGGTGCCCGGTCTGCGCGAGCAGGAACGCCCCCGTGCCGTACGTGCACTTGGCGGTGCCCGGCTCCGTCACGTCCTGCGCGAGCAGCGCCGCCTGCTGGTCGACCAGCAGGCCGGTGAGCGGGATCTCGGGCCCGAACGCGGTGGTCATGCCGACGGGTCCCGCCGCGTCGACGATCCCGGGCATCGCCTCGTCGGCCAGTCCGTACAGCGCCTGGGCCTCCCGCGACCACTCCACGCGGTCCAGGTCGAGGAGTTGGGTCCGTCCCGCGGTCGCGGCGTCGGTGACGAACGCGCCGGTCAGCCGGTGGACCAGCCAGGAGTCGCTGGTGGTGACCACTCCCTCGCGGGTCAGCCGGCGCCGGATCCAGGCCATCTTGGGCGCGGCGAAGTACGGGTCGACGGGCAGACCGGTCAGCTCCGTCAACCGGGCCCCGTGCGGGCCCAGTTCGGCACAGAGCGACTCCGCCCGCCGGTCCTGCCAGACGATCGCGTCGGTCAGCGGGGCGCCCGTCTCCGGATCCCAGGCCAGGACCGTCTCGCCCTGGTTGGCCAGTCCGACGGCCGCGACGGGCTCACCCGCGTCCGCGAGGGCCTGGCGGCCCGCGTCGACGACGGAGGAGAGCAGCAGGGCCGGGTTCACCTCGACCGTGCCCCCGGGGCCGTAGCGGGGGGCCGCCGGGGCCGATCCCGTGCCGATCACGCCCCGTTCGGGACAGATGACCAGCGCCTTGGTGGACGACGTGCCCTGGTCGACGGCGAGCACCGGCCGGGAGGCGGGCCCGGGAATGCCGGGGAGGGAGTGCTGGGCCGGTTGCATGTCCCCGTTCTTCGCTCGCAGGAGGTCGTGATCGCTCTGCGAAAGGGTGGAGCAGGCTGGAGACGGCGTCAAGGGCGGAACGGCGGACCGGGGAGCACGGGAATGACCCCGCGCGCCGGGCGGATCCGTACGAAACTCCCGTGGCGCGTGTGACGAGTTGCAAAAAGTCGGCTGAGCGACCGGATTTCAACAGGGTGAGACCTACAATGATCGCCGAGCACCGGCAGGGCGCCCTCGAATCGCCCGAACAGCGGCGGATCGCTTCGCACCCCCCACAGCGCCAGAGGATCCATGACGACCACATGCCTATCCGGGTGTCGCTTCCGCCGCACCCCGCACACCCGGCGCACGCGCCTTCCGGGTCCACCAGGGCCGGGCTGATGGCGGGCGACCACATACGCCCCGTCTACCACCCGGCCGGCCACGACAGCGAGTTGCGCGCCGCCGTACAGGACCTGAAGGCCGGGCGCTGGGTGTCGATGCGCAACCTGCTGGCCGACACGCCCGGTTGGGGCCTGTGGACCCAGCGGACGCAGGTGCTCGCGGCCGTCGCCGCCGGTTCGGACGCCGTCCAGACCTGGCGCGCGGAGGAACCCTCGAATGTCGCCGCGACGGTGATGCACACCCGCGTCGTGGTCGAACGCGCCCTGCGGGCACACCGGGAAGGGCATCCGCGCACCAAGGAGCTGTGGCAGCTGGGGTGGGAGGCGTGCGGCGCCGCGGCCAGGATCGCCCCCGACGACCCCGTGCCGTGGGTGTGCCTGCTCGCGCTGTCCCAACTCGACTCCCGCCAGAGGCTGGAGGAGCACCGGCTCGCGCCGCCGGGCCCGATGCTGTTCCCGGGCCCCTGGGAACTGCTGTCCGAGGCCGACCGGCGCGACCCGTACAACCGCGAGGCGTACCACCGCATGCTCCAGTTCGTGTACGCGCGCAGGGGCTCCCGCTCGCTCGCCGAGGCCGTCAACTTCGCCCAGTGGGCGGCCTCCACGGCGCCGGCGGGCTCGGCGCTGCACGTACTGCCGCTGTACGTACGGGTGGAGCGCTACCGCCGCGAGAACGGGCAGGAGAAGGCCCTCGACCTGCACTGGGTCACGGAGGACGCCACCCGGGACGCGGCGCGGGCGCTGGACCTGTGGTTCGACCGGGCGGTCCTGGCCGAGGCCTCGCTGCTCGACCTCAGCCATCTCGCGCACGCCCTCTGGGGATCGCTCCAATTCGAGTCGGCGGCACGGGTGTTCGAGGCGCTCGGGCCGTTCTACGCCACCCTGCCGTGGGCCTACCGCGCCCGGGACCCCGCGCAGGCGGAGGAGATGTTCCTCCGCGCCCGGAGCCGCTCACTCGCCGGTGCGCGCGAGGCCCGGGGCGACCCGCCGGGCTGAGCCGGGCCCCCGGCCGGTCCGCCGGGTCCGGCGGCGCGACTCCGGCACGCCGGCTCCGTACTTCCGCACCCGCGTCCGCACCCCGCCCCGCCCCGCCCCACTCCGCATGTCCGCAGCGGTCCCCGCGTCCCCCCAACCCCGGAGGTATCCCGTGTCCCTTTCCCCGCCGGCCTGGTCGAACTCCGGCCTCGGTCCGCAGAAGGACGAAGAGCAACGGCTGCGGGAGCTGGGCTACCAGCCCGTCCTCGCCCGCCGGATGGGCGGGTTCGGCAACTTCGCCATCAGCTTCTCGGTCATCTCCATCCTCTCCGGATGCATGACCCTGTACGGCTTCGGCATGAAGACCGGCGGTCCGGCGGTGATGCTCTGGGGCTGGGCGGGCGTCGGCCTGTTCGTGCTCTGCGTCGGCATGGCGCTCGCCGAGGTGACCAGCGCCTACCCGACCTCCGGCGCCCTCTACTACATGGCGGACCGGCTGGGCGGCCGCAAGTGGGGCTGGTACACGGGCTGGTTGAACCTGCTCGGGCTGCTGGGCGCGATCGCCGGAATCGACTACGGCGCCGCGCTGTTCACCGGCGCCTTCCTCAACCTGCGCTTCGGGTTCGAGCCCACCCCGGGCTGGACCATGGTCATCTTCATGTGCATCCTGCTCTTGCACGCCGTGCTCAACCTGTTCGGCGTACGGCTGGTCAGTGTGCTGAACTCGGTCAGTGTGTGGTGGCACCTGGGCGGTGTCGCCGTCATCGTCGGCGCCCTCGCGATCGTGCCCTCCCACCACCAGTCGCCGAGCTATGTCTTCACCGAGTTCGTCAATAACACCGGCTGGCACAATTCGTTGTACGTGGCGGCCGTCGGGCTCCTCCTGGCGCAGTACACCTTCTGCGGTTACGACGCCTCCGCCCACCTCTCGGAGGAGACCTCGAACGCCTCCGTCACGGCGGCGCGCGGCATCGTGCGCGCCATCTGGGTCTCCTGGATCGCCGGCTTCGCGCTGCTGGCCGGCCTCACCTTCGCCATCCAGGACTACACCGGCGCCCTGAACAGCTCCACCGGCGTGCCGCCCGCACAGATCCTCATCGACGCGCTCGGCACGAACGGCGCCACCGCGATGCTGCTGGTCGTGATCGTCGCGCAGCTGTTCTGCGGCAACGCGGAGGTCGCCGCCGCCAGCCGGATGGTGTTCGCGTTCAGCCGCGACAACGCGCTGCCCGGCTCGGCGCTGTGGCGGCGCGTCAGCAGCCGTACGCAGACCCCCGTCAATGCCGTATGGCTGTCGGTCGTCGTCGCCTGCCTGCTCGCCCTGCCCTCGCTGTACTCCGCGACCGCGTACAACGCCGTCGTCGCCATCAACGTCATCGGCATCACCCCCGCGTACGCCATCCCGATCTACCTGCGGCTGCGCGCGGGCAAGCGCTTTGAGCCGGGCCCCTGGAACCTCGGCCGCTGGAGCAAGCCGGTCGGCTGGATCGCGGTGACGTGGGTGGCCGGGGTGACCGTCCTCTTCTGCCTCCCGCAGGCGAGCCCGGTGACCGTCGACTCCATGAACTACGCCGTGGTCGCGCTCGCCGTCGTGCTCGTGCTCGCCACGGTGTGGTGGTACGTGGCCCGTGGCTCGTACAGCACCCCGCAGTCGTACGGGAACGCGCGCGAGCAGTCGGAGATCTCCGAGGGGATCGTCTAGCAGGACCGGCAGGACCGGCAGGACCGGCAGGACCGGCAGGAAGGCGGCCCCGTCCCGGGACAGGGGCGGGGCCGCCTACTTCGCTCCCGTCCTCCCGTTCTCCCGTACGAACTTCCTCGCCAGCGTGTCCCCGAGCCGGACCGCCTCCTCGTGGTTCTCGATGGGGGAGACCCGGGTGTTCTTGAAGAGGATGTACGTCACCCCCGAGGCCACGCCGCCCCGCTGGGGATGCGCCGGAATGCCCAGGCCGTCCGCCGTCGCGTACGACGCCTCCCCGATGATGCCCACCGGGCCGGTGTCGCCGACCACCGCGTACTGCACCCGCCCGCCGTGGACGACGGCGACGACGCCGCCCCCGCGGATGCCGGACGCCGTGTGGTTCCACCGGTCGCTCGGTGCGGGAACGACGACGAACGGCAGCTTCTCCGAGTTCAGCGGCTTGCCGTCGGACTGGGAGAACGCGGTGGTGTCCTGGAACCAGGGGTCGGTCGTCGTGTTGCAGTGCGCCGTGACCTGACCGTCGCAGTCGATGTCCATGTCGGCCTTCCAGAACACCGCGCCCGTCGCGCCGCAGACCGGAACCGTGGCCGCCGCGCCCTCGTCGGTGCGGTACTTCCCCTTCGACACGGGGGCGCAGGCGCCGGTCGCGGCCAGCAGGTCCGCCGCCTCCACCGAGCCCTCCTGGTCCGGCGCCCGCCGCTCGCCGGGCGGCCCGCCCGTCCCCGCCGGGGGGCCGGCGGGGACGAGGGACATCGCCTCGGCGGGAAGCACGGTCGCGGGCAGGGCCGCGGCCAGCAGGGCGGTACCGACCGTGCCGAGAACACGGGGACGACGAGCCATGGGCCGATCCTTTTCCTGGCGGCGGGTTTCCGGCGGCGAGGCCTTACTCGCCCGGCGGAGGGGGAAGCGGACGGTCGTCGTTCGCTATCTGTCCCGCCAGCCGGTCCGCCAGCCGGTCCAGGAACACCCGCTGACCCGCCACCAGGCGCCGCGCCGCCTCCGGCAGGGCGAACCAGGCCACCCGGTCGATCTCGGGGAACTCCCGCAGGACACCACTGCCCCGCGGCCACTCCATGGTGAACGTGCCGGGCACGGCGAGCGCCGGGTCCAGATCCCCTTCGACCGCCCAGATCGTGACGATCTTGCCGCCGCGCTGGCGTGACTCGCCCAGCGGCGTCCAGGGCCCCTCGGGCGGCGGCAGGCCCAGCTCCTCCTGGAATTCCCGGCGCGCGGCGGCCTCGGCGGGCTCCTCCGGTCCGTACTCCCCCTTGGGGATCGACCAGGCGGAGTCCTCGCGCCCCGCCCAGAACGGGCCGCCCATGTGCCCGAGCAGCACGGCGACACCGGTGTCGGTGACCCGGTGGACGAGAAGTCCCGCGCTGCGCTTGCCCGGCATGCCGTCAAGTCTGCGCGCTCCCGTGTCACTCCGCCCGAACTGATGAGCCGTGCGGGGCACGGCCGGCGTCCGGGACGGTCCGGCTTCCAGGACGGTCCGGCGTCCGGACGGTCCGACGCGTGGACGGTCCGAGGCGTGGACGGCCCGTCACGGGGTAGGCGCACGGCAGATCGACCCGCCCACGGCTTCGGAAGCCATGGTTCCCGCGTCCACAGGAGACAACATGGCCGGCATGCTCGACCGCATCAAGCAGTTCACCCGCAGCCCGCAGGGGCAGCGCGTCACGGAGCAGGTACGGCGTGCCTCGGCCGACCCGCGCAAGCGGGAGCAGGCGCGCAAGCTGTTCGGCAAGCTGCGCGGACGGCGCTGACGCGCCGGTACGTCCGCCGGAACGTCCCCGCCGGTACGTCCCACGGCGAACAGGGCCCCTCCTCGGATCGAGGAGGGGCCCTGCTCTGTGTACCCGCTGTCAGATCACCGGATCAGTGGTTCCCCGGACTACGGGAACGAGGTGATCGTCGACGGGACCGTGCTGGTGCCGGACGTGGCCGACCCCAGACCGTTGATCACGTGGTTGTACTGACCCATCCCACCGAGGGACACGACCAATAGGTCGTGGAACTTCACACCGGGTTTGACCGGCGCCTGGAAGCCGTGCTCCTGGATGATGTTCGGATCCGACGTGTAGTTGCAGTAACTGCCCAGACCCCAACCCTCGTGGTTGTTCACCGAGTCGGCCACCTTGTAGGCGGCGTACCCCCGGGTGGAACCGTTCTGGATGGCGGCCTGGTTCGGCGCGTCGTACGCCTTCTCGTTCTGGAAGAAGATCGTCTTGCCGTTCTCGCCGTACCACTCCACGTCGTACTTGTTGAAGTGTTCGACGAACAGGCCGGTGGCGAGGACGTCGTCGCCGTTGACCCGTAGACCGTAGTCGGCGCGGTTGGTCTCCCACCCGACGCCGGCGCCGTGGTCGGCCCGCCAGATCCAGGTGTGGTCGATGATCGTGTCATCGCTGTTGATCACCATGCTGGTGGTGGCCTTGCCCGGGCCCGCGCCACCGATGCGGATGAACACGTCCTGGACGGTGGTCGGGTTCGCGGAGTGGTCCGCGGACGCGCCCTGGGGTCCGACCTCGAGCAGGGTCGGGGAGTTGACGGGACCGGCGTCGATCAGGAAGCCGGCGAGCTTCACGCCGTCCACGTCAGCGACCTTCATCGCGGTCACCCCGTTGTCCGGGATGATCGTGGCGAGGCCGAGACCGAGGACGATCGTGTTGGCGCGGTTCACGTTGATGGTCTGGTTGATGTGGTACACGCCGGGCGTGAACAGGAGGTTGAGCCCCTGCGCGAGCGCCTGGTTGATCGTCGCGGCGGTCGCGCCCGGCTTGACGACGTAGAACTGGTCGAGCGGCACGGACGTACCCTGCGGCGCGCCGTTGCCCCACGTGGTGCCGCGGGCGTTGGTGCGCTTGGCCGGGGCGAAGACCTTGTAGGTGTTGCCGTCCAGGTACAGGAACGGCTTCTCCCGCGAGGTCGGGGTGTTGTTCAGCGTGGTGTACGGCGGGTTCGGGAAGCCCTGTGCGGGCGCGCCCTCGACGCCGGAGAACACCATGTTCCAGACGCCATTGGTCCAGCCGCCGACGGAGCTGTCGCGGGTGTACCACTGCTGCTGGGAGTACGGGCCGACGGTGCCGTCGATCTTGCTGTCGGCGATGTAGCCGCCACTGGCCCAGCCGAATCCGTTGGGCGCCAGGTTGAGCCCGCCCTTGATGTGCATCCGGCGGAACGGCGCGGCCTGCGCGACGGCCCAGCGGTTGGTGCCGTTGACCGGGTTGACGGCGAGGTTCTCGGCGGAGCGCCAGAAGTTCTGCGTGGCGTTCCCGTTGAACCAGCCGGCGTCCACGGTGATGTCACCGTTGATGTTGGTGTCGTCGGGCGACAGGCCAAGACCGGAGATCGAGGTGTAGAAGCCCAGTTGGGCGTTGAGGCCGTTGTACGTGCCCGGCTTGAACAGGAACTGGTAGCGGCCCGAGCCGAACTGGTCCGACTCCTGCTGCTGGAAGACCTGGTCGAGCCTGCCCTGGATGTTGGGCGTCGACGGATCGAAGACGATCACGTTCGGACCGAGGTCGCCACCGCCCGGCAGCGGGTTGCCCGTGCCGCCGTCGGTGCCGCCGAAGACCTGGAACTCCCAGAGGGAGTAGCCCCATTGGGTCGCCCGGACGGTGCCGGTCACCCGGACGTAGCGGGCGTTGCCCGAGACGGTGAGGGTCTGCACGCCACCGGTGCTCGTGGTGGTGGCGTAGGCCTGCGTCCAGCTCGTGCCGTTGGTGGAGAGCTCGATCTTGTACGCCTTCGCGTACGCCGCCTCCCAGTTCAGGACCACCGAGTTGACCGCGACGGTGGAGCCGAGGTCGACCTGGATCCACTGCGGGTCGGAGGCGGCGCTCGACCAACGGGTTCCGGTATTGCCGTCGTTGGCGCCCGTGGCGGGGGTGCCGGCGTTCTCCACGCTGGAAGCCGTCACCGGCTTGCCCTGGGAGAGCAGGGTCGGGGCGGCGTCCGCCTTCGTGCTGGGGATGAGGAGCAACAAGGAGGCGATCAGGGTGGCGGCGACGGAGACGGCGAGTCCCCGCCGTCGGTCCGGCGTGGATCTCCGGAACGCCGGTACCGGCGAAGCGAGCGGAGGAGCGTGCATGGGCATGTCTCCTGAGTCATCAGAAAAGGGCAAGCACGGGTGCGTGCGTGGGTGCGTGCGTGGGGGGCAGATAGTCGGAGAGCGCTCTCTGGGTAGAGCAGATGCTTCCCCCGTGTTTCGTACACGTCAAGAGTTGTGCGCGAACCGTCCGCTCCGGGTTCTCGTGTCATCAACAAATAACCGGCAGGACGCGCCGATTGTGGGCATCTGCGCGCTGTCCGGGGCGAGTTGGGGAGGGGTCGATTCAGAATCTGACGGCAGGGGGAGGGTGCGCGAAACAGCGTTACGGAGGCGGCCGTATCGCCACTAACGTAAAAGTGTTAACGTTGCTCCAGTGGGTCGCGGAGAGCGTGTCCCGAACCGGAAGACGGAGTGACGGCATGACGGAGAACACGACCCGCCGGGTGGCCATCGTCACCGGCGGATCCCGCGGCATCGGCCGGCGGAGCGCCGAGCGGCTGGCGGCGGACGGCCTGGCGGTGGTCGTCAACTACGCGGGGAACAAGGCGGAGGCCGACGCGACCGTCGCCGCGATCACCGCCACGGGCGGCCGGGCCACCGCCGTCCGGGCCGACGTGGCGGACGAGGAGGCCGTGGCCGCGCTCTTCGACACCGCCACGGAGACCTACGGCGGGGTCGACGTGGTCGTCCACGCCGCGGGCGTCATGAGTGTGTCCCCGATCGCCGAGACGGAGCTGGCCGCCTTCGACCGCATGGTCCGTACGAACATCCGCGGCGCGTACGTGGTCGACCAGCAGGCCGCGCGCCGGCTCAGGAACGGCGGCGCGATCGTCAACTTCTCGTCCTCCGTGCTGGGCCTCGCCCTGCCCGGCTACACGGCCTACGCCGCGACCAAGGGCGCCGTCGAGGGGATGACCCTGATCCTCGCCCGCGAGCTGCGGGGACGTGACATCACCGTCAACGCGGTGGCGCCGGGGCCGACCGCGACCGCGCTGTTCCTGGACGGCAAGGACGAGGACACCCTCGCCTGGTTCAGGGGCCAGTCGCCGCTGGAGCGCCTCGGCACCCCGGAGGACGTCTCCGAGGTGGTGTCCTTCCTGGCGGGACCGGCCCGCTGGGTCAACGGGCAGGTGCTGCGGGTCAACGGCGGGGTCATCTGACCGGGGCCGTACCTCTCGTACCGCCCGTCACCCCTCACGGACCGTCAGAAGGAGCCCCCTCATGGGCAGTACCGTTCTCATCACCGGCGCCGGTTCCGGCTTCGGAGCGCTCGCGGCCCGCGCCCTGGCCCGTACCGGCCACACCGTCTACGCGGCCCTGCGGGACACGGAGGGACGCAACGCGCCCCGTGTCGCCGAGGCCGCCGCGTACGCCGCCGAGCACGGCGTGGACCTCAGGACCGTCGAACTGGACGTGCTGTCCCAGGAGTCGGCGGACGCGGCGATCGCCACCGTGCTGGCCGAGCGGCCGACGCTCGACGTCCTGATACACAACGCCGGGCACATGGTCACGGGGCCGGCCGAGGCGTTCACCCCCGAAGAGATCGCCGCCGTGTACGACACCAACGTCCTGGGGACCCAGCGGGTCAACCGGGCCGCCCTGCCGCACCTGCGGGACCGGCGCCGCGGGCTGGTGATCTGGATCGGCTCGACCAGCACCAGGGGCGGCGCCCCGCCGTACCTCGCCCCGTACTTCGCGGCGAAGGCCGCCATGGACTCTCTCGCGGTCAGCTACGCGGCGGAGCTGGCGCGCTTCGGCGTCGAGACGTCCATCGTCGTGCCCGGCTCCTTCACCACCGGGACCAACCACTTCGTGACCGGCGGACACCCCGCCGACCAGGGTGTGGTGACGGCGTACGAGCGGCGGTACGCGGGCCTGACGGACCAGGTGTCCGCCCGCCTCGCCGCGCTGGCCCCCGCCGGCGCCGACGTGGGCCAGGTCGCCGACGCCATCGTCCGGGTGGTCGAAGCGCCGTACGGGGAACGGCCGTTCAGGGTCCACGTCGACCCGGCGGACGACGGCTCGGAAGAGGTCAGCGACGTCGCGGACCGCGTCCGCGCGCAGTTCCTCGGGCGGATCGGCCTGGCGGACCTCCTGCGCCCCCATGCCGCGTGACACCCGGGCCACGGCCCTCACGGCCCTCAGAACGACGACGCCGCCCCCGGCGCGTCCGACACCCGCTCCAGCCACTCCGTCAGCAGCGCGCCCTCGGCGCCGCTGAGCGCCTCGGGCGGCGACCGTCGCAGCAGCGCCCCCAGCCGGGCGGCGACGGCGGGAGCCGTGCCGGAACCGTCGTCGGACCCGCCCTCCACCGTCCCGTCCGTCCCGCCGGCGTCCGGATCGCCGTACATCGCCCCGTGGGTGAGGACCGAGGCGTGCACCGCGTCCCGTACCCGCCGCGACATGCCGGGATCGGTGAACGTGGCGGGCCGGGCGACCAGCATCAGGGCCACGCCGACATTGGCCGACATGACCATCTGCGCGGCCAGGTCGGGCGAGATCCGCAGCTTCCCCGCGGCGGCCGCCCGCTCCAGGTCGCGGGTGAGGATCCGGTGCGCCTCCAGGGCCGAGGCGGGAGGCTCCCGCATGGCGGGGGAGTTCATCAGCCGGTACAGGTTCGGGTGGGCGCGGGCGAAGGCGACGTGGCTGTCCCAGCCCTCCCGCAGGTCCTGGACCGGGTCGGCCCCCGGCACGTGCTCCCGCTTGGCCGCCAGATACGTGTCGAAGCCGTGGTCGACGACCGCCGAGAGCAGCCCGTTCTTGTCGCCGAACTGCCGGTAGAGCACCGGGGCGCCGATCTGCGCGGCCTCACAGACCGCGCGGGTGGAGATGTCGCCGTTGGGCGATTTCGCCAGCAGCTCGGCGGCCACTTCCAGGATGCGGGTACGCGTGGTCATGGAAGGATGCTATCAATCCGGGCGTAACGACGCTAATGGCTGGGCGCAGAAGTCGCTACGCGGCTAGGTTGACGCCGACCTCTTCGGTTCGGCGGAACACGGGATGCAGAGACAAGATGACAGGGACAACGCGTGGGGAGGTCACCCCGGAGGACGTGGCCGGCGTCGTACGGGCCGCGTTCGGGTCCGGGCGCGGTCCTGTCCGGGTGGACCGGCTGCGGGGCGGCAGCAAGAAGGGCGTGTACCGGCTCACCTTCGGCGACGCCTCCAGCGCGGTGCTGTACAGCTGGGCCGCGAGCGAGAACTACTGGCCGGCGCGGGCCGGTTCGCCGGACGAACGCGAGGATCCGTTCTCCGACGCCACCGGTTACGACCTGTTCGTGGCGGCGCACCGGACCCTGACCGGCCTCGGGGTACGTGCTCCCCGGGTCCGGCTGGCCGATGACAGCCGGGAGTTGTTCCCGGCGGACTTCGTGGTGGTGGAGGACCTCCGGGGCGAGACGCTGGACGACCTCCTCGACCGGGACCGCGACGCGGCCGGTGCCGTGATGGCGCGGCTCGGCGAGATGCTCACCGTGCTGCACGGCAGCCCGAGCCCCGTGCTCGGGAAGGTCGCGGTGGTCGCGGCCGGGGACGGCGTCGCCCCCGGGGACCGTACGGCCGAACGGACCGTCCTGGACCGGGTGGTGCGCGACCTCGCCGAGGGCGCCGCCCTGGACCCCCGACTCGCGGAGCTGCGCGAGCCCCTCACCGAGGTCGCGGCGGAGCTCGCCGGGGCCGTCGGGCCCCGTGGCACGTACGGTCTCATCCACGGCGAACTGGGCCCCGACCACGTGCTGATCGACCCGAGCGGGCGGCCGGTGCTCATCGACATCGAGGGCCTCATGTACTTCGACGTCGAGTGGGAGCACGTCTTCCTGCGCATCCGCTTCGGCGACAGCTACCCCGCCCTGCACCGGCCGGGGCTGGACGAGGACCGGCTCCGCTTCTACCGGTTCGCCCAGCACCTCTCGCTCGTGGCGGGCCCCTTGCGGATCCTCCGGGGCGACTTCCCGGACCGCGCGTTCATGCGGGGCCTGGTCGAGGAACACCTGCACCACACCCGCGCGTTTCTCACGCCGCGCGGGACCGGCCGACCGGGCGGTGATTGCCGATCACGGTGTCCGGGAATCAGAAGGTGACAGACCGGTCGCCGCGCAGACGCAGCGGCCCGCCGTCCCGTGAGGGGCAGGCGCCGGTCCCTCACGAAGGGAGTGGTTTCGATGCGTGCGTACGGGCATGCCCGACGGCGTGCCGCACGCGCCACGTACAGCCTGCCGCTGTCGGACTCGTCCGCCCGCTGGGCGCGGCACCTGACGGCCGCCTATCTGAACCACGGCTGCGGCGAGAAGGTCTCACGCGACCAGGTGGACGACGCGACACTGGTCGTCTCCGAACTCGTCACGAACGCCACCCGGCACGGCCGGAGCGGTTGCCGGCTCCAACTCAGCGTCGACCGGGGGCAGGTCACGGTCGAGGTCCACGACAACAGCCCCCTGCGCCCCCGGTTCTCCACGGCGGACACGATGGCCGAGGGAGGCAGGGGAATGACGCTGGTACGCGAACTCTCCCGCCGCCTCTCGATCCTGGGCACCCCGGGCGGCGGCAAGACCGTACAGGCGGTCCTTCTCGCCTGCTGACGCGGGACAGCGCCAGGGCCGGCGCCGGTGCCGCCCCGCGCGGGGTCGCTCCATGGCCAACAGATGTCCGACACCACCGACACCACCGACACCACCGACACCACCGACACCACCGACACCACCGGCACGCCCGGCCGCCGGCCGATGTCACAAAACCGAGTCTCCGGTTCGTCGTTCAGGGGAACGGCATCCCACGAGGGAGTGCCGAGCAACACCGCTCCCCGCAGAAACGGATAAATCGTGTTCGCCGCCTACGTAACGGTCACCATCCTCGGCGCGGTCTTCAACGGTGCCGCCGCCGTCACCTATCTGATCGGCCACGAATACCCCAAGACCCAGGCGGACATGAAGGGCATACCCCGGAAGTGGGTGCCGGCGCTGGGCGGGCTGCTGGCGGCGGGCACCGCGGGGCTGCTGGCCGGGCTCGCCGTGCCGCTCCTGGGCACCCTCGCCGCCTCCGGCCTCGTGCTGTACTTCATCGGCGCGATCATCGCGCACCTGCGGGTGGGCTCCCGCAACATCGTGGGCGGGATCGTGTTCCTCGCCACCGCGGCCGCCGTCCTGGCTCTGGGCCTGGCCCACCACGGCGGTCGGTAGGCCGGCGGTTCCCCGCCCGTGGCCCCGTCCCGCCGCCGGCCGCCCCGGAGCGGGGACAATGGGCGGGTGACCTACCGCTATCGCGTCCTCGGCGCCACCCGGGCCCTGCGTCCCGACGGGACGGAGGTACGGCTCAGCGGGGCGCGGCTGCGCGCGCTGCTCGCCGCCCTCGCCGGAGCCGGCGGGCGCCCGGTCGGCACCGGTGAGCTGGTCGCCCAGGTGTGGGGAGAGGACGAGGAGCCGCCCGCCGACGCGCCGGGCGCGCTGCAAGCCCTGGTCGGGCGGCTCAGGCGGGCCCTGGGCGGCGAGGCCGTGGCCTCCGTGCCGGGCGGCTACCAGCTCGTCGCCGGGCGCGACAGCGTCGACCTCTTCCGCTTCGAGCGGCTCGCCGCCGACGGCGCCGCCGCCCTGCGGGAGGACAACCCCGAACGCGCCCTGGCGCTGCTGGACGAGGGCCTCGCGCTCTGGGACGGGCCGGCCCTCGCGGACCTCCCGGGCCGGGTGGCCGACCCCCTGGCCGTACGGGCCGAACAGCGCCGTGCCGCGGCCCGCCGCGACCGGCTGGCCGCCGAGGTGGCCCGGGGCCGGCCGGAGCGGGCACTGGCCGGTCTCGCGGCCCTCGCCGCCGGGGCGCCGCTGGACGAGCCCCTGCACGGCCTGCGGATCCGGGCACTGCGCGCGGCGGGCCGGCCCGCCGAGGCGCTCCAGGCGTACGACGAGGTACGGACCGTTCTCGCCGCCCGGCTCGGCACCGACCCGGGCCCCGAACTGCGCTCCCTGCACGCCGAGTTGCTGGCGGGAGACGACGCACCTCCGCGCCCGACCCCCGCCCCCCGCACCACCCCGGTCGGCAATCTCCGGGCCGGGCTCACCTCCTTCCTCGGCCGGGAAGGCGAACTGGCCGCCCTCGAAGCCGAGTTGGCCACCGCGCGGCTGGTCACCCTGATCGGCGCGGGCGGCGCGGGGAAGACCCGGCTGTCCCTGGAGGCCGCCCGCGCGGCCGCCACCCGAACGCGGCCCGTCCCGGGCCCGGCCGGCGGTAGGCCCGACAGCGGTAGGCCCGACGGTGACAGGCCTCACGGCGGCCGGCCCGACGTGACACGGGCCGGCACGGCGTGGCCCGACGGCGGCCGGCCCGAAGCGGCGTGGGCCGGGAAGGCGTGGCCCGACGGGGTGTGGGTCGTCGAGCTGGCGCCCGTACGCGAGGCCTCGGCCGTACCCGAAGCCGTGCTGACCGTGCTGGGCGCCCGCGAAACCGTCGTACAGGGGTCGCCCGGGGTACGGGGCACGGCCGCCGGGGCGCCCCCGGCGGGCCCCCTCGGCCAGCTGGCCGAGCACTGCGGGCACCGCCGGATGCTCCTCCTGCTGGACAACTGCGAGCACGTCATCGGCGCCGCCGCCGAACTGGTCGAGGCCCTGCTCACCCGCTGCCCCGGCGTCACCGTCCTCGCCACCAGCCGCGAACCGCTCGGCGTGCCGGGCGAGTCCGTACGCCCCGTGGAGCCACTGCCCCAGGACGTAGCCCTGCGGCTGCTCGCCGAACGGGGCGCCGCCGGCCGCCCCGGCTTCCGCGTCACCGACGACCCCGACGCCTGCGCCGAGATCTGCCGCAGGCTCGACGGCCTGCCCCTCGCCCTCGAACTGGCCGCCGCCCGCCTGCGCGTGCTCGGCCCCCGGCAGATCGCCGACCGCCTGGACGACCGGTTCCGCCTGCTCGGCACCGGCACCGGGAGCAGGACCGTCCTGCCCCGGCAGCAGACCCTGCGGGCTGTCGTCGACTGGTCCTGGGACCTGCTCGCCGAGGACGAGCGGGCGGTCCTGCGCCGCCTGTCCGTCTTCTCCGGCGGCTGCGCCCTCGCCGAGGCCGAGGCGGTGTGCGACACCCCCGACACACTGTCCCTGCTGGCCTCTCTCGTGGACAAGTCCCTCGTCGTCGCCGCCCCCGGATCCCGGACCGGCCCGGCCCCCGCCGGGATGCGCTACCGCCTCCTGGAGACCGTCGGCGAGTACGCCGCCGAACGCCTCGCCGAGTCGGGCGAGCGGGCGGCCGTGGAGCGCCGCCACCTCGCCGCGTTCCGCGAACTGGTCCGGGTCGGGGACCCGGAGCTGCGGGGGCGCGGACAGACCCACTGGCTGGGTGTCTTCGAGCGCGAACACGACAACGTACGGGCCGCGTTGCGCACCGCCGTGGACCACAAGGAGGAGCAGGAGGCGCTCTGCCTCGTCCTCGCCATGAGCTGGTTCTGGCAGCTGCGCAACCACCGCGGCGACGCCCTCGCCTGGTCCTCCGCCGTCGCCGCCCTCGGCCCCGATCCCTTCGAGGAGCCCGTACGGCCCGCCGTGCCGCTGGCCGAGCCGTGCACGGCCCTGCCACCGCCCTGGTCGGAGGAACAACTGTGGGAAGGCCGCCGGGGGATACGGCTGATCTTCCTCGCGGGCTCCGACGACGGCGCCCTCACCCCGGACCGGCCCAGCGTCCGGTCACGGCTGCGCGCGATCGTGTCGGCCTACGGCCCCGGACTGCCGCAGAACTGCCGCCAGCCCGGCACGACCTGGTTCTTCGCCCGGCTGATGACGGGAGACCTCCCCGGCATCACGGAGACGATGGAGGAACTGGTCCTGGCCTCCCGGGCCCAGGGCGACAGCTGGCATCTCGGTTTGGCGCTGATGCTGCGCGCGAAACTCCTCAACGACCGTACGGAAGGGTTGATCCGGTCCGGCCTCGACGCCGACGAGGCACTCGCCCTCTTCGAGCGGGCCGGCGATCTGTACGCCATCGCCGAATCGCTGTCGGCGCGCGCCGAGACCCACGAACGCCAGGGCCGGTACGGGGAGGCCGCCGCCGACCTCGAACGCGCGATGGACTGCTGCGCACGCATCGGGGCCCACGCCCAGATCCCGCTCTTCAAGGCGCGGTTGGCGTCGGTACGGCTCGACTCGGCCGGCGCCGCCGGTGACCGGGACGCCGAGCGGCGCGCCGAGGAACTGCTGGTCGAAGCGGTCGGCGAGAACGCGGAGTACTTCGGCCAGACCGCCGGCACGTCCCGGCTGCTGCTGGCCAGACGCTACGGACGCACCGGACGGACCGACCTGGCACGCGCGCAGCTCCGCACCCTGGAAGCGGAGAACCCGCACGCGGGCCGGGCCCTCTTCGGCGGCATGGTCGCCGGTCTGCACGGCTGGCTGGACTGCCTGGAAGGGGAGTTCGACCGGGCCCTGGACCATCTGCGGCTGGCCGTGGCGCGCTTTGACCGGCTGGTGTTCCTCGTCGCGCCGCACCTGATCGTCAGTCAGCTCCCCAGCGCCGCCTGGGCCAAGACGCGGCTGGGCGAGGCGGAGGCCGGGGCGCGCCTGCTGGGCGCCCACGCACGCCACACCGAACTGCCCGAGGGCATCGGCCTGCACCCCTTCCCGCCGGCCTCCGACACCGAGATCCAGCAGCACGCGGAGGCGGTCGTACGGGCGGCACTGGACGGGCCCGCCTACGCCCGCGCCCACGCCGAGGGCCGGGACCTCACGGTGGAGGAGGCCGCGGCCCTCATCTGACGGCTCTGACGACGACATGAACTGACGGTTCGTCAGGAACCTTGCGGTTCCTCCGAGATGGGGGGCCCGGCGGCGACCCCCGCGTCGGCCGGCCGCTCGCGCGCCTCGGCGAGATCCGCCTCCGTCGGGGCGTCGTCCTGCGAGAGGCTGCGCCGCCAGTACCCGGTGAAGTCGACCGCCCGCCGGTCGAACCCGCGCTCCTCGACCAGATGGCGCCGAAGCGCCCGTACGGCACCGGCCTCACCGCCGAGCCAGCCGTGCACCGAGCCCTCCGGGAACACCGCGTCACGTACCGCCCGTACCAACGGCCCCCGTGGCCCGGACGGCGCCCGGCCGCGATGCGGCCAGTGCGCGGTCACGTCCCCCGCCGTCTCGAACCGCTGCTCCTCCGCCGCGTCCACGACCTCGACGAAGACGACCGCGCGGGCCCCGGCGGGCAGCGCCTCCACGATCGTGCCGATCGCGGGGAGCGCCGACTCGTCCCCGGCCAGCAGCATCCAGTCCGCCGTTCCCAGCGGCAGGGGCGTCGCGAAGTACGCGGAGGGGCCGAACATCCCGAGCACGTCGCCCGGTGCGGCCGACCGGGCCCACCGCGTCGCCGGGCCTGCCTCCCCGGGCCCGCCCCCGCTTCCGCCCTCGGTCCCGTCGCCGTCGCCACCGTCCCCATGCAGCACAAAATCGACGCAGATCGTGCCCCGGGACGGGTCGTGCGAGCGGATCGTGTAGCTGCGCGCCCAGGGCCGCTCGGCCTCCGGGATCGCCTGGAAGGCCCCGTACCACCGCATCACGTCCTGCTCCGGGCCCGCCGCCCCGCTCGCGGGCAGCCGGGGGACCCGCTGCCCGGCCCTCGGGAAGTACAGCTTCACCTGCTGGTCGGGGCCGGCCGGGGCGAAATCGGCGAGGTCGGGGCCACCGAAGGTGACCCGGACCATGTGCGGGGAGAGCCGTACGACACCGGTGACCTCGACGGTCCGTACGGGCAGTGCCCGGGGCCCGGTGGCGGGCGGCCTGTCTGCGTTCTCTGTCATACGGGTCACGCTGGCAGCCCGCGCCGACACGCCTCCGACAGCCCGCCGACGCCGGGCCGGTGCCCCCGGTGCGCCCCCGTGGCTACAGGGCGGCCGCGACCGCGTCGAGGAACCGCGCGTGCGCGCGGTGGCTGCACGGCGCTTCCGGGTTCCACGCCACGATCCGCGCCCGCTCCTCCAGGGCACGCCAGGCCGGATGGGACCGCAGACTTTCGCGCGGCGCCGCGTTCACCCGTATGTCGACCAGGACGACATCCGGCTCCAGAGCGGCCGCCTCCGCCCACTCGACCGTGCGCCAGTTGGTGCCCGCGCCCTCCGCCGGATCGATCAGCGACACGCCCAGCTCGGTGAGGTCGCGCAGATCGGGCCAGGTCGACGGCCGCGCCAGGTAGGCCGTCTCGGGTCCCGCCGCGGACAGGGCCAGCACCCGGGGGCCGTCGGCCCGGCCCGTCAGCGTACGTACGGCGGCCTCCGCGCGCGCCAACTCCGCCTCGGCGGGGCCGTGCGGGGCGCGCAGCGCGCGGGCCAGTTCCGTGAACCGGTCCCTGATCCCGCCGAGGGAGCGGTCCTTGCCCACGTCCAGGACCACCACCGGGATCTGCTCCTCCAGGTGTTTGGCCGCCTCGGGGTCGATGCCGTACACCTGACCGCCCCCGTAGCTGACGGCGACCACCAGATCGGGCTCCGCCGCGACCAGCGCGTCCAGATCGACGGCGCTGCCCGCGCCGAAGGAGAGCAGCCCGGCGAGCGGCAGGTCGCCCGCCTTCGCGGGGTCGGGCGCCCCGCCGTCGTGATGGGAGCCGAAGATGCCCAGCGGACGCAGCCCGTGGTCCCACAGCGTCGCGCCGGCCTGTATGTACGCGGCCACCCGCGCAGGGTGACCGGGCGTCACGGTCAGATGGCCACGGTCGTCCGTGAACTCCCAGCTGTTGCTCGAGTCCATGCCTCGCCTCGTTCCGCTCGTGTCGGTGCGATGTTCGGTACAGGACGTCCGTACGGATGTGTGTGCGGTCGCCACCCACTCTCTGCCCATCCGGGAGCCCGCGGACTCCCGCCGTGCCCGCCCGCGTCACGGCTCCGCCCCCGTCGCGGCCCCGGGCACGTGCCCGGCAGGCCGGGGCGGCCGCGGCGTCCGGCGGCCCCCGCGCCCCATGAGGGAGAATGTGTGTTCGGGTGGCGGCGGGAGCAGCCGCCGCCCGTACGCCCGCCGACCCGTCCCCAGGGAGCGTTCCGATGAAACCCGCCGCTCATGTCCGCAAAACCGCCCTGCCCGGCGTCGGTACCCGCTACGACCTCAACACCGAGGCGGGCGCGCACCTCTCGGTCGTCGTGCACCAGGACGGCCGGCGCATCATCTCCTTCCACGACCCGGAGGACGACGACGCCTGCAAGGACGCGGCCGCTCTCGCGCCGTCCGAGGCGACCGCGCTCTCCGCGCTCCTGACGCCCGACCCCGTCGCCCATCTCCACCAGCACCTGGAGATCGACCTGGTCACGGAGCACATCCCGGTCGGCAAGAGGTCCCCGTACGCGGGCCGCACCCTCGGCGCCACCCAGGCCCGCACCCGCACCGGCGCCTCGATCGTCGCCGTCCTGCGCCGTACCGACGCCTTCCCCTCACCCGCCCCCGACTTCCGCTTCGCCCTCGGCGACACGCTCGTCGTCGTCGGGACGCGCGAAGGCGTCGACGCCGTGGCCGAACTGATCACCGGAGGATAGCCAGCCGTGCACGACACCACCCCGCTGCTCATCGAACTCGGCTCCATCATCCTGGGGTTGGGCATCCTCGGCCGGCTCGCCGGACGGATCGGGTTCTCACCCATCCCGCTCTACCTGCTCGCCGGGCTCGCCTTCGGCCACGGCGGCCTGATCCCGCTCGACGCGAGCGAGGAGTTCGTCGCCACGGGCGCGGAGATCGGCGTCATCCTGCTGCTGCTCCTGCTGGGCCTGGAGTACAGCGCCTCGGAACTGGTCACCAACCTCAAGACCCAGTACCCCTCGGGGATCGTCGACCTGGTCCTGAACGCCGTGCCCGGCGCCGTCGCCGCGCTGCTCCTCGGCTGGGGCCCGGTCGCCGCCGTCGCGCTGGCCGGCGTCACCTGGATCTCGTCCTCGGGCGTCATCGCCAAGGTCCTCGGTGACCTCGGCAGGCTCGGCAACCGTGAGACACCCGTCATCCTCGGCGTGCTGGTCATCGAGGACCTCGCGATGGCCGTCTATCTCCCCCTGCTGACGGCCCTGTTGGCCGGACTGAGCCTGGCGAGTGGCTCCGTCACCCTGCTGATCTCGCTCGGCACGGTCGGCGCGGTCCTCTATCTGGCCCTGCGCCACGGCCGATTGATCAGCCGGGCCGTCTCCTCCGACAACCCGGAGATGCTGCTCCTCGTGGTCCTCGGCCTGACCGTCCTGGTCGCCGGGATCGCCCAGGAGCTTCAAGTCTCCGCCGCCGTGGGGGCGTTCCTCGTCGGGATCGCCCTGTCCGGAGAGGTCGCGAAGGGCGCGCACCACCTGCTGGCGCCGCTGCGCGACCTGTTCGCCGCGGTCTTCTTCGTCTTCTTCGGCCTGAACACCGACCCGGCCGCCATCCCGCCCGTACTGCTCACGGCCCTCGTCCTGGCGCTGGTCACCACCGCGACGAAGATCGGCACCGGCTGGTACGCGGCACGCCGCGCCGGGGTGCGGACGGCGGGCCGCTGGCGCACCGGCGGCACGCTGGTGGCGCGCGGCGAGTTCTCCATCGTCATCGCCGGGCTCGCGGTCGGCGCGGAGCCCCGCATCGGTCCGCTGGCGACGGCCTACGTCCTCATCCTGGTGATCCTCGGCCCGCTGGCGGCCCGTTGGACGGAACCGCTGGTACGCCGGGTGACCCGGGGGCGCAAGCCGAAGGACGCGGCGCGGGTGCCGGGGGCCGTCACGGCACCCGAGGCACCGGAGGAGAGCGGCGGGGTACGGGGCGCGGCCTAGGGGCCTGACAGACCCTAGGGCCTGTCAGGGCCCGCGAAGATCCGCCGGACAGGCCCTGGCCCCCCGTACCCCACCGCGTCCGTCACACCCGTCCTCAGACCCCGACGCCGAAGTCCGACGCGATCCCGGCGAGGCCGCTGGCGTACCCCTGGCCGACCGCGCGGAACTTCCACTCCGCGCCGTTGCGGTACAACTCACCGAAGATCATGGCGGTTTCGGTGGCCGCGTCCTCGCTGAGGTCGTAGCGGGCCAGCTCCGCGCCGCCCGCCTGGTTGACCACCCGGATGAACGCGTTGCGGACCTGGCCGAAGCTCTGCCCGCGGTTCTCGGCGTCATGGATCGACACCGGGAAGACGATCTTGGTGACGTCGGCGGGCACGGCCGCCAGATTCACCTTGATGGCCTCGTCGTCGCCCTCGCCCTCACCGGTGAGGTTGTCCCCGGTGTGCTCCACGGACCCGTCGGGGCTGGTGAGGTTGTTGTAGAAGACGAACTGCTGGTCCGAGCCGACCTTGCCCGAGTCGCCGACCAGAATGGCGCTGGCGTCCAGGTCGTAGTCGGTGCCGGTGGTCGTCCGTACGTCCCAGCCGAGGCCGACCAGGACGGCTGTCAGCCCCGGCGCCTCCTTGCTGAGCGAGACATTGCCGCCTTTGGACAGGGAAACTCCCACGCTGCTCCTCCTGAGCTGTTCCTGAGCCGTGTTGGTGCCGTAGCGAAAATCTACAACAGTGTAGAAACATTGGGGAGCCTCATGGCGGGCCGGCCCGATCCGGTCGGCCCGCGTCACGTGTCACCACGGCTCACGTATCAACCGCGGCCGACCCGGGTCGGCTCCCGCCGGCCCGTGGCCGAACCACCCGCCGTCCGCGTGATGTTGCGCGCCATCCCGCCGAACACCGTGGCGTGGAAGGGCGAGATGCTCCACCAGTACGCGTGCCCCAGCAGCCCCTGCGGATGGAACAGCGCCCGCTGCCGGTACACCGTCACGCCCTTCTCGTCGCGGTCCGCGCGCAGTTCGAGCCAGGCCAGCCCCGGCAGCCGCATCTCGGCCCGCAGCCGCAGCAGCCGCCCCGGCTCGATCTCCTCCACGCGCCAGAAGTCCAGCGAGTCACCCACCCGCAGGTGCTGCGCGTCCCGCCGGCCCCGGCGCAGCCCCACCCCGCCGACGAGCCGGTCGAGGCGGCCCCGTACCGCCCAGGCCAGGGGGAACGAGTACCACCCGTTCTCCCCGCCGATGCCCTCGATGACCCGCCACAGCGACTCCCGGGGCGCGTCCACGGTCAGCTCGCGCTCGTCCGTGTAGAGGCTGCCGCCGGCCCAGTCCGGGTCGGTGGGCAGCGGGTCGCTCGGGGCGCCGGCCACCGAGGCGGACGTCCAGCGGGTGGACACCTGCGCCTCCTGGATGCGGCGCAGCGCCAGCTCGGCGGACCGGTCGAAGGTGAGTGGTCCGCCGGGCGGATCGGGGACGTACCGCGCGATGTCCCTCTCGTGGCACACGACTTCGTGCCGCAGCGACTCGGCCAGGGGCCGGGCGATGGACGCCGGGACCGGGGTCACCAGGCCGACCCAGTGGCTCGACAGGCGCGGGGTCAGCACCGGTACGGGCACGATGAGGCGCCGGGGGAGTCCGGCGACGGCCGCGTAGCGCTGCATCATGTCCCGGTACGTGAGGACGTCGGCGCCGCCGATGTCGAACGCCCGGCTGACGTCGTCGGGCAGGCGCGCGCACCCGACGAGGTAGCGCAGCACGTCCCGTACGGCGATGGGCTGGAGGGACGTCCGCACCCAGCTCGGCGTCACCATCACGGGCAGCCGCTCCGTGAGGTAGCGGAGCATCTCGAACGAGGCCGAGCCCGAGCCGATGATGACCGCGGCGCGCAGGACGGCGGTCGGCACCCCGGAGTCCAGCAGGATACGGCCGACCTCGGCGCGCGAGCGCAGGTGCGGCGACAGCTCGCCCTCGGGCACGCCGGCGGGGGTGAGCCCGCCCAGATAGACGATCCGCCGCACGCCCGCGGCCTTCGCCCGGTCGGCGAACGTGCGGGCGGCGCGGCGGTCGGTGGCGGCGAAGTCCCGGCCGGTGCCGAGCGCGTGCACGAGGTAGTACGCGACGTCGATGCCCCGGAGGGCCGCCCCGAGGGACTCGGGGTCGGTGACATCGCCCCGTACGATCTCCGCCCGCCCCGCCCAGGGGTGGTCGCGCAGCTTGTCCGGGGTCCGGGCCAGGCAGCGCACCGTGTGTCCGGCGCCGAGCAGCTCGGGGACCAGCCGGCCGCCGATGTAGCCGGTGGCGCCGGTCACGAGGCAGCGCAGGCCTGGCGCCGCCGGTCCCTGGTTCTCGTCCTGATCAGATACGTCCCTCATAGGGTGAGCGTGTGCCCCGAAGCGGCGATCAGCAACGCGGCGTGCGCCGACCGGCGGTGGCCGGCCCCCTCATCCTTCCGCGCATCCTTCCGCGCCGTCACCGGCCCCCTCCCCCTTCCGCGCCGTCACACCTTCCGGTACGAGTACGCCTCGGCGGCGGCCGCCTCCACCGCGTCCAGGTCCCCGCCCGCGGACGAGGTGACCACGGCGGCCACCGCGCCCTCCACGAACGGCGCGTCCAGGAGCCGTGTCCCTTCGGGCAGCTCGTCACCCTCGGCGAGCAGCGCCTTCACGGTCAGTACGGAGCTGCCGAGGTCCGCCAGGATCGCGACGCCGGAGCCCCGGTCCACCCGCGCCGCCGCCGCGGATATGAGCTCCGAGCTGGTGCCCAGCTCGCCGCCCGGAGTGCCGCCCGCACCGGCGACCGGGGCGAGGGGGCCGCCGCCCGCCAGGCCCCGGGCCAGTTCCGCGACGGAATCGGCGACGCTCGCGCTGTGCGACACCAGCACGATCCCCACCGGCTTCTCGATGCTCATGCCGTCGCCTCCAGCGTCTCGGCGAGGGCCGCGAGGAGCAGGGCGGAGGACGTGGCCCCCGGGTCCTGGTGGCCGACGCTCCGTTCGCCCAGGTAACTCGCCCGGCCCTTGCGCGCCTGGAGCGGCACGGTCGCCAGCGCTCCGGCCTCCGCCGCCTCCGCGCCCGCGGCGAACGACGTACCGAGTGCCTCCACCGCGGGCTCCAGCGCGTCCAGCATCGTCTTGTCCCCGGCCTTCGCCCCGCCCAGCTGCGCCACCGCCGCCACCCCGGCGGCCAGCGCCTCGGTGAACTGCGCGGGCGTGACCTCGGCCGCGTCGCCCAGCGCCTTGCCCGTACGGCGCAGCAGCGTGCCGTACAGCGGCCCCGAGGCGCCGCCCACCGTGGAGATCAGCTGCCGTCCCGCCAGAGTCAGCACGGCGCCGGGCGCCAGCGGCCCCTCCTTCTCCAGGGTGGCCGTGACGGCCCGGAAACCGCGCTGGAGGTTCGCGCCGTGGTCGGCGTCACCGATGGCCGAGTCCAGCTCGGTGAGCCGGTCGGCCTCGCGCTCCACCGCCGCGCCCGCGGTCGTCAGCCAGCGGCGGAAGAAGTCGCCGTCGAGGGTGCGGCCGGATTCCTGATCGGACATGTGAACTCCTCGCGCGCGCGTCGCGTCCGTGAACGCCTTGCCCCGAACCTATCGGCCTGCCGGAAAGTCCCCGGCGGACGGCCCGGGCCACCTCTCACTCCTCCCTCACCGGCCCCAGCGGAGGCCGGCGGTCTCGACCGGCGCGTCGTACAGGCGCAGCAGCTCGCCGTCGACCTGGCAGAGGGTCACGGAGCAGCCGGCCATGTCCAGCGAGGTCACGTAGTTCCCGACGAGGGTGCGGGCCACGGTGACGTTCCGCTCGGCGAGCACCCGCTGGACCTCCGCGTTGAAGCCGTACAGCTCCAGCAGCGGGGTTGCGCCCATGCCGTTCACCAGGGCCAGTACGGGCCCCTTGGGCCGCAGGTCCTCCAGGACCGCGTCCACGGCGAAGTCGGCGATCTCGCGGGACGTCATCATCGCGCGCCGCTCGCGCCCAGGCTCTCCGTGGATGCCGATGCCGAGCTCCAGCTCGCCGTCGGGCAGGTCGAAGGTGGGGGTGCCCTTGGCGGGCGTGGTGACCGCGCTCAGGGCGACGCCGAAGGTACGCGCGCTCTCGTTCACCTGCCGGGCGATCGCCTCGACCCGGTCCAGGGGCGCCCCCTCCTCGGCGGCGGCGCCGGCCAGCTTCTCGACGAACAGCGTGGCGCCCGTACCGCGCCGCCCCGCGGTGAAGAGGCTGTCGGTCACCGCCACGTCGTCGTTGACCAGGACTTTCGCGATCCTGATGCCCTCTTCTTCGGCCAGCTCGGCGGCCATGTCGAAGTTCAGCACGTCACCGGTGTAGTTCTTCACGATGAACAGCACCCCGGCCCCGCTGTCGACGGCCGCGGCCGCCCGGACCATCTGGTCGGGCACGGGGGAGGTGAAGACCTCACCGGGACAGGCGGCGGACAGCATTCCCGGCCCGACGAATCCCCCGTGCAGGGGCTCATGCCCGGACCCTCCGCCGGACACCAGCCCCACCTTCCCGGCGACGGGCGCGTCTCCCCGCACGATGACGCGATTCTCGACATCCACGGTCAGCTCGGGATGCGCCGCCGCCATCCCGCGAAGAGCATCGGCGACCACGGTCTCGGGCACGTTGATCAACATCTTCATGTGATCCTCCTACCAAGGTGAGCGGCTGTTTCTCTGACCGGAATACTTGCAGGTCACACCCCACAAGCCCAGTATTTCGATCTTGGCGGTCCCAGGCACTCCTGCTGCCACCGCAGACACCGCACCCGGTGATGACGCGGCTCAACCATTATCGATCCAACGCCCCCGTACGGCACGACCTGGAACCAACGAACCACCGTCCCGCCCCTTGGTGTCGCCTCCCGGAACCGCGTGACTTCGCCTGGGCGACCTCGGAACCGGCAGCCCCCGCTCTCGGGCGGGGGAGTACGCATGTGCCCCCGGGGCGCCATCAATGTGGACGGAACACCCCCGCTCGCACGGGAAGAACCCCGAACGGGACGGCTGTCGTCGTCTGGGACTGGAACACCCCCGCTCGCGCGGGAAGAACTCGACGCGCGGGATGGCGGTGGAGTCGGCCATCGGAACACCCCCGCTCGCGCGGGAAGAACGAGGCGTAGTGGAATCCGGTCAGGGTCAGCGCCGGAACACCCCCGCTCGCGCGGGAAGAACGTCGTAGGGTTGCAGGGCCACTGGGCGGGGTCCGGAACACCCCCGCTCGCGCGGGAAGAACCAGAACTGCTGCCCCGCTCATTGGCCACCGGTCGGAACACCCCCGCTCGCGCGGGAAGAACGCGGTCACGGTCTCGCGGAACATGTGGTGCTCCGGAACACCCCCCGCTCGCGCGGGAAGAACCCACTGTCTGACGGGGGGAAACCCCGGGTACGCGGAACACCCCCGCTCGCGCGGGAAGAACGTGCGCGCCGCGTACTTCAACGAAGGGGACTCCGGAACACCCCCGCTCGCGCGGGAAGAACGGCGGCCATGCGGCGGAAGCGCTCCAGTGCGGCGGAACACCCCCGCTCGCGCGGGAAGAACCGCCCGATAAGATTCGTCTTCAAGGTGATCCACGGAACACCCCCGCTCGCGCGGGAAGAACAGACGGCGAGGGTTGTCGCGGAAGCCGGACGTCGGAACACCCCCGCTCGCGCGGGAAGAACCGGGGTCAGGAACGCGTCGTCTGCGATGGTGGCGGAACACCCCCGCTCGCGCGGGAAGAGCTCCATCGCGTTGGTCAGAGTGAACGCGGGCTGCGGAACACCCCCGCTCGCGCGGGAAGAACGGCCTGTACCGGTCGTCCTACACAGTGCATCACGGAACACCCCCGCTCGCGCGGGAAGAACGCCTTCGCCCTGGACCACGCGCCCGGCTTCGACGGAACACCCCCGCTCGCGCGGGAAGAACGGGCGGTGGCCACAGGCGAGGTCGGCGGCGGCCGGAACACCCCCGCTCGCGCGGGAAGAACGAGACGGGCCAGTCAAGGATGAGCAGCCCACCCGGAACACCCCCGCTCGCGCGGGAAGAACACGTGGCGGCCGAAGTTCGGCGGGTGCGAATGCGGAACACCCCCGCTCGCGCGGGAAGAACCCCACGTCGACCCCGACCGTGAAGAGCCTCGCCGGAACACCCCCGCTCGCGCGGGAAGAACACCGGCTCCCCGGAAGCGGCCGGGGCGGTGGCCGGAACACCCCCGCTCGCGCGGGAAGAACTCCCGCTCGGTGAGGTCGACCATGCTCGCGAGCGGAACACCCCCGCTCGCGCGGGAAGAACGTCATGCCGGGGTACTCGCTCATCACCGCCGACGGAACACCCCCGCTCGCGCGGGAAGAACGGGATCTGTGGTCAGGAGTGTTGGTTGAGGAGCGGAACACCCCCGCTCGCGCGGGAAGAACGCGCGCTTGCCGAAGTAGCCCCCGCCGGCCGGCGGAACACCCCCGCTCGCGCGGGAAGAACATCATCTGCCGAAACCCCGGGATGCTCGCGTTCGGAACACCCCCGCTCGCGCGGGAAGAACGGCTCCTCGCCAAGTCCCTCGCCGACGGGCACTGGAACACCCCCGCTCGCGCGGGAAGAGCTCCAGGCTGACCCCGCGCGGTGCGCCTTCCCGCGGAACACCCCCGCTCGCGCGGGAAGAACTCCGCGAACTTCCCGAGGATCGAGGTAGCGCGCGGAACACCCCCGCTCGCGCGGGAAGAACTTCTCCGTCGCGGCCACCGAGGCGCCCAGCTGCGGAACACCCCCGCTCGCGCGGGAAGAACGGTGGCGTACGGCTGGCCGGTCACCGTGGCGACGGAACACCCCCGCTCGCGCGGGAAGAACGGCCTGGAGAAGGTCACCACCGAGTGGGTGGCCGGAACACCCCCGCTCGCGCGGGAAGAACTCATTACGCGGACTCCTCGTCGGCGGGGAGGGCGGAACACCCCCGCTCGCGCGGGAAGAACAAGTACCTGCTGGGGCTCCTCCTGGCAGAGATCGGAACACCCCCGCTCGCGCGGGAAGAACCCTTCTTGACCTGTGGCTTCAGGAGGGCTTTGCCATTTCTTTGCTTAGGTTTGTTCGCATCAGGACATCGTGTCAGACCTCAGCGCGCACCACTCCCGTCTTGGGTAGTTGGTGTTCGGCAGGCGGGCCCCTGGGGCTCTGTGGGCCCCTGATCAGTTCAGATGCTGCCCAGGGTCTTTGGCGAGGGGCGGGACCCGCGTGTCCGCTCGTTTGCTGTGGTGGTTGCGGAGACGCGGCCTGTGGAGCGCTGTCGTGAGGCCGCTTGGGCCGGGGGCGGATGTTCGCGGCGTTCAGTGCCGAGCTCGGCTTCGGAGGTCTTGGCGGGGTGGTGGCGATCACGGGCGATCCGCTCTTGATTCCCGTGCGGACGGATTCCCGTAAGTGCCGGGTGGTGCTCGGTGCTCGTTGTCGGTGCCGTATCTGCCGATGCTGGTGATCACGAACCGGGTCAGGTCGAACGCGTTGCGTCGCGTCGAGCCGGGTTGGGTTGGGTTGGGTTGTTGGGTTGTTGGGTTGTTGGGTTGATTGGGTGGACCTTGCGCCTTGGCAACTGGGCGCGGCGCCCGTGGCTTTGGGCGGGCATCTTCCCGCGTCGAGGGTCGTCGAGGGTCGTCGCGGGCTACCGTGGTCCGGAGTTGTCGGAGGAGTCGGGGGTTGTGGCGTGATTGATCCGCTGTCGGTGTCGGCGGTAGTGGCGTTTCTCGGGGCGGTCGGCGCGGGGATGGCGAACGAGTACGGGCGGCGGCTGAACGAGGCTGTCGGCGGGATGGTGGCCCGGGTCGCGGGGCGGGAGGTCACGGCTCCGGGCGGGCCGGCGGATCGGGAGGCCGTTGCCCGGGTCCTGGTGGCGGAGGCCCGGCGCGATCCGGGGCAGGCCCGGCTGCTGGGGTCGTTGATGAGCGGGCTGCCGGATCCCCGTACCGCGCAAGGGCCGGCCCCTCAGTCGCTGCGGGCACCGGTCCGGTTCTTCACCGACCGCAGGGAAGCGCTGGCGCGGTTGCGCAAGGAGGCGGAGCGGAAGGCGGACGGCCGGCCGCGTGTGGCGGTCGTGTTCGGTGCCCCGGGCTACGGCAGCAGTGAGATCCCCGCCTACTTCGGCGCCCAGGAGTCCAAGCTCTACCCCGACGGCACGTTGTACGCCGATCTGCGTGGCGCGTCGGCCGGTACGGCCCCGACCGCGTCGGTCCTGTTGCGGGACTTCCTCCTGAAACTGCACGTGGCGGCGGAGCACATCCCACCCGCCACGGAGGACCGGGCCGAATACTTCCGTACGCTCCTGGGCTCTCGGCGCTTACTCGTGGTCCTCGACCATGCCCAGTCCGCCGCCCAGGTCCGACCTCTGATCACCGGAGCCCCCGGCGTGTTCACGATCGTGGTGGCCGCACGTCCGCTGACCGGTCTGGACGCGGTGCCGGTCCCGGTGGGGCCGTTGGCGGACCGGGACGCGCGGCTGCTGCTCGGCGAGCTGGTGAGCAAGCAGACGTTGGCGGCCGCCCGTGCCACGCTTCCGGCGGTGCTGGAACGGTGCGCCGGGTCGCCGTTCGCGCTCCGCGCCATGGCCCCGTATCTCGCGGCTCCGCCTCCCGTGCCTGTCGCCGACGCGGCTGCCGACGGGGATCCGCTCCGGTCGGTCACCGAGCAGTTGTACCGGCAGTTGTCGCCCGAGCTGGCCCGCCTGTACCGCATGGCCTCGCTACGGCCCTGGCCCGCCATGACCGCCGCGCCGGTCGCCGCCGCGGCGGGGGTGAGTGAGCAGGAGGCGGCCCGCATGCTGGCGGAGCTGGCCGAGCGGCAGCTGCTGGAGGAACTCGCCGACGTCAGATACCGCTTCCGCCCCGCCATTCGCGCGCACGCGCTCGAAGCCGCCGCCCGGGAGGACGGGCTCGCGCGATGCGCCGCCGCGGTGGCCAGGACCGTGGAGTACTACGTACGCCTCGCCGTCCGGGTCGACTTCGCGGCGCTGCGCGAACGCCCGCACGTCGACCCGCTCTTCGACGAACTGGGTCCGGGCGAGTACGAGGACGAGGGCGCCGCGATCGCCGCGTTGACCGCCGAGTTGGGCAACCTGGTGGAAAGCGTGCTGGCGGCCGAGGAGTTCGGGGACTTCGGCACCGCCTGCCGCGGAACCGAGGCGTTGTGGGCCGTACAGCTCAAGGCCGGCCGCCACGAGGCCGTGCTGCCCGCGCTGCGCGCCGGGACCCGCGCCGCCGAAGCGCGTTTCCCCGGCACGGAGATGGCGGGCCGGATGCACACCCAACTGGCTTTCGCGCTGATGGAGACACCGAGTTGGTACGGCGAGGCCGAACGGGAACTGGAGGCGGCGGCCGCAGCGGAGGAACGGGCCGGCCACCTCAGGGGCCAGGCCACCGTGATCGAGTCGCTGGGTCTGCTGCGGCTGCGTCAATGGCGGTTCGCCGCCGCCCTGGAGTCGTTCGACGCCGCGGGCCGGTTGCTGGACGGCATCGCCGCCACGGACCGGGACGCGAAGCACCTGCCCCGGGCGCGTGCCCTGCTGGAACGCCACCGTGGTCGGGCCCTGCGCGGTCTCGGCCGGTTCGCGCCGGCCAGGCAACGGCTCGCTGCCGCGCTGGAGTTCTTCCGCGCCCCGGCCACCGCCGAGCCGTACAACGAGGCCCGGGTGCTGACCGATCAGGCGGAGACCGAGCGCGACGCGGGCGACTACGCCGCCGCCCTACGGCTGGTCGAGGAGGCTGCCGCGATCCTCGGCGCCCAGAAGGCCACCGGTCACCTGGACTCCCTCGACCTGATCCGCCGGGAGTGCCTGGCCGGTCAGGCGTGATCGGATCCGGTGTTCGGCCGCCCCCGTGCGGACGATGATGCCGCCCGTCGCGTCGGACGCGCCGGTGGCCAGGTGGGCGAGGAACGCTGACGCGTACAGGGCCGGATCGGCGTCGGGACGGGCGGTGAGTTCGCCCGTCGGACCGTCGCGGTGCCGGACCGTACAGGCATCGGGACCCATGACGTACGCGGCCAGTGAGCAGCCCGGGTATCGGTCGAGGACCTCGGCCGCCCACTGCTGCGGTGTGCCGAGGCGGGGGTCGTACGGGTCGCCGTGGCGCCAGATGACGTCGGCGAGATCCAGCATGCCGGGATCGAGGGTGTCCTCGTGCACGGCCAGATGGCCGTCACCCGGGCCGCCGGGCTCGGCGACGGGCTCGGAGAAGCGGCGGACCTCGATCACGCCGTCGTCGCGGACCCGGGTGATGACGCGTAGGGGCGCAGTGTGCGGGGCGGGTGCGTAGGGAGGCAGGGGCAGCGGGTCGAGCAGCGCGGGCCCGGGGGGTTGCGGGATGCCGATCAGGCCGTAGAACAGCTCCCTCAGCAGCGCCGCCGACCGGCCCGGCGCCGACGTGGTCATCTCGGCCGGTGCTGTGAGCGGCCGGTGAGTGGCCAGTTGGTGTTCCACCTGCGGAAGCAGCGGCGCGTACGGGTCGAGCCGGGGAGCGGTACGGACGAACTCGGCGACGGGCGAGGTGGGCCCGAGGCCGTCCAGGGACGCTGACCCGAGCAGGACGGGGGTGCCTTGGGCCGCGGCGTAGTAACTGACCGAGCCGAAGTCACCGATCACCAGATCCGCCGCGATCAGGGCCTGCCGCCAGCCGTCCAGCGGATCCACCAGCGCCAGACCCGCCCGTGCGGCCCGGTCCAGCCACAGCCGCACCTGCCCGGGGCCGTGCGCGGCCCAGATGTTCGGGTGGAGCACGGCCGCGGTCCGGTACTCGTCCACGGGCAGGTCCGACGCCAACTTTCGCAGCAGCAGGGGCAGTACGTCGTCGGATCCACGGTCCCCGAACAACGAGTCGGGATTCCAGGTGGAGTTCAGCAGCACCAGACGCTGGCCCGGCCGCACCCCCAGCGCCCTGCGGTACCGCTCCCGGTGGTGCCGGGCCGCCAGAATCCGGTCGAAGCACGGGTCGCCACCGAGCACCGCCGCCGGAACGGCCTCAGGACAGGCGGCGCCCAACCGCTCGATCTGCTCGGGATGCGAGAACACCATCGCGTCCGCCAGCGGCACGCCGTCGGCCAACACCCATTCCGGAGCCAGCCCGAACAGCGGATCGCCGAGCGAGGGACTCCCGGTCGTCGGCCGGAGCGTCTTATTGTATCCAATTCCATGTGAAACGATGACTAACTGCCCACGGATCTCGGCAAGTTGACCACCGAGACTCGCCGAGATGGCGAGGTCCACCGGCGTACTCACGGCTTGTTCCCAGGGCAGCACCGGCACGCCGACCGAGTCGAGCAGTTCCGTTACGCCGCTCTGGAAGGGCGACGAACCCGTGCACGTCGCGAGCAGCTGAACACGCAGATCGTCCCGGAAGAGGGGGAGCACGTCGAGGAGGCGGGTCGCGGCCGTGACGTTGTGCACGACCAGCAGCACACGCCGGCAGCGCCCCCGAGTGGCCCATCGGCTCGCTTCGTCCCCCACCGGCACCCGTACCCACTCCCGCGAGCGTTCCGCCACCGGCCCCACCCCCTTCGCCCCGCTCCCAAGCCGCGTCTCCAACCTATCCGTTGGCCGCGACGGAGCCCCGCTGACCTGGGGTGGGAATCCCGCGGCGGCGGAACTTACCCGTCAGCCGTACGACGCGCCCTCATTGGGGTGACCTCCCGAGCCGGGGTCCTCCGGACGAGTAGACCTTGCTCCCGTGAATCAATTGGCCAATTGGTGCTTCAAGAACCGCCGCAGAGTGGTGGGTGCCTGGCTGCTGGCCCTGGTGGTCCTCCTCGGGATCAGCCAGTCGATCGGCAGTTCGTACAACGAGAGTGTCAGCCTGCCGGGTACGGACTCCCAGGCGGCGGTGTCGCTCCTCAAGAAGAGCTTCCCGACGGCGTCGGGTGAGAACGACCAGGTGGTCATCGAGGCGCGGAACGGCACCACCGTACGGTCCGCCTCGGTCAAGGACCCGGTGACCGCCGCGCTCGCCAAGGTGGCCGGTGTCCCCGGCGTGGCATCGGTCATCAGCCCGTACGGCAAGCAGGGCGCGGGGCAGATCAGCCGGGACGGCACCGTGGCGTTCGCCCGGGTGACCTGGTCGAAGGTGGCCGCCGACGTCACCAAGACGGACGCCAGGCATCTGATCGACGCCGCGAAGACCGCCGACGGTCCTGACGTCCACATCTCGCTCGGTGGCCAGTCCATCTCCAACGAGGAGGCATCGGGCCCCGGCCTGTCCATCGCCGTCGGCGTGGTCGCCGCGCTGGTCATCCTGCTGATCGTCTTCGGGGGAGCGCTCTTCTCCTCCCTGATGCCGCTGATCACCGCGATCGTCGCCCTGTTCATCGGCCACGCGATCATCAGCCTGCTGTCCCACGCGATGGACACCCCGAGCGTCTCCAGCGACCTCGCGATCCTCATCGGCCTCGGCGTGGGCATCGACTACGGCCTGTTCATCATCAGCCGGCACCGCAGCGCGGTGAAATCGGGGCTCGGCTACCGGGCGGCGGCCGAGCAGGCCGTGAACACCTCCGGGCGTACGGTGCTGTTCGCGGGCATCACGGTGTGCATCGCGCTGCTGGGTCAGTTCGCGCTGGGGGTCGACTTCCTCTACGGGCTGTCCGCCGCCTCGGCGATCACGGTCGCGCTGACCATGGCGACTTCGCTGACGTTCCTGCCCGCGATGCTCGGGTTCCTCGGAGAGAAGGTCCTTTCCCGCCGGGAGCGTGCCGCTCTTGAGGAGAAAGGTCCCCTCTCCACCGACGCCACTGGTTTCTGGCTGCGGTGGGCGAGGTTCATCGAGGTCCGCCGATGGCTCGTGGCCGCGACCTCCCTGGCGGTCGTGATCGTGGTTGCCCTGCCGCTCTTCAGCCTCCGCCTCGGATCGTCCGGCGCCGCCGCCGATCCGACTTCCTCCACCACACACCAGGCGTTCAACGCTCTCGCGAGGGGCTTCGGGCCAGGGTTCAACGGTCCCTTCCAGCTCGTCAGCGCGGTCTCGTCGCCGGACGACAAGAAGGCGTTCGAACGCTTCCTGGCCGACGCCGCCCACACCCCCGGAGTGGCCCGGGTGACACCTCCGGTGACCTCCCCGAACGGCGAGGCCGCCCTGGCGATCCTCTATCCGACGACCGCTCCGGGCGACAAGGCGACCGTCACCCTGGTCTCCACCGTCCGGCACCTGGCGCCCAAGGCCGAAGGCCCCGGCCACCCCGCTGTGCATGTCGGCGGCGCCACCCCCAGCAACATCGACTTCTCGCGCGTGCTGAGCGACAAACTGCCGCTCTTCATCGCCGTGGTCGTCATCCTGGCGTTCCTGCTCCTGGTGATGGTCTTCCGCAGTCTGCTGATCCCGCTGGTGGCCGCCATCATGAACCTCCTCTCCGTGGGGGCCGCGCTCGGCGCCCTGACCGCGGTGTTCACCTGGGGATGGGGCGGTTCGGCCTTCGGCCTGCCGACCACCGGACCCATCGACGCCTTCATCCCCGTCCTGCTGTTCTCGGTGCTGTTCGGACTCTCGATGGACTACGAGGTCTATCTGGTGAGCCGGATGCAGGAGGAGTGGCACCACCAGCGCCGCACCGCGCACGGGGACGCGGCGGAACTCAAGCCGGGTGCCGTGCGCCACAACCACGAGGCGGTGACCCTCGGTCAGGCCAAGAGCGGGCGGATCATCGCGGCGGCCGCCGGCATCATGATCCTGGTCTTCGGATCCTTCCTCATCGGCGACAGCTTCGTCCTCAAGGAATTCGGGTTCGGGCTGGGCTTCGCGGTCCTCGTGGACGCCTTGGTCATCCGCGGCCTGCTGGTCCCCGCCCTCATGCACGTGATCGGCCCCGTCAACTGGGCGCTCCCCGCCCGCCTCAGCCGTATCGTGCCCAACCTCTCCGTGGAGAGCACGTCGGACAACGGTCACGCGTGACGGCCTCACGAGTGTGGGAAGGCCGGAGCCCGGCCCCGGGTCATTCCGCCGGCCGCACGGGTGCCGGCGAGGCGGCGGGACCTGCCACCCCCGCCGGGGTGCGGACCAGGAGGAACGCGGACCGGCGGCGCAGGGTGAAGCCGATGGACTCGTAGAGCCGGATGGCGTTGGTGTTGGCGGCGGACGCGTGCATGAACGGTGTCTCGCCGCGCTCGCGGATGCCCGCCGCGACCGCGCGGACCAGCCGGGTGGCGAGGCCCTGGCCCCGGTGGGCGGGGTCGGTGCAGACCGCGCTGATCTCCCGCCACCCGGGCGGGTGGAGCCGCTCGCCCGCCATGGCGATGAGCCGGCCCTCGCGCCGGATGCCGAGGTAGGTGCCGAGTTCGACGGTACGGGGCAGGAAGGGACCCGGTTCGGTACGGGCGATCAGGTCGAGGATCTCCGGTACGTCGGCCGGGGTGAGGCGGACCGCTTCGGCGTCGGGTTCGGCCCGCAGGGAGGTGTCGACCAGCTGTACGCCCTGCCCCCGCTGAACGGTCTCCCACTCGTCGGGAAGGTGTGTCGCGCCGCTGACCGGGGCGAGGGCGTCCGGCCCGACGAGGGCGAGGAGGTCGTCCCAGGCGCGAGGATCGGTCGAGTCGGACAGGGCGGTGAACGGCGAGACGTCCGTGGGATAACGGGCGGCGAGGCCCACCCGCTCGGCGAAGTGGGCGTGCGGGCCGGTGAGCGAGGCCCAGGCGGGATTGTCGAGGAGGTGCGGCGCCGGGGCGCTCCCGGGCGCTTCGTGGTTCGGGTGACCGGGAAGCGGCTGGCTCTGGGACGGGTGGACGCTGGTGGACATGACGGTGCTGATCTCCTCGCGAGGGTGCTGAACTCCTGGTCGGCCTTGTGGGCCTGGTGAGTCTGGTGGGGGCGCTCCCACCGGGCTCAGCCGACGCGCGGCCCGAGTGCGAACCGGCTCGGGCCCGGCGCCCCGCCGACCAGGTCGGCGGCGAGTTCCCCGATGACCGAGGCGAACTTGAAACCGTGTCCGGAGAAACCGGCCAGCACGGTCAGGGGCCCCTCACGGTCGATGACGAAGTTGTGGTCGGGGGTGGTGGTGTAGAGGCAGGTACTCGCCACCGGCGCCGTGGCGTCCACGCCGGGCAGCCAGCGCTCGGCGTACCGCTGGATCTCCGCGAGTGCGCGAGGGACGACGGTACGGTCCCGGTGGTCCGGATCGACGACGGGCCCGACCCCGTGGAACCCGACCTTGACCCCGTCGTCGCTGCCGAGTCCGTAGATCCCGCCCTCGTCCGCGAGCCCGGCCCCGGGATGGTGGATGAAGCTCGGCCAGCCGAGCGCGTCCGCTGCCGGGAAGTGCGCGGGCTGCTCCTGGGTGACCCGCATCGGCGGCAGGCCGGACACGAGCCCGGACAGCCGGCCCGGCGCCCAGCCCCCGACCGCTACCACCACCGAGTCGGCGGTGAACGCCTCCTCGTCGTCGGTCACGATCTCGGCGCGCCCGCCGCGTACCGACAGCTTCGTCACCTTCACACCGTGCCGGATGCGTGCGCCGTGCTGCCGAGCGGCCTGCTGGAACGCCGCGACCGCGCGGTCGGCGTGCACCCGGCCGGCCTCGGGATGGAACAGCGCGGTGGTGTCGGCCCGGAGCCCCGGCCACCGCTCGGCGGCCTGCGCCGGGGTGAGGAACTCCGACGGACGGCCGGCCGCGCTGAGGACGTCGTGGAGCGCGGAGGTCGCGGCGGCCGGGCCGTGGTCGACCGCGCCGGTCAGCTCCAGCACCTGGCGTCCGGTCTCCTCTTCGAGGCGGCGCCACAGCGGCAGGGCCCGTACCGCCAGCGATACGTAGAAGGGGTCGGCGTAGGCCAGACGGAAGATCCGCGAGCTGCCGTACGAACTGCCCCGGTCGTGCCCGGGCCCGAACTGCTCGAAGAGCGTGACCTGTTCGCCCCGTGCGGCCAGGTGCCAGGCCGCCGAGGAGCCCATGGCCCCTCCTCCGACGACGATGTGATGAACCACGGGGTCGACATCCTTTCCACGTAACGAATATGGCGGACGAATATGACGAACGAATGTGACGATCAGTCAGGTGCGGGTGGCGGCAACCGGTTCGCGGGCCGGCAGTTCGAGCCCGAGGTTCTCCCGCAGGGTGGTGCCGGTGTAGTCGGGGGCGACGATCTTCCGCTTGCGCAGTTCGTGCAGCAGGCCGTTGACGACGAAGTCGTGCTGGAGCGGGTCCGCGAGGCCGCTCAGCGTGATGACGTCCAGCACACCCGCCCGGAACCGCTCCTCGACGGCGTCGGCGAGTTGCCCGGGGGTGCCGGCGACCGCCCAGTGACCGGTGTCCTGGGCCGCGACGACCAGTTCCCGGAGGGTGTAGCCCTGGCGCGCGTACCCGGCGAAGATCTCCACCCGGCCGCGCCGCCGGTTCACCGAGGTGACGTCGGGCAACAGGCTCTCCGGCAGCTTCGCGTCGAGCGGGAGCCCGGACAGATCGACTCCGCCGCCGAGCATGTCGGCCACCTGGGCGCGGCCACGCTCGAAGTCGATCGACTCGCGCCTCTCGCGTACGAGCCGCCGCGCCTCCTCCTCGGTGGAGCCGTACGTGGCGTGGAGCGAGCTGAAGATCAGCGGGAGCCCGTCGGGCCGTCCCCACCGCTCGGCCTGGCCCCGGATCTTCCGGGTGAAGTCCACCGCGATGTCTAGGGTCGGGAGGGAGGTGAAGACGATCTCGGCGTAACGGGCGCCCAGCGCCGTCCCGGCCGCGGACTGCCCGGCCTGGATCTGGACCGGGCGGCGTTGCGGCAGCGGTGGGATGTTCAGAGGGCCGGCCACGGTGAAGAACCGGCCGGAGTGGTCGATCGGGCGCACCCGGTCGCGGTCCAGCACCGCCTTCCCGTCCGCGCCGGCGGTCAGCGCGCCCGTTTCCCAGCTGTCCCACAGCGCATTGACCACCTCCAGCGACTCCTCGGCGCGCGCGTACCGGTCCTCCGGGCTGGGCAGGTCGCCGGGCCCGAAGTTCTCCTCACCGATCGACGAGGTCACCAGGTTCCAGGCGGCCCGCCCGTTGCTGACGTGATCGAGGGTGCCGAACAACCGGGCCAGGTTGAAGGGGTGGTGGAACGTGGTCGAGACGGTGGCGATGAGGCCGATCCGCGAGGTCACCTGGCTCAGCGCCGAGACGAACACCAGCGGCTCCTGGGAGCCGATCGCGCCCTGGGCACCGAAGCTCAGCAGATCGGCGGTGAACAGCGCGTCGATCCTCGCGGCCTCCGCGAGCTTCGCCACGCGTACGGCGGTGTCGAGGGTGGACCGGGCCGGATCGACCGCCAGGTCGTACGTCTCCGACGTACCGCCGGCTCCGGTCACGGTTTTCAGCGTTCTGGGCCGCTTCGCGCTCACGACTGGTCCATTCTCACCGGTGCCGGCGATATCGGGGGGCGGCGAAATGCTGGGGCGAACCCACACCAGGACAGGCCGGATCGGAGCCGATCGGCCGTCAGTGGTGTGTACGGGCCTGCCGGACAGCGTCCGGGCAGGCGAGGGCAACGTCAGGCAGACGCGGCGACGAGGAAGGGAAACGCCGAAGGGTCAGCGACAGAGCGCGGTGTGGGTCCGGCACAGGTCCACATGCCGGCGCCTGGTCCGGACCGGCGGCGCGATCGCGGCGCGGCCCCGCCCGGAAAGGGCGGACCTGACGTGCGATGCCTTCACGGTGACTCCCCATCGGTCCTGGTGTGAGCAGGACGAACGTACGTGGCAGGTGGGCGGGCTTGTCAAGAGCGGGTCTCACGGGACGGACCACGAGGCGGAAGACAGGACGCCGATCGAACCTCCCCGGTCACGCACCGGGTTCGTCCAGCAGGCCCAGCTCGCGCAGCCAGTTGTCGTCGAACACCTTGGAGAGGTAGTTGCGGCCGGAGTCCGGCAGCAGCGCGACCACCAGATCGTCCGGGGTCAGTTCCGCCGCCACCCGCAGCGCGGCGGCCACGGCGGTCCCGGCGGAGCCGCCGACCAACAGGCCCTCCTCGCGGGCCAGCCGCCGGGCCGTCCGGAGGGAGTCGCGGTCGTTGATCCGCTCGAACCGGTCCACGACCTCCGGGTGGTAGGACTGCGGCCAGGTGTCGTCCACCGTCTCCGGGTGGCGGAAGTGACCGATGCTCTCCACGTAGTACGGGCTCCCGTCACCTCCCGAGTAGACCGAGGACTCCGGGTCGGCGCCGACCACCGTCACCCGGCCGCCGCTCACCTCCTTGAGGAATTCACCGGTCCCGGTGATGGTGCCGCCGGTGCCGATGCCGGACACCAGATGGGTGATCCGTCCGTCGGTCTGCCGCCAGATCTCAGGGCCTGTGGTGCGGTAGTGCGCAAGCGGATTGGCCGGGTTGTCGTACTGGTTGGCCAGCCAGCCCCCCGGCGTCTCGGCCGCCACGCGCGTGGCCACCGAGTGCACATGATCGGGATGCTCGCGCGGTACGTCGCTGGGGCAGACGACGACCTCGGCACCGTAGGCACGCAGGACGGCGACCTTCTCCGCGCTGCTCTTCTCCGGGATCGCGAAGACACACCGGTAGCCGCGCTGGGCCGCGACCATGGCCAGGCCGACGCCCGTGTTGCCCGAGGTGCCCTCGACGATGGTGCCGCCGGGCAGCAGTTCCCCGGCCTCCTCGGCCGCTTCGACCATCGCCAGCGCGATGCGGTCCTTCACGCTGCCGCCAGGGTTGACGTACTCCAATTTCACGTAGACCGGTGCGACGGCCCCGTCGGTGACGCGGTTGAGGCGCACCAGCGGCGTGTTGCCGACCGCGTCGGTCAGGGAAGCGTGGACGTCCAATGCGGTGCTCCTTGTGTACGGCTCTGTCGCCGGTTCCGGGATGTCCACGGGCGCACCCACGGGCGCGCCACGGGCAGGTCAGGGGAGACGCGGAAGTGGCACGTGGCCCGGGGTGATCACCCGGCCACGGTAGCCGGGCGGCTCGGATCCCATCGTTTCACTCGTATGAAAAATTGGCGGTCGGGTCGTACGCCGAGGACATGGCGGGGCGTGCCACGGCGGCCACCCGAGCGGTTCCGCCGGTTCCGGGCGGCATTGTTCAACCCGGGACGAACGGTTAACGTGAAATGCGATCACCCGCTTCGGCGGGCGGCAGGCATCGGGCCCCGGACGGCCCGGCGATCGACCCGACAACCGCGAGGCGAGGTGAACGGTATGCAGGCGCGACGCCCCGGTGGACGCGACCGTCGCATGCCGCACCACGGCGGGTCCTTCGAACTCGGCGTCGCCCGGCGCCACGTCGACCTGCTGCGCGTGAGCAGCGCGCTGTGTACGGGGACGTCTCCGGGCCGCTGAGCGTGCCCTCGCCGCGTGTGCGGCTTGTACCGTTCGGCTCCGCGACTGCGACTGCGACCGCGCCCTGACCGCGCCCCGCGCGCCCGTACCGGCGTAGCGGCGCACCGGCGTGCGTACCGCCGCACCCCCCCGCGTCCCCCCTCTCCGGCGACCGCCGTGTCCCACCCGCGCCCCCACCCCACCGAGAGGTTCACGGTGTCCAAGAGCCCCGCGTCATCAGGGGTGTTCGCCGCCCTGCGGGTCCGTGACTACCGCGTCTACTGGAGTACGGGCCTGGTGTCGAACACCGGCACCGCCATGCAGGGCGTCGCCCTGGACTGGTTCGTACTCGACCTGACGCACAGCGGGACCGCGGTCGGCTGGGCGGCGGGCCTCCAGTTCGCCCCCGTCCTGTTGTTCGGCCTGTGGGGAGGCGTCCTCGCCGACCGGTACGACCGGCGCACCCTGCTGTTGTGGGCCCAGTCGCTCTACGCGGTCCAGGCACTCCTCCTCACGGTCACCGTCCTGTCAGGACACGCGCCGCTGTGGTGGATCTACCTGCTGTCGTTCGCGCTGGGCTGTGTGTTCACGGTGGAGAACCCCGCGCGGCTCTCCTTCGTCACGGAACTGGTCGGCCCCTCCCTGATCGCCAACGCGGCGGGCCTCAACATCCTGTCCCTGAACGCCGCCCGTCTGATCGGACCCGCGATCGCCGGTGTACTGATCGCCGTGATCGGTACGGGCTGGGTGTTCGCGCTGAACGCCGTGTCCTTCACGGTCGTGACCGTGGGCCTGCTGACGATCCGTCCGAAGGCGGTACGGAGCCCGGGGGAGCGGCCACCGTGGGCGGGCGCGGGCGCGGCCGGGCTGCGCTACGTGGCCGCGCGGCCCGAACTGGTCGGCGTGTTCACGATCTTCGGCCTGGTCGCCACCTTCGCGGTCAACTTCTCCACCACCCTGACGCTGTTCGCCGGCCGGGTCTTCGACGTCGGTTCCAGCGGGCTCGGATTCATGTCGACCGCGCTGTCCGTCGGTACGGTCGCCGGGACACTCGTCGCCACCCGCCGTGCCTCGCCCCGCGTGCGGACCGTGGTCGTCGGCGCGGTGCTGTTCGGTGTCAGCGAGGCGCTGGCCGCGCTCATGCCCTCGTACCCCGCCTTCCTGCTCATGCTGCTGCCGGCCGGATTCACGCTGATGACGCTGAACACGGCGGTCAGCGCCTTCGTCCAGTCGGAGGTCAGCGACGCCATGCGCGGCCGGGTGATGGCCGTCTACACGGTGATCTCGATGGGGGGCGCTCCTCTCGGCGGTCCCGTGATCGGCTGGATCTCCGAGCACGCCGGCGTGCGCTGGGGACTGGCGTCGGGGGGCGGGGCGGCCGTCCTGGCCGCCGTCACCGTGGCTCTCTGGCTGGTACGGCACCAGGCCCTCACCCCTCGGGCGGACGGAGGCGTGCCGGCCGCCGAGCCCGCGCCCGTCCCGCCGCGCTCTCCCACCCCCACGACATCCGCCGACTAGCCGCATTCGTGGACCACTTCACCCGGAGGTATTCCCCATGACCGACCACGACGACGCTCTTCCCCACCTGCACCTCGCGCTGGAGGCCGACGGCGACGGCGCCCACCCCGCCGCCTGGCGCCACTCGGGGCGCCCGCCCGGCGCCGTCCTGACTCCCCGGGCGCTGAGGGACGTGGTCGCCGCGGCCGAGGACGGCGGCTTCAGCCTCGTCACCTTCGCCGACTCACCCCTGCCGCCCGGCGCGGGGCCTGACGCGGGGCCGGACAACGGCCCGGACGCCGGCCCGTCCGACGCCACAGGACCGGCCGGCCGGATCGAGGCCGGAACCCGCGCCGCCCACGTTTCCCTCCTCACCGACCGGATCGGCCTCGCGCCCGTCCTGCACATCGCCCCCACGGAACCGTTCCACCTCGACACCCAGCTGGCGAGTCTGGACCACGCCTCGCACGGCCGGGCCGGCTGGGTGGTCGGCGCGGCGGCCGGCGAAGTCGCCCTCGCCACCGTCGGCGGAGCGGCGCTCCCCACCGCCGGGCTGGTCCGCGAGACCGCCGACGTCATCGACACCGCCCGTGCCCTGTGGGACTCGTGGGAGGACGACGCGGTCATCAAGGACGCCGCGACCGGCCGTTACCTGGACTCGGACCGGGTGCATCACATCGACTTCGAGGGCGCGTCCTTCACCGTCAAGGGCCCCCTGATCACCCCGCGCCCGCCGCAGGGCCAGGTGGTCGTCCTGGTCCCGGACGCGCTGGAGGCCGACCCACGCGCCGACGTGGTCCTCGTGGCGCGGCCCGACCTCGCCGCCGTCGCCGCCCGCGCGGCCACGGCCAGGGAGTCCGGCGCGCCGCTGGTGTTCGCCGAGGTGGAGGTGGTCCTCGACGCCGGCGCCCCGGCCGCCGACCGGCTCGCCGCACTCAACGAAGCCGCCGACTGGCCCGAGACCGGACGGCTGCGCCACGTGGGCTCCCCGGAGGCGCTGGTCGGCCTGCTGCGCCGGCTGGCCGAGTCGGTCGACGGGGTCAGGCTGCACCCCGCCGTCCTCGCCGTCGACCTGCCGGTCCTGATCGGGCGCGTGCTGCCGGAACTGGCCGCCGAGGGCCTGCGGCACACCCCCCGCCCCGGCGGCACCCTGCGCGAAACACTCGGTCTTCCCCGTCCCGCCAACCGCTTCGCCGCCCCCGCGGCCACCCACGCCTGAGGTGAGTGCCATGACCGAAACCCCGCCCCAGCTCCATCTCGGCGTCTTCTTCACGGGCGTCGGGCCGCAGTTGATCTGGACCGACCCGGACGCGCTCCCCCACACGGCGATCGACACGTTCGTGGAGATCGCGCAGACCCTCGAACGCGGCCTGTTCGACGCGTTTTTCCTCGGTGAGGGACTGCGGGTACGGGAGAACCGGGGCCGGGTCTTCGACCTCGACGTCGCCGGCCGCCCCGACGCGATCACCCAGCTGTCCGCGCTCGCCGCCGTCACCGAGCGGATCGGCCTGGTGGCCACCCAGAACACCACGTACAACTATCCGGCCGATCTGGCCCGCCGGCTGGCGAGCCTGGACCTGCTGTCCGAGGGCCGGGCCGGCTGGAACATCGTCACCACCGACAACGCCTGGACGGGCGCCAACTTCCGTCACGGCGGCTGGCTGGAGCACGAACGCCGTTACGACCGCGCCGGGGAGTTCGTCGAAGCGGCCAAGGCCCTGTGGTCGTCCTGGGCCCCGGACGCCGTCGCGCCCGACGGGCAGGCCGCGAGCTGGGCCAGGCCCGGTTCCGTCACCCCGGTCGAGCGGGACACAGACCTCGTACGGCTGCGCGCCACGGCCACCGTGCCGGGCAGCGGGCAGGGCCGTCCCGTGCTGTTCCAGGCCGGGGACTCGGACGGCGGCCGCGAACTGGCCGCCCGCCACGCCGACGTGGTCTTCTCCGCCAACACCGAGTACGGCAAGGCCGTCGCGTACGCCGCCGACCTGCGCGAACGGCTGGCCCGCCACGGCCGCACACCGGACTCGCTGCGGATCCTGCCGGGCGCGAGCCTCATCCTCGGCGACACACCGGCCGAGGCGGAGGAGAAGGCCCGGTGGGTACGGAGGGAGCAGGTCAACGGACCCCGGGCGATCGCCTTCCTGGAGCAGTACTGGGGCACGGACCTCTCCGCCTACGACCCGGACGGGCCGTTGCCCGCCATCGAGCCCAGCGAGGACGAACTCGACCCCTCCCGGGGGACGATCTCGATCTCGCACCGCAGCGGCAAGCTGGCCCTGATCCAGAAGTGGCGCGACCTCACGGCCGAACGGGGCCTGTCGATCCGCGAGTTGGTGCTGGAGGTGTCGCCGGGCCATCCGTCCTTCGTCGGCACCCCTTCGACGGTCGCCGACGAGTGGACCCGGTACGTCCGCACCCGGGCCGTCGACGGCTTCAACCTCCTGCCGCACCTGCTCCCCGCCTCCCTCACGGACATCGTCGACAAGCTCGTCCCGGAACTCCAGGAACGGGGTGTCTACCGCACCGAGTACGAGGGCACCACCCTGCGCGAACTCCTCGACCTGCCGCCGCTTCCCCCGGCCTCGAGCGCCTGATCCCCGGCACAAGCAGGCGCACGGCAGGCGCACGGCAGGCGCACGGCAGGCGCACGACAGGCTTGCGACAGGCGCAGACAGGCGCAGACAGGCGCACGGCACGGCCGGCCCCCGTACCCGGATCAGGCCCTGCCGTGCGCCTGTTGCGACTGCCGCGACAGCGAGTCGATGACCACCGCGGCGAGCAGCACACCCCCGGTGATCATGAGCTGTACGGCCGACTGGATGCCCAGCAGCGCCATGCCCGAGGCGATCGACTGGATGACCAGGATGCCGAGCAGCGCCGACCAGGTCGTCCCGCGTCCGCCGTACAGGCTGGCGCCCCCGACGACCGCCGCGGCGATCGCGTTCATCAGCAGCATGACGGAGCCCGACGTCTGGTTCGCCGCCGTGATCCGGGAGGCCAGGAACAGTCCGCCCACCGCCGCCATCGTCCCGGACACCATGAAGACCGAGATCCGCACCAGCACCACGTGGACCCCGGTGCGCCGGGTGGCCTCGACGCCGCCGCCGATGGCGTACACCTTCCGTCCGTACGGCGTACGGCGAAGGAGGATGTCCAGCGCCGCGATCAGGACGAGGAAGATGAGAAGGGCCAGCGGCATGCCCTGGAACCGGTTGAGCACGGCGGCGGCGGCGAACGCGATGACCGCCACCACCGCCGTACGCACCCAGGTCTCGGCGAGCTGCCTGGAGGGCATCCCGGCGCCCTTGCGACGCTGTCTCTCCCGCCAGGACACCAGGAGGAACGCGGCGGTGCCGAAGGCCGCCAGGCCGTACGCGACCCCGTCGTCGTGGAAGTAATAGCTGGTCAGCTGAGCGACGAAGCCCTGGTCGTCCAGGTTGATCGTGGCGCTGGTGCCCAGGATGTAGAGCATGAGGCCGCTCCAGCCCAGCAGCCCGGCGAGCGTCACCACGAACGCCGGTACGCCGACCCTCGCCACGATGTACCCCTGGAAGGCGCCGACGGCCGTCCCGACGAGCACGGCGACCACCACCGCCACCCACTCGGTCACCCCGTGGAGCACGTTCTGCACCGCGAACACGGCCGCCGCGAGGCCGCTGACCGAACCGGCCGACAGGTCGATGTCCCCGATCAGCAGCACGAAGACGATCCCGACCGCGATCAGTCCGGTGCCGACGATGTCCACGCTGAGGTTGGACAGGTTGCGGGGCGAGAGGAAGCGGGAGTTGAGACTCTGGAAGACGATCCAGATCACGACGAGCCCGGCCACCGCGGGGACCGAGCCGAGTTCGCCGCTGCCGAGTCTGCGCCCGAACGCCCGGGCGGGGCGGGTGAGGGCCGTGACGAACGTACTCAGGACTCGTCCCTCCCCACGCCCGGCGGGCGACGGGTCACGGCGCTGCGCGTCGCGCCGGTCATGGACGCGAGGATCTGTTCCTGGGAGGTGGTGCCCACGTCGAAGGAGCCGTTGTTGCGGCCGAGGTGCAGGACCGCCACCCGGTCGGCGACGGCCTTGATGTCCCCCATGTTGTGACTGATGATCAGCACGCCGAGGCCCTGGTCGCGGAGCCGCTCGACCAGGTCGAGGACCCGGACGGTCTGCTGGATGCCGAGCGCGGCGGTGGGCTCGTCCAGGAGGAGCATCTTCGGCGCGCCGAGGAGCGAGCGGGTGAGGGCGACGGTCCGCCGCTCCCCTCCGGACAGCGAGGCGACCCGGACGCGCACATGGGGGACGTGGAGGGGCAGCGTCGTCTCCAGCAGTTCGCGGGTACGGCGTTCCATCTCGACCTCGTCGAGGATGCCCCACCTGCTGATCTCACGGCCGAGGAACAGGTTGCCGACGATGTCGAGGTTGTCGCAGAGCGCCAGGTCCTGGAAGACCGTCGCGATGCCCAGGTCCTTGGCGTCGTGGGGGCGCTTGATCCGTACGGGCCGTCCCTCCCACTCGATCACTCCCGTGTCGGCGGGGTCGACCCCCGCGATCACCTTGACGAGCGTGGATTTGCCGGCGCCGTTGTCGCCCATCAGCGCGACGACCTCACCGGCCCGGACCTCCAGCTCGACGTCCGTGAGCGCCTGCACGGCGCCGTAGCGCTTGGAGACACCTCGCACGGCCAGCAGGGGCGCGGCGGTCACGGTCACCAACTCCCTCCTCACCCCGTTACGTGGTGAGTCCGGCCTTCTCGCACGCCGACGCGAACCTCGGAGAGCAGATCTGGCCAATCGTGTACATGCCGTCCTTGACGACGGTGCTCCTGATGGTGCCGACGGTCACCGTGATCCCGTCGAGCAGGACGGCCGGGATGTCCTCGGTGGTGGGGCTGTTCACCCGGTCGGGGGCCTTCTTGCCGAGCTTCTGGCCCCGGCCCAGGGTGAGGGCCATCTCGGCGGCGGCATCGGCCTCGGGTGCGAAGGGCTTGTACACCGTCATGTACTGACTACCGACGACGATGCGCTGTACGGCGGGCAGCTCGGCGTCCTGGCCGGTGACGGGCGGCAGCGGCCTGACGACGTTCGCCCTGAGGGACGCGATGACACCGGCGGCGAGACCGTCGTTGGCGGCGTACACCCCGTTGATGTGGTCGGCGCCGAGGGACCCGATCGCGCCCGACATGTTGCTGTTGGCGACTTCCGGCTTCCAGCCCGCGGTGTCGTACGACTTGCCGATGCGCACCTTCCCGCGCAGGACGGAGAGGGCGCCCCGCTTGAACAGGTTCGCGTTGGGGTCCGCGGACGGGTCGCCGTTCATCATCACGATCTGGCGGTCGGCCGCGTGCGGGCCGAGGGCCTTGAGCAGGGCCGTTCCCTGGAGCCTGCCGACCTGCTCACCGTCGAAGGAGACGTACCCGGAGATCGGGCCCTCGCTCAGCCGGTCGTACGAGATGACCGGGATGTTCGCCGCTTTCACCTCCTTGACCGAGGAGGTCAGCGCCTTGGCGTCGACGGGGGTGAGGATCAGGGCGTCGACCCCCTGGGTGATCATGGAGTCCACCTGCTGCTGCTGGGCCGCCACATCGCCCCGTGCGTTGCCGTACCTGACCCGGCAGTTGTCGCACAGCTGCTTGACCCGGCGCTCGATCAGCGGCCTGTCGAACTTCTCCCAGCGCGAGGCACGGCTGTCCGGGAGCAGCAGGCCGATCGTCACACCGCTGTCACTCGAACCGTTGCCCCCGCCGCTCCCACCGCCGTCGCCGCAGGCGGAGAGGGCGAGGCCCGCGGCCACCACCGAGACGGCGAGGGTGACGGTGGTGGGACGGAGCCCGGTACGTGCTGCGGTCCGGAACACCCGGAGTTCCTCCTCGCCCGTTCGACGGCGCCCTCCTGACCCGCGACCGGAGGCGGTACGGGCAGGTCGGACGCGGCCTACCCTGCCACGGGCCCGGCGTCCGGGCCCGGCGCCTCGCGTGGCGGCACCGTGATTTCACTCCACACCTGTTTGCCGCCGCTCACCGGCACCGAACCCCAGGCCGCCGACATCGCCTCGACCAGCAGGATGCCGCGCCCGCCGGTGGACTCCCAGTCGACGATCACCGGTTTGGCGGGCGCCCGCGGGGACCCGTCGGTCACGGCGATCCGCAGCCGGTCCGCGGCCAGCGCGAGGTCGAGGCGTACCGATCCCTGGGTGTGCACCAAGGCGTTGGTGACCATCTCGGAGACGATGAGGAGCACCACGTCGGCCTCGTCGGACAGGCTCCAGGTGCGCAGGGTGCGCGCGGTGAAACGGCGCGCGTGCATGACCGCGTCCGGCAGCCGCCACACCGTCCAGCTGGCCCGGACCGGGCGGACCTTCATCCCGTCGTAGCGCATCAGCAGCAGCGCCACGTCGTCGTCGCGCCGCCCGCCGCCGCCGAGCATCGTGTCGGCCATCCGGCCGGGGTCGGACGTGTCGGTGGAGCCGAGCACCTCGCACATCCGCCGCATGCCGTCCTCCAGGTGGAGGATCTGGGACTCGACCAGGCCGTCGGTCAGCAGGGCGAGGACCGTGCCGGGGGCCAGCCCGAGCGTGGTCATGGGGAACTCCGCGTCCGCGAGGACACCCAGCGGGGGCCCGCCCTCGGTTGTCATCTCCTCGGTGGAGCCGTCCGGGTGACGCAGCAGCGGCGGGAGGTGCCCCGCCCGTACGAACCAGGCGTCGCCCTCCTCCATGTCCAGCTCGACGTAGCAGCAGGTGGCGAAGAGGTCGGTCTCCATGCCGACGAGGAGACGGTTGGCGTGCGAGAAGACCACGTCCGGCGGGTGGCCCTCGACCGCGTACGCCCTGATCGCCGTACGCATCTGGCCCATGATCGTCGCGGCGGCGGCGCTGTGTCCCTGGACGTCGCCGATGACCAGGGCGACCCGCCCCTCGGACAGCGGGATGACGTCGTACCAGTCGCCGCCCACGGCGAGTCCCGCCATCGCGGGGAGGTAGCGGGCGACGGCCACCCCGCCGGCCAGCGCCGGGAGCCTGCGGGGCAGCAGGCTGCGCTGGAGCGTGGTGGCGAGTTCGTGCTCGGCGTCGAAGGCGCGGGCGCGCTTGAGCGCCTGCCCCACCAGGCCCGCCGTGGCGGTGAGCAGGGAGCGTTCCTCGGGGCGGAACTCGTGCGGCTCGTCCCAGCCCACCAGGCAGGCGCCGACCACCCGCCCCTCGGCGGGGAGCGGCAGGACGGCGAGCCCGCCGGGACCGACGTCCGCGAGACCGTCCTCGCTCGCCGGGCCTTCCGGCCACAGGCTGACCCGGCCCTCGCGCAGCGTGTCCGCCAGGGTGGGAAGGGACCGGATCGGCAGGTCGGGCCATTCCGAACGCCACTCCGACTGCCAGACGTCCGGCCACGCGGAGTGCTCCGGCGGATCGAGCGCGAGGACGACCAGCCGGTCGGACTCGATCTCGGCGAAGGCCACCCGGTCGGCCCCCAGCGGACCGCGCAGCGCGGCGACCAGCACCCGGCCCACGTCCCGGACGCTCATCGCGCCCGCCAGCGCCGCGGCGAGCCGCTGCACGCGGGACACCTCGTCGGCGCTGGGCCGCAGCGCGTGGGCGTCGGCGACCACGCCCACCACCCGGTCCGGCCGGCCGGAGCTGTCGGCCACCACACGGCAGCGCAGTTGGAGCCAGCGCAGCTCGCCGGTGACCCGGCGGACGCGGAACTCCAGTTCCCGGCTGCCCGAGGTCACCTTGCCCGGTTCCATCAGGGACATCAGCGCGGGCAGGTCGTCAGGGACGCAGTGCGCCAGGAGGGTCTCCACGCGGCCGTCGAAGTCGTCCGGCGCCATGTCGACCAGTTCGAGGGCCCGGGCGTCCGCCTCGATCCGCCCGGTGCTGAGGACGAGGCTGAACTTCCCGATCCGCAGCGCGTCGGGAGGGGCGGCGGGCAGGACCGTCGGCGGCGGGCGGCCGGCGGTCAGGACACTGCCCGGCTCACCGTGCGCTTCGAGCCGCGCGGCGACCTGGTCGGCGTACACCTCCAGGAAATCGCGCCGCTCGACGTCAAAGCCCCCTTCGTCGTCGTCCACCACGAGCAGGCAGCCCAGCCGCCACGGCAGCGCGCCCAGCGAGATGTCGACCGGGAGGGTCCGCTGTCCTGTCTCGCCGTACGAGGCGAGTTCGCCGGGGCCGAGCCAGACGGGGTGGCCGGTGCAGTACGCGTCGGTGACCGGCGACCTGCTCGACAGGGCGTACACGTCCGGCAGCGGGATCCGGTCGCGCAGCCGCCCGGACGACTGGGCCAGCCGCAGCCCCCTTCCGCCCGCGTCCAGGACGTAGACGGCGACGAGCGCGGCGCCGGCGAACGCCAGCATCTGCCCCGCGACGGCCTCCTGCTCGTCCGTGCCCGGCGGCAGACCGCTGCCGGCCCCGCCTGCCGGGTCCGCCCACAGCCTCGGGACTTCGACCTCGGTGCCACCATCACCGGACATTCCGCAGTATCACCTACGTCCCATCATCCACTCGCGGCGTACGTGGGGGCCAGTCCGGCGGCGCCATCGGTACGGGGACGTCCTCGTCGTCCGTACGGTCCGGGGCATCGTCGTGCCGGATACCACCAGTTTTGCCGCTGTCCCGCCCGAGCGCCATCACCGCGACGCCACGAGCTGCGCGCCGGCGCGCCCGCGCGGGCGCGCCGGCCGGTGTGGAGGACCGTTCCGCCCAGGGCCGGGGAACCGCCGCGCCCTCTGCGACGCTACTTCGCCGTACGGGCCAGCAGCGCGGAGAGGTCGTGCACCTCGGCCTCCGCCCGCCGCGCGGGGACGCCCGCCGCGATCAGCGTCGCCGTCGCCGTCGCCGTACCGTCGTCCTGCCAGGCCTCCGCGCCGACGCTCTCGATCAGCGACAGCGCCATGGCCTCCAGGGCCGTACTGAGCACGCGCGGGGGCACGTGCGCGGGGAGCGCGCCGACGGACTGTCCCCGCTCCAGGATGCTCGTGACCCTCTCGCGCGCGGGGGCGAGCACCTCCGAGACCCGCTCGATCCCCAGATCGCGCCGGGCCAGCCCGATCAGCATCCGGTAGCGGTCGCCCACGGGCCAGATGCCGAGGACGAACCTGGCCAGCGCCCGCTCGGGCGGGTCGTCCGGCGACACGGCCGCCTCCACCGCCTCGCCCAGGACCTGCGACACCTCCTGGGCCACGGCCTCCAGCAGGGCGGGGCGCCCCGGGAAGTGCCCGAAGACGGTGCGGCGTACGACCCCGGTGGCCCGGGCGACCTCTTCCAGCGTCGCGTCGGGGTTACGGCTCAGTTCGACCTGGGCGACGGCCAGGATGCGTGCCCGGTTCGCGCGGGCGTTGCGGCGCTGGGGCTCGGGGGCGGTCTTTGTCATGGGAGATCCAGTCTGCACATCGATGGGCAGAGTCGCAATCTTCCGGCGGGGCCGGGACGCTAAGGGTGAGGCGCGATATTTGCACGCACCTGAGCAAGAAGATAACTTGCCCGGTGATGAGCAAATAGTCAGATCGTGTGCGGTGGTGGCGAAAGGCGGACGCATGTTCAAGGTCGACAACGTCGATACGGCCGGTCCTCGGTGGCGGCGGTGGTGGCTGTGGTGGCGGCGACCGCGGGTGCTCGTCCCGGCGCTGGCGGCCCTCCCGTTGCTGGCCGCCGGCGCCGACTTCTCCGCCCTCCGCTACGTGGAGTGGCGGACCGCGCAGGCCTTCCAGGAGGCGACGGGCGCCACCACAACTCCGCAGGTCCGCGTCCAGGGCCGGCCGTTCGCGCCCCAACTGGCCCGGGGCACCCTGGATCGGGTGGACATCTCCGCCAGCGTTCCGGCGAGCGCGGACAGTCCGGTCGCCGTGTCCGACCTGGACGTCCATATGACGGACCTGCGCCGGAACGCCGACGCGCGGACCGCGTCCGCCCGTTCCGCCTCGGCCACGGCCTACGTCACCTACCGGGACCTGTCCGACGCGCTGGGCGTCGAAGTGGCGGCCGCCCCGACGGCCGGGTGGGTCGTGGCGAGCGTGGACGCGCCCCTGATCGGGGAGTTCCGGGTCAGCGCCCGGGTGGTGAAGGGCGGCCCCGCGAGCATCGCCTTCGAGGACGTGCGGGTCGAATCCCGTCAACTGCCCGCAGCCGCGCGGGATCTCATCGAGGGCGTCTTCCGCCGGACGGTCCCGCTGCGGAACATCCCGCACGGACTGGCCCTCGACCGCGTGTCCAGCGGGCCGTCCGGCCTCACCGCCGCACTCTCCGGTCATGACGTCACCTTCGCGACGGACGGGTCGGCCCGCGCCGCCGAGGGGGAGGGCTGAGGCTCTCGGGCTCTCGGGCTCGATATTTGCACGCCGGTGAGCAAGAAGCTAACGTGCACATCGCTGAGCAAATAAGAACCACCGGTCCCTGAAGGAGCTGCCATGCCTCTCCTCGCCTCGACCCCGGTCGACCACATGCGCACCCCCTACTCCAAGCGGTGGTGGGCGCTCCTGGTGCTGTGCCTGAGTCTGCTGATCATCGTGATGGCCAACACCGCGCTCATCGTGGCCGCGCCCGACATGACCCGGGACCTCGGCCTCGACAGCAGCGGGTTGCAGTGGGTCATCGACGCGTACACCGTTCCCTACGCGGCGCTGATGCTGCTCCTGGGCGCGATAGGGGACAAGTACAGCCGCCGGGGCGCGCTGGTGGCCGGCCTCGTCGTGTTCGCGGCGGGCGCCGTGACGGGGAGTCTGGCGGACTCCACGGGTGCGGTCATCGCGTCTCGGGCCGTCATGGGCGTCGGAGCCGCGGTGATCATGCCGGCGACGCTGTCGCTGCTGGTGGCGACCTTCCCGCGCGACGAACGGGCACGGGCGATCACCGCCTGGACGGCCACCTCCGGTCTCGGCGTCGCCTTCGGACCGCTCATCGCCGGGTGGCTGCTGGAGGACCACGCGTGGGGCTCGACGTTCCTCATCAACGTGCCGATCGCGCTGGCGGCGATCGTGGGCGCCTTCGTGCTGGTTCCCCCGTCCCGCGCCCGCGACATGGGCCGGATCGACGTCGTCGGCGGCCTGCTGTCCATCGTCGCCATCGGAGCGCTGGTGTACGCCATCATCGAAGGGCCGCACTTCGGGTGGGGTACGGGTCCGGTGGCGGCGGCCGTCGTCGCCGCTCTCGGGATCATCGGCTTCGTCGTCTGGGAACTGCGCCATCCGCACCCGGTGCTCGACGTGCGCAAGTTCCGGGACCGCGCGTTCAGCGGATCGACGATCGCCGTCCTGATGTTCTTCCTGGGCACGTTCGGCGCCATCTACTACGTCACCCAGCACCTCCAGTTCGTCCTGGGCTACAGCCCCCTCGAAACGGGCATCCGGATGCTCCCGCTCGCCGGAGGCGTGTGTGTCGCCGCGGCGGTGACCGGGCGCCTGACGCCGCTGCTCGGCATGCGGACGATGGTGGTCACGGGCATGGCCATCGGCACGGTCGCCGTGCTGCTCCTGACCCGTGTCGACGCGGGCTCCACGTACAGCAGCTTCCTCGCCCCCTTCATCCTGCTCGGCTTCGCCGTCGGACTGAGCGTCGCGCCCTGCACCGACACCATCATGGGCTTCTTCCCCGAGAACGAACTGGGCGTGGGCGGAGGCGTCAACGACACCGCCCTCGAACTGGGCGGCTCGCTGGGCATCGCCATCCTCGGCTCCCTGCTGGCGACTTCGTACCGCGACAACCTGACGGACGCCGTGGGCAAGGCACTTCCCGCAGAGCCCCTCGACGTCGCCCGCGACTCCATCGGCGGAGCCCTCGCCGTCGCCCAGGAGATGACACAGAACCCCCGGGCGACCCCGGCCCAGGTCCAAGGCCTCGTCTCGGCGGCCCACACCGCGTTCTCCGACGCCATCGCCACCACCAGCCTGATCGGCGGCATCATCATGGCGGCGGGCACGATGATCGTCCTGGCCCTCCTCCCGGGCCGCAAGCACACCACAGCACCCGACGCGGCCAGCGAGGCCGACAGCGCGAAGACACCGGTCGCCTGAGGACCAACTGCCGTCATCGGGACCGGAAGGTCACGGGGTGGCTTGTGCCGCTTCGCCGCTGGAGCTGCCGGGGCGTGTGCTTCCTGAGTGGTAACGCTCCCGGGCGAAGCGGCGCAGCGCGTCGTCCAGCCGTTCCGGGCTGACGGACAGCGCCCCCGCGCCGAAGCGGACGCCGGCCAACCGGAGCCTGGCACCGGTCAAGTGGGCGCCCAATCGCCAGAAACCGCGATAGCGGGACGCTTCCTCTCGGCTCAGCCATACGACGAGGGTGTCGTACGGTTTCTTCCTGGCCGCCGCGGCGAGGGGGCCCACGGCATTGACGTGCTCCCAGGGAATCATCAGCTGCTGGGCGCCTGAGCTCAGGGAGAGGGCCCGATCGTCGATCCGCACAGTGAGAGGCTTGCGCAGCAGGAGCGGCAAACAGATCAAGATCACTAGTGTGTAGACCATGACGGCTCCGAGCGTTTGGGAGGCGCCTTGGTGGTCGTCAAGCGGGCCGGCGACGCCGGCAATGAGGCAGAAGTACACCAGGACTGCTGCACCGATCGCCCCGAGGGTGCGCAGGCCGATGAAGCTGCCCTCGTAGTGGGCTGAGTGTTCGTCGTCCTGAATGACTCCGTGTTCCGGGCGTGGACTGTCGTCCCATACGTCTTCGGTGTGCTGTCGGATCGCTGCTTCGACCTGCTTGCGGGAGATTCCGAGGGACACGAGGTCGCAGACGAGCTCGCCACCCAGGCGCGCTTCAGCGCGTCCGAGGATCTTGCGAAGGCCGGTGGCGGACGGCGGCGAACCCAGCTCACGGGTGGTGAGGAACAGGACACCGGTCGCAGGCGTGTTACGCAGCCAGGACATGACTCCCACGCGATCCACTCGGTCCCATGACCAGTGGCGCGTCCTGTGAGCGGTCGTGTGTGTGATGCCGTCGGCGCCGATGACCAGGCTCCCGGAACACCTCAGGAGGAGTGCCGGTACCAGCGGGGGAAGAAGGAGCAGCAGCGTCCACAGGGCCAGGCCGACGGTTTCCCATCCGTACGGGTATGCGGGGGCAGCGGTGAGGGTGATCAGACAGGGAGCCGGGGCGGCACCCGCCAGGACGAAGGTGAGCAGGCCCAGGCGTGCACGGCGCGTTCTGCCACGCAATTCAGTGGGTGGCTGATCGGGCTCGAGTGCGGTGTATTTCGGGCGTTGCGCGGCGTGCGTAGGGGTCCACACACCTCTGGGGGCGAACTTGTCGAGGGCTTGGTCGACGTCTCGCGGTGTGCAGTCGAGCCGGTCGAGGACGGCGAGGCGTATGTTGGCGCTGCCCGATCGCCCTTGGGCTCGTCGGGCCAGCCAGGAAAGCTGGGACGGTGTGCCTTCCCGTAGCCGGACGGTAAGACAGAAACGTCCGCGTCCGCGACGCCGCGTGGGCTCCCACTCGATTCCGGTCGTGACGATGCGGTGCCAGGGGTAGTGGGTCAGGCCGTCCTCTCCGACCCGCACTTGGATGCCGTCCTCGGAGATGCGCAGTCCGTACGTGCGGAGCAGGCGACGGTATCCGAGCCAGGCGATGCCCATCGCCGGGAGGACGCTGTAGGCGATGACGGCATCGGAGGGCTTGTCGACAGACCCCTGGGCCCTGCTGGCCTTGTACACGAAGAAGAGGTCACCGGTAAATATGCCCCAGGTGGCGAAAACCAGCATGGTCAGCACCAGCACCAGGAGGAACATGGCACAACCGCCGGCGCGTTTGGAGAAGTCCGCGGAGTTGTCCGCCGGTTGGGCTCGTGTCTCTTGGGGAGGTGTCCGCTGTGGCAGGGGCCGGGCGTCGCGGGGCGGTGAGTACTGTGCGTTGAGGGCGAGAGGCACCCGGGCCGCGGTGTTGCTCGCTTGCATGCTCGGCTTCGGCCGGTCGCGCTGGATCAGGTTTTGTCGGACGTGGTGGAAGGCGGTGCGGGCGTCCAGCAGCGCGGGTCCGTCCGGCACACCATGGATGAGGACGCTGAGCAGCTCGCCCGTGAAAACGGTGTGGGGTTCTTCCGGATAGCTGAGGGCTGCCTCCGTCGGTGGTGAAGCGGCGAGGAGGAAGGTGCCCTCGGCTGCGGCCTTCTCCACGAGTTCGCTGTGGTCCCCCAATGCGGTGATGCGGCCGGCGTAGCAGCAGTCCAGGATGACAACTCGCGATCGGGCGCGTGACTTCTGTATTTCCCGGCGCACGTGCTTGTACTCGATGCCGGTCCACATGGTGTGGGGCCGGCTGCCCGGGAGGGTGAGGAAAAGTTCGTCCTCGTCGGCATCGATCTGGCCGTGACCCGAGTAGTAGATGAACAGGGCGTCGGTGGCCTCCTGTGCGGCCTCTTGAACCGCGCTGAGTACCTGCTGTGCATGTGCGGGATTGGGCAGGACGAGGCAGTGTTCCTCTGGCAGGTTCCACGACCGGGGGCCGGTCAGCAGGTTCCGCAGATCGGTCAGGTTGCGTTCGATGTTGGGAATGTCGTTCAGATGGTGGTAGCTGCTGACCCCGATGAGGACCGCGCGGCTTCCGTACGGGCTGGGCATCGACATCGCAGTCGCCTACGCGCTCGGGTCCTCGCCCGCGCTGTCCGGAGACGCGGGTGGAGGGGTGGCGGCCGCTGCCGAGCACAGGTCGACGATGCGTCGCACCTGCTCCGCGTCGTCACCGCTGATCTCGACGTCTGTCTGGCCAACACGCAGGGTGACACGGCCCGGTCGTGGCCGGGAGTGTCTCCAGGCGGCTACGGCAACAGCCAAAGACGAAGCCGACCAGGCGTTCTCCAGGATCACCTCGATCAGCTCCAGCCCCGCTCCCATCTCACCTGGTCTACTGGTGCTGACGAGTTGGATGCGGGCGGAACGCAGTTCGTCGTCAACCGTCAACGACCGGTAGAGAGAGTGCAGCTCGCCTTGTTCACCGTTCACGCGGATGTCGACCTGCATCAATCCCCCAGAAGAGCGCCTGCTTCACATCCTGGCATCCTTCAGTGCACGGCAACGGAGGGTTCGTGATACCTGCCATGAGGCTGCGTTCCGCGTACCGGGTGGCGGGGGTGGTGCTGCTGGTGCTCGCCGCCGGTTGTGGCGGGGCGTCGGGGGGCCCCGGGCCAGGGGCGCAAGCCGGCTGGCGGACCTGGGCCGTCGGGTCCACCGGGCCGGCGCCGTCGGGGAGGTGTCTGCCCACCGGGCGGTTGCTCGTGTGTCCCGTGGCGCCGGCCGGCTTTGTGGCCCACTCCGCCTCCACCGGCAAGGTCGTGTGGAGCGTCGGCGCGGACGGGGCGAAGGGCGGGAACGCCGGGGCCGCGGTCGGCGGGGACCGCGCCGTCTCCGCCGGGGGACGTACCCTCCGGGCCGTCGACCTGACCGCCGGCCGCGTCGCGTGGACCAAGACGCTTCCCGCGGGACGTACCTTCGGGCCGCCGGCCGCGGCGGACGGCGTCGTCTACGCGGCCACGTACGGCGCGACCGCCGCCGAGCCCCAGACGCTCTTCGCGTACCGCGCCTCCGACGGAGTCCCCCTCTGGCAGCGGGACACCACCGAAACCGCGCCGTTCGCGCTGGGCGGCCGGGTCCTCACCGTCGAGTCCGGCGCCCGCGCCGTCGCGCGGGACGGGCGGACGGGCGAGGTTGTCGCCACGTCCGACCCCTCCCATCCCTGCCCGTCCCTGATCGGCGGGCCCGGCTATCTGGTCTGTACGGAGAGCGGCTCCGCGGCCGGCGACACCTTCCCGCCCGTCGTACGGGTCGACCCCGCGACGCTCAGGTTCGTCAGCACGCTCTGGCGGCCGGGGGACAAACCGTACGGCGGGGTGATCTCCCGCGACGGCGTCCTGGTGCTGCGCACGGTCAACGCCGAGGACTCGTCCAGCGGCGGATGGATGGCCGTGGACGTCAGGACCGGGAAGACCCTGTGGAAGACCACCGGCCCCGAGGACGGCGGAACCAACGACGACGTCGTCCTCGCCGGATCCCGGGCGGTCTGGATCTCCGGGGGCCGGCTGGTCTCCGTCGACCCGCGCAAGGGCCCGTACGCCACCGGCGCCGACGCGCCACGCCGCTCCCGGGCGTACGCGGAGGCGTCGGACAACAGATCCCCGCATCTCACGGCGTACGGCACCCACCTCGTCCTCCAGCCGGCAACGCGCCCCGCGCTCCGCTCCGTCACGGCTCCCTAGACGGGAGTCCGGGCAGATCTGGCTCCAGAGACGGGAGTTCGGGCAGTTCGAGCTCCAGGAGGGGCGCGTACTGCTGGCCTCCGTAGCAGTCGCCGTCCCGCAGGTCGCCCTGGACCACAGGGCGCGGGAGGGAGACCTTGACGGCCAGGGCCGAGGGATGGTTCACGACCAGGATGTGGTCCTCGTCGGTCCCGAACAGGGTCGAGAACAAGGTGGCGTTGAGCACACCCGTACCGACCAGGGCCGTGTAGGCGCGCCGGTCGTGGCACATGAAGTCGAAGGTGAGGGTGAACGGGCCCGCGTTCTTCGAGCGGACCAGGGAGCAGTAGTCGAGCAGGGTGGCCATCGCTGTCACAGCTCCTCGGTGACGGTACGGAAGAGTTCGGTGGGGGTCACGCCGGTCGCGACGTGGTTGAGGGTGAAGCGGTAGAGGGCGCCCCGGTCGGTCTCCGGCGGTGAGTAGGGGTAGGCGAGGGTGCTGACCAGCCCGTCGTACTCGGGGATGGGCAGATGGCTGCTGGCGTGGGCCACGAAGGTCGCGACGGCATGGGCGGTGGACTGCTCCGGGGCGGTCACCGTGATGAGGACGCCCAGTTCCCGGGGGTGCGGGGCGGCGGGCTCCGGCCCCGCGAGTACGGCTCCGGCGCCGTAGAGGCGGTAGTCGATGTCGACGGTTCCGGGGTCGACCTCGCCGCCGAAGACGTCGAGGATCTTCGCCTCGAAGTACTTCTTCGCGAGCGGCAGCAGGCCGGGGAGGCGTTCGATGATCACCCGGTCGCGTACGCCGCCGATGATGACCGTCTGGTACCCGGCGAGTTCGGCGCCTTCGAGCTTGTTGGTGTAGCCGTCCGCCTCCAGATAGCGGGCGCCGCGCACCCGCACGGTGCGCTCGTCCACCGCCTCGTAGGTCGCGTCGGTGGTGTCGAGCGTGCCGGAGGGCTCCACGACGTGGAACGGGTCCGCGTTCTCGTACAGGGTGTGCGCGGCCACCGAGCGCGGGGTGAGGCGGCTGCCCTCGGCGAGGGTCGTCACGTCGAAGTGGTCGTCCCGCAGATGGACCAGGAGCCCGTTGGCCGAGGGCGGGACGGCGCAGGCGGCGCCGCACTCGATCGTCTTGGCCATGTGCCAGGTCAGCCCGGGATCGGCGCCGTACAGATGCGGTACGGCGGCGAAGAGCGCGGTGTCGCTCGCGCGCCCGGCCAGGACGACGTCACAGCCGTCGCGCAGAGCCTCCTGGATGGGTTCCACGCCCATCATCGCGACGGTGTGCCCCCGGGCGAACAGGTCGCTGTCGATGGCCGGCGCGTTCGGGAGGGGGCGGATCCGGCCGGCGTCGTGGAGCGCCCGGAGACGCGCCGCGCTCTGGTCGGCGTAGATCAGGCCGAGCGTGAAGTGGAGCCCTTCGTCGGCCGCGATCGCCCGCGCGAGAGCGGCCACCCCGTCGACGCCGACGTCACGGCCGCTGGTGCCGCAGGAGCCGATGATCAGCGGTACGCCGAGTTCGGCGCGGGCCTTGAGCAGGAGACGCAGGTCGCGGGCGACGGCCTGGGGCGAGAGCTTCGGGACGCCGGAACCGAGCGCGGCCGGTCCGCTGTCCGTGGACCCGGCGTCGCACGCGATGACGTGCGGGCGGGCGTCGACACCCCGGCGGAACGCGTCGGCGTCGAACCCGGCGCCCAGGGCGCCGGTGGGGGCGAGGATGCGGAATTCCATGACGGTGAGTCCTTCTCTGTACGCGGAGATCTGTTCGTGGAGATCCGTACGTGCCGCACGTGACGCACGGCGCCTCGGCTCGGTGGGTCGGTGCGGGCCGGCCGGCCTCATCCGGGTGAGTCCGCCGGTACGGATCCACCGCGCGCCGCCCCGCCCGGGTTCCGGCGGACCAGGAGGGTGAAGACGGCGAAGGTGACGGCGCCGAAAACCGCCGCGTTCAGGAACAGGTAGCGCCAGTCCGTCAGGTCGACCGTGACCCCGAGCAGCGCGGGACCGAACGCCATGCCGGAGGCGGAGGCCACGGTGTAGAGGCCGGTGTAGGTGCCCAGGCCCCGGCCGTCGGGGGCCAGGCTCCAGAGCGCGACCAGCGCGTTGACCGCGAACACGGCGTAGCCGACCGAGGCCACCGCCATCGAGACCACCGTGACGGCCGGGGTGGGGAAGGGGACCCCGGCCAGCAGTCCGACGACGAACAGGCCGACGCCGTACCGGATCGCACGGATCTGGCCCAGCCGGCCGGAGACGTACGCGAGCGGGACGACGGCGCAGAGGAACGCGACCGCGCCGGGCAGCGCCAGTGCCCCGGCCTCACCGCGCGACAGCCCCAGGACCTCGGTGCCGTACGGGGTCAGCAGGGAACGCAGGGCCGACCACATCCCGGCGAAGCAGAAGATGCCGGTCATCAGGAGCGCCCTGGCACCGGTGGGCGCGCGGACCAGGTCCTTGACGACCGCCCACGGCGGGGGGATCTCCCCGTCCGCGGCGGCCGGTCCGGCGTCCGCGGGGATCGCGGCGGGGCCGGGCAGGACGGTCCTGGCGTGGTGGCGGCCGAGGAACGTCCAGGACAGGCCCAGCATGACCAGCATCAGGAGCGGGGGGATCGCGAACGCCACGGTCGTACTCCGGTCGATGACCAGGAGACTGATGAGGGACGAGACGACGATGGTCAGGCTGACGCCGGCCTTGACGAAGCCCTGCGCCCTGCTGCGGTCGCCGGGCGCCACATAGTCCGAGACCAGGGTCTCGGTGACGCCTTTGAACGCGTTGGCGATCGCGGCGAAGCCGGCCACACACGCGAGGAGGACCGGCAGGCTCCCCGCCCGGGGGATGAGCGCGAACGGTACGGCGGCCAGCGACGCGCCGGCCAGGATGATCGGCCACCGGCCGTGCCGTCCTCGCGCGTGACGGTCGGAGAGGTGGCCCGTCCAGGGCTGGATGAAGACGCCGAGGACGTTGTCCAGGCCCATGAACAGGCCCACCAGACCGGCGGAGGTCAGGTAGTGGCGCAGTTGGGTGGGGACCTGGGCGTCGTAGAAGTTCCAGACCGACTCCTGGGCGAACACCGCGAGGGTGACCCACAGGACCGTGCCGCCGCGCATCCGGCCGGTGGGGGAAAGCGGCGCGGGGGCCGGGGCAGGCGCGGGGGAGAGGGGAGCGGCGACGCCGGGGGAGGAGGGCGGCGGCGCGTCGTGGGGCATCATGGCGGCTCCTTGCCATATGCTATAGCAAAAGTGAGATCCGTCGGCCGCCGCATCCCGGGCGGTCCGGACGCGAGGGGACGGGGGCGGGCACGGGGGGTGCGGGGGATGCGGGGGAGGGGAATCAGCCGGCCGACAGCTGGAGGAGTGCTTCCCTGTGGTGGTGCGAGGCGAGCAGCTCGGCACGCTCCTCGTCCCGGTCCAGCAGCGCGTCGAGGAGCGACCGGTGCTCGCGATACCGGCGGCGGAACGCCTCGGCGCGTTCGGGGGCGAGCCGGACGGTGAGGTCGAGCCGTTCGTCGTCGCTGAAGGCGCGGGCCTGGGCCAGCAGGCCTTCCAGTACGGGGTTGCCGGCGGCGGCCTCGACCTGGTGGTGGAACTGCCGCAGCAGGCGGAAGACGGTGACGAGCGGATCTGCCACGGCCGCGTCGGGGCCGTGTGCGGCCAGGGTCCGCTCGATGTCGGCGACCAGGGCGTCGGTCCGGTCGAGCAGCCCGGTCAGCTCGGCGAGCCGCGACTCGGTGGCGTTGCGGGCGGCCAGGCGGGCCATGAGGGCGGAGAGCCGGACCTCGGCCTCCACGATCTCGGCGCGCGCGGCCGCGGAGTGGTCGGCGATCCGGAGGGCGCGCGGGCCGGCCCGTTCGACGACCCGTTCGTGGACGAGCTGGCGCAGTGCTTCGCGCACAGGGGTGGGGCTCACCCCCAGACGGGCGGCGAGATCCCGTTCGGTGATCTTCTCGCCGGGCCGCAGCGTGCCCTCCCGGATGCCGTCCCGCAGCCGCCGGTAGGCCTGGTCGGCCAGGGATGTCGTCTCCATGGGACCGAGGGTGTCCTTGTTCATGAGGGAAAGAGTGATGGTGCTATAGCAAACAGTCAATAGGTTCGTGGCCACAGGGCCCGGCTTGCGGTGGCATCGCCGCGTTTGTTCGTTCGCGTTACCGTTGATCAAGGGCATGACGGCACCACGTGTCCCGCCCCGGGAGGTGGGTCTGGGTGTCTTCCGTTCGCCACGGCGGCAAGATGGGCGTTTTTGTCGTACTGCTCGTGTTCGTGGTTCTGCTCACGCTCGCGCAGGTCCCGACCTCGCACCACGGTGTGATCAGGCTGGGCGGATTCTCCGTACTGGCCCCGCTCGTGGCGAGCGCGCTGCTGCCGTTCCGGCAGACTCTCATCATCTGCGGCGTGACCCTGGTGGGGATCTTCGTCGTCTACGGAGGCGTGGTCGACCATCTGCCCGCCGTCCAGAGGGTGGTGACCATCACCCTGGTGGCCGCGGCGACCTCGGTCAGCATCCTGGTGTCCCGCATCCGGCTGGACCGGGAGGAACGCATCAGGCGGCTCATGTTCGCCCGGGACCGGCTGACGCTGCTCACCGACGCGGGTGTACGGGTCGGCTCGACGCTCGACACCGCCCGTACGGCCCAGGAACTGGCCGACGTGGCCGTCCCCCGGTTCGCCGATCTCGCGGTCGTCGATCTCTTCGACACGGTGCTGCACGGCGACGAACCGCCCCCCTTGCCCGAGTCGGGCCCCATCACCCTCCGGCGGGTGGCCCGCAGCACGGCGGGCGACCCGGAGCCGGAGACCGCGTGGGAGCCCGGCGAGCTGAACGCGTACCCGCCCGACTCGGTGCCGGGACGGTCCCTCGCGCTCGGGCGGGCGACCCGGGCCGGGATCGACAGCAGGAGCGACGCGGCCGGCTGGCTCGGTACGACGAGCGGGCCGCGGCCGGGGGCGCGGGCCCTCGGCCACCGCCCGCCCTCCGGTATCGCCGTACCCCTGCGGGCCCGGGGCGTCACCCTGGGCGTGGCGGTGTTCGTACGGGACGCGCGCCTGGAGCCGTTCGACGACGACGACCTGCTGCTGGCCGAGGAGATCGGCGCGCGGGCGGCGGTGTGTGTGGACAACGCCCGCCGCTACAGCCGCGAGCACCGGACCTCGCTCAAGCTCCAGCAGAGCCTGCTGCCGAAGCGGCTGCCCGAGCTGGCCGCCGTCGAGACCGCGACCCGCTATCTGCCGGCCGGCTCGGTGTCGGAGATGGGCGGCGACTGGTTCGACGTCATCCGGCTCTCCGGCTCCCGGGTCGGGCTCGTGGTGGGAGACGTCCTGGGACACGGCCTCCAGGCCTCCGCCACCATGGGCCGCCTGCGGTCCGCCGTGCGGACCCTCGCCGACATGGACCTGGCCCCCGACGAGCTCCTCACCCATCTGGACGACGTCCTCGGACCGCTGCGGGCGGAGTCCGACGAGGGCGACACGGCCGGGGCGACCGGCGCGACCTGCCTGTACGCGATCTACGACCCGGTCTCGCTCACCTGCACCCTCGCCCGCGCCGGCCACCCGGCACCGGTGCTGGTGCTCCCCGACGGCAGCGCCGACTTCGTCGACGTCCCCGAGGGGCCGCCGCTGGGCACGGGGGGGCTGCCGTTCGAGGCGACCGAGCTGCGGATTCCGGAGAACAGCCTGCTCGCCCTCTACACCAACGGCCTCCTGTCGGCGCCCCGGAAGGACGACGGCCGCGACCCCCAGGACGCCCTCAGGTCGGCCCTGGCGCACCCGCACGCCTCGCTCGACGCGACCTGCGAAGCCGTGCTCAGGGCGATGCTGGACGGGGGCCCGGCGGACGACATCGCCCTCCTCCTGGCCCGTACCCACGCGCTGGACGCCGCCCAGGTCGCCACCTGGGACGTGTCGGCCGATCCCCGGGCCGTGGGCAGTGCCCGGGAGTTCGCCGTCGGCCGGCTGGAGGCCTGGGGGCTGACGGACGCCAGCTTCACGCTCGAACTTGTCGTCAGCGAACTGGTCACCAACGCCATCCGGTACGGGAACGGGCCCATCCAGCTCCGGCTGATCCGGGAGGACGCGCTGATCTGCGAGGTGTCCGACCGCAGCAGCATCTCCCCGCACCTGCGCAGGGCCCGGGGCGACGAGGAGAACGGCCGGGGCCTGTTCATCATCGCCCAGCTGACGGACCGCTGGGGTACCCGCTACACGCGGGCGGGCAAGACGATCTGGGCCGAGATCCCGCTCTGAACCGGCCGGCCGCACCGCTGGATCTCATGCGCCGGATCCCGCACCGGATCATGCGCCGGACCCCGCGCCGGATCCCGCGCCTGATCTGGCGCCTGGACATTCTGTCCGGCCTGGAATTACAGTCCAGCCCATGGATGTGGTGGTGGACAAGACCGACCCCCGGGTACGCATGTGGTCACCGGTGTGCCACGCGGTGGCCCTGCTCCTCGGCCCCTACGCCGAGGTGGTGCTGCACGACGTCCGGGAGGACACGGTGCTGGGCGTCTGGAACCCGATGACGGACCGGGGCCCCGGAAGCCCGTCGCTGCTGGGGGAGCTGGACCGGCTCGACCCGTCCGCCCGCGACGTGTTCGGACCGTACGGGAAAGTGCTGGCCGACGGGCGGCGCCTGTCCTCGGTCAGCGCGGTCCTGCGGGATACGGACGACGAGCCGTCGGCCGTGCTCTGCGTCAACCTCGACCGCACCCCCCTGGACCGGGCCGCCGCCCTGCTCGCCGGATTCGCCGCCCCCGCGGTGGCGCGCCCCGAGGCGCTGTTCGAACAGGACTGGACCGAACGCCTCCGGCACACCGTCGGTACGTTCGTCCGCACCCGGGGCCGTCCCGTCGACCGGCTCACCCGCGAGGACCGCCTCGCCCTGGTGGGCGCACTCGACGGGGACGGGATCTTCGAGGTACGCCGTGCCGTCCCCGCCGTCGCGGACACCCTCAAGACCTCGCGTTCCACCGTCTACTCCCTGCTCGCCGAGCACCGGGCGCAAAGGACCCGCCCATGACCCGGCTGCCCGACTTCCGGCTCGAAACGTACTTCTCCCGCTGGGAGTTCACCGCCCGTCACCACCTGACGGCCTCGGACGCGCAGACCATGCCGATGGGCGAACTGCTCGGCCTGGCCGACGACGGGGACCGGCACGCCTGGGACACGCTCTCCCTCGGCTACACGGAGACCTTCGGCGATCCGGGCCTGCGCCGGGCGATCGCGGAGACGTACACCCACGCGGACGCCGACGACGTGATCTGCTTCGCCGGCGCTGAGGAGGGCCTCTATCTCGCGATGCACGCGCTGCTGGGCCCCGACGACCACGCCGTGGTCGTCACGCCGAACTACCAGGCCGCCGAGACCGTACCGCTGTCGCTGTGCGAGGTCAGCGGGGTGGCCCTGGACCCCGCGCGGGACTGGGCCCTGGACCTCGACCGGGTGGCGGCGGCGATCCGGCCCCACACCCGGGTCGTCTCCGTCAACTTCCCGAACAACCCCACCGGGAAGGTCGTCGACCCGGCCGACTTCGCCCGGCTCGCGGCGCTCTGCGACGAGCGGGGGATCCACCTGTTCAGCGACGAGGTCTACCGGGGCCTGGAGCGCGACGAGTCCCGCAGGCTCCCGCAGGCGGCGGACCTCTCGGAGCGCGCGCTGTCCCTGAACGTCACCTCGAAGTCCCTCGGCCTGCCCGGACTGCGGATCGGCTGGATCACCTGCCGCGACCGGCGGCTGCGCTCCCGCCTGGAGCGCGCCAAGCACTACACCACCATCTGCAACTCCGCCCCCGCCGAGATCCTCGCCCGGATCGCGATCAAGGCGAGCGCCCCCATCCTGGCCCGCAACCGCGCCGTCATCGACGCCAACCTGCCGCTGTTCGATGCCTTCTTCGCGGGGTTCCCTGACCTGTTCGAGTGGCGGGCCCCCGACGGCGGCTGTGTGGCCTACCCCCGCTACCTGGGAGCGGACGGGGTCGAGGAGTTCTGCGCCCGCCTCGTCCAGGAGGCCGGGGTCCTGCTGCTGCCCGCGAGCGTCTACCGCTCCGAACTCACCGCCACCCCGGCCGACCGGTTCCGCATCGGCGTCGGCCGGGCCGATCCGGCACCGGCGCTGGACGCCTTCTCGGCCTGGCTGCGGAAGCGCCGCCGAGCTTCCCGATCTGTGCCGGCAGATCGTTGACCAAGGTCTACGACTCCGGCTCTTCCCCCGGTACGTTGGGCCTCCGCCCGCCCCACCGGCCCACACCACCAGGGGAGTTGCCCGTGTCCCGCATCAACCGGCCACGCACCGGACGCCGTTCCTACGCGGCCACCGTGGTCGCCGCCGTCACGCTCGCGGCCTCGATCGCCCTCACCTCCCCCGCGTCGGCCCATGTGCAGGTCGAAGCGGAGGGCGCCCGTGCTCTCGACAAGAACGTCTCCCTGCGCTTCACCGCCGCGACCGAGTCCGACACGGCGGGGATCTCCGCGCTGGAAGTGATCCTGCCCGACGGGATCGCCCCGGCCGACATCACCTACGCCGGAGGCCCCGAGGGCTGGAAACTCACCCCCACGGCCGGCGGTTACACCGTCTCAGGACCCGAGATGGCGGTGGGCCAGCCCGCCGCCTACGCGGTGACCGTACGGCAGCTCCCGTACCTCAAGTCCCTGGCCTTCAAGACGCTCCAGACGTACGGCGACGGCCGCGTGGACCGGTGGGTCGAGCCGGCCAAGCCCTCGGGCGCGCATGACGCCAAACACGGCAAGCCCGCCCCGGTCCTGGTGCTGGCGCCCGCCGCGCCCGGCGCGAAGCCGGCCGCCGGGGCCACCGCGTCCGCCGGTGCCGTACCCGGGGAGATCCCGGGGGCGTCGTCGCGCGCCGGGGCGTCCGAGGAGAAGAGCGGCGGCGCGAATCCGGCGCTGATCATCGGCTTCGTGGTGGTCGTGGTGGCGCTGGTCGGCGGCATGTGGTGGTTCAGGCGCCGCGGGGGAGCGAGCAGGGCCTGACGGAGGGGCGCACCTGACGGAGGGAAGGCTGCCGATCCGTCAGACCGACCGGTATGGGCGCAATAAGTGATTCGTTTCACAGAGGCACCCGCACCCGGGCACGCATGGCACGGCGTGCCGCGGGCATGCGCCCTCCAGCCCCTAGGTGGACCCCTACCGCCGCCGAGGCCCGACGAAGTGGAGAGTTACCGTGCTGATGGCTCACCCCGCGATACTCCGGAACCTGGTGGAGCGGTACGAGGAACTCCAGGCCGCCAGGACCGGGCAGGACACCCTGGAGACCCGGCGGCGGCTCGAGGACGTCACCTACACCCTGTGTGTCTCCACCGGGACGCGGACGATCGAGGACGCGCTCAGAGTCGCGGAGGAGCAGCTGGCGGCGGCGCTGGACCCGGCCGAGACGGACGTACGGCTCACCGCCTGAGCCCGGGGGGAGCCGGCCGGTCGGGCGCCGGCCCGTGACCCGACCGGTCAGGCCGACTTCTCGTGGTGCCCGCGCTCGCCGTCCGGCCGCTCGCGCGGTACCAGCGTCGGATTGACGTTGCCGAGGACGGTCTCCCGGCTGACCACCACCCGGGCCACGTCGTCCCGGCTCGGCACTTCGTACATCACGTTGAGCAGGACCTCTTCGAGAATCGCGCGGGCGGCCCTGGCACCCGTACGGCGCAGGAGCGCCTGTTCGGCGATGGCGGCGACGGCCCCCTCCGTGAACTCCAGCTCCACGCCGTCCAGGGCGAAGAGCTTCTGGTACTGCCGGATGAGCGCGTTGCGCGGCTCGGTCAGGATCCGGGTCAAGGCGGGCTGGTCCAGCGGCTGTACGGTCGTCACCACCGGCAACCGCCCCACGAACTCGGGGATCAGGCCGAACTTCAGCAGGTCCTCGGGCATGACGTCCGCGAAGGCGTCCTCCCCCTCGCGCTCCTCCCGGCCGCGGACCGAGCCGCCGAACCCGATGCCCCGGTGGGCGGCCCGCTGCTCGATGATCCGCTCCAGGCCGGAGAACGCGCCGCCCACGATGAACAGCACACTGCCCGTGTCGATCTGGATGAACTCCTGGTGCGGGTGCTTGCGTCCGCCCTGCGGCGGCACGCTGGCGGTCGTACCCTCCAGGATCTTCAGCAGGGCCTGCTGGACGCCCTCGCCCGACACGTCACGGGTGATCGACGGGTTCTCGCTCTTCCGGGTGATCTTGTCGATCTCGTCGATGTAGACGATGCCGGTCTCGGCCTTCTCCACGTCGAAGTCGGCGGCCTGGAGGAGCTTGAGCAGGATCGTCTCGACGTCCTCCCCGACATAGCCGGCCTCCGTGAGGGCCGTCGCGTCGGCGATCACGAACGGGACGTCGAGCATCCGCGCGAGGGTCTGGACGAGATACGTCTTGCCGCAGCCCGTCGGGCCGATCAGCAGGATGTTGGACTTGCCGAGCTCGACCGGCTCGTCCCCGGCGGACTCCCGGGCCTCCGCCCCGGCCCGCGGCCGGATGCGCTTGTAGTGGTTGTAGACCGCGACGGCGAGCGCCTTCTTGGCGCCCTCCTGCCCGATGACGTACTCCTCCAGGAAGGCGTGGATCTCGCGCGGCTTCGGCGACTCCCACGGACCGGCCGAGGCGACCTGGTCGCGCTCCTCCTCGATCAGCTCGTTGCAGAGCCCCACGCACTCGTCGCAGATGCACAGCGGGCTCGGGCCCGCGATCAGCTTTCTGACCTGCTTCTGATTCTTCCCGCAGAACGTGCATTTCAGCAGGTCGCCGCTGTCCCCGATGGGTGCCACTGCGAAACGTCTCCTCACCGGACCTACGGAACCGGACTCGCGAAACCGGACATTCACATGGTGAGATCACATGGCGTCACCATCTGAATGGTCACGGTATCTTGATGCCGAACGGACGGCAACGCCGTGCCAGTCGCGCCGGTGCGGCCGGGAATGAGACGCCGGTACGGCCGGGATGAGCCAGCCGGTACGGCCGGGATGAGAGAGGGCGATGAGTCGGCTCAGCAGGGTGGAGCTGCGGGAGCGCAATCGCGCCAGGGTACTCGCCGCGGCCGGGGACGAATTCGCCGAACGCGGCTTCCGTGACGCCAAGGTGGACGGGATCGCCGAGCGCGCCGGTCTCACCCGGGGCGCCGTCTACTCCAACTTCCCCGGCAAACGGGCCCTTTACTTCGAAGTGCTGGCGGACCTCGCCGAGCACGCCCCCGAACCGCCCGCCCCGGACAGGGGAGCCGGACCGCCGGGCGGTACGGGTACGGCGCCGAGCGCCCGCGAGGCGCTCGGCGCCTTCGCCCGCGCCTGGCTCGCCCGGCTGCCGCTCGCCGACACGGACGAGAAGCACGGCGCGGCCCGGCTCGGCATGGACGTCCTGCCCGAGGTGCTCGCCGAGGAGTGGATCCGGCGGCCGTTCGCGCAGCTCATGAAGTTGGACGCGATCCTGCTCGGGCTCGCCCTGGAGCGGCTGGGACCGCCCGGCGCGCCGCCGGGCAGCCGGGTGCGCGTCGCCGAGGCGGTCCTCACCGCCCTGCACGGCGCGAGCCAACTGGCCGCCGCCGCACCCGGGTTCATCGAACCGTTCAACGTCGTCAGCGCCTGCGAGCAGCTCGCCGGACTCGAACTGGACGGCTGGTGGCCGCCCTCGCACGTCCTCACCCCGGCCCTCCCGGCCGACCAGCCGTGGGCCCCGCCGCGCACCCTGGACGCCGTGCGCCGCGAGCCCGCCCGGCTCGCGGGCGACGGCGTGCTGGCCATCCTCGGACTGCACCGGCTCGAAGCCGTCGAGGAGGCGGTACGGGCCGCGCCCGCCGGCGCCGAGGTCACCGCCGTCCTGGTCACCGGCGACCCCGACGAACTGGCCCCCCTGGCCCGGCTCGCCGTGGCCGACCTCTGCGGCCCGCTGCGCCACGCCTTCCCGGCCTCCGCCTGGCCCCGGCTGCAGGTGGTGGTCGACACGTCGGGCGCGCTCGCCTCGGCGGCGGGCATCTCGTCCGTCAGCGACGCGACGGAGGCCGCCGTCCGCGTCGAGGCGAGCCGGATCGTCGCCCGCGCCGAGGGCCGCGGCGCGTGCCACGCGGTCGCGTCGGCGGGCGTGGCGCCGATGCCCGTGGAGATGCCGTAGGGGCCCGTCCTCCCGCCGCCCTCGTCGGACCCCTACGACGGACTGCTCAGACCCGCCCGGTGGTGAACGGACGGTCGCGGCGCGCCTCGTACAGGACCGAGCCCCACCAGTGGAGCTGGTCGAGGAGGATCGTGGCGGCCAGGGCGGGGCCTTCGGGCTCCTTGAGCTTCCCGTCGGGGCCGAAGAGCTCGAAGTAGCGCGGGAAGGACACGTAGTCGCGGACGGTGTGCGCGTGCAACTCGTTGAAGACCTGGCGCAGTTGCTCGATCGCCAGCAGTCCGCCGCTCGCCCCGCTGTACCCGACAAAACCGATCGGCTTGGCCTGCCACTGCGTGTAGTGCCAGTCGATCGCCGCCTTCAGCGAGGCGGGGAAACTGCGGTTGTAGTCCGGGGTGACGACCACGACGGCGTCCGCCTCGCCCAGCTCCCGGGTCAGGTCCTCCATACCGGCGGGGCGGACCGGTTCCGGTTCGCGCGCGGGCGACACGGGCGGCAGTTCCAGTGTCAGCGGGAAGTCCGCCAGATCGACCTGCCGTACGGTGAACCGACCGTGCAGCGCGGCCTGTTCGAGGAACCAGTCCGTCACCACGGGACCGAACCGGCCCTCCCTGACGCTGCCGGTGATCACGGCGAGACGGAGATTCTCCTGGGGCATGGCTGTGCTCCTTGGCAAAGGGGTCGAAGATGTCGAAGGACCGGGTCCGTTCCTGTCCCGGTCCATGTCTGTCCTTCACCCTGCGGGCCCCGGCGGGAGCGAGGAAGGCCGGGCGGAGAGTGGTAGTGAGAGGGCCACGCTCCGGAAGCCCCGTGCTGTTACGTTCGGAGGGTGAGCGACAACGAGCTGGGCCTGTTCCTCCGCAGCCGCCGGGAAGGGATCACACCCGGCGAGGCGGGCCTCCCGGCCGGCACCCGCCGGCGCACACCGGGCCTGCGCAGGGCCGAACTGGCCACGCTCGCCGGGGTCAGCGTCGAGTACGTGACCCGCCTGGAACAGGGACGCGACCGCAGGCCGTCCGCGCAGGTGCTCGCGGCGCTCGCCGCCGTCCTGCACCTGTCCACGAGCGAGCGCGTCCACCTGCACCGCCTCAGCAAGGGCGCGGAGGGCGGCTTCACCTGCATGGCCGGCGCCTCGCCCGCCCGTACCGTACGGCCCACCGTGCGCGCCCTGCTCGGCACCCTGGAACCCGCCCCCGCCGTGCTCCTCAACCGGCTGAGCGACATCGTGGCCTGCACGGCGGCGTACGAACGGCTGGCGGGCCCCGCCGGTCTGCTCGACGGCGACCCCGCCAACCTCGCCCGCTTCGTCTTCGCCGACGACCGGGCGCGTACCGTCTACCCGGACTGGGCCCTGGTCGCCGACGAACAGGTCGCCGCGCTCAAGCAGGGCCCGTTCCGCGCCGATCCCCATGTGGCCGCTCTCGCCGACGAGTTGACGGTCACGGCGGGTGCGGCCTTCGGCGGGCGGGTGGACACCGTCCCCGGCCTGCCGAGGAGCAACGGCGTCACCCGGCTGGTGCACCCGGAGGCCGGTGAACTACGGCTGGCGTACGAGATCCTCGAACTCGCCGCCGACGACGACCAGCGCCTCGTCGTCCACCTGCCCGCCGACGAGGCCACCGCCGCCGCGCTCGACCGGCTCACCGGCCGCCGCCCGGGGGCGCTGCGCGCGGTGTCCGGCTGACGCCCGCTTCCGTGCCGAAGCGCCGCGTTCCCGGAAGGTGTCCCTAGAAGGTGTCGGGCGACAGCCCCAAGTGCTCGCGCAGCGTGGTGCCTTCGTACTCCGTCCGGTACACGCCCCACTCCTGGAGCAGTGGTACGACCTGGTCGGCGAAGGTGTCGAGTCCGCCCGGTGTCAGGTGCGGCACCAGGATGAATCCGTCGCTCCCGTCGGACTGTACGAAGTTGTTGATCGCGGTGGCGACGGTCTCCGGAGTGCCGATGAAGGACTGCCGGCTGGAGACCTCGATGATCAGGTCGCGGATCGACAGCTTCTTCGCCTCGGCGATCTCACGGTACTGATGCGCGACGGCGAGCGGGTCGCCGTGCTGCCGTACGCTGGCCCGCCCCTTGGCGATGGTGTGCTCGCCCGGGTCCGGATCGACGTCGGGCAGCGGCCCGTCAGGGTCGTACGCGCTCAGGTCGCGGTTCCACACCTGCTCCAGGAGCTTGATCGCGGTCTGTCCGCTGACCTGCTGACGACGGACCAGCGCGGCCTTCTCCTCGGCGTCCGCCGGGGTGTCGCCGAGGACGAACGTGACCCCCGGCAGGATCTTCAGCTCGTCGCGCGAGCGCCCGTGGCGGGCCAGCCTGCCCTTGACGTCCGCGTAGAACGCCTTGCCCGCCTCCAGCGTGCCGTGCCCGGTGAAGATGGCGTCGGCGTCGGCCGCCGCGAACTCCCGGCCCGCCTCCGAGTCCCCGGCCTGGAAGATCACCGGGCGCCCCTGCGGGCTGCGCGGCACGTTGAACCGGCCGGTGATGTCGAACTGCGCGCTGTGGTGGTCGAACTGCCCGGCCAGCGGGTCGCCCACATAGACGCCCGACTCCTTGTCCGCCACGATCTCGTCGCCGCGCCAGGAGCCGAACAGCACCTTCGCCGCCGCCAGGAACTCCTTGGCGCGTTCGTACCGGGCGTCCTGCGGCAGGAAGCCCCCGCGCCGGAAGTTCTCACCGGTGAACGCGTCCCACGAGGTGACGACGTTCCAGGCGGCGCGCCCGCCCGAGAGATGGTCGAGGCTGGCGAACTGCCGGGCCACCTCGTAGGGCTCGTTGAAGGTCGAGTTGATCGTGCCGGCCAGTCCGAGCCGGTCGGTGACGGCGGCCAGCGCGCTCAGCACGGTGAAGGTGTCCGGGCGGCCGACGACGTCCAAGTCATAGATGAGGCCGTTCTGTTCACGCAGCCTGAGTCCCTCCGCGAGGAAGAGGAAGTCGAACTTGGCGCGCTCCGCGGTCCTCGCCAGGTGCACGAACGAGCTGAAGTCGATCTGGCTGCCCGCGTCGGGATCGGCCCAGACCGTGGTGTTGTTGACGCCGGGGAAGTGCGCGGCGAGGTGGATCTGCTTGAGGGGCTTGTCGGGATTGCTCATCTCACGTCCTCGATGCTCGGGGTTCGGCGGCGGGTCAGGCGGTGGCGGTCGTGCTCGCGTACCGGTTGGCGGGCCTGCCGAGCCCGAGCAGGCCGCGCAGGGTGCCGGCCTCGTACTCCCGGCGGAACGCCCCCCGCGCCTGCAACTCGGGCACCAGTCCGCGGGTGAGGGCGAGCAGGTCGTGCGGTACGGCGGCGGGCCGCAGCCGGAAGCCGGAGAGCCCGGCGGCCCGCCACTCCAGCAGCTGGTCCGCGAGCCCGGCCGGGGTGCCGGTGAAGACCGGCGCGTCCGACACGAAGGCCTCACCGGCCAGTTCGTCCAGCCGCTCCTTGCGCGCGACGGCCGCGGCCTCCGTCTCGTCCAGGAACACCACGAGGTCGCCGAAGACGTGCAGCGGCTCCCCGCCCCGCCCGGCGGCGTCCTGTTCGGCGCGGACCTCCCGTACCGCGGTCCGCGCCTCGTCGACGTCGGAAGGCGTCACGTACACGACGTCGGCGGAGCGCGTGGCGAAGCGGTACGGCACGGTGGCGTGCGCGAGGGCGGTGACCAGCGGCTGGCCCTGCGGCGGACGCGGGGTGATGGAAGGCCCCTTGACGCTGAACCACTTGCCGGAGAAGTCGATGTAGTGCAGCCGGTCGCGGTCGACGAACCGGCCGGTCGCGGCGTCGCGGATCACCGCGTCGTCCTCCCAGCTGTCCCACAGCCTGCGGACCACCTCCACGTAATCGGCGGCCTCGTCGAACAGATCCGCGACCAGCGCGGCCGCCGCCGGGTCGTCCCGGTCGTTGCGGTTCTCGAATCGGTGCGTGAACGTACGGCGGCCGAAGAGCGCGGCCTCGTACGGCCGGGCCGAGAGCTGGACCCGCAGGCCCGCGCGGCCCGAACTGACGTAGTCGAGGGTGGCGATCGCCTTCGACGCGTGGAAGGGCTCGCTGTGGGTGACCGTCACTGTGGGCACCAGCCCGATGTGGCGGGTCAGCGGGGCGACCCGGGCCGCCGTGAGCACCGCGTCGAGCCGCCCGCGGACCCGGCCGGGCGATTCGCCGGGGTCGGACGCGTCGTACCGCGCGGGCCGGACCCCGACCGAGTCCTCGATCGTGACGAAGTCCACCAGGCCGCGCTCGGCCTCCTGGACCAGGTCGAGCCAGTACGCCGGGGTGAACAGTTCACCGGCGCGGGCGTCCGGCGCGCGCCAGGCGGCCGGGTGCCAGCCGGCTCCGTCGAGGGCTGTCGCGAGATGGAGAGGGGCGGACTCGGGCATGGAGGTACACCGCTTCCAGGGAGACACGAACAGGGGAGAGAAAGGCGGCCGGGCTTCGTGATCAGGCGTCCTGCCGGGGTCGGTGCACCGCCCCCGCTCCCAGTCCAACCGGAGGCGATTTCCCCCTGTTCCCGCACAGTGTTGCGTGCGCATGTACATCGTGTGGCACGGCTCCCGGGCCGAAAACCAGAAGCCGTTCGCCCGTGGTTCCGGGCAGGATGCCCTCTGTGAATCACCTCCTGTGCGGGCTCGCCGCCAACGTGGCCCTGCCGTCGGAGCTGGTGGACCGGCTGATCGCGGTCGCGGACGAAGAGATCGCCGGAAGTCTCGCCGCCCGCCCGGACCTCAGCCACGAGCAGGCGCTCGCGTTGGTCGCACAGGTCGGGGAGAGCGCCGGTCAGCTGGCCTACGAGGGCCGGCTGACCGCCGCCGACATCGATCCCGCGACCCAGCCGTACGCCGCGCTCACCCTGCTCGACCGGCGGGCGGGCGACCCGGAGTGGGCGCGCCTCCTCGTGAGGGATCCGCTCGTCCGGCACCGGGAGAGACTGGCCGCCTGTGCCGGTCTCCCGTCCGACGTCGTGGAGACACTCGCCGCGGACCCGGACGTACGGGTCGTCGCGGAGCTGGCCTTCTGGACGACGCCGGACAGGGCCGCCGTCCTCGCGCGACACCCCCATGCCGAGGTACGCCGGTCGGTGGCGGCCAACGAGGCGACGCCTCCTGGCGTGTTGGCGGCGCTGATGACCGGCGAGGGGCTGCCTCCGGCACGGTGGTGTCTGGTCTGCGACCGGGAAGAGACGCCGTTCGTACACCCCCTGGAGTGTCCGCTTCCCGACTGCGATCTGCTGCCGGGCGACTCCTGCGACAGCTCCCACGAGTCCACCGTGCACGAGACGCGACAGCAGGCGCTGCGGAACCCGGCCACTCCCACCGAAGCCGCCGCCGCCTTCGCCGGGCATCCTTCGATCTGGCTTCGCCGGGAGCTCGCCGCCCGCCCTGATCTCCCGCCGGAGGTGTCGGGGCGGCTCGCCACGGATCCCCATCCCGGCGTACGGGCCGACCTGGCCGGGAATCCCGCGATCGGCGCCCCGCTGATCCGGGCCATGGCCGCCGACCCGGACCACGAGGTGCGGCGCGGGCTGGCAGGCAACCCGCACGTGCCGTTCGATGTGCTCAGCTGCCTGGCTGCCACGACCAGGATCGGCTCGGCCCTCCTGCCGGCGATCGCCGCCGCCTCTCCCCGCCAGGTCGGGGAGCTGGCGGAGTCATCGAATCCGGAAGTACGGATGCTCCTGGCCCAACGCCGTGATCTGCCGGCCGCGATCCGCGACGCGCTGGCCGCCGACCCCGACGCGAAGGTGGTCAAGTCCGTCGCCCCGCACCCCGGACTCTCCGACGCGCGGTTGCGCGCCATGGTCGGCCGGCACGGAGTGCGGGTCGTCGCCGCGGTGGCGGCCAACCCGGACGCGACACCGGCGCTGCTGGTGGACCTGACCCGGCACGGACCGCCCGTACAGAAAGCGTTCCGCGCTGTCGCGCGGCATCGTCGCGCGACTGCTCCGGCTCTGCTCGCGTGCCTGGCCGACCGTGAGGCGAGGCAACTGGCGGCCGGCCATCCCGCGCTCCCACCGCCGGTCATCGTGGAATTGCTGACGGACACCCACTGGCAGGTGGTGGAAGCGGCGGCGGCCAACCCGGCACTGCCACCCGCCGTGATGTGGGACCTGGTGCCCCGGCCGTAGTCACCCCTGCCGATCGGTCCACCCGCCGACCCGTCGTCCCAGCGGTTCACTCACCCCTACGCCACGTCCTCGGGCAACAGCGAGCCCACCCAGGCGTCCACCCGCCCGCCCCGGCGGATCAGGCGGCGGCGCAGCGTCGCCTCCACCTGGAAACCGGCCTTCTCCGCCACCCGGCGGGCAGCCTCGTTGCCGACCTCCGCCTGCCACTCCACGATGCTCAGGCCCAGGGTGCGGAACGCCCAGCCGCACACCGCGCCGACCGCCCAGGTGGCCACCCCGTGGTGACGGGCGGCCGGGTCGGTCCAGAAGCCGATCTCCGCCGAGCCGTTCGGCCGGAGGCCGAGGCCGACTCGGCCCAGGGGACGGTCCGTTGCCGGATCCTCGGCCACGAACTCCGCACGCCGACCGCTGTCCCAGCCCGCCAGCGCGACCTGGTCCACGAAGAACGCCGCGTCGCGTCGGCGGTACGGGGAAGGCAGCCGGACGAACCGTTGGAGAGCGGGGTCGAGCGACACCTCGTACACCCACTCGATGTCCGCCCGGGTGAAGGGGCGCAGCCGCAGCCCGTCCGCCTCGATCGTCCCCTGTGCGCCGCGCGGCCCTGCGGTGTCCCGTGTCCGTATCGCGCCGAGGTACCCCTCGATGGCGTCGCGGTTGCGGGCCAGGCAGTCGATGCGCCGCTGGATACGGTCGGCCTCGGCGCGCAGCTGTCCGGACGTCTCCGGGGTCAGGGACTCGGGGCGGAGGTGGATCTGGTCCGGCTCGTCCAGGAACGGCAGGATCCGGCGGATGATCTCCGTGGTCAGCCCCGAGTCGAACAGCCCGCGGATCTGCTGGACCCGGCCCACGGCCGACTCCTCGTACGCGCGGTAGCCGTTGTCGGCCCGCTCGGGGCGCAGCAGGTCCTGCTCCTCGTAGTAGCGCAGCATCCGGGTGGGAATGCCGGTGCGCGCGGACAGTTCACCGATCCTCATGGCGTTTCCTCCCCCCGGGCTTAGGCGGGGCGAATGGTGTGCTTGCCTTCACACTGATGTGAAGGATTCACCATGGTTGCATGACCGCCAAACTCCCCTACGGGGGACTGCTCGCCCTGTTCACGGCCGCGTTCACCGCCGTACTGACCGAGTTGCTGCCGGCCGGCCTGCTGCCGGAGATGAGCCGCGGCCTGCGGGTGTCGGAGGGCCGCGTCGGCTTCCTGGTGACCGGCTACGCGGCGGCGTCCTTCCTCGCCGCGATCCCGCTCACCGCCGCCCTGCGCGGGCTGCGCCGGCGCCCGGTGCTCGTCGGCGCGATCGCCGGGTTCGCGCTCTGCAACGCCGTGACCGCGCTCTCCACCTCGTACCCCCTCACCTTCGGCGCCCGGCTGCTGGCCGGTGTCATGGGCGGCACGATGTGGGCGATGCTCGCCGGGCACGCCGCCCGGATGGTGCCCGCGGAACGCCGGGGCCGCGCCCTCGCCGTCGTTCTCGCCGGGATCACCGTGGCGCTCTCCTTCGGCATCCCCGCGGCCACCGCGTCGGCCGCGTTCCTCGGCTGGCGCGCGACGTTCGCGGCGGTGGCCGCCCTCGCGCTGGTCCTGGTGGTCTGGGTGAGCAGGTACGTGCCCGACTTCCCGGGGGAACCGGCCGCGTCCCGCGTCCCGCCGCACCGGATCGCGGCGCTGCCCGGCATCCGCGCCGTCCTGGCGATCACCCTGCTCCTGCTGCTGGGCCACCAGGTGATGTACACCTACCTGGCCCCGTTCTCAGAACGCGCGGGCTTCGGCCGTACCGGCGTGGTCCTGTTCGTCTTCGGCGCCGCCACCGTCGTCGGCATCTGGAGTGTGGGCGCGCTGATCGACCGACACCCACGCGCCACCCTGCTGGCCGCCCTCGGGCTCCTCACGGCCTCGATGCCGGCCCTCGGCCTGTACGGCGGTACGCCTCCGGTCCTGCTGACGGCCGTCGCCGTGTGGGGAGTTGCCTTCGGCGGGGCGCCCACCCTGCTCCAGACCGCGCTGATCCGGATCTCGGGACCCGGTGACGCGGACGTCGCCACCTCGTTGCAGACCACGGTCTACAACGCGGGCATCGCCGCCGGGTCCCTGGCCGGCGGTCTCGTCCTGGAGACCGCCGGGGGCGGCGCGGGCGCCCTGCCCTGGACCGCGCTGCCGCTGTTCGCCGCCGCGCTGGCGACCGTCGCGGCGGCGCGCCGGTACGCGTTCCCCGGGCGCCGCCGCGACGGCGGCCGGATCACGGCTTGGGCAGGGAGCAGCCCGGGAGGCTCAGATTGATCGTGGTGCCCGTGCCGACACACGGCACGATCTGGTAGGTCTCCTGGGCGTAGTTGATGCCCTGGCGCACGGTGACGTTGCCGCTCTGGTCGACCTCGCACGGGTTGTTGTCCGTGCAGCGCCCACCGCTCTCGTTACCGGTGTTGTTGACGGCCACGACCTTGCCCGTGGTGTTGTCGATGACGGGGGAGCCCGACGTGCCACCGATCGTGTTGCAGGCCGAGGTGTAGCGGACCGAATCCTTCCAGGTCCACTGCCCCTCCTTGAGCTGATACGCGAAGCCGTCCACGTTGCAGGTGTAGATGCGCTTCCAGTAACCGGAGACGACCTTGATGGCGGTGCCCTGGACCGGGCGTGTCGTGTTCAGGTCCAGCGCGGTGATCGCGTACCGGCTCTGTATCTGCGCGTACGTGCTGGTGAGTTGGTACAGCGACACGTCCGTGTCGGTCATCGTCGCGTAGGCGATCTTGCTGGCCCGCAGGGTCGCCACGCCGGTGCCGGCCGAGTTCAGGAGGGTGAAGGAGCGGGTCGACGGCTGGTTGACGATGACCTGGCCGGCGGCCGGGAAACCGCTCTCGATGCAGTGGCCGTTGGACAGGACCAGGGCGAAGTCGTTGGGCTGCGATCCCGGCGTACGGACCACGGATCCCGAGCAGTTGCTGAGCGCGACCGTTCCGGCGTAGCTGACGGCCTTGACGGCCACATCCGTTCCGCCGGGGGCCGTGGTGTCGACCCGGGTGCCGGACGGGGCGGTTGGGGAAGTCTTCGCCGGCGCGACCGCGTCCAGACCGGTGGCCGTCGCGGGTGCCGCTCCCGCTCCGAGGAGCAGGACGGCGAGAAGCGCGCCGAGGAGAGGCTTTCTCATGGTGGGGGGTCCCCTCTGTGACCGAGGTATGCGATTGTCATGAGCATTGTTGACGCAGGAGCCCCAGCGGGCAACCACGCCTCACAGCTCGCACCGCGCACCGCCGTGTGGGTCCCCGCGGGGGACGAGGGGGGACGGGTAGGCTCCCGCGCATGGACCTGGAATGGGAACAGCTGGTGGTGGACGCGGCGGATCCGGTCGCGCTCGGCGGCTGGTGGGCCGAGGCGCTCGGCTGGGTCGTGGTGGACGACACGCCCGAGGAGTACGAGATCCGCGCCGCTCCTGACCGGCTGCCCGGCCTGCTGTTCACGCCGGTCACGGAGGCGAAGACCGCAAAGAACCGGCTGCATCTCGACTTCCGCCCGGTCGACCGGGACGCCGAGGTCGCCCGGCTGCTGGCCCTCGGGGCGCGCCACGCCGACGTGGGCCAGACCGGGGACGAGCCCTGGGTCGTACTCGCGGACCCGGAGGGCAACGAGTTCTGTGTCCTCGGGCCGCGCCGCACCTGACACGCCGGAGGGGAGGGGGAGTTGATCCCCCTCCCCTCCAACGGCCCACGCGCGCGTGTCAGCCCACGAAGATCTCGATCACCGACCAGAGCGCCAGCCCCAGCATGCACAGTCCGCCGATCCGCTGCACCGTCCTGAGCGGGACACGCTTCGCGATGAAACGGCCGGCGAGCAGGGCGAGGGCGGAGACGGACATCAGCGCGACGGCGGAGCCGATGGCGGTGGACCACGTGCCATTGGTGGCGGCGAGGTTGGCGGTGGTGATCTGGGTGAGGTCGCCGAACTCGCTGATGAACACGGCCATGAACGCCGTGGTGTAGACGGGCCAGAAGCCGGTCACGGTCTTCGAGTTCGCCTCGTCCTCGTCGTCGTCTCCCCCGCTCCGCAGCAGCATGAACGCGCCGACCCCGAAGAGCACGGCGGACACCAGCTTGACGATCCAGTCGGGCAGCATCCCGATGAGGCTGCCCGCCCCGACGGCGATGGCGACATGCACGATGAAGGCGCTCGACGTACCGAACCAGACGTAGAGCGGACGCATGCGCGTGCCCATCGCCAGGGACGCGAACATGGTTTTGTCGGGGAGCTCCGCGAGGAAGATCAGCCCGAAGGCGGTGAGGATCGCCAGGGGGTCGAGATACATGCCGGGTGGCTTTCTCTGGGGGCCGGACCCGGATCTTCGCGACGTGCCTGGGGCAACCGGAGGACCACTCGGCCCGGCACGACGGTGCACCCACGAGGTCCGTGGATACGTCAATGCCTGACCGAAGGTCTCGCCCGCCCGTGTGAATCCACCGGCCCTGCCACCGGGAACCCGGAGGTTCCAGTGTGTCGACGACAGGTTTTCGGGGCTACTCCCCTTCGCAGTCGTCCACGATACCCCACCCCCTCCCGCGCTCCCGCGCCGGGGACGGCGAAGGGGATCGTGAGGCGGCCCGGGTCGGCCCGGGTCACATCCCGGCGTTCACTCCCGGTCGATGCCGGTGATGAAGGGCTGTCCGAGGGGCGCGGTCGCGGGGGTGAAGCCCGCCTTCCCCAGCGCGCCGGTCGCGATGCGCCGGGCCTCCTCCTCCGCGCCGTTCGAGTCGTCGGCCGTGACCTCCAGGCGGAGGGTGAGACGCGACTCCTCGGTGTCCACGGAGAGCAGGTCCAGATCCTCGGCCGCCCCGAAATCCGTCCCCTGCGGATCCGCCGGCCGCAGGGCCTGGAGCAGGACGGTCTTGGCGTCGTCGGTGAGCTCCGCGTGGAGCGTCCCGGGGATCGTCACTACGTAAGTGGTCATACTCGTTATCTATCCCGCCTCGGGCCGCCCACTCCCGATGACTTTTCCCCGCCCCGGGAATCGGACGCCGAGCCGCCTCTCTCCGCCGGTCACAGGGCTGCGGCCGGCGGAGAGAGGCGGAAACGGGTGGGTGTCCGGCCGGGTCAGCGCATCGGGTCGTCGCCCATGCCCTTGCGGTCCCGCCGGCCGTCCATCCCCTTGTCGTCCCGCCCGGAGTCGTACTCGATCTGCTCCTTGCGGACGTCGGAGGACACTTCCCGCTCCTCGGTGACCTTCTCGGTCTCCAGGCGCACCCGCTCGACCGCGACGGTCTCCTTGCGTATGACCGGCTGCTCGGCGTGCAGCGTCACCCGGGTCTCCGCCTCACCGATGTTGGGGCGCGAGGCCCCGTCGGAGGTGGGGTCGATCGGCTCGTGGATGACCCGTACCTCCTCGTGGCTGATCGGTACGGAGGTGGTGACGTTCTCGGTCACCACGACCTTGCGCAGCCGCGCCGTGCCCACCTCGCGTTCCACGGTGCCGACGTGCAGCTCCTCCTCCGACCGGATCATCTCCGGGTGGTGGAGGTCGGCCGAGGCGGCGGGCGTCTTGTCGGGGTCGAACGCCTGGTGGCTGCCGGCGGTGTCGGCCGCCGCTGCGGCTCCCGCGGTGGTCCCCATGGCAGCGGCCGTACCGGTGCCCGTGGCGGTGTCCGCCGTGTCCGTCGTGCTCGTCACGTCCGCCGTGTCCGTGCCGGCCGCGGCCCCCGACTCCGACGCGTCCCCCGTGCCCGTGCCCGCACCGGTACCGGTCCCCATACCGGCGCCGGAGAGCCCGTAGTGCTCGTACAGCGCCCGCTCCTGCGCGGGATCCAGATGCTCGTCCGCGTCCAGCCGCGGGGCATCCTTGACCGTCTCCTTGGTGTGCGGGACATGCAGGTCCTCGCCCATCCGGCGACCGCCGGACAGCGGGACGAGACTCTCCTTCATCCCGAACATGCCGGTCTTCACCGTCACCCATTCGGGCCGGCCCGTGACGTCGTCGACATAGACCTGGCCCACATTGCCGATCTTGTCGCCCTCCTTGCCGTACACGGTCAGGCCGCTCAGCTCACTGGGGCTGTTGAACACGCCGTCGGCTGACATCAGCGATCACTCCTCGCTCGGGGAAATGCGCGTCCGTGGGGCCGGGCCCCTCCGGGGCAGTCGCGCGTACCTCTCCATCGCGCCCCCGTCCGCCACCCGGGGCAACCGGTGGCGGACGGGGGAGAGGCCGGGGACCGCTGTGCGAGGCCGCCCGCTTGGTATTCACCGCGTAAGGCGCATGTGAAAGTCCTATCCGCCATTCGGGTGAATGGGTGGTCCGGCGCGCCGGACCCGCGCAATTCGGAGATGCTGGACTGCTGAGCGACTCTCCGAGCAGCCGGGCAGTCGCTGAGCGACCGGATCCCGGAACCGAACGTACGGAGAACGCGAGCATGTCGGTGAATCGTGTCGGTCTCGTGGTCCATCAAGGCCGTGAAACGGCCGTCGAAGCGGCGGACACCGTGCACGCCTGGTGCGACGCCCACGACGTCCCCTGCAAGGAGATCGACGTCTGGAAGGCGGACGAACCGCGCCACGGCGGGCAGCAGGAGGCCTCCGCCGCCGGCCACCCCGATCTGGTGGTCACGCTCGGCGGAGACGGTACGTTCCTGCGCGGCGCCCGTATCGCCGCCAAGAGCGACGCGGCCGTGCTCGGCGTCGACCTGGGGCGCGTCGGCTTCCTCACGGAGGTCCCCGCCGACCAGATCAGACAGGCCCTCGACGCGGTGCACGACGGGCGCGCCACCTACGAGGAGCGGATGACGCTCACCATGCGCGCCTCGCGCGCCCTGGAGATCCCCTCCGCCATGGAGGCGCTGCTGCGCTACGGACGCCGCCCCACCCTGCCGCCGCCGGAGCTCCGCCTCGACACCACCGAGGAGGAGGGCTGGGGCATGGCGCTGGACGTCGTCGCGATCAACGACGTCGTACTGGAGAAGCTCGCCAGGGACCGCCAGGTCAGCCTGGGCGTCTACATCGCGGGCCGGCTCCTCGCGTCGTACTCGGCGGACGCCGTCATCGTGGCGACGCCCACCGGCTCGACCGCGTACAGCTTCGCGGCCGGCGGCCCGGTCCTCTCCCCGCACATGGACGCCGTCGTCTTCACTCCGGTGGCCCCCCACATGACGTTCGGCCGGACGGTCGTGGCCGCGCCCGACGAGCCGGTCGCCCTGCGCGTCCTGCCGCACTCCGGGGAGGCGGCCGTCAGCATCGACGGTCAGCTCCAGGGGGTGCTGGAGCCGGGGGACTGGGTCGGGGTGTACGGGGCCGCGTACCGCCTGCGCCTGGTCCGGCTCGGTCCCACCGACTTCTACGGCCGCCTGCGGGACCGTTTCCGGCTCACCGACGCGCCCGCCTCGGCGGTGGACGGCCAGGCCCCGCCGCTGTTCCGCCCCGACAGCCCGGTGCCCGACGACCTGGCCCACCTCCGCCTGCCGCCGGCGCCGGAACCGCCGGGACCGTCGGAACCGCCCGAACCGCCGGGACAGGCCTGAGACCCGCTCCCCCCACCGCCCATCGAGGAGTTGTCATGAGAAAGCTGATCGTCACCGAGTTCCTGACCGCGGACGGCGTCATGGAGTCGCCCCACGAGTGGCACGGGCCGTACTTCGACGACGACATGGCCGCCGCGGTCGACGCGCGGATGGCGGCGTCGGACGCGCTGCTGATCGGCCGTACGACCTATGAGGGCTTCGCCGAGGCCTGGCCCGCCATGCCGGACGAGCCGGGCGCCGCCCACATGAACGGGGTCGCGAAGTACGTCGTCTCGACCACGCTGGAGGAGGCCGGGTGGAACAACTCCACGGTCATCGGCGAGAACCTCGTCAAGGAGATCACCGCGCTCAAGGAGCAGGACGGCAAGGACATCACCGTCATGGGCAGCGCCACGCTCGTCCAATGGCTGCTCGGCGAAGGCCTGGTGGACGAGATCGAGCTGCTGATCGACCCGCTGATCGTCGGTCACGGCAAGCGGCTCTTCGACGGGGGCACCGGCGCGATCCCGCTCAGGGTCCTCTCGTCCCGTACGTTCGCCACGGGTGTCCAGCACATCGTGTACGCCCCCGAGCCCGCCTGACGGCCCGCCTCCCTTATGTTCCGCGGTATCGAGGGCATGATCAGGACATGGCTCGAAACCGCAAGGCTGACCTGGACAGGAGCGGGACACCTATGGCGACGCGTGCGGCACTGTTCGATGTCGACGGGACTCTCGTCGATACCAATTACCTCCATGTGACCACCTGGTGGGAAGCGTTCCGCCAGGCCGGGCACACGGTGCGGATGGCCGCGATCCACCGTGCGATCGGCCTCGGTTCCGGCGATCTGATCGCGCATCTGCTCGGTGACGAGCGGGACGTGGACCAGGACGCGGAGATCAAGGCCGCGCACGCGGCGCTGTACGCCACGTTCCACGACCGGCTGCCCGTGCTCGACGGGGCGAGGGACCTGCTCAGGTCGCTGGCCGACCGGGGGTGGGCCATCGTGCTCGCCACCTCCGCGGGCGGGGCGGAGCTGGCCGCCCTACGGCGCGCGATCGGCGCCGACGACGTCATCGCGGGGGTGGCGGGCGCGGACGACGTGGCGGCCGGGAAGCCCGGGCCTGACCCGGTGCTCAGGGCGCTGGACCTGGCCGGGGTGCCGGCGGACCGCGCGCTGTTCGTGGGGGACACCGTGTGGGACATGGAGGCGGCGACGAAGGCCGGCGTGCGCCCGCTCGCCGTACTGACAGGCGGTGTTCCGCGCGCCGCGCTCCAGGCGGGCGGTGCCGAGGCGGTCTTCGTCAACCCGCTCGACGTGCTGGCCAACCTCGACACCGGACTCTTCGCGGAGCTGGAAGAACGCTGACGGCCTGGGCCGTACGAAAGAGGGTGCCGTACGAGCCCGGTCTCAGCCGCCGGGCGGCGGCGCCTCGCGGGTGCGGGTCCACTCCCGCAGCTGCTCCGCCGTCCAGGTGTTGACGACCCGGTCGGCCGGTACGCCGCACTCCTCGGCCCGCGCACAGCCGAGGAGTTGCCAGTCGAGCTGTCCGGGCGCGTGGGCGTCCGTGTCGACGGCGAAGAAGACCCCGGCCGCGACCGCCTCGCGCAGCAGCCGGCGGGGCGGATCGAGCCGCTCCGGCCTGCTGTTGATCTCCACCGCCGTGCCCGACTCGGCGCAGGCGGCGAACACGGCCGCCGCGTCGAACTCCGACTCCGGCCGGCTCCCGCCCGTACCGCCGTCCCTGCTCCCGCGCCGCTCACGGCCCGTCAACAGCCGTCCGGTGCAGTGCCCGAGAACGTCCGTCAGCGGATTGCGGACGGCGGCGACCATGCGCCGGGTCATCGGCGCCGATTCCATCCGCAGCTTCGAGTGGACGGACGCCACCACCAGGTCCAGCCGTTCGAGCAGCTCCGGCTCCTGGTCCAGCGAGCCGTCGGGCAGGATGTCGCACTCAATGCCGGTGAGCAGCCGGAACGGCGCCCATTCCGCGTTCAGTCCGTCGATCACGTCGAGCTGCTCCCGCAGCCGTTCCGGTGACAGGCCCCGTGCGACGGTCAGCCGTGGCGAGTGGTCGGTGAGGACGGCCCACTCGTGCCCGAGCGCGGCGGCCGTACGGCCCATCAGCTCGATCGGGCTGCCGCCGTCCGACCAGTCCGAGTGGAGGTGGCAGTCGCCGCGCAGCCGGGCGCGCAACTCCTGGCCGCGCTCGGCGAGCGGCCCCCCGGCCGTTTCCTCCAGACCGCGCAGATAGCCGGGGACGGCCCCGTCCACCGCCTCTTCGACGACCTGGGCCGTCTTCGGCCCGATGCCCGGCACCCGGGACAGCGTGCCGGCCGCGGCGCGCCGGGCGACCTCGTCGGGTGCCAGGCCCGCCACGGCGGCGGACGCCGTACGGAACGCCTTGACGCGGTACGTCTCCGCCCGTGACCGCTCCAGGAGAAAGGCGATCCTGTCCAGAGCCTCCACCGGATCCATGCGCGCCCCCACTGGGTCGGTTCGCCTGCCGCCCATTCTCCGTGCCCACCCCATGACGTGCATCTCGCACGCGTCTGTCCGCGCGGACAGGGGGTAGCCGAACACGCAGCACAGGACGCGCGCGACAGGGGAGGGCGGCATGACTTCGACAGCGGAAGAAAAAGCGGCGACGGAAGCCGATGTGGACGTGTACGAGGACGGGCGCGAGGAGACGGCGAACGAGCGGGCGGACCGTCAGTGGTCCGAACTGATCCAGGAAGTACGCGTCGCGCAGACCGGCGTACAGATCATGTTCGGGTTCCTGCTGACGGTGGCCTTCACCCCGCGCTTCGCCACGCTCGCCGGAACGGACAAGAACATCTACCTGATCACCGTCGTCCTCGGCGCGGCCGCGACCGGCGCGCTGATAGGTCCGGTCGCCTTCCACCGGGTCGTCTCCGGCCGCCGTATGAAACCCCGGGCGGTGACGTGGGCGTCCAGACTGACCGTCACCGGCCTGTGCCTCCTGCTCGCCACGCTGGTGTCCGCGCTGTTGCTGATCCTCCGGGTCGCGACCCACAACCACTTCGTCCCGTGGATCGTCTCGGGGATCGTCGCGTGGTACCTGCTGTGCTGGTTCGTCCTGCCGCTCTGGGCGAGCCACCGGCACGGGTCGGAGCGTGACTCCTGACCGGTCCGGGCGCGAACGACCCGGGTGCGAATGACCCGGGTGCGAACGACCCGGGTGCGAACGACCCGGATGGGACCGGCCTGATCCGGACATGATGAGACCCCGCGAGCGGAGGACGCTGCGGGGTCTCACACTGCGGCCCTGGCCGGACCTCGTCCCACCGCCGAACGGTGGGACGACACGCGCGGCCCCTGCCGTACGGAGCCCGGCCGACGCGCCCGGAGGGGGCGCTGCCGTGGGCTCCATGCCTCATGGCCGGGATGGTCACCGTCCAGGCCGCCGGATGGTGGCGGTGGAAGTTCTGAACGGCGTCCGGCATGGCGACAGGGGCAGAGCGGGCCGGGTCATGGCTGATCCGGTGGTGGCCGCATGGTGGTGCGGTCGAGCGATGGATCAGCCCTGAGCGGTACGACGCTTGCGAGCGGCCCACATGATGCCCGCACCGGCGACCAGGACAACAGCGGCCGCGCCCGCGATGATGGGCGTGGAGCTGGAGGAACCGGTCTCGGCGAGGTTGTCACCGGCCGGGCTCGGCTGCGACGACGGAACGGCCGCCGGCGAAGAGCTGGTGGGCTCCTCGGTCGGGGTCGGGGTCGACGTGCCGGTCGGGGTCGGGGTACCCGAAGGGGTCTCCGTGACCGGCGGCGTCTTCGTCGGCGTCGGTGTCGGCGTCGGCGTCGGGGTGGGCTCCTCGTCGCCGGGGCAGACCTCGGAGGTCTTGGTCTCGTCGACGTTGTACTGACCGCCGTCGGCGGCCTTCACGACGAGGTGGAGCTCGACCGGCTTGGAGTGCTTGGCGATCGGCAGCGTCGTGTTGAACTTGTCGCCGAACTTCTCGCTGATGAGCGACGCGCCGTCCGCGGTGAGGGACACCTCGTTGACGGGGTTGTCGCCATGGCCGTAAGACTTCAGGTCCACGGTGACCGACGAGCAGGAAACGGTCCAGTTCGGCGTGTGCGCGGCGGCCGTGCCGGCCGAGAGACCGACTCCCAGCACACCCGCTGCCGCGACCGCTATGAGTGCGCCGGGGCGCCTCAACGATCTGTTGAATACAGTCACAGAATCCTCCGCGATAACCGCGCCGTCCATATTGACGGCGCGCGCGCACAGTACCGCCATCAACGCGGAGGTTCTCAACCGCCCCACCCAACTCTCCGCCTCCGCGCGCCTCGTGCGGGAGGGAGAAGGGTGTATGGGCCCCATAAGGCCGTCGGTGGTCACTTCACGCCGAGCGAGGGGATCAGACGTCCCGCCGCCGCGCCCGGCTGGCATATTCGTGTCGTTACCCCTGATGAAGCCCCTGACCACAAGGCTCCACCGTTCGGCTGAGGTCCTTCCCTTCCCTCAAACAACGGTGATCCTTGGGAGTTTAAGTAAAGATTTCGTCAACAAAGGCGCGCCGGTTTCCCGTTGCTCGGATTAGGACCGATTTGTGCGCCACCGTCGCGGCGTGTTGTCCCTGACCCACTGACGCGCCGCGGCGAGTCGCGGATGCCGCTCCCGCTGCTCGCGCGACGCGCGGTCCAGCTCCTCCATCAGCCGCTGCGAGCGGTTCCGCATGTCCAGTTCATCCAGGATTCGATCGATCTCCGTCAGGAGGGCGCCGTGGAGCTGCCACTGGCGGGGGTGCCGCTGAACGCCTGTCAGCAGGAGCTGCGCCAGGTGCTCCCGGGCGGTGGCCGCCGCCGCGAGATCCTCCGCCAGCCGGTTCTCCGCCATCTCCGCGCTCTCGCTCACCTGCGTGGTGACCAGTACGGCGAAGCTCACGACGGCGTCCGCGACATGACCGAGCAACTCCTGGAGCGCGAACCCCACGTCGGGGGTGAACAGCGGTTCCTCCGTACGGTTCTTGGCCAGGTCGGTCATCGTCCTGGCCAGCACCCGCAGGACCACCGTGCAGATCTCCAGCGTGTCGAGTCCGGTACGGAGCACCACCCGGTTGAGCAGCCCCTCCTTGACACGGGGGTTGAGCCGGAGGCTGTCCTCCGCCTGGCGCAGCGCCGCGTCCACCTCGCTGATGTCGTGGTCGAGGCGGCGCGCCTCGTGGAGCCGGGCCGCCGCCCGCGCGACCGGCGTCGGCGACGTCAGCCCTTCCCCGATGCCGAGCAGCAGTTGGCGCAGCCGGCGGGCCAGGCCCTCGATGGACTCTCCCGCGTTGGCGATCCACACCGGCGGTACGAACAGGACGTTGAACAGCAGCCCCACCACCGCACCGATCAGCGTCTCCAGCACCCGGTCCCAGGCGGTGGACGCCACCTGGGTCACCCCGAGCACCAGCATGGCGCTGATCGCGACCTCCGGCACGAACTCGCCCGCCCGGACGATACGACCCACCACCAGTGAGGCCAGGATGATCAGGCCGAGACTCCACCACGTCAGCCCGACCAGCGCGCTGAAACCGATGGCGACCAGCACCCCGGCCACCACGGCGTTCACTCTGCGGACGCCGGTGGTGAGGGTGGAGAACAGGGTGACCTGCACGACGAGCAGGGCGGTCAGCGGCGCGGTGAGCGGGGCTGCCTCGTTGCTCAGGCGCAGGGCGACGACATAGGCGATGGTGGCGGCGACGGTCGAGCGCAGGGTCTGGACGACGGCCGGCTCGCGCCGCCGCTTCACCAGTTCGGCGACCGGCGCCCTCACGGTGTTTCGGACATCAGGCACGCAGTGTCCCTTCCCGCCGGGGAGCGGCCCAGACCGGAACAGTGCCCTTGATCGTCCTATTGCCGTGGCGCCGCTCCCCGGGTCGCACGTCGGAGCCCGCCGGGTGACGCTGGGACAGGTCTTCTCCCGGAGCGAGGACCGCACACGCGCTGGAGGAAGCGATGGGTTTCCGCAGATTGATCCGCGACTGGCCGGTCTACCGGCAGCTCACCGGGTCGGATCCACTGGGGCGGGGCCGCGCGGCGATGTCGTCCCGTACCGAAGAGCTGACGCCCCGCACGGCCACCGCCGACCGTGTCGTGCAGTCCGTCTGCCCCTACTGCGCGGTCGGCTGCGGCCAGCAGGTGTACGTCAAGGACGAGCGGGTCGTGCAGATCGAGGGGGACCCCGATTCCCCGGTCAGCCGGGGCAGGCTCTGCCCCAAGGGTTCCGCGACGCTCCAGCTCACCACCGGGTCCGCCCGCAGACACCAGGTCCTCCACCGGCCGCCGTACGCGAAGGACTGGCAGCCGCTCGACCTGGAGACGGCCATGGACATGGTCGCCGACCGGGTCGTCGAGACCCGCCGGCGCACCTGGGAGTGGGAGCACGAGGGCCTGCGCACCGCCCGCACACTGGGCATCGCCAGCCTCGGCGGGGCCACCCTCGACAACGAGGAGAACTACCTCATCAAGAAACTGCTGACCGGGCTCGGAGTGGTCCAGGTCGAGAACCAGGCGCGCGTCTGCCACAGCTCCACCGTGGCCGGGCTCGGTACCTCGTTCGGACGCGGCGGCGCCACCACGTTCATGCAGGACCTCCAGCACGCGGACTGCATCGTCATCCAGGGCTCGAACTACGCCGAGGCGCACCCCGTCGGCTTCCAGTGGGTGATGGAGGCGAAGGCGCGCGGCGCGCGGATCATCCATGTGGACCCGCGGTTCACCCGTACGAGTGCGCTGGCCGATCTGCACGTACCGATCCGCGCGGGCAGTGACATCGCCTTCCTCGGCGCGGTCATCAACCACGTGCTCACCGAGGAGAAGGACTTCAGGGAGTACGTCCTCGCCTACACCAACGCGGCCACGCTCGTCGGCGAGGACTTCCGGGACACCGAGGACCTCGACGGTGTCTTCTCCGGACTGGACGAGGAGCGCCACCACTACGACCCGGCGAGCTGGCAGTACGAGGGGACCCGCGTCCAGGCCCCCTCGGGCGAGGTCGACGAGCAGTACGAGGAGCGCGAAGGCGGCGATCCGGGACACGGCGAGCCCGCCACCGACCCCGACGTACGGGCGCGGCTCTCCGAGGCCGGCGGCTCGGAGAGCCACGGGTCCGGCGGTGCGCCGGCGGGCGCCCGCGCCCCGCGCGACGAGACCCTCCAGCACCCGCGCTGCGTCTACCAGATCCTCAGACGGCACTACGCCCGCTACACCCCCGAGCTGGTCGAGGAGGTCTGCGGCATCCCCCGCGCGACCTTCCTCCAGGTGTGCGACGCCCTGACCGCCAACTCGGGCCGGGAGCGCACCAGCGCCTTCTGCTACGCAGTCGGCTGGACCCAGCACACCGTCGGCTCCCAGTACATCCGCGCCGCGAGCGTCCTCCAACTGCTCCTCGGCAACATCGGACGTCCCGGCGGCGGCATCCAGGCCCTGCGCGGACACGCCTCCATCCAGGGCTCCAGCGACATCCCCACCCTGTTCAACCTGCTGCCCGGCTACCTCCCGATGCCCCACGCGCACGCCCACGAGAACCTCGACGCGTTCATCGACGCGGGCCGTACGGACAAGGGCTTCTGGGGCAACATGCGGGCGTACTTCGTCAGCCTCCTCAAGGCCTACTACGGCGACGCCGCCACCGCTGAGAACGACTTCTGCTTCGACCACCTGCCACGCCTGACGGGCTCCCACTCCACGTACGAGACCGTCGTCGCCCAGCTCGAAGGCGTCTGCAAGGGCTACTTCCTGATGGGCGAGAACCCCGCCGTCGGCTCCGCCAACACCCGCCTCCAGCGGCTCGGCATGGCCGAGCTGGAGTGGCTGGTCGTCCGGGACTTCTCCCTCATCGAGTCCGCGACCTGGTGGCAGGACGGCCCGGAGATCCAGACCGGCGAGCTGCGCACCGAGGACATCGGCACGGAGGTCTTCTTCTTCCCGGCCGCCGCGCACACCGAGAAGTCCGGCTCCTTCACCAACACCAACCGCTGGCTCCAGTGGCACCCCGCGGCCGTCGAGCCCGGGGGCGACGCGCGCAGCGACCTGTGGTTCATGTACCACCTGGGCCGCCGGATCAAGGAGAGACTGGCCGCCTCCACGGACCCCATGGACCGGCCCGTACAAGACCTCACCTGGGACTATCCGGTGCACGGCCCCACGGAAGAACCGTCCGCCGAGGCCGTGCTCGCCGAGATCAACGGGCACGCCGCGGACGGCTCGCCACTCAGCGCCTACACCGAACTCAAGGACGACGGGTCCACCCGCTGCGGCTGCTGGATCTACTGCGGCGTCTACGCCGGCGGCGTCAACCACGCCGCGAGCCGCAAGCCGGGCAGGGAACAGGACTGGGTGGCCGCCGAGTGGGCCTGGGCCTGGCCCGCCAACCGCCGCATCCTCTACAACCGCGCCTCCGCAGCGCCCGACGGCACCCCGTGGAGCGCCCGCAAGGCGTACGTGTGGTGGGACGAGGCGAGCCGGAAGTGGACCGGGCACGACGTCCCGGACTTCATCCCCGACCGGGCGCCCGGCCACGTACCGCCGGACGGCGCGACGGGACCCGACGCGCTGCGCGGCGACGACCCGTTCATCATGCAGGCGGACGGCAAGGGCTGGCTCTTCGCGCCCGCCGGGCTGGAGGACGGGCCGCTGCCCACCCACTACGAACCGCAGGACTCGCCCTTCACCAGCACCCTGTACCCGCACCGGTCCCGCTCGCCCGTACGGGAGTTGGTGGCGCGCGAGGGCAACCGCTACCACCCCAGCGGGGACGAGCCGGGCGCGGGCGTCTACCCGTACATCGTCACCACCCACCGGCTCACCGAGCACTTCACCGCCGGGGGGATGAGCCGCTGGTCGCCGTATCTCTCCGAGCTGCAACCGGAGTTCTTCTGCGAACTCTCCCCACAGCTCGCCGCCGAACGCGGTCTGGAGCACGGCGGGTGGGCGACGATCGTGACCGCGCGGGGCGCCGTCGAGGCACGGGTGATGGTCACGTCCCGGCTCACCCCGCTGACGGTGCACGGCCGTACCGTCCACCAGATCGGGCTGCCGTTCCACTGGGGGCCCAACGGGCTGTCCACCGGCGACGCGGCCAACGAGCTGGTCGCCATGGCGCTCGACCCCAACGCCCACATCCAGGAGGACAAGGCGCTGACGGCGGACATCGTCGCGGGCCGCCGCCCGCGCGGTCCTGCCCTTCCCGAGCTGGTCGCGGAGTACCGCAGGCGCGCGGGCATCAGCGAAGAGACCGGTACGGAGGTCGGCACGTGATCGAGGACCTGTTCGGCAAGAACCTGCTCGGGGGGCCTGAACCGGACCCCGCCCGGGACGCGGGCCACGAGGACCCGCCGCCGCGTGTCGGCTTCTTCACCGACACCTCCGTGTGCATCGGCTGCAAGGCCTGCGAGGTGGCGTGCAAGGAATGGAACGCCATCCCGGAGGACGGCCTGTCGCTGTCCGGCATGTCGTACGACAACACGCGGAGCCTCGGTGCCTCCAGCTGGCGGCACGTGGCGTTCATCGAACAGCCCGCGTCCGCCGCGTCTCCCGCGCCGACGGCACCGTCCGTACCGGCGCCCGACGGCAGGACCGAACTCCCTCTGGCGGGCGGCGCGGCCGGCCCCGCGCCCGCCGCCGACCCGGGCAGCGGTGACATGCGCTGGCTGATGTCCTCGGACGTCTGCAAGCACTGCACCCACGCCGCGTGCCTGGACGTGTGCCCCACCGGCGCCCTCTTCCGTACGGAATTCGGCACGGTCGTCGTCCAGGAGGACGTCTGCAACGGCTGCGGCTACTGCGTGCCCGCCTGTCCGTACGGCGTGATCGAGCAACGGCCGTCGGACGGCCGGGTCTTCAAATGCACCATGTGTTACGACCGCCTCGGCGCCGGACAGGAACCGGCCTGCGCCAAGGCGTGCCCCACGGAGTCCATCCAGTTCGGCCCGCTGGACGAACTGCGCGAACGCGCCGCCCTGCGGGTCGACCAGCTGCACGAGGCCGGGGTCACCGAGGCGCGGCTGTACGGGCACGAGCCGGACGACGGCGTCGGCGGCGACGGCGCGTTTTTCCTCCTCCTCGACGAACCGGAGGTCTACGGCCTGCCGCCGCACCCGGTCGTCACCACCCGGGACCTGCCCCGGATGTGGAAACACGCGGCCACCGCCGCGCTCTGCCTGGCGGGCGGCTTCGCCGTCTCGTACGCGATCCCCGCCCTCGGCACACTCACCGGCACATTCGCCGGCACACTCGGCACGCTCACCGGAACGCTCACCGGAAGGAAGGGACGGCGATGACCGGCTCCCGCGACACCCGGAACCCCGATCGCGGGCGGCGGCGCAAGCGGCGCGGCGAGGAACTGATGGTGCCGCGCGCCGAGTTCGACTCGTACTACGGCAGGCCCATCATCAAGCCGCCGTCCTGGTCGGCCCGTGACATCGCCGGGTACTTCTTCCTCGGCGGCCTGGCCGGAGCGGGCTCTGTACTCGCCGCCGGCGCGCAGCTGACCGGGCGCCCCACGCTGGCCAGGGCCATGAAGGTCTCCTCGCTCGGCGCGGTCACCCTCTCGGCCGCCGCGCTCGTCCACGACCTCGGCAGGCCCGAGCGGTTCGTGAACATGCTGCGGGTCTTCAAACCGACGTCACCGATGAGCGTCGGCTCCTGGCTGCTCTCCGCGTACGGTCCCGCCGCCGGTGTCGCCGCCCTCTGCGCGGTCACGGGCCGGCTGCCCAGGACCGGCGCGCTCGCCACGGGCACCGCCGCGCTGTTCGGTCCGGCGATCGCGTCGTACACCGCCGTCCTGGCCGCCGACACCGCCGTCCCCGCGTGGCACGGGGCCCACCGTGAACTGCCCTACGTCTTCACCGCGTCGGCGACGGCCGCTGCCGCCGGGATGGCGCTGGTGGTGGCCCCGCCGCACGAGAGCGCCCCGGCGCGGGTGGCCGCCGTGCTCGGCGCGGCCGGCGAGGTCTCCGCCATGGCGGCCGCGGAACGGCGGCTCGGGCCGGTCGCCGAGACCTACCGGCAAGGCCGTGGCGGCGCGTTGCTCCGTACGGCCCGGATCCTGACCGTCACCGGCGCGGCGGGCGCGGCCGTGTACGGCGGCCGGGGCCGGGCGCCCGCCGCCCTCAGCGGCGCGCTGCTCCTGGCCGGCTCCGTCTGCACGCGCTTCGGCGTCTTCGCCGCCGGGGTCGCCTCGGCCGAGGACCCGGCGTACACGGTGGGTCCCCAGCGGGCGGCGAAGGCGCGGGAGCGGGCGGAGAGGGCGGGGGCCGTACGGGAAGGGCAGGCCCCGGCCCCCGGGTGAGCGCCCTCGTCACGCCTCAGCGGCGCGGCGGCTCCTCGCCGCCGCTCCGCCGGCTGCCGTCGCCGGACTCCGGCTCGTCCTCGCCCGGCGGCCGGTAGGCCTCCTCGCCGTGACCGCCCAGCTGGTGTGGGTAGAGCCGCTCGCCGTGGCCGGGGAACCGGTCGGAGGGGTCCGTGTTCTCCTCGATGTGGGCCTGGTGGTCCGGTTTCACCGGCTGCTCCGAGGGCTTCGGCGGCGGCCCCATCCGGGAGCGCAGCCGCGCCCCGTACCAGAAACCGCCCAGAAGAATGATCACGACGATCAGGCCCACCACAAACGCGATGACCTTCGTCCCGATCCCGCTGGCCGCCAGGTCGACAAAGTCACCGGCGTGGACAGGGCTCGCGTGGTGCGTGTTCGGTGGGTTCATGGTCATCCGCGTACCCCATGTCGGTGACATCAGACGGGCGCTCGGCCGGAGGCCGCGCATTCTTCACCCGGAGGAACGAATTCCGGGCACCGGCCCAGCGCCTTCCCGGCCCTGACCCCCTCCGGTGCTTTCATGGCCGGATGCCGGAGCAGCAGGGTGCGGAGGTGAGCTCCATGGCGCACAGGATCACGCTCGTCGCGGAGTTGGCCCTCTGGTGGGGCGGCCTGCTCGTGCTCTGGCTGATGCTGATCGGTCCCGTCGAACCCCTGGAGTGGGCGGTCGGCGGCTCCGCCGCGCTGCTCGGCGCCGCCGCGGCCCTCGGCGCCCGCCGGGCGGTGACCGACCGGTGAACGGCTGGCTCCTCGCCGCGATCGTCCTGCTCCTGGGCGGAACGGCCCCCGCGATCCTGGGCGTGGCCACCGGACCCGTCAGGCGCCGGGTCCTCGCCCAGAACCTCGCCACCCTCACCGGCTGCCTCGTCCTGCTCCTGCTGGCGCAGGGGTACGGGCGCTCCGCCTACCTGGACTCCGCGCTCGTGCTCGCCGTGCTCGGCCCCGCCGGCACGCTGATCTACGCACGGCTCTTCGTGGAGGAACTGGTCGCCGACCCGCCGCGCGGCCGCGCCTCCGACGTCCTCTCCGTCGCCGCGTCGGCCGCGGTCGTCGTACCGCTGTGCGTGGTCACCGACCCCGGCAGGGCCACGGTGAAACTCCTCGTGATCGGGGTGCTGCTGGTGGCGGGCAACCTGATCTCCTCCCGGGCCCTGCGGCACAGCCCCCCGCCCCTGCCCCCGGACACCGAAGGGGCCGCCGCCCATGGATGACGTACTGATCGTCGTCACCCTCCTGCTCGTCGCCGCGGCCGCCACGGCGGCCGTCGTGGTCCGCGATCCCGCCCGCCAGGCGCTCGTCCTGTCCCTGCTCGGCCTCACCCTGGCCCTGCTGTTCACCGTCCTCCAGGCTCCCGACGTGGCGCTGTCCCAACTCGCCGTCGGCTCGGCGCTGACGCCGCTCCTGCTGCTCCTGTCCGTACGGAAGATCCGGCGGCGCGGCCTCCCGCGCCCCGCGGACCCGTCACCGTCCGGGTCGCCGTCGTCGTCCGGACAGCCGTCACCGTCCGGACAGCCGTCACCGTCCGGGTCGCCGGCGCCGACCGGGGACCGGGGCCGGAGGGGGACGGCGTGAGCCGCAGGCTGCGGATGTGGGTGCTGGCGCTCGGCACCGCCGGGGTCGCCGTCCTGCTCGTCACCGCGTACCTGGAACTCCCCGGCTTCGGCGGCGACTCCCACCCCTACGGCGACCGCGCGGTGAGCGCCTCACTGGCCCACCGCACCGCGAACGTCATCTCCTCCGTCAACTTCGACCAGCGCGGCTTCGACACGCTGGGCGAGGAGAGCATCCTCTTCGCCGCCGTCCTCGGCACCGTCGTGCTGCTGCGCCAGACCCGCGACGAACGCCAGGTCGAGCCCGCCCCCGCCCAGGTGGCCGCCTTCGTACGCCGGTACGCGCTCTACGCGCTGCCCGTCACGCTCCTGGTCGGCCTGTACATCGTCGCCCACGGCCAGCTCAGCCCCGGCGGCGGCTTCCAGGGCGGAGTGGTCGTCGCGACCGCGCTGCACCTGCTCTACATCGCCGTCGACTACCGCGCCCTGGAACGGGTCAGACCCATCTGGCTGTTCGCCCTCGGCGACGCGATCGGCGAGAGCGCGTACGCCGTGCTGGGCATCGCCGGACTCGTCTGGGGAACCGCGTTCCTCGCCAACTTCGTGCCGCTCGGCACCTTCAACACCCTGTCCTCCGGAGGGACCGTCCCGCTCCTGAACGCGGCCATCGGCGTGGAGGTCGCCTGCGCGGTGGTCGTCCTGCTCGCCCGGTTCCTGGACCAGGCGGTCGAGATCGAGAAGGCCGGGTGAGGGGGGACCGATGTCCGTACTGCCGTACCTGGTAGCCGCGTGGATCTTCCTCGTGGGCTGCTACGGGCTCGCCACCAGCCGCAATCTCCTCCACGCGGTCGGCTGCCTGGCCGTGTGCCAGTCGTCCACGTACGTGCTGCTGCTCGCCGTCGGCTACCGCGACGGCGGCACCGCCCCCGTCTTCTCCGACCTGGCACCGGGCTCCCGCCCGGTCGTCGACCCCGTCGTCCAGGCCCTCGCGCTCACGGACGTCGTGGTCGGCGCCACCCTCACCGCGCTGCTGCTCGCCCTGGTCATCCAGGTCTCCAAGCGGCACGGCACGGTGGATCCCGACGAGCTGTCCGAGCTGCGCGGGTGAACCAGCTCCTGCCGCTGATCGTGGCGTCGCCGCTGCTGGGGGCGGCCCTCCTCGTCGCGACCGGCCGCGGGCTCCGACGGATCGTGGCCGAGACCGTGGGGTGCGCCGTCGCCGCGGGCACGGCGGGCCTCGCCGTGTACCTCCTCGTGGCGTCCTCCTCGCGTCCGCTGATCGAATGGGCCGGCGGGTGGACACCGCGGCACGGGCACAGCGTGGGGATCGTGCTCGTCGGGGACAGGATCGCCCTCGGGCTCGCCACCCTGATCTCCCTGCTGGTCGTCGCCGTACTGGCCTACTCCTGGCGGTACTTCGAAGAACCGCCGCAGCAGCAGACCGGGACCTTCCCCGCGCTGGTGCTCCTCTTCCAGGCCGGCATGTGCGGATTCGTTCTCACCGGCGACCTGTTCAACGCGTTTGTCTTCTTCGAGCTGATGAGCGTCGTCGCCTACGCCCTGACCGGCTACCGCGTCGAGGAGGCCAAGGCGGTCCAGGGCGCGCTCACCTTCGGCATCGTCAACTCGCTGGGCGCGTACGTCACTCTGACCGGCCTCGTGCTGCTGTACGCGCGCACCGGCGAGCTGGGCATGCGGCAGATCGGCGCACAGCTCGACGCCCGGGGCGGGCCCGACGCGCTGGTCCTCGTGGCCTTCGCCCTCGTCCTGACCGGGCTGCTCGTCAAAGCCGCCGCCGTCCCCTTCCACTTCTGGCTCCCCGACGCCCACGCCGTGGCCCCCACCCCGGTCTGCATGCTGCTGTCCGGCGTGATGGTCGAGCTGGGCGTGTACGGCGTGGGGCGCGTGTACTGGACCATCTTCGCCGGGCCCGGCGGTGTGGCGTCCTCCGACGCGGAACGCGCCCTGGTCACGCTGGGCACCGCGTCCGCCCTGGTCGGAGCCGTCATGTGCTGGCAACAGCGCCACCTCAAAAGGCTGCTGGCCTACTCGACCGTCGCCCACACCGGCCTCTTCCTCGTCGGCCTCGGCCTGCTCGGCCCCGACTCCACGACCGGCATCGCCCTCTACGTACTCGCCCACGCGGGGGTGAAGGCGGCCCTGTTCGCCTGCGTCGGCATCCTGCTGGACCGGTACGGCAGCGTCGACGCGCACGAACTCCACGGCAGGGCCCGGCGGCTGCCGCTGGTGGCGGGGCTGTTCACGGCGGGCGGGCTGGCCCTCGCCGGACTGCCCCCGTTCGGTACGGCCCTGGGCAAAGCGCTCACCGAGGAGGCCGCGGGCACCCCGCTGACCGTCCTCTTCGTCGGCGTGTCGGCGCTCACCGGGGGAGCGGTGCTGCGCGTCGCGGCCGGGGTCTTCGGCGGCTGGGGACCCCGGCCCGTGGGCGACGAGACGTACGAGACCCATGGTGAGCGAGAGAAACCGGAGACCAGCGGGACCTTCGGACGCGTGCCCGACACCATGCTGGCGGTCCCGGCCGCCCTGCTCGCCGGGGGTCTCGTCGTGGGAGTCGTCCCGGCCATCGCCACCCAGGTCGGGCGCGCCGTGGACGAGGCACTGCCCGGTACGGCGTCGGTCGCGCCGGAATGGACGACCACGGGCGTGCTGCTGGGGCTCCTCTCCGCCGTCCTCGCCGTGGTCATCGGCACGTACGCGGTCCTCCGCCCCCCCGGCGCCACCGCACGCGACTGGACCGCGCCGCTGCGCCGCCTCCACTCCGGGCACATCGGGGACTATGTCGCCTGGCTGCTGGTGGGCATGGCTCTGCTCGGCGCGCTCACCTTTCCCGGCTACCTCGCGAGTTGAGCGGGGCGGGGTCCGGAGCGGGCATCGGGGCCGGTCCGGACCCGTGTCCGAGGCCGGGCTCAGGGCCGGGCTCACGGCCGGGTTCGGAGGCGGGTTCGGAGGCGGGTTCAGGGCCGCGATCAGGGCCGGGACCGAGGACGCGCCGAATTGCGGTCGACCGGGAGATGACCCAGTCGGAGATCGGTGAGACACTGGTGGTCTCGCAGACGCATGCCGCTTAAGGCTGCTCTCGCGCACCCTCACCCAGCTCCGTACGGGGACGCCCACCGACCGGTGGGCGATCAGTGAGTGATCATTGACCGGCCACGCCGAGCACAGGCGACGTGTGGCCGTGCCTGACGGGGAATGATGAGGGAGACAGCTTGCCAGCGGGTCGACCGGCATTCAGGCCGCGCGTCCGCTCGACTATCCGAACGGTTGTGCATGCCTTCTTCACCGTCGCGCCAGGATCCGTCGCAGGAACCGGCCGCCGAGGGCGCGCTGAACGCGCGCCCGCAGCACCACGACATCTTTCTTGAGCCCCGCTACACCGTTGAACTGCCGCCGCTCCCTGAGGACGAGATGGACGGCGAGAGCGAGAGCTTCTTCGTGAGACCCCCTGTTCCGGTACGCCGCCGCACCTCCGCCCCGCGCCGCTCGTAGGAGCCGCCCCATGACCGGCACGGAATCGGGTAAGCGATCGGGTATGGAATTGGACCCTTCGGGGGACGGCGACCGTCCTCTGCTCGATGGCTTGACCGTGGACGACCGGCGCCCGGAGCAGCCGGTGCTGCTCGACGGCCAGGGGCGGGCCGTCCGGACGTGGCGCGAGAACTACCCGTACGACCGCAAGGTGGGGCGGGCGGAGTACGACAGGTCCAAGCGTGTCCTCCAGATCGAGCTGCTCAAGCTCCAGCGGTGGGTGAAGGACACCGGCCAGCGGGTTGTCGTGGTGTGCGAGGGGCGGGACGCGGCAGGCAAGGGCGGCACGATCCAGCGGTTCACCGAGCGGCTCAACCCCCGCGGGGCCCGCGTGGTCGCCCTGGAGAAGCCGACCGAACGCGAAGCCGGCCAGTGGTACTTCCAGCGGTACGTCGGCCACCTCCCGTCCGCCGGGGAGATCGTCTTCTTCGACCGCTCCTGGTACAACCGGGCGGGCGTGGAGCGCGTGATGGGCTTCTGCACCCCCGACGAGTACCGGCAATTCCTCCGGCAGGCCCCGCTGTTCGAGCGGATGCTCACCGAGGACGGCATCCTGCTGGTGAAGTTCTGGTTCTCGGTCTCCCGTACGGAACAGCGCACCCGGTTCGCGATCCGCCAGATCGATCCCGTACGGCAGTGGAAGCTGTCGCCGACCGACCTCGCCTCGCTGGACCTCTGGGACGAGTACACGGCCGCCAAGATCGACATGTTCCGGGCGACCGACACGGCTGCGGCGCCCTGGACGGTCGTGAAGAGCAACGACAAGAAGCGCGGCCGGCTGGAGGCGATGCGCAGCCTGCTCCGGCGCTTCGACTACGCGAACAAGGACGACAAGGTGGTCGGGGAGCCGGATCCGCTGATCGTGGGCCCGGCGGACACCCTGCTGGAGCCGGGGGAGGAGAGCACGGACCTCTCGCCCACCCCGCTCGCCGACCGCATAGAAGGACCGGGCGACCATCCGTCCGAATGATCCGGCGGCGTGATCCGGGGCGCGGGGCCCGGGGCCCGGGGCAGGACGTCCCGGGCCCCGGGCCGAGTCCTTGTGTGAGGCCCCCGGGCCGAGTCTCTGTGTGAGGCCCCGGGCCGTGGCCGTGTGTGAGGCCCCCGGCCGTCCGGTCAGGAGACCTCCGGCCACGTGATCCGGTAGTACTTCAGCTCCTCGTCCTCCGACACCAGACGCATCCCGGCCGCGCTCATGACGTGATGGGACGCGACGTTGTCCTGGTCCGCGTCGCCGTCCACCCGCGTGATGCCCCGCGACCTCGCGAAACGGAGCAGCTCGCGCAGCGCCTCGGAGGCGTACCCCCGGCCCTGCGCCGAGGGGATCAGGCCGTAGCCGATCGTGACCGTACGGTCCTCGTCGGGGGCTCCGTGGAAGCCCAGGCCGCCCACCGCCCGGCCGTCCTCGCGCCGACGGATCTCGTACGCCCCGAACGGCTGGGGATCCCCGGTGATCGCGCAGGTCGTCAGGAAGCGCCTGGCCCCGACCATGTCCCCGTCGGCGGGATAGCCCGGCGCCCACCGCTCCTCGCCGTCCGGCTCTCCCGCGGCCACCCGCTCGGCCTCCATGACACTCAACGGATGCAGTACCAGCCGCTCTGTCACAAGATCGTCCATGACAGGGAGGACTATCACGGGACGGCGCGGTGTGTCACCGGCGCCTCCGGGCGTCAACAGGGCGTCAACGTACGGCGGGAGACCGCCAGGGTCCTGTCAGGCCTGCGGCCGCGCGAGCCGTACGGGCCGCGGAGGAGCACCCTGGAAGGGAGGCCGGTTCCCGGCCCCGCGAGAACCGAAGAGGTGCATCATGACTTTCCCCCTGCGCAACCGTGTCGCACTGGGGCTGGGCGCCGGGCTGATCGTGTCCCAACTGGCCCTCTACGTAAGGAGGTTGCGCGTCATCGCGGCGGCCGACGCAGGGTATCTGCGACGCCTCCACGACACCGCCGAGCTGTCGCAGGCCGCGGGCGCTCCCGACGCCGTGGTCGACCAGGTCGGCCGCCAGCTGGCCGACACATTGGCGCTGCGGGGCTGGCGGTTCGAGTACGGCAACCTCATGGGCCATCCCGCGCGGCTGGCGCAGGACGGCGAGGTGATCGTGGACCGGCAGCCGTGGGACCTGGAGCGGCGCGGCTGGCCGGAGGGCGAGATCGAGCTGCGCGCGGCGGCCAACGGCCACTACTGCGGCCGTTTCATGATCCTGCCCGCGTCCGGGGCCGTACCGTCCCGGCAGGTACGACTGGTCGCCGTGACGCTCGCGGACCACGCGGGGGCCGCGCTGGACACGGCGAGGCCGGTGGCTGATCGCTGACCGGGGAGCGTGGTCCCGGGGCGCCTTCTCCACGCCGGGGCGTAAGGAATCTGTCAAAGCTGTCGCGGCGACCGTAAGGGACCCGTCAACGGCCCGGCACGCCCTCCGGAAGCGGGGTTGGCTGTGGATCCATGGGACGTGGCAGACGCGGCAGGCTGAGGATCTATCTGGGTGCGGCGCCCGGTGTCGGCAAGACGTACGCGATGCTCTCCGAGGCCCACCGCCGGGTCGAGCGCGGTACGGACTGTGTGGTGGCCCTGGTCGAGCACCACGGCCGGCCGCGTACGGAAGTCATGCTGCACGGCCTGGAGGAGATCCCGCGCCGGGAGCTGGAGTACCGGGGCACGGTCTTCACCGAGATGGACGTGGACGCCGTCCTGGAGCGCGATCCGGCTGTCGCGCTCGTGGACGAGATGGCCCACACCAACGTCCCCGGCTCCCGCAACGACAAGCGCTGGCAGGACATCGAGCAGCTGCTCGACGCGGGGATCGACGTGGTGTCCACCGTCAACATCCAGCATCTGGAGTCGCTGGGGGACGTGGTCGAGTCGATAACGGGGGTACGGCAGCGGGAGACGGTGCCGGACGAGGTGGTGCGGCGGGCGGACCAGATCGAGCTGGTCGACATGTCCCCGCAGGCGCTGCGGCGCCGCATGGCCCACGGCAACATCTACCAGCCGGACAAACTCGACGCGGCCCTGTCGAACTACTTCCGGCCCGGGAATCTGACGGCGCTGCGTGAGCTGGCGCTGCTGTGGGTGGCGGACCGGGTGGACGAATACCTCCAGGTGTACCGGGGCGAGCACAACATCCGTTCCACCTGGCAGGCCCGCGAGCGCATCGTCGTGGGGATCACGGGCGGGCCCGAGGGCCGTACGCTCATCCGCCGCGCGGCCCGCCTCGCCGAGAAGGGCGCGGGCGGCGAGGTGCTCGCGGTGTACATCGCGCGCAGCGACGGGCTGACGTCCGCGTCCCCGAAGGAACTGACCGTCCAGCGCACGCTGGCCGAGGACCTCGGCGGCACGTTCCACCACGTTGTCGGCGACGACGTGCCGCACGCGCTGCTCGACTTCGCGCGCGGGGTCAACGCCACGCAGATCGTGCTGGGCTCCAGCCGCCGCAAGACCTGGCAGTACCTGTTCGGTCCCGGCGTCGGCACGACGGTCGCCCGGGAGTCGGGCCCCGACCTCGACGTCCACATCGTCACGCACGGCGAGGTGGCGAAGGGGCGCGGGCTGCCGGCCGCCCGTGGGGCACGCCTCGGACGCTCCCGGATCATCTGGGGGTGGCTGGCGGGGGTGGCGGGACCGGCGCTGCTCACGCTGCTGCTCAACCAGGTGGCTCCCGAGGTGGGCCTCGCCAACGACATGCTGCTGTTCCTCGCCTTGACGGTGGCCGCGGCCCTGCTCGGCGGGCTGGTCCCGGCCCTGGCCTCGGCCGCCTTCGGATCGCTGCTGCTGAACTACTACTTCACCCCACCGCTGCACCAGCTGACCGTCGCCAACCCGAAGAACATCGTCGCCATCGTGATCTTCGTGGCGGTCGCGGTGTCGGTGGCGTCGGTGGTGGACCTGGCGGCGCGTCGTACCCACCAGGCGGCGCGATTGCGGGCGGAGTCGGAGATCCTGTCGTTCCTGGCAGGCAGTGTGCTGCGCGGGGAGACCACACTCGACGCCCTGCTGGAGCGGGTGCGCGAGACGTTCGCGATGGAGTCGGTGGCCCTCCTGGAGCGGGAGAGCGAGATCACTCCGTGGACCTGCGCGGGCCGGGTGGGCACCACCCGCCGCGTCGACCGCCCCGAGGACGCGGACGTGGACATGCCGGTGGGGGACCACATGGCGCTGGCGCTGTCGGGTCGGGTGCTGCCGGCGGAGGACCGGCGGGTGCTGGCGGCTTTCGCGGCGCAGGCGGCGGTGGTGCTGGACCGGCAGCGGCTGGTGGGGGAGGCCGAGCACGCGCGGGCGCTGGCGGAGGGCAACCGGATCCGTACGGCGCTGCTCGCGGCGGTCAGCCACGACCTCCGTACCCCGCTGGCGGGCATCAAGGCGTCGGTCACCTCACTGCGCTCGGACGACGTGGAGTGGTCGGAGGAGGACCGGGCGGAGCTGCTGGAGGGCATCGAGAACGGCGCCGACCGCCTGGATCACCTGGTGGGGAACCTCCTGGACATGTCCCGCCTCCAGACCGGAACCGTCACCCCCCTGATCCGCGAGATAGATCTGGACGAGGTGGTCCCGATGGCGCTGGGCGGCGTACCGGACGGGAGTGTGATCCTGGACGTCCCGGAGGACCTGCCGATGGTGGCCGTCGACCCGGGCCTCCTGGAGCGCGCGGTCGCCAACATCGTGGAGAACGCCGTGAAGTACAGCCCCGGCGGCGTACGGGTGCTGGTCACGGCGGGGACCATCGCCGGCCGGGTGGAGCTGCGGGTGGTGGACCGGGGGCCGGGTGTCCCTGACGACGCCAAGGACCGGATCTTCGAACCCTTCCAGCGCCATGGCGACGCACCGCGCGGCGCCGGGGTCGGCCTCGGCCTCGCGGTCGCCCGCGGCTTCGCCGAGGCGATGAGCGGCACCCTCGCCGCCGAGGACACCCCCGGCGGCGGCATGACGATGATCCTCACACTGCGCCCGGCGGCAAACCACCGCCCCACACTCCCGACCTCCCGGCAACCGCCGTGTCCTGAGGATGTCCCTGCCCGTCAGCGTGCCCAGCGCCTCGAGCAGGACCTGTGCCCCGAGCACGGCAGCAGGCCCGGACACTCCGACATCTGCCCGGAGCGCGGGTGCCGGGTCCTGCTGGCCAGCCGGGCCCTGGAAGGACGGCCGGTGCATGCCGTGCCGTGAGGAAGCCGCCGACCGGGCCCCCGTAGCGTCCGTCGTGGGAGTCCACCGGGTCTGCTCCGACCGGGACAGGAAGGTCCCGCGCGGCCGCACATCCCTGCCGAGCCGGACGGTGTGCGCCCGCCACCGGGCCCAGGTGGCCTGATGTCCCAAAGAACCGCAGCTCCACCGCATCGGTCTGGCCCGGGCCGACCTCGGGGCCGCGCAAAAGGCGGCCCGCAAGAACGGCAGCCGCACGCAACATCCCACGCCCCACACCGTGCGGTGGCCAGGCGCGAGGGGAGCGATTCGATGGGCCTGGGCGACGTCCCCACGGGGGCGGTGACCGTGGGGACGTCCCATCGATCGCCCCAAGCGAGCGCAAGAGAATCGGAATCGGGTGGACGTCGCCGAGATACTGCCCTCATGGCCGTGACCCAGCAGCTCGCCCGCATTCCGGCGGTGTATCTCGCCGCGTGTCGCCTGTCGGCCGGCGCGTCATCGGACGCTGATCCTCGCTGGGATCCGCCGGAATCCGCCGGAATCCGACGTGCTGGACCTGGACTGGGCCCCGGCCTTGCTTGCACGCCTGGGCGAGGTGTCCGGGCTCGATGAGGTTCGCCTGGACGCTCTCCACGAGGCCACCGAAGGCGACACCGCTCTCGAGCTGGGTTTCCTCAACACGCACCCGCACGCCATCGGCCCGTTCGGACCTACCCCTACGGCCCTGTCCAGCGCTCAAGTGACGCGTGTCTCCGAACTGCTCGACCAGATCGACATGCATTCCCTCCTGACCGCCCTGCCCACCGACAACCACGCAACGGGATACCTGATCGGCCACGGGGCGGACCACATCATCGGAGGCCTGCGCGAGTACCTGCTGAAGCACTTCAACGCCCTGCGGGACTTCTACCTCGACGCAGCGAAGCGCCACCTGCTCATCGTGCTCTGGTGGGACTGACCCTGGACCAAGCCGATGCGACTCTCTCCCCACTCCGCCTCGCCCTCCGGGTGCTCCGCCGCAGAGGCCGTCGCGGTTGAGGTGTGACCGGACGCCGGCGTCATCCGAGGGATTAACTCAGGAGACCATCCCCGCAGGCGCGGGGAGCAGATGTCACCGCCGTTCAGAGGAGGGCGGGGGGTGTTGGGACCATCCCCGTAGGTATGGGGAGCCGCCGCGGCCAGTAACTGCCGGCCCCCGCCAGGCGGTTTGCTGCTCCACTGCCTCCGTGTCAACGTCGTGCAGCCAGAGGCCATCGTCCTCGGCTCGGGCCGTGTCGAGTCGGCGCTTCCTGCTCACTGCCAGGCCGCCGGTTCACCGTTATCGCACCCGATGCCGGGGCCTCGGCGGCCGGCGGGTAGACCTGCACGGCCGACGGCGCGCACTCCCCCGACCAGATCGACCGCGGCCGCGATGAGCCGGGCATGCCGGGTACCGCCTCGACGGCGAGAGAAGTTCCGCCATGTCGCGTCTCCAAAGTTGCGTCCGTGTCGCGCTTGTTCGTGGATCGACTTTCTATTGTGGGATGAACGATCTCGATCTTACGGAGTTACGGCGGCTTTGAGCGTTTCGGCCAGTTGTTTGATCTCGGCCGGGTCGCTGGTTCCCTCGACGGTCACGCTTTTATCCCCCACCACGATCTTCACGGTACTGGTTGTTCCCCGCGAGCGGCACCACCGATTCACGACATCAATCGCTCCGGGAATCCCCAGAGCGCCGGAAACGACGATTGCAAGAACGTCGAGAGTCGTGCCGAGCTCACCCGCACGGATTTCTCCCGGTTCCCACTCTGCCCGGCCTATTCCGCGCATCGAGGGGTCCCGGTTGATGAATATCCGCAAACCGTCCGGCACTCTGTTCCCGTTGGTGGCCGTAACGGTCAGAACGATACCTGTCATGTTCTCCCCCAAGGATTCGTCATGAGTGGGAGTTTGCCGCCATTGGTGCGGATCTGCCGGTCCGGGAGGGGCCAGCCGCGTTGCTCGAAGACGCCTCGCACGTGGCGGAAGAGATCGTCAATCTCGATTGTTTCACCCGCGTTGGGGATTCCTTCGGAAAGCGCTTTGATGATCTCGCCGGTGAATGACGTGTATTCCCCGTCCGCAGGGGCGAGCGAGGTATTGGCATTGTCCGAGGACGTCATCACGTACGAGCCCTCAACGGCCAGCGACCCCTGCACGCCCCCTGACAGGAGGTCCAGGGCAGCCCCGCTGTAGCAGGCATCGAGGACCACGATTCGGGCTGCTACCTGGCTGTCCGCCAGCTGCTCGCGGATCGTGGCGAACGGAAGCGCCGACCATGACTTGCGCTGGTCGGATCCCACCAGGCCCAGCAGGAGCCGCCCGAAGGGGTCCATCCAGCCATGCCCCGCGTAATAGACAATAAGCCCCCCAGAAACCGGATCGATGGCCAGACGGGCCTCCTCGATCGCATCATGAACGGCTGCCGCAGATTCCGGGTTCTCTACCCGATAGATGTTCTTTTCCAGAATTCCAAGCCCTCTGGCCAATACTTCATTGAGGGCAGCCAAATTGTTCGCGATGCTCGGGACATCGTTGAGATATGCATACTGAGACGTTCCCACCAGGACGGCCGCACCCTCCTTCCATCTGGGTAGATGGGTGGGCGGATTGGATATCTCTGGGTCGGGAAGATCCTCTATGCGTTGGATTTCGATGGGGGTGAAGGAGGTAATTGCCGTTGGCGGCACGATTGTGTGCGCCACCCTCTTTCCAGGTTTGATTTGTCTGGTCATTAGGTATAGCTCGCTGCGGAGCAATCCAGCTTCGCTACCGGTCAGGGTGGCGGCCTTTATTATCTCCTCCCCGTAAGTGATTTGCGCCCGACTCCGAGATCGGCTGTATTCTGACCTGAACTCTTCCGGCTCGGTCCTCAGATATTCATCCGGGCTGAGTTCGGTATGCGGAAGGCGTGATCGCAACCTGGGGTAGTTGGCAGCGGTCCGGAAAATTCGATAACTCGCTGACGTCGCCCTGCTATACAGCGCTTGAGCGAGGTACGCCCCGTCGCGTGCCACTTGTTGGGGGTCAGGGATGCCGGAGTCGGGCAGCCAGTCGGGCGGCCGGGCCCACGAGATGTGGTCGTCCTCCGGTGGTTTCCCCCATCGTTCGATCCAGCCAGCTTCGTCCACCCGTCCGTCCCCTCTGCGCAGCCCCAGCGGCCGGTGCGGCGGGGCCCGGCCCGCCGCCCGGTCCGTCGATTACAGCATGCCGCAGGGCCTCACTGAACGTGTTTGCCGACTTCGTCAACGTATAGGCAAATAAGCCGCTCAATAGCTGATTTGCGGCAGGAGTCGGGGGCTGGACTTTGTCGGCTGACGCTCGGCAGGGACGGAGCGTCGACCGGGGATGCGCGGGTCCGCGGGGTTGGGTCTGGCGGGGATTGGACCCGCCGTGACCACGTAGTGAGGTTGTTGAGGTGCTCGGGGCGAGGGTCTCTTTGAGTGACTGGCCCGTGGCGGGGGCGTCGTCGCGTCCCGGACGCCGTCACACCTCGGAGATTCGGCCGCCGTCCAGTTCGCGCGCGTCGAGCGGCAGCCTCAGGGCGTTGCGTCTGCTTGCCGTTTCCAGGTCGTGCTGCATCGGTGGGGGCGGCACCGTCAGTACCGGACAGGCCGCGTGGGCGACGCAGTACCGTGCCACCGAGGGGAACAGGGCGCGGTGCAGCAGGCCCCGGTGTCCCGTGCCGACCACCAGCAGGTCGTCCTCGCGCGAGGCGATGTGGACCAGTGCCCGGCCGGGAGTGCCGCGGCTGACGAGCCCGTCCACCGGCACGCCGGGGCCGGCGTTCCCGAAGGCGTTTCGCAGGGCCGTGGCCAGCTCCAGGCCCGCCGCGCGGCGGCATGCCTCCAGCAGCGGGACGGACGGCAGATAGCCGTGCTGGGTGAATTCGGCGGGCGGTGGGTCCCAGGCGAGTACGGCCCACAGCTGTCCGCCCGTCCGGCGGGCCTCGGCCGCCGCCCGGTGCAGGGCCGCGAGACTGCCCAGCGACCCGTTCACCCCCACCACCACACGCCGGTCGTTCGACGGGGGCCTGCCCGATGGGTGCATGGCACTCACACTCCTCGCCGGCGCCGCGTGCGCCGGGGTACCCCTCCATTGAACAGCCGTCCGGGGTGGGTCCGCGAGGTGGCGGCCCTTTCCTGACGCGTCACTGGCGCGTCCCCGGCCGCCGGACCCCCGTCACCGCAGGGGGAACGGCACACCCCGCTCGGCGTCGGGGCGGGGACCGAAGATCCGGCGCTCGCCCTCCCCGATGGCCACGTCGTTGATGCTGGCCTCCCGGCGTGACATGAGGCCGTTCTCGTCGAACTCCCACAGCTCGTTCCCGTAACTGCGCCACCACTGACCCGCCGCGTCATGGCTCTCGTACTGGAAACGCACGGCGATGTGGTCGCCGTCGAACGACCACAGCTCCTTGCGCAGCGCGTAGTCCAGCTCCCGCGCCCACTTCGCCGTCAGCAACTCCACGATGGCGGGCCGTCCGGTGACAAACGTGTCGCGATTGCGCCACCGCGAGTCCTCCGTGTAGGCCAGCGACACCCGCTCGGGATCGCGGGTGTTCCACGCGTCCTCGGCGGCCTGGACCTTCTGCCTGGCCGTGTCGGGGGTGAAGGGAGGAAGCGGCGGTCGGGTGGTCATGTGGCGTCCTTGGGGGAGGGCCGGAGAGGGCCGGAGAGGGCCGGAGTGTGACGGGCGGCCGGAGGAGGGTGGGAAAAGCCTGGGGAGAACCAACGTTCTCCCTCCTGCTGGTACCGTAGAGAACGTTGGTTCTCGGGTCAAGGAGTGATCAGGTGAAGGAGTGATCAAGTGAAGGACGGGGCCGCGGTCAGGTCGCAGGTGCTGGACGCCGCGGAACAGCTCTTCTACGGCCGGGGCATACAGACCGTCGGCATGGACGACATCCGTGGCGCTTCCGGCGTGTCGCTCAAGCGGCTCTACCAACTCTTCCCCGCCAAGGAGCAGTTGGTGGAGGCCTACTTGGAGCGGCGGGACATCGTGTGGCGGCGGCGGCTGGCCGACCGCGTGGACCGGGAGAGCGGTCCCCGCGAGCGTGTCCTGGCGGTCTTCGACCATCTCCACGCGTGGTTCGGCGAACCCGGCTTCCGGGGCTGCGCCTGGATCAATTCGTACGGCGAACTCGGCGCCACCTCCGCGCGCGTGGCCGCCCAGGCCCGTACGCACAAAACGGCCTTCCTGCGCTACCTGGAGGGGCTGGTGTCCGACGCGGGACTGCCCCTGAGCACGGCCGGGCAACTGCTGCTCCTCGCCGAGGGCGCCATGGTGACCGCCGGCATCTTCGGGACGCCGGAGCCCGCCCTCCGGGCGCGCGAGGCGGCGGCTCTGCTGATGGGTGCGGCGGACCGCTGAGTACGGTGGGGCTGCCCCGCTACCACCACCGACAGGAGCCGAGCCCTCCATGAAGATCATCGCCGCCGACGTCCTCGTCACCAGCCCCGGCCGCAACTTCGTCACCCTGCGCCTCACCACCGAGGACGGCGTCACGGGACTGGGTGACGGCACCCTGAACGGGCGGGAGTTGGCGGTCGAGAGCTATCTGCGCGCCCACGTCGCACCGCTGCTGATCGGCCGGGACGCCGGGCGTGTCGAGGACACCTGGCAGTACCTGTACCGGGGTGCCTACTGGCGCAGGGGCCCCGTCACGATGGCCGCCGTCGCGGCCGTGGACACCGCGCTGTGGGACATCAAGGCGAAGACGGCGGGCATGCCGCTCTACCAACTCCTCGGCGGCGCCTCCCGGTCGGGCGCCCTCGCCTACGGGCACGCGTCGGGCCGGGACGTGCCGGAGATCCTCGACTCCGTACGCGCCCACCTGGAGCGGGGCTACCGCGCCGTCCGGATCCAGTCCGGGATCCCGGGACTCGACTCGGTGTACGGCGTGGACGGGGCGGCGGCCGAGGCGCCGGCCGCGGTCGGCGGCCACCCGAGGCCCTTCGAGGAGGTCTGGGACACCCCCGCCTATCTGCGGCACATGCCCGGGGTCTTCGAGGCGGTCCGGGCGGAGTTCGGCCCCGCGCTGCCCCTCCTCCACGACGGTCACCACCGGATGACACCGATCCAGGCCGCCCGGCTGGGCAAGGACCTGGAGCCGTACGACCTGTTCTGGCTGGAGGACGTGACACCGGCCGAGGACCCCACCGCCCTGCGGCTCGTCAGGCAGCACACCACCACCCCGCTGGCCCTCGGCGAGGTCTTCAACTCCCTGCACGACTACGGCCCGTTGCTCAATGAGCGGCTGATCGACTACGTACGGTCGGCGGTCACGCACGTCGGGGGTGTCACCGCGATGCGCAAGCTGCTCGACCTCGCCGCGGTGTACGGCGTCAAGTCCGGCATCCACGGTCCCGCCGACATCTCCCCCGTCGGGATGGCGGCGGCGATCCATCTGGACCTGGCCGTGCACAACTTCGGCATCCAGGAGTACGCGCCGCACTCCGCGCGGACCCTGGAGGTGTTCCGGCCGTCCTACCGGTTCGCCGACGGGCTGCTGCACCCGTCCGACGAGCCCGGCCTCGGCGTGGAGTTCGACGAGGAGACCGCCGCCCGCTTCCCGTACGAACCGGCGTACCTGCCCGTCAACCGGCTGGGCGACGGCACGGTCCACGACTGGTAGCGAGCGGTCGGGCCCTCAGCTCGTCGCCGGTATCCGCCCCGATGCCAGCACCGCCCGCAGGCCCGCGTGGTCGAGGGCGGTGCGGTCGGCGTACCGCAGCGCGAAGTCGGCGACGGCCCGGTCGAAGGTGTCGGCGCCGCCGAGGTACGCCGCGATGGCGATCCGGTCGCCCGACCTGGCGTGCGCACGGGCCAGGGCCGTACCGCACAGCCGCGCGTGGTCCAGCAGCAGCGCCGGTGTCAGGTCGCCGACGCTGCTCGCGCCCTTCACGTCGCGGAGCTGACGCCAGTAGAAGTGCCGGCCCTCCGGTCCCGTCACCCAGCCGAGGAAGGGGTCGGCCGCCGCCTGGAGCAGCCGCTGCCCCGCGACCACCCGGTGGCCCTGGTGTTCGTACGCGCTGCGCGGCAGCGGCGGGTCGAGAGCGGATCGGCCGGCCTCCTTGATCTGGAGGAACAGCGGATCGGCGGAGTCGCGGCCCTCCAGCAGCACGAGGTGGCAGCGGACGCCGACCCCGCCGACCCCCACGACCTGCCGGGCCGCGTCCACGAAGCGGAACCGGTCCAGGAGCACCCTGCGGTCCTCGGGGAGGGTGCTGCGGTAGCCGATGAAGATCCGGCGCAGCGCCGCCGCGTCGATGCGGCCCACCGGCTCCAGCACGGGTGGGTCGGGTGTGATGCGGCGCCGGCCGCCCGGCGTGTCGGTCAGCTTCTCCAGGGCGCGCAGGCTCGTCCGGTGCCGGGCGGCTGACGGATCCGCGACGGCGGACGGATCCGTGGATGCTGAGGGGTCCGCGGATGCTGAGGGGTCCAAGGAGTCGGTGGGGTCGGCGGGGTCTGAGTTTCCGGCGTCCGCCTCCCCGGGGCCGCGCTGCCCGGCCCGTACGAGCGCCAGCAGGTCCGTGGTGTCCAGATGCCGGTACCAGACATCGAGTTCGCCGAGGTCCGCCAGCCGCCGCATCCAGTTCCGGTACGCCTCCACGGCGGCCCCGGCGGCGCCCCGCGCCTCGCCGTCCGGCTGTCCGTTGTCGCGGGCCGCGACCGCGATGCTCGCGGCGAGGCGTTTCACGTCCCATTCGAACGGACCGGGCAGCGTCTCGTCGAAGTTGTTGAGGTCGAAGAGGAGCGCGCGCTCGGGAGAGGCGGAAAAGCCGAAATTCAACAGGTGGGCGTCCCCGCACAACTGAACGGTCAGGCCCGTGCGGGGACTGTGCGCCAGATCGGCGGCCATCACGGCGGCGGCCCCGCGCAGAAAGGCGGACGGGGAGGCGGCCATACGCGCGTAGTGCAGGGGAAGCAGCTCGGCGATCCGCCCGCTGTTCCGGCTCGCCAGCACCGCGAGCGGGTCGGTCCGGTGGGCGGGCGGGATCCACAGGCCGTGCGAGGAGCGGGACGCGTGGTGGCGTGCGGCACGGCCGATCAGCGCCCGGTCGGCGGGAGTGGTCATGGCGGCCCCTCTCGCTCGCGGATCGGTCCTGACACGTTCCTGCTCGGTCCGGACGGACTCCGGCTCGGACCCGACAGGCTTCTGCTCGGTCCTGACAGGCTTCTGCCCGGTCCTGACACGACCCTGTTCGGTACTCCGTACGAGCATCACGCGACGGCGGCCCGCCAGCCCGGCGTGACGGCCGTTCGGGTGACCGCCCGGGTGTCCGTTCGGCCGGCCGGGAACCCGGATTGTTCGCGGAACGGGCCCTACCGCTCCCCCGCGCGTGGCATGCTCGATAAGCGCTCTTACCGAAGCCGCCACCGCGCGTCGGTAAGGCCCATGGGGGAGGTCGAATGGATCAGTACGGGGAATCCGGGGGTACGCCCCCGGCGGGTCTCACGGGACAGGCGCGGCGCGCCCAGCGCCGTGAGCGCCTGCTGTCCACCGCCCTCGAACTGTTCACCACACGCGGCTTCGCGACCACGTCCATCGAACGGATCTGCGCCGCCGCCCATGTCTCCATCCGGGCGTTCTACGAGGAGTTCGAGAGCCGCGAGGCCCTGCTGATCGCCCTGCACAACGACATCGCCAGGGCTGGCATGGAAGCCGCCCTGGTGGTCCTCGGGGACCCCGCCGTCGACTCCGCCTCCACCCGCGCCAGGGTCACGGCCCTGTGCCGCGCCTACATCGCGACCGTCACCGCGGACCCCGCCGCCACCCGGGTCGCGTTTGTCGAGGTGATCGGGGCCGGGCCCGCGGTGGAGGAACACCGGCTGCTCTGGCGCAGCCTGTGGACCGACTTCTTCCTGGGCGAGGCGGACCGCGCCGTCGGGCGCGGCGAGGCCGTGCCCCGTGACTACACCCTCGCGCTGGTCGCGCTCATCGGCGCGATCAACGAACTTGTCGCGCACTGGGCGCGCAACAGCGCCTCGCTCTCCCGCGACCTGCTCACCGACGAGATGATCCATCACGTTCTCGCCACGCTCGGCACCCCCGCGTACGAAGGGAAGTGACACGATGGCCGGCCTCTGGCACGAGGTGCTGCGCACGATGTCCCAGCCCGGGGCGTCCCCGGACGACGACCTGCTCGCGCGGGCGGCGGCGGACATCGCCCTGCGCGACCACCCCCATCCGCCCGCCGACGCCGAGGTGGTCCTGGAGATCGCCCGTACCGAATTCGCGGCGGTCCTCACGTACCGCCAGGCGCGGGCGGCCCTCGACAGCGCGCGGCGGCCCCCCGAGAGCGACACCGCGCCCTGACCAGGAGGGCCGGCACCGGCCGTCCCGCTTCGTGCTGAGGTGGCCGCGCGGCGCACGCGTGCGGCCACGGGGGCTAGCCTGGGCTGACCATGAACCGTTTGACGACACTCTGGGGCGAGTTCGGCCTCACCCGATTTCCCGAGCATCCCCGCGAGACGCTGCGCGCGTGGGACAGCGCCGACGAGTACCTGCTGCGGCACCTCGCGGGAACGGAAGGTCCACAGGCCGAGCCGGACACCGCGCCGGACCGGGGCCCGGACACCGCACCGGACCTCTCGGGTGCCGTGGTGGTCGTGGGGGACCGCTGGGGCGCCCTGACCACCGCCCTCGCCGCCCGCCGGCGGGGGAGCGCCACCACGGGCCCCCTCGTACAGATCACCGACTCGTACCTGACCCAGCAGGCGACGCTGGCCAATCTGCGCCGCGACGGCGCGGAACCGGATGAGGTACGGCTCCTCTCCGCCCGGGACACCCCGCCGGAGCGGATCGACGTCCTGCTGATCCGGGTGCCCAGGAGCCTCGCGCAGCTGGAGGACCAGCTGCACCGGCTCGCCCCGGCCGTCCACCAGGACACCGTGGTGGTCGGTACGGGACGGGTCACCGAGATCCACACCTCGACGCTCAAGCTGTTCGACCAGATCCTCGGCCCGACCACCACCTCGCTGGCGGTCAGGAAGGCGCGGCTGATCCACACCTCGCCCTCGCCGGGCCGGGTACGGGCGCCGTCCCCCTGGCCGCACAGCTACGCCCTGCCCGACGGGCTCGGGACGGTGTCCGGCCGTACGGTCGTCAACCACGCGGGCATCTTCTGCGCGGAGCGGCTCGACGTCGGCACCCGCTTCCTGCTGCACCACCTGCCGCGCCGCGAGGGCGCTGAGCACGTGGTCGACCTCGGCTGCGGCAACGGTGTGGTCGGTACGGCGATGGCCCTGGCCAATCCCGAGGCGCGGGTGACGTTCATCGACGAGTCGTTCTCCGCCGTGGCGTCGGCGGAGGCGACCTTCCGCAAGAACGTCGACGCCGACACCGAGGCCGCTTTTGTCCTCGGTGACGTCCTGTCGGACATTCCCGCCGAGTCGGTCGACCTGGTGCTGAACAATCCGCCGTTCCACACCCACCAGTCCACGACCGACGCGACGGCCTGGCGCATGTTCAGCGGATCGCGCGCCGCGCTGCGCCCCGGCGGCGAACTCTGGGTCATCGGCAACCGTCACCTCGGATACCACACCAAGCTCAAGCGGCTCTTCGGCAACTGCGAGGTCGTGACGAGCGACCCGAAGTTCGTGATCCTGCGGGCCGTCAAGAACTGACTCCGGGCGCCGGGTGGCCGTAGTGCGGTCAGCCGGTCCCGCCGGCGAGCGGGCCGCCACTGGCGAGCGGGCCGCCGTCGGCGAACGCCAGCCGCGCGAAGTTCTCGCCGATGCGGCGGTGCCCCGCCGGATCGGGGTGGACCCCGTCGGGCAGCGGGAACGCGGCGAAGTCCTTCTCGCCGTAGAGCTCACGGCCGTCGAGGTAGTGCAGGTCGGGGTCGCCGGCCGCCCGCTGGGCGACGATCCGGGCGAGTTCGTCGCGGATGACGTTGAGCGTCAGGCGTCCGGCGGCGCGTTCGGCCGGGTCGCCCGTGGCCTTGAACCGCAGGATGCCGCCGTCGAAGTCGGGGGCGAGGGGGCCGGGGGTGTCCTCCTGGACCGGGCAGAGGAGGGCGGACACGACCAGCAGCGGTGTGGTCGGATGCCCCTCGCGGACGGTGTCGAGGAAGCCGTGGACCGCCGGGGTGAAGGCGCGCAGGCGCATCACGTCGGCGTTGACGATGTTGATGCCGATCTTGAGGCTGATCAGGTCGGCGGGGGTGTCCCGTATCGCCCGGGCGGTGAACGGGTCGAGCAGCGCGCTGCCGCCGAATCCCAGGTTGACCAGCTCCACCCCGCCCAGGGCCGCGGCCAGAGCGGGCCAGACGCCGGTCGGGTGGGCGGCGTTCGAGCCGTGGCTGATGGAACTGCCGTGGTGCAGCCACACGCTGCGCCCGCTGTCCGGCGCCGGCTCGACCGGGGCATCGGTGCGCAGGGCGATCAGTTCCGTGATCTCCGTGTGCGGGAGCCAGATCTCGACGTCCTTGTCGCGCGCCGGCAGACCGGTGAACCGGGCGGTGCCGGGAGGTCCCTCGCTCAGTTCGGCGGACTGGGTGAGCATGTCGACAATCGTGCGGACGTTCCCGCCGGGCACGGTGGCCTGGGCGGCGAGACGGCCGTCGACCAGCAGGTCGTACACGCCGTCCGCGGGGGGCGGGAACCCCTGGTAGACCCGCTTGGTGGGCAGCGTGTCCAGTTCGACGGTGGTGGCCCGGGTACGGAAGACCAGGCGCACGCCGGAGGGCTGGGCCTCGGCCGTGGCCAGTTGGTCGTCGGGGATCTGCCGGCGGGCCCTGGCGGGCAGCCGGTGCGGGAGCAGTCCGTGCGCGGTCCGCTCCAGGTCGAGGAAACCGCGCAGGAGGTCCGCGGTGACGGGTGTGGTGACCCAGTCGTGTTCGGTGGTCGTTCTGTCGTCGGTGCTCATCGTTCCAGCCTGTTGATCAAGATTTCTCGGATGTCCGGGTACGGAGCAGCGCGTCGAGGGAATCCAGGGTCCAGGCCCAGGACTCCTGCGGGTCGACGGCGGTGTGGCTGAAGCCTCCCGCCATCTCCAGGCTGACGTAGCCGTGGAAGACGCTGCCCAGCATCCGGACCGCGTGGGTCTGGTCCGGCTCCGTCAGGTCGTAGCCGCGCAGGATCGCCCGCGTCATCCGCGCGTGCCGCACCCCGGCGCTGGCGGCCGCCGTCTCGGGGTCGAGCCGGAGGCGGGCGGCGTCGTACCGGCCGGGGTGCTCCCGGGCGTAGTCGCGGTACGCGTCCGCGAAGGCGGCCAGGGCGTCCCTGCCCGCCCGCCCGGCGACCGCGGCGGAGACCCGGTCGGCCAGTTCCTCCAACGCGAACAGGGCGATCCTCGTCCTGAGGTCCTGGGAGTTCTTCAGGTGCGAGTACAGACTCGCGACCTTGACGTCGAAGCGCCGGGCGAGCGCCGAGAGGGTCACCTCGTCGAAGCCGACCTCGTCGGCCAGCTCCGCCCCCGCCCGCGTCAGGCGTTCCGGGGTCAGCCCCGCTCGAACCATAACCGTCCTCCCCTTTGCCGACAACCATCATGCATTTGCCTAACACCTTTAGGCAAATCGGCGTGTCGTTCTGCCGGAAGGGGCCGGTCCCGTCAGAGCGTGGCGAGAGAGACCTCGGTCGACTTGATGAGCGCCACGACGTAGGCGCCGACCACCAGTCCGAGATCCGTGACGGCGTCCGTCGTGACGGCGGACGTGAGGACGCCGCCCTCGACGGCGATCTTGACGCCCGACATGGCACCGCCCGACGTGATCTCGGTGATGGTGCCCGGGAGGTGGTTCCGGATGCTCAGGCCCTCGACCGGGCCGGTCGCCAGCGCGACCTCGGTCGACTTGGCCAGGGCGCGTACGGGTGTGCCCGCCGCGAGGCCCAGTTCCGTCACCGCCTCCTGGGTGACGGCGGCGGTGATCTCCTGCCCGCCCGCCAGCCGCACCTTGACCGCGGCCATGACCTCTCCGGGGGAGACGGCCGTGACGGTCCCGGAAAGCTGGTTCCGGATGCTCAAGCTCATGGGATGCGCCTCACAGAAGGATGAAATGCGGGTGTTGGTCATCAAATGTCTCCGCACTCTAATCACACGCGGCGTCGGTGCGGCGACACGCGGTGGGGCCGCCCGCTCCCCGTGTTGGGCGGACACGGGCCCTGGGCCCTCCTCCGGCAAAACTCGCATCTGCCAGAGAGATCGCACCAAAGAATTGTGAATGCCAGGGAAACCGGCCTATCTTGTCGCACATGCAGTCCTACACAATCGGTCAGGCGGCGCGCCTTCTCGGGGTGAGTCCCGACACCGCGCGCCGCTGGGCCGACGCCGGCCGGGTCGCCACCCATCGTGACGAAGGCGGCCGCCGGCTCATCGACGGCAAAGATCTCGCGGCGTTCTCCGTCGAGGTCGCGCAGAGCGGTGCCGGCGAGGACGACGTGTCGTACACCTCGGCCCGCAACGCGTTCCCGGGGATCGTCACCGCCATCAAACTCGGCGATGTCGCGGCCCAGGTGGAGATCCAGGCCGGCCCGCACCGGCTGGTCTCCCTGCTGACCCGGGAGGGCGTCGAGGAGCTGGGACTGGAGGTCGGCATGCGGGCCACCGCCCGCGTGAAGTCCACCAGCGTGCACATCGACCGCACCTGACCCGTTCCGCCCGCGATCGTTCCGCCTCGCGATCCGTATCTCTTCCTGTTCCAGTCTCTTCCTGTTCCAGATTCCTCCCGCACCAGGTCCGTTCCGCGCCACGTCCGTCGCGCATCAGGTCCGTTCCGTCCCTGCGGACCGCAGGGACGCACTGCCAAGGAGCCCCCGCCCTCATGACCTTCACCTTGACCCGCCGCCGGGCCGCCACCGCGCTCGCGACCGTCGCCTTCCTCGTACCGCTGGCCGCCTGCGGTGGTGACGACGACGGCGACAAGAAGCCCGACGCCGCCGCGACGACGTCCGGGGCCACCTCCGACGCGGCCGCCTCGGCGGACCTGACCGTCCTGGCCGCCTCCTCGCTCACCGACGTGTTCAAGACGGCCGGCGCCGCCTACGAGTCGTCCCACCCCGGCACGAAGGTGACGTTCTCCTTCGCCGGTTCGCAGGAACTCGCCGCCCAGGTCAAGCAGGGCGCCCCCGCGGACGCGCTGGTCACCGCCGACACCAAGACCATCGACGGGCTCACGTCCGACACCGGCACCCCCACGATCATCGCCAAGAACCGGCTGGTGATCGCCACCGGTGAGGGCAACCCCGACAAGGTCGAGAGCCTCAAGGACCTCGCCGACCCCAAGCTCAAGGTCGTGCTGGCCGCGCCCGAGGTGCCGGTCGGCCGCTACAGCGAGCAGGTGCTCGACGCCCAGAAGATCGACGTCAAGCCGGTCTCCCAGGAGCCGAACGTCCGCGCCGTGCTGAGCAAGGTCGAACTGGGCGAGGCCGACGCGGGCATCGTCTACAAGACCGACGCCGAGACCGCGCCCGACAAGGTCGACGCCATCGAGATCCCCGACGCGCAGAACGCCATCGCGCAGTACCCGGCCGCCACGCTCAAGACGTCCAAGCACGCCGAGGCCGCCGCCGCGTTCGTGGCGTGGCTCAGCGGCCCCGAGGCCCAGAAGATCCTCCAGGACGCCGGGTTCCAGAAGCCGTGACCCCTCCCGACGGGGGGCGGACCGTCTCCGGGGACGCCCGATGAACCGGGCGTTCCCGGGCGGACGCCTCCACCCCCGCGGCGCTCCCCTCACCCTGCTCCTGCCCGCGCTGCTCGCGATCGCGTTCCTGCTGCTGCCCCTGGTCGGGATCCTCGCCCGTACGGAGTGGAGCAGGCTCGGCACCCACCTGACCGAACCCGACACGGTCGAGGCGCTGAAGCTCTCGCTGATCGTGTCGTTCTGGTCCCTCGGCCTGTCCCTGCTGTTCGGGGTCCCGCTGGCCTGGCTGCTGGCCCGGGTGAGGTTCCCCGGCAAGACCCTGGTGCGCTCCCTGGTCCTGCTGCCCATGGTCCTGCCGCCCACCGTGGGCGGGGTCGCGCTGCTTCTCGGCTTCGGCCGCCGGGGGCTGCTCGGGCCCTGGCTGGAGGACAGCTTCGGCATCACCCTGCCGTTCCACACCTCCGGCGCGGTCCTCGCCGCGACCTTCGTGGCGATGCCCTTCCTCATCATCAGCCTCGAAGGCGCCCTCGCCGGTCTGCGGCCCGCCTACGAGGAGACCGCCGCGTCGCTGGGCGCCTCGCCGGTACGGGTGTTCCTCACCGTCACCCTCCCCATGGTCGCCCCGGGACTGGCCGCCGGCGCCGCGCTGACCTGGGCGCGGGCGCTCGGCGAGTTCGGCGCGACGATCACCTTCGCCGGCAACCTGCCCGGCACCACCCAGACCCTCCCGCTCCGGGTCTACCTGCTGCTCCAGGACGACCCGGAGGCGGCGACCTCCGTCTCCCTGCTGCTGCTCGCCATCGCCATGGCCGTACTGATCGCACTGCGCGGCCGCTGGACGGGCGGCGGCACCCGCGACCGTGCGACCGGTGGGGACGTTCCGGCGGAGGGAACGTACGGGGCGGACGACGCGGGCGGGACCTCCGAGGCGCACGAGGCGCCCGGCCCGGACGCCGTACCGGATCCCGCGACGCCCGCCGCAGGCGCGTGGCGGCTGCACGCCGAGGTCACCGGGTTCACCCACCTCACCCTCGACGCCGAGCCCGGCACCACCATCGCCGTCGTCGGCCCCAACGGCGCGGGCAAGACCACCCTCCTGCGCGCCCTCCTCGGGCTCACCCCCCGCTCCCACGCCGCGCTGCGCCTCGGCGACCTGGACGTCACCGCCCTGCCCCCGCACCGGCGCGACGTCGCCTGGGTGCCGCAGAACGGCGCGCTCTTCCCCCACCTCAACGCCCTCGCCAACACCGCCTACGGCCTGCGCGCCCACGGCGTGCGCCGCGCCGACGCGCGCCGGGCCGCCCAAGAGTGGCTCGACCGGCTCGGCGTCGGCCATCTCGCGGCCCGCCGCCCCCACCAGCTCTCCGGCGGCCAGGCCCAGCGCGTCGCCCTGGCCCGCGCGCTCGCCGCCCGGCCCCGGCTCCTGCTCCTCGACGAACCGCTGGCCGCCCTCGACCAGACCACCCGGGGGCAGGTACGGCACACCCTCCGCCGCCACCTCGACGGCTTCGGCGGTGTCTGCCTGATCGTGACCCACGACCCCGTCGAAGCCGTCTCCCTGGCCGACCGGGTCCTCGTACTCGACGCCGGACGCGCCCTCCAGGACGCCCCGCCCACCGAAGTGACCCGGAACCCACGCTCGCCCTGGGTCGCCAGGATGCTGGGCCGCAACGCCTGGCCGGGCACGTTCGGACCCGACGGGCTGGTCCTCGGCGGCGGCGGACGGCTCGTCGTCGCCGACCCTCTGGCCCCCGGCTCCGCCGCCCTCGCGATCATCGCCCCCGAAGCCGTCTCCGTACACCGGGACCGCCCGGCGGGCAGCCCGCGCAACGTCTGGCCGGGCACCGTCCGGGAGATCACCGCCCTCGGCAGCCGGCTGCGGATTCTGATCACCTCGCCCGAGGCGCCCGACCTGGTCGCCGAGATCACCCCCGAGGCCGCCGCGGAACTCCGCCTGGCCGACGGCGCCGCCGTCTGGACCAGCGTCAAGGCCACCGAAGTCACCCTGGTGGCGCGGTGAGGGCCGACCCGTCGGTATCAGGCCGGTCCCGGCGGGAATCCGGCCGGTCCAGGGGGTGGCGAGGGGCCCCGGGCCTGGCAGGGTGGAGGGGCGGAAGAGAGCAGGGGAGCACACGATGTTGCTGCGACAACTGGAGTATCTGGTCGCGCTCGCACGGGAACGGCACTTCGCCCGGGCGGCGGCGTCCTGCTACGTGTCACAGCCGTCGCTCTCCGCGGCGATCCGCAAACTCGAACGCGAGCTGGACGTCCCCATCGTCCGGCGCGGCCGCCGCTTCGAAGGACTGACGCCGGAAGGCGAGCGGGTCCTGCTCTGGGCCCACCGGATCCTCGCCGAGCGCGACGCGCTGCGCCACGAGCTGTCCGCGATGCGCGGCGGCCTCGCCGGCACCCTGCGCATGGGCGCCATCCCCACCGCGCTCACGGCCGCCTCCCTGCTCACCACCCCGTTCGTGGAACGGCACCCGCAGGCCCGCGTCTCGCTCGACTCGCTCTCCTCCCGGGACATCAACCAGCGGCTCGCCGAGTTCGAACTCGACATCGCCGTCACCTACTTGGACGACGACAGCCTCTCCCACGTCCGCAGGACCCCGCTCTACGAGGAGCGCTACCTCCTCCTCACCCCCCAGGACGGCCCCATGGCAGGACAGGAGGTGGCGCGCTGGGCCCAGATCGCCGCGCTGCCGCTGTGCCTCCTCGCCCCGCAGATGCGCAACCGCCGCATCATGGACGAGTACTTCGCCGCCGACGGCGCGCCCGAGGTGACCCCCGCCATCGAGACCGATTCCGTGGCCGCGCTCTACGCGCACCTGACGGCGGGTCACTGGTCCAGCGTCATCTCCCACGCCTGGCTGCACATGTTCGGCGTACCCGACGGCATGCGCGTGGTGCCCCTGGAGAAGCCCGCGCACGGCCCGCGCGTCGGCCTGGTCATCGCCGACCGCACCCCCGAACCCGTCCTGGCCAGGGCCTTGTTGCAGATCGCCAGGGAAGCGGGCGTACGGGAAGCGCTCGACGGTCTCCTGGACATCTACCTGCGCCCGGCGGGACCACCGGCCGACGGCCCGCGCCCCGCCCGCGGATAGCCGTTGCCTATCCCGGCATAGACACTTTCGCTTTGCCGTCCCCGCTGGTCAGGAGGAACCTTTAAGCATCTTCCCGCACTGAACGATGAGGAGCCGCCATCATGGCAAAGGTGCTGTGTGTGCTGTACGACGACCCGATCGACGGGTACCCGAAGACGTACGCGCGTGACGACATCCCGAAGATCGAGAGCTACCCCGGCGGTCAGACGGCGCCCACTCCTCAGGGCATCGACTTCACCCCCGGTCACCTCCTCGGCAGTGTCTCCGGCGAACTGGGTCTGCGCGGCTACCTGGAGTCCCAGGGCCACACCCTGGTCGTCACGTCCGACAAGGACCGTGACGGTTCGGTCTTCGACCAGGAGCTGGTCGACGCCGACATCGTCATCTCGCAGCCCTTCTGGCCGGCGTACCTGACGGCCGAGCGCATCGCGAAGGCCAAGAACCTGAAGCTCGCCATCACGGCCGGCATCGGTTCCGACCACGTCGACCTCGACGCGGCCATCGCCAAGGGTGTGACCGTCGCCGAGGTCACGTACTGCAACAGCATCAGCGTCGCCGAGCACGTCGTGATGATGACGCTGGGCCTGGTACGCAACTACCTGCCGTCCAACAAGATCGTCCTGGACGGCGGTTGGAACATCGCCGACGCCGTCGCCCGCTCGTACGACCTGGAGGGCATGCAGGTCGGCACCGTCGCCGCCGGCCGCATCGGCCTCGCGGTGCTGCGCCGCCTCGCCCCCTTCGACGTCGGCCTGCACTACACCGACCGCCACCGTCTCCCGGAGGCCATCGAGCAGGAGCTGAACCTGACCTGGCACGAGAGCGCCGAGGCCATGGTCCCGCACTGCGACGTCGTCACCATCAACGCGCCCCTCCACCCGGAGACCGAGGGCCTGTTCGGCGACGAGCTGCTCTCCAAGATGAAGCGCGGCACGTACCTCATCAACACCGCGCGGGCGAAGATCACCGACCGCGACGCGATCGTACGCGCGCTGGAGAGCGGTCAGCTCGCCGGCTACGCGGGCGACGTGTGGTACCCGCAGCCCGCCCCGGCCGACCACCCGTGGCGGACCATGCCGAACCACGGCATGACGCCGCACATCTCGGGCTCCTCGCTCTCCGCCCAGGCCCGCTACGCGGCGGGTACGCGCGAGATCCTGGAGAACTTCTTCGCGGGCACGCCCCAGCGCGACGAGTACCTGATCGTCGACGGCGGCGCCCTCGCCGGTGTGGGAGCGCACTCCTACTCCGTCAAGAAGTAGTCCTCCAAGAAGCAAGTCCTCCGAGAAGTACGGATGTGACGAAGCGTCAGCACCGCACCCGTCCCTTCGCACGAGTGACGGACGCGCGTGACTGACTCTTCGCACGGCTGAACAACCGCACACAGCTGAGCTTCACCCCGCTACCCCGGCCGCGCCCTCGGCCGGGGTAGCGGCGTTGAGGCCCCGGTGCGGTGTGTTGGCCTCCCGCCCGTCGCCCGCGTGATCGCACACGTAAGCTCGTGTCCCCCCGTACGTCACTGAACTCCCTTACGCTCCTCCTCGGTTGACATGCCCCACACATGCGCTCCAGGAGGATCAGGGACTATGGCAAAGCTCCTTCGTACGACGGTGGCCGCCGTCGCGCTTCTCGCTCTCGCCACCACCTCGGCCCAGGCGGCCGACACCGGTCAGCTGCCGTACTCCTCCACCACCGGGGTCGGCGTGCACAACGCCTACGTCAAGACGACGTTCCCGTACTTCGCCGACGCCCTGGACTCCGGCGCCGGGATGCTCGAACTCGACGTGTGGACCAACGTGTTCGGCGCCTCCTGGCGCGTGTCGCACGACAGCCCGGTCAGCAACAACAACAACTGCGCGAACGCCACCACCGTCGCGCAGCTGCGGACCAACACGCAGAACCGCGACCTGGGCGGCTGCCTCACCGACCTGAGAACGTGGCACAACGCCAACCCCGGCCACCGCCCCATCGTCCTCAAGGTCGAGATGAAGGACGGCTTCCTGGGTTCGGCGGGCCGCGGCCCCGCCGCCTTCGACGCCCTCGTCAGCAGCAAGCTCGGCGACGCCGTCTACCGCCCCGGCGACCTGGTCGGCAACCGCGCCACCCTCGACGAGGCCTCCCAGGCCGGCGCCTGGCCCACCCGCGCGCAGCTGGCGGGCAAGTTCATCATCGAGCTGATCCCCGGCACGGTCGAGGAGCAGAACCCCTTCGACACGCTGTGGACCGACCGGGAGTACGCCACCTACCTCCGCGACCTCAAGGCGGCCGGCCGGCTGGGCGAGGCCACGGCCTTCCCCGCCGTGCACAACGTCGCGGCCGGCGACCCGCGCACCCGCTACGCGGACGCCTCGATCCGCCCGTGGTTCGTCTTCTTCGACGGTGACGCCTCCGCGTGGGTCGCGGGCGGGATCGACACCGCCTGGTACGACCAGCGGCACTACTTCGTCCTGATGACGGACGCCCACAACGTGGCGCCCGCCATCGACGGCACCAACCCCACCGAGCAGCAGGCCCGGGATCGGCTGTCCCTGCTGGCGGGTAAGAACGCCAGCCTGATCTCCGCGGACTGGCGCTCGCTTCCGGCGGTTCTCTCGTCGGTCGTCCCGCGCGGCACCGCTCAGTAGCCGCGCGGCCCGGGACCGGCCGTCACCGGTCCCGGGCCCTCGACCTTCCCCGGCGGACCGCTCATCCCCGGCGGACCGCTCATCCCCGGCGGACCGCTGACCCCCGGCGGACCGTTCATCCCTGGTTGTGGGCGGCCAGCACGGTCTCCACCGTGTCGGCGTCCGCCGCCCGCTTGTCCTCGCGGTAGCGGACGACGCGCGCGAACCGCAGGGTCACCCCCGCCGGGTAGCGGGACGACCGCTGGAGCCCGTCGTACGCGATCTCGACGACCAGCTCGGGCCGTACGGTCACGGTGAAGCCGTCGTCGCGGACCGCCAGCTCGCGCAGCCGGCCGGTCTGCCACTCCAGCATCACGTCCGTCAGGCCCTTGAAGGTCTTGCCGAGCATGACGAACGACCCGTCCTCCCGGCGCGCGCCCAGATGCAGGTTCGACAGCTTTCCCGTGCGCCGGCCGTGGCCCCACTCGGCGGCCAGCACGACGAGGTCCAGCGTGTGCACCGGTTTGACCTTCAGCCACCCCGCCCCGCGCCTGCCCGCGCTGTACGGGGTGTCCAGCGCCTTCACCACGACCCCCTCGTGGCCCCTGGCCATGGTGTCCGCCAGGAACGCCTCGGCGTCCCGGGTACGCGTGCCGGCGGTCTCCCCGCCGCGCCCGTCCGTACCCGGCACCACGATCCTCCGTACCCGCATCGGCTCGGGGACCAGCCGCGCCAGCGCCTCGTGGCGCTCCGCGAACGTCAGGTCGAGGAGATCCTCGCCGTCGAGCGACAGGATGTCGAAGAAGACGGGGGAGACCGGCACCGCCGTCGCGGCGGTCGCCACGTCCGTCCGTGACCCGACCCGGCTCGCGATCTCCTGGAACGGCCGGGGCCTGCCCCGCTCGTCCAGCGCGATGACCTCCCCGTCCAGCACAAAACCGTCGCCGTCCAGCGTGGCCGCGATGTCCACCACCTCGGGCAGCCGGTCCGTGATGTCGTCGAGCGTGCGGGTGAAGATCCGTACCGTCCCGCCGTCGCGGTGCACCTGCACCCGGATCCCGTCCAGCTTCTCCTCCACGGCGCACGCCCCGAGCCGGCCGATCGCCTCGGCCACGTCCGCCGCGCTCTGCGCGAGCATCGGCAGCACGGGCCGCCCCACGGTCAGCAGGAACTCCTCCAGCACGTGCGGGCCCTCCGCCAGCAGCCGCTCCGCCACGTGCTGGAGCGAACCGGCCAGCATCACGGCCCGCCGCACGGCGCCCGCCGCCGCGCCCGACGTCTCGGCCAGCGCCTCCACGGCGACGGCGTCCAGCGCGCCCTGCCGCACCTCGCCGGAGATCAGCCCCACCAGGAAGCGCTGCTCCTCCCCGGTGGCCGCCCCCAGCAGCTCCTGCACCAGCCGCCGCCGCTCGGCCTGCGAGCCGGGCCCCGACACGGCCGCGAGCGCGGTGAAGGTGTCGTCGACGTGGTGGACGGTGAGGGTGGCCCGGCCGGCCGGCGGCGGCGGGTCCTTGAGGGCGTTCCAGCCGATCCCGATCCGGCCCTGGGGCAGCCGTCCGGCCAGGTAGGGGATGACGACGGGCACGTCCTGGGGACCGGCCGTGCGGAAGAGTCCGGCCAGCATGGAGATCTTCCGGGATCGCGCCGATGTCTCGGCGACCTCCCGGGAGACGCGGGCGAGCGGTGCCAGCAGCATGCTGCCATCGTGCAACGCCGAGCGCGCGTCCGCCCGGCGAAACGGAAGCCACTTCCTCCTGGCCACCCGATTCCCCATGATCGGCGGGCGGGACCTCGTGACACGGTTCCGTCACACGGCCCGTCCCCGTACACACCACACGGCCGGGCGGCCATACTGGGTACGGGCCGGGGAGGGCGCGGCGAGGCGACGGGGGCGACAGCACGCGATGGCGGACACCAGGCTGATCCAGGGCCGGTACCGGCTGCTCGAACTGATCGGGCGCGGGGGGATGGGCGAGGTGTGGCGCGCGCGCGACGAGTCGCTCGGCCGGCGCGTCGCGGTCAAGTGCCTCAAGCCGGTGGGTCTCCCGCAGGGAGACGCCGCCGGGCGGGTCATGCGCGAGCGGTTCCGGCGCGAGGCCAGGGTCGCGGCGGCGCTCCAGCACCGCGGGGTCACGGTCGTCCACGACTTCGGTGAACACGACGGCGTGCTCTACCTGGTGATGGAGCTGCTGGAAGGCCGGGACCTGGGCCAGCTCCTGGAGGACAACAAACGCGGGCCGCTGCCGGTGGCCGAGGTCGTGGACATCGCGGAGCAGGTCGCGGACGCCCTCGCGTACACCCATGAACAGGGCATCATCCACCGCGACTTGAAGCCCGCGAACATCATGCGGCTCACCGACGGCACGGTGAAGATCTGCGACTTCGGCATCGCCAGGCTGGGCCGCGACCTGGAACAGAGCTCCCAACTCACCGGCATGGGCGTGGCGATGGGGACCCCCCACTACATGTCGCCCGAGCAGATCGGCGCGGGCGACATAGACCACCGCTCCGACCTGTACTCGCTGGGCTGTGTGCTGTACGAACTCGCCACGGGGGCGCCGCCGTTCGACCTGGAGGACGCGTGGTCGGTGCTCGTCGGGCACCGGGACACCGTGCCCGAACCGCCGCGCACGCACCGGCCGGAGCTTCCCGCGTTCTTCGAGCGGATCGTCCTCGACCTGCTGGCGAAGACCCCCGACGAACGGCCGGCGGACGCGGGCGACCTGCGGCGGCGGCTCGGCGCGGGCGCCGGAGGGCGGGGGCTCGCGGTGGCGTACGTGCCCGGCCCGGGGCCCGGCCACGGCCGTGGCCGGCACGGGCTCGGGCACGGGGCCGGTCAGGTGTACGACTCCGTGCCCCAGCTCCCCGGCGGCGCTCCGCTGCCGTCCTGGACCCGGGGCATGACCACCGGGCACAAGGCGACCGGCACGACGGTCCTGCCGTCGCCGCTGCCCGACCCCGCGACCGGACTGACCGGCGGATGGACCGGTCCGGCCGGCCCGCACCCCGTCCTTCTCACCGATCGCACGTACGAGCCTCACGACCAGGGCCCGTCGCCCGAGCGCCTCGCCGTCCTGGCCGGCCGCCACGACGCGGGGGTGGGCCTGGGCCGCGCGGGCCGCTGGGCCGAGGCGGAGGAGACCCACCGCGACGTCGCCGCCGAACGCGCCCAGACACTCGGCCCCGACCACCCCGACACCCTCGCCAGCCGGTACGAGATCGGTGTCGCCCTGAGCGGTACGGGACGCACGGCGGAGGCGCTGCGCGAGTTCGGGAGCGTGACGGAGGGCCGCGAGCGCGCGCTCGGTCCCGACCATCCCGACACCCTGGCGGCGCGCCAGGAGACGGCGTACGCGCTGGGGCGGCTCGGCCGGCACTTCGAGGCCCACGGCGTGTACGCCGCGGTGCTCGCCTCCCACGAACGCACGAAGGGCGACGAGCACCCGGACACCCTGCGCTGCCGTCACAACCTGGCGGGCAACCTGAGCAGGCTGGGCCGGCTGGAGGACGCGTACCAGCTGGCCAGGGAGGTGGTACGGGTCCGTGCCCGCGTCCTCGGCACCACGCACCCCGACACGCTCGCCACGCGCTGCGAAGTGGCCCGCACCCTGGGGCTGTTGGAGCGCTGGGCGGAGGCGCTCGGCAGCTACCGCGAGGTCGGGGCGGCGCGGGCGCGGGCGCTCGGCCCCGACCACGCCGACACCCTCGCCGCGCGGTACGAGGTGGGCATCTGCCTGGGCCGCCTCGGCCGTGACACGGAGGCGCTGGAGCTCTACCGCGCGCTGGCGGACGACCTCAAGCGGGTGAGCGGCGGGGCCGACCCGGAGACGTTGCGCGCGCGGCACGGCGTCGGGGTGAACCTGGGGCGGCTCGCGCGCTGGGAGGAGGCGCTGCGGGAGGCGCGGGAGGTCTGGGCGATCCGCGAACGGGTCCTCGGCCCCGACCACCCCGACACCCTGGTGAGCCGCCGCGAGGTCGCCGTGGGCCTGGGCTGGCTGGGCCGCTGGGAGGACGCCCTGGCCGGCTACCGCCAGGTCGCCGGCACCCGCGAACGGGTCCTGGGCGCGTCCCACCCGGACACCCTGACCAGCCGCAGCGACGAGGCGCACTGCCTGGAACAACTGGGCAGAAGCGCCGAGGCGACGGAACTGTACCGCCGCGTGGCGGCCCTGCGCGGCGAACGCCAGGACCCCCGCGCATAAGCCGGGAGGCGCGGGGCGCGTACCACACCGCGGTGGCGCGGCAATGCGCCATTGAATTGCCATGGACAACCCTCTACGGTTTTGACATGGCGAATCAGATCGCGGCCGGCCCTGATCTTCTCGAATACGTGAGGGAGTTCTCGCTCCGGGAAGACGAGATTCTCCGCGATCTGCGCCGGACGACCGCGGAGCTGCCCGCCGGCGAGGCGATGCAGGTCATGGCGGAGGAGGGGCAGTTCCTCGCGTTCCTGGTCGCGGCCACCGGTGTCACGGAAGTGCTGGAGATCGGCACCTTCACCGGCTACAGCACCCTGTGCATGGCACGCGCTCTGCCGCCGCACGGGCGTTTGGTCACCTGTGACATCAGTGAGCGGTGGCCTGAGATCGGTGCCGCGTACTGGCGGCGGGCGGGAGTTTCCGAACGAATTGATGTGCGTATCGGCGAGGCGGCGGAAACGCTGGAGGAAATGCTCGCCGACGGTTTCTCCGGCCGTTTCGGTCTGGTTTTCATCGATGCGGACAAGGCGAATTATCCGCGGTACTACGAACTGGCCCTGCGGCTCGTGCGGCCGGGCGGCCTGGTCGTGGTCGACAACACGCTCTTCTTCGGCCGGGTCATCGATCCCCTCGCCGACGACGCGGACACCGCCGGTGTCCGCGAGGTCAACGCCAGGATCCGGGACGACCAGCGGGTCGACCTCTGCATGCTCCCGATGGCGGACGGCATCACTCTGGTCCGCCGGAGGTGACCGCGGCGGCCGGGACGGTGAGGTCCGGAGCGATCAGCCGGGCCGTCGTGGGGGCGTCCCGCAGCCCCGGGGCGAGGTGCAGCAGCTGGACGTCGTCGCCGGAACCGCCCGTGACCGGACCCCGGCAGTCACAGGGCCGCTCGTCGAAACCCGCGAACCGGTAGGCGATCTCCATCATCCGGTTGCGGTCGGTGGCGCGGAAGTCCGCCAGCAGATGGACACCGGCCCGGGCGGCGTGGTCCGCCAGCCAGTTCAGGATGATCGTGCCGGCGCCGAACGCCACCACCCGGCACGAGGTGGCGAGCAGCTTGAGGTGCCACGCCCGCGCGTGTTTCCTGAGCAGCAGCACCCCCACCGCGCCGTGCGGCCCGAAGCGGTCGGAGAGCGTGGTGACCAGGACCTCGTAGCCGGGCCGGGCGAGGAGGGAGCGCAGCACCGCGTCCGGGTAGTGCACCCCGGTCGCGTTCATCTGGCTGGTGCGCAGCGTCAGCTCCTCGACCCGCGACAGGTCGTCCTCCGTGGCCCGCCCGATGCGTATCACCATGTCCAGCGAGCGGAGGAAGTCCTCGTGCGAGCCGGTGAACCGCGTCCGCTCGTCCGTGCGCCGGAAGCCGGCCTGGTACCTCTTCCTGCGCTGCTGCGAGTCGGCGGTCACCGGCCCGGGGCTGAACTCGGGCAGGCCGAGCAGCGACGCGGCGTCCTCCGCCGGGTAGCAGCGCACCTCCGGGAGGTGGTGGGCGACCTCGGCCCGCTCGGCCGGCTGGTCGTCGATGAAGGCCACGGTGCCGGGGGCGAAGTCCAGCTGTTCGGTGATCCGGCGTACGGCGTCGGACTTGCGCCCCCAGCCGATCTCCGGCACGACGAAGTAGTCGGCGACGCCGAGCGCCTCCAGCCGTGCCCAGGCGAGGTCGTGGTCGTTCCGGCTGCACACCGACTGGAGTACGCCCCGCGCGTCCAGGCCCGCGACCACCTCGCGGACCGCTTCGGACAGGACGACGTTCTCGTCCTCCAGCAACGTGCCGCGCCAGAGTGTGTTATCGAGGTCCCAGACCAGGCACTTCACGGCCACGGGCGGGACCGCCGGGGCGGTGTCGCTCAACTTCGGCTCCTTTTCGGGAGGTCACGGGTTCGCGCGGGAGGCGGGGTCACGGCCGGCCGAGCGCGTGGTCCGCCAGGATCAGCTGGCACATCTCGTCGCTGCCCTCGATGATCTCCATGAGCTTGGCGTCGCGGTACGCCCGCGCGACCACGTGACCGTCCCGGGCCCCGGCCGACGCGAGCACCTGGACCGCCGCGGCCGCACCCCTGGCGGCGTGCCCGGCGCTGACGTACTTCGCCAGCACGACGGAGCTGACCAGGTCGGCGGCGTTCTCGTCCCAGCAGCGGCTGGCGTACTCGCAGACCCGGGTGGCGACCTGCTCGGCGGCCCACAGGTCGGCCAGGTGCCGGGCGACGAGCTGGTGCCGCCCCAGCGGCCGGCCGAACTGGTGCCGGGACCGGGCGTGGCCGGCGGCCGCCGCCACGCAGGCCCGCAGGATCCCCACACAACCCCAGGCGACGGAGATCCGGCCGTAGGCCAGAGCCGTCGTCACGAGCAGGGACAGCGGCTGCCGCCCGCCACCGAGCAGGCTGCCGAGCGGCAACCGCACCGCGTCGAGCCGTACGTCCGCGTGCCCGGCCGCCCGGCAGCCCAGGGGATCGGCCACCCGCCGCACCGTGACCCCCGGGGCGGTCCTGGGCACCACCACCACCGCACCTCCCTCGTCCATCCGCGCGACGACCAGGAAGAGATCGGCGTACTCGGCGGCGGTCACCCACGTCTTGCGGCCGGTGAGCGACAGGCTGTCCCCGTCGACGGTGACGGTGGTCGCGACGGCCGACAGATCACTGCCCGCCTCCGGTTCGCTGAAGGCCACGGCCGCCGTGTCGCCCGAGGCCAGCCGCGGCAGCAGATCCGCCGCCTGCGCCGGGTCGCCCAGCCGTTCGACGGCCCACGCGGCCATACCCTGCGACGTCATGACGCTCCGCAGCGAGCCGCACAGACTGCCGACGTGGGCGGTGAACTCGCCGCTGTCCGCGCTGCTCCACCCCGGTCCGCCGTACCGCACCGGGACCTGGGCGGTCAGGTGCCCGGCCGCGCCCAGTTTCCGCACCACCTCCTCGGGCAGCCGGCCCGCCCTGTCCCAGTCGGACGCCCGGTCGCCGACCAGCTCGGTGACCGCCGAGGCCGCCGCGGCGACGGCTTCACGCACCGGAGCCGCCGGGGGCGGGCTGCCGGAGCCGTTCGACCAGTGCGGCCATCCGGAGCACGGTGCGGAAGTTCTCCATCCGCAGGTCGCCGCCGCGGATGGAGACGCCGTACGTCCTCTCCAGGTGCACCACCATCTCCATGGCGAAGAGCGAGGACAGCCCTCCGGAGCCGAAGACGTCCGTGTCGGCCGTCCAGGTCCTTCCCGTACGGTTCGCCAGGAACAGCAGCAGGTCCGCCTGGACGATGCCGGAATCGCCGACGGGTTCCGGCACCTGCCGGTCGGATGACGTGGTCATGCTTGTTCTCCCTCGTACTCGTAGAAGCCGCGCCCGCTCTTGCGGCCGAGGTGGCCCGCCCGCACCATCTCCAGCAGCAGGTCGCAGGGGCGGCACCCTTCGTCGCCCGTCCTGCTGTGCAGCACCCACAGCGAGTCGGCCAGGTTGTCCAGCCCGATGAGGTCGGCGGTGCGCAGCGGGCCCGTCGGGTGGCCGAGGCAGCCCTGCATGAGCCGGTCGACCGATTCCGCACTCGCGGTGCCCGCCGCCACCACCCGGACCGCGTCGTTGATCATCGGGTGCAGGATCCGGCTCGTGACAAAACCCGGCGCGTCGTTGACCACGATCGGCTGCCGGCCCAGCGCGGCGAGCAGGGCCCGCAGCGCGTCGAGGGTGGCCTCGCCGGTGTGCGTACCCCGGATGACCTCGACCGTCCGGATCAGATAGGGCGGGTTCATGAAGTGGGTGCCGATCAGATCCATGGGCCGTACGGTCGCCCGGGCCAGTTCGTCGATGGGAATCGCCGACGTGTTCGAGATGATCGGAGTGCCCGGCGCGACCAGCGCGGACACGTCCGCGAGGACCTTCGCCTTGGCGTCCGCGTCCTCGGTGACCGCCTCGATCACCGCGGTGGGGGCCGCGTCGCCGGACGTCACCAGGCCGTCGAGCGACAGGCCCGTGACCAGAGCGCCGGGAACGGCCCCGTCCGGCAACGCGCCCATCAGCCGCGCCGTCCGTACCTGGTGACCGATCCGCGCCGGCGCCTCGTCCAGGCGGCGCCGGTCCAGGTCGATCAGCGACACCGCCACCCCGTGCCCGACCGCCAGCGCGGCGATGCCCGACCCCATCACCCCCGCTCCGAGCACCGCCAGTCGCAGCCCGGCGCCGGGCGTACCGCTCTCCGCTGCCATGTCACCTCTCCTTCGGTCCCGCCCGTCGTCGGCACTCACTCCTCCGCGCGGCTCATCTCGGTCAGGGCGGGTCGCGGAGACACCGTGCCGCCGGTGGGTTCCGTGTAGAACTGCTGCGCCCACTGCCGGTACCGGCCGATCGGACCGTCGCCCTTGGCGAGCTTCGGCCGCTCGACGTGCTCCTGGTAGTGCCACATCAGCAGGTCCGCCCCGGTGTCGACCCGTGCCACCCGCTGGAGGACCGTGCTGAGCAGCCGGGCGGCGGGCATCGCCGTCGCGCGCCCGATCCTCTCCGGCACGCCGGGAACGCCCTTCAGCTCCAGCTTCGTACCGAACCGGAGCTGGATGCGCCCCGGGCCGGTCGCCGTCGCGTGGAGCATGACGTAGAGGTGGCCCGCGCCCCGGGGCAGGGCCGTCGACGCCGCGATGGTCGCCAGCCCGATCACCGTGAGCGAGTAGGACTGGCGGAACCCGCGCATCATGGTGCCGCGGGCCGTCGCGGTGACGGTGCTGACCTGTTCCCCGGCCACCGGTGCGCCCTCGATGTCAAGACCCTTGAGACCGTGCAGCGCCGGCAGGTGACCCCAGTCGAACGCGTTCTCGATGACGTCCTGCGGGTGACCCGCGAGGTCGAAGGTGTCGTGGCTGAACGGCTGCCGGTCGTCCAGCGGGAGGACCGGGACCTCCCAGTGCGGGGGCAGGCCGAGGGCGTGCCACCACACGTAGACCGCGCCGTTGGCCTCGCACACCGGGTACTGCGCCAGCGATGCCTTCGGCGGCGGCTTGTCGTACCCCGTACGCACACAGGCACCGGCCGGGTCGAACGCGAACCGGTGGAAGGGGCAGACGAGATCCTCGCCCTCGACCGATCCGCCGACGCCCAGATGCGCTCCCAGATGGGGGCACTGGGGCCGGACGGCCCGCAGCACCCCTCCGGCCGTCCGGTACAGGACGACCTCCGCGCCCGCGAGCGGACGGGTGACGACGGACCCGGGCCGCACCTCGTCGGTGAAGGCCAGACAGAACCACCCGTCCGGGTACGGGAGGGAGGGGGCGCGCAGGGTGTCGGCCGGGGCCGCACCGGGCCGGCCGACCCTCCGGGAGGTGAGGAGCTGCTTCACCAGCGGCTTCAGATGAGGCTTCATGGCGTCACTCCTGGTGGGTCACCGGGCAGGCGGCGACGCCCGGCTGCGTGGACGACGGGACGGACGGCTGGGCGGAGGCGGGCCGCGGCACGGCCGCGCTGACCCCGGCGCCGCCGCCCGTCCGCCGCTCACTGAGCCGCAGACTCAGTCCGCGCGAACTCAGGCTGGTCTCCACCTTGGGCCGGAACGGCTCGTCCCCGACGGGGGACAGCTCCCAGCGGGCGACGATGGCGGTGAGGGCCAGGATGGCCTCGCTGAGGGCGAACTGGTCCCCGATGCACTTGCGGGCTCCGGCGCCGAACGGGATGTAGGCGGCCCGGTCGGGCTGCGCGCCGAGCCAGCGGTCCGGGTCGAACCGGTCGGGCTCGGTGTAGAGGTCGGGCCTGCGGTGCAGGAGGTACGGGCTCAGCACGATGGTGCTGCCGCCCTTGAGCCGTACCCCGCCGAGTTCGGCGTCCTCCCTCAGGACGCGGGTCATCATCCAGGCGGGCGGATACAGCCGCAGCGCCTCGGTCACCACCCGGGTCGCCAGGCCGAGCGAGGGCAGGTGCGCGGGATCGAGCTTCTCCCCGTTCAGTACGGTGTCGGTCTCGGCCTGGAGGCGCTGCTGGACGTCCGGGTTCGTGGCGAGCAGGTGCAGCGCCCAGGCCAGGGTGATGGCCGTGGTCTCCATCCCGCCGAGGAAGAACGTGAGGGCCTCGTCCGCCAGTTCGGCGTCGCTCAGCTGTTTCTGCCCGTCCTGGCTCTCGTCGTCGACCGCCGCGACCAGCGTGGAGAGCAGGTCGGCGTGGTCGGTCGGATCGGCACGCCGTTCGGCGATGATGTGCGAGATGGTGGCCGACAGCCGGTCACGGGCCTGGTCGTACCGCCGCTTCCGGGGAGTCGGCAGCCCGCGCAGCAGGGCCGGCGTCATCATCCGGCGGAAGAACGCGCTCACGATGGTGGCGGTGTCGGCCAGGGCCTGCCGCATGGTCTCCGCCGGCAGCGCCCCGCTGAACATCGTCTCCATGGTGCCGCGCGTCGTCAGCGTCATCATCTCCTGCGTGATGTCGAGGACGTCGCCGTCGCGCCACGTTCCCGTCTTCAGCTCGGCCGCTCTGGCGAACACCGCCCCGTACCCGGGGAGCCGGGAGGGGTGGAACGACGGCTGGCACAGCCGCCGTTGCCGCCGGTGCAAGGGGTACGAGCAGGTGGACAGGCCGTCGCCGATGACCTCGCGGATCCGGTCGTAGATCGGGCCGCCCTTGTCGAAGACGCGGTCGTTCAGGAACACCTGACGGGTCAGAGCCGGATCGCAGATCATCACGGCGGTGCTCGGGCCCAGCCGGACGCGTACCATCTGGCGGTACCCGGACAGCGACATGATGAACGCCAGCGGATCGCGGAGCAGGGGCAGCGCGTGGCCCAGCAGCGGCAGGGCCCGCGGAGCTAGCGGAAGCGACGCGGCGGTCGCCGTACTCGTGTCAGCCATGGACAACTTCTTTCTGTCGGTGAGTGACCGGCCGGTGCCGTGCCGACGGATCGCGCGTGATTTCCAACAGCGCGGTGGTCCAGCGGAAACCGACCCCGAAACTGACGACGAGGACACGGTCCCCGGCCCGTAGCACGCCGGCGCGGAACGACCGGTCGAGGGCGAGCAGGATGTCGGACGGACCGGCGTGCCCGAGGTGCCGGCCGTAGGTCCAGCTGGTGTCGTCGGCACGGAGACCGAGCGGTGAGCCGCTGAGCAGCATGTCGAGCACGACCGACCCGATCGCGATGGGCACCACGTGCGCGACGTCCGCGGGTTTCACACCGGCCTCGTCGAGGACGGTCTCGACGCAGCGGTGGGTGGCCCGTTGCAGCACGTCGATGTGGGGCAGGAACCCGGTCTCCTCGACGGGGAACCGCCGGGCGGCACCGGTGTACCCCTGCCTGGCCCTCGTCTGCGCCTCCAGTTGTGGCTCCGTGACATGGGCGGTCGCCACCAGGCGGGCGAAGCCCGTCCCCCGGGTGAGGACGGCGGCGGCGCCGGCGTCACCCGCCACGTAACCCAGCTCCCGCGCATAGCCCCACCGTTCGTCCGGGAACCGGACACCGGTCGTGACCAGCGTGGCCTTCGCGTCCGGCCGGGCGGTGAGGTGTTCCGCCGCGGTGACGAGCGCGGCGGCCCCGCCGTCACTGGCGGCGCCGACCTCGATCCAGGCGGTGTCCCTTCCCCCGAGCACCCGCATCAGGTACGCCGCGGGCGTGTAGTGGTCCCCGTCCTGGAACCCGGCGTGCACGAGCAGGCTCAGGTCGGCGCCGGCGACGTCCGCGTGGCGCAGCGCCTTGAGGCCGGCCCGGGCCGCCATCTGCGTGGCCGTGCTGTCCGTCGAGACGGCGGCCGAGGTGAATCCGTTGAGCGCCAGCAGGGAGGGCGGCCCGGTGACCGGTCCGTCCCACGGGTCGTGCTCGGGCTTGACGGGGGGTACCCAGGCACCCGTCCCGGCGATCGTGATGTCCTGCCACAACACTGCTGTCTCCTCGGCTGTCACGAAAGGGGCGACTGGGTGACGCGGGCACCGGGCCTGAGCACCTCTCCGCTGTGGTCCGGCGCGTGTGCGCCGACACCGGTGATCCGGGCCAGCACCCGGCCGTACCCGGTCACGGCGGTCAGGGCCCCCGTGACGAAGTCGCAGTGCAGCCGGATCACCGGGTTCTCCGCGCTGAGCTGGCAGTCGTTGCCCGGCCCCCCGAGATCGACCTCGTCGAGGCCCGCCATCGGGCCGACCGGGGGCGGACGCTCACCGCGCGGGGGCAGCAGCAACAGCTGCGCCATCGCGTCCAGCAGGAGCGCCGGTACGGTCATCCCCGCCAGGGCCGGGGCCCAGGCGGCGTGGTCGAGACCGAACCTGGCGCTGCTCCCGTCCATACCGACGGCGTAGTCGCCGGTGCCGGCGAACGGGCCGGTGAGCGAGATCGGCGGGTCGGGGGAGTAGACCGGCATCGCGAAATCGGGTCGGGGCTCGTAGGACGAGGAGTCGGGGGGCCGGGGGAGCGTGAGGAAGCGGTCCGCCAGCACGACCGTCGTCTCGCACAGCAGGTCGTTGAAGCGCAGCACCTTGCCGTTCCTGCCCATGCGGTGCGCCGTCACCCGGACGGCCACCTCGGCGCGGTCGCGCTTCCGGCTCGTGACCCGGGCCTCCACCGCGACGGTGCGCGGCGGCCCGGCGAGCCTGACCGTGACCGACGTCCGGCAGACGAGACCGCGGAACCCGGTGACCACGAGACCGGGGCAGAGGGGCGCGGCCGCGCCGGCCGCGGCTTCGAGGACAAACGTGCCCGGCAGCGTGTACTCACCGTTGACCCGGTGGTGGCGCATCCACCGGCCGTCCCGCTCGGCCAGGGTCCGCGGATCCCAGGTCTTGGTGTAGACGGCCCAGTTCTCGCCCCGGTGCAGGACACCGTCGAGCAGCGGCGTGGTCAGCGCCGGGTCCGGCGGGGCGGGCGGCGGCGCGTCCGGGGCGGGGACCGGCGGCTCGGCGGCGGAACCGTACGTGCTGATCCCGCGCCGGGCCAGCAGCACCCGTTCCTCCTCCCGGATGAAGAACGTCACCCCGCCGGCCGGTGGCCGGGTCACGGCGGAGAGGAACTGCGCGCATCCCTGCGCGGTGCTGATGTAGGCGTCCATCCGGTTGCGTTTGAGGGTCTCCCGCATGGTGACGCTGCTGGCGACGCCGACCTCCCGCCAGCCGCTCCAGAGGATCGCGAACTCCCGATGGCCGTCGGGGCCGTGCCGCTGGGCCCAGGCGCTCGCGTACGCCAGGTACTCGTTGACGGCGCAGTAGTCGATGTCACCGGGCGCGGGAGCGAGGGTCGCCAGGGTGCTGAAGTTGCACCAGATCCGGGGTAATCGCCCGGCCAGGGCCCGTTTGAGGTTGCGGTAACCGGTCGCCTTGGTGGCGCGGACGGCCCGGAAGTCGGCCAGGGTCTTGGCGTGCAGCGCACGCGACCGCAGGTCGAGGACGGTGTTGATGAGCAGGTCGATCCGTCCGTGCCGGTCGAGGACCTCATCGAGGACGGCGGCGGTGCGCCCGGCGTCGAGGACGTCGCACACCCGGTGGTGGACCCGGTCCTGGCCGCACAGCTCCGCCAGCCGGTCCACCGTACGGCGCACTTCCAGGCGCGCCTGGGCCTTCTCGTACGTGGCCCGCAGCTCACCCACCGACGCGCCGGGGCGTCTGCGGCGTTCGGCGGCGATGAACTCGGCCTGGGGCGGCAGCGCCTCGCCGGTTTCCGGCAGCGGGGTGCGGCCGATGAGGTACAGGTGGGGGCGGTCGGTGGTGCGGGCGACCGCGTGGAGGAGTTCGGGGGTGATCCCCCGGGCGCCGCCGAAGGCGACCACGACCGCGCCGGGCGGCAGCGGGGCGTCCCTGGCCGGGGAGGGTGCCGCGTCGTCGTCGGCGACGGCCAGGGTGAACCAGGCACTGCCGCGACAGGCCAGCGTGTGTGTCGGCACCTCGGCGGTGCCGGCCCGCGCCAGCTGGTCCAGGGCGGTCGCCGCGTCCGGTGCGTCGCTGAGCAGGAGCACCCCGCCGCACTGCGGCACCTCGGACCGGACGGAGCGGACGAGGCCGGAGAACAGCCCGCTCAGCGGGGGTGGCAGGTCGTCCGGCAGTTCCCCGAGCAGGACCGCGCCGAGCGAGCCGCCGGAGCGCAGGGCGGGCAGCGCGGCCTGGAGTGTGGTGAACGTGAGGTCCTGGAGCTCTTCCATCCGGGTGGCGTCGTCGTCGTCGCTCCCGTCGCCGGGGGCGGGCAGCCGGGACAGGACCCGGATGTGGCGCGGGACGAACGGGAGGCAGGCCAGGGCGTTGGGGGCCTCCTCGGGTGGGACGTGGGTGGCGGCAGGGAGGCCCGGACGGGGTGACCAGACGGCGACGTCCGGGCCGGTGACCGCCGCGGCGAGCTCCGGGATGTCCGTGAGGACGACCGTGCCCGGCGGGATCGACGGCGTGGCCCGGCCTCCCCGGGGCGGGGGTGTCGGTGCCGGGACGAGACGGAAGGTCTGGCGGCGGCCGGTGAAGGCCTCTCCGTGTTCCTGCGAGGCCCGGTCGGGTGGGCCGGGTTCGGGCGCGGTGCGGTCGGGCGTGAGGTGCTCCGGCCCGGTCCGGCCGGGCGTGATGCTCCCCGGTCCGGTACGCGAAGGCCGCTCGGCCTCCTTCCGGTCCTGCCCGCGGTGTGGCGGGCCGGCCGGCCGGGTGAACCGGATCGGAGGTGATCCGGCGGCGGCGGGCGTCACGACGGTGTCCGTTCCGGTGACGACGGCCTGAACGACCGTCAGCAGGGCGTCCAGCGACAGGTAGGTGTGTCCGGCGCCCGCGAGCGCGGGAAGGGAGTGCGCGGGCGTGCCGGGATCCCCGGGACCGGTGCCGTCGATCGCCGTGGAGAGCGACCCGAGGACGGGCAGGTGGTGCTCCAGCGCGGTGGAGAGCCGGGTGACCGCCAGGACGGCGGCGCCTTCCGCGATGGACCGGCCCTCCGGCACCAGCCCGGCGAGGTGGCGGTCCCAGCCGCTGATCGGCCGCAGGCACACCGCGCCGATGAGCGCGAGGTCGCAGGCCCGGTGCCGGAGCTGGCGCAGGGCCAGGTCGACAGCGGTGTGCGCGGAGTCCCGCTGGGCGTACAGGCTGGTGCCCATGCCCCGGAAGTCGTAGTAGTTGGCGGCCCGGCCCGACAGGATGCAGGAGACCGCCCCGGTGAAGTCGTCCTCGTTCAGGCCGCCGGGGATCACCCCCTCGGACTCCGCCATCCCCTTCGCGAGGTACTCCTTGAGCGTCTTCGCCCGCACCGGGTCGGGCAGGATGTCGAACGTGGTGGCGCACTCGGCGGCGTGCACCCGCAGCGCGGCCCGGGTGTTGTGCGTGGTCGGCAGTGTCGATCCCACCATCACCGCCGTGGTGGGCCGCAGGCCCGTGCCCGGCTCGCCCAGATCGTCCAGCAGCGGGCCGAGGGCCTGGAGCACCATCAGGTGGGCGGCGTCCATGTGGCGCATCGTCAGCGGCGGGATGCGCACCTCACGCGGGGACGGCAGCGGGTACGGCGTACCGAAGCCGGTTTCCGGGAGCGGACCGTCCCCACCCAGCCAGGCGGGCACCTGGGCGCGGTCCAGGCCGGGCAGGTGGGTGTTCCAGCCCACGACGACCAGGTCCTCCGTATCGGCGGCCACGTCACCGCCCCGCCGTCGCGCGGGGGCGGCCGACGGCACGCGGTCGGACAGGACGACGTGCGCGTCCGCTCCTCCGAGGCCGAACGACGACACCCCGACCACGCGTGGCCGTGCCTCGTTCGCCGGCCAGGGCGCGTCCTCGACCGGTACGGTCAGCCGCGCGCCGTCCTCCAGCAGGGGATGCGGATCGGTGACCACGGGCTGGCCGGGGACCGCCCCGCGATCGAGAGCGACCAGCGCGTGCGCGACCGAGACCAGGCCCGCGAGCACACCGGTGTGCCCGAAGACCTGCTTGTTCGACGTCAGCAGGCACGCCCGCTCCCGTGGCCCGAGCCGGGAGAGCAGCGAGCGCAGTTCGATCTCGTCGCCCACCGGCGTACCCGTGCCGTGTGCCACGACCCAGTCCACGTCGCCGGCCTCGACGCCCGCGTCCTCCCAGGCCCGGGAGATCGCCAGCTCCTGTCCTCGGGTGGCCGGGGCGTGAATGCCCTTTCCCCGGCCGTCGGCGGCGAGACCGGTGCCCCGGACGACACCGAGGACCGGGTCGCCGTCCGCCACGGCACGCGCGTACGACTTCAGGGCGAGCGTGATGGCGCCCTCCCCGATGATGGTCCCGTCGGCCGCCCGGTCGAAGGGGCGGATCCGGCCGCTCATCGAGATGCCCTGGGCCCGGCAGAAGAGTGTGAACCCGATCGGCTCGATCACCGACGTACCGCCGACCAGCGCCACGTCGCAGGAGCCCTCGCGCAGGGCCTTGACCGCCGCGTCCAGGGCGAACAGCCCGCTGGCGCAGGCCGCGTCGAGGGTCAGGTGCTGCGCGTCGGCGGGGATCAGCCCGCGCAGCGCGTTGCGGGAGACGGACGCGGGCAGGTAGTCCTGCGGGTTCCCGCCGTCGCCCCCGTAGTGCGCGCCGATGGCGTGGTCGGCCAGCTCGGCCAGCCACTCACCGTCCCCGTCGTTGGGGAGCGCCTCGCGCACCATCCGCCGGTACTCGTCGCCCAGCACCACACCCTGGGGGCCGAGCCCTGTCTGGTCGTGGATACCGGTGGTCGCGGCGAGCCACCGGTCCGCCGGGCGCCGCCGTACGCCGGCCAGGGCCTGGACGGCGCAGTGCCGCAGCCAGCGCGTGGTACGCGGCCAACCGGGGTGGCCGGCGTTGCCGTCCGGTTCGGTGATCGAGGCGGGGTCGGGGACGAAGTCGTGGAGGTACCCGGCCTCGCGGACGTAGAAGGAGTCGGTGTCCTCGCGGGTGGGTGCCCAGAAGTGCTTCAGGTCGAAGGCGGACGGCTCGCTGGAGAGCAGGACGCCCTCCCGCAGCCGGTCCCAGAACTCCGCCGTGTTGTTCGCGCCGGGCAGGGCCAGGCCGAGCCCGACCACCGCGACGGCTCCGGGGTCCGTCTCCGGCGCTCGGACCGGCGCCGGGGTCACCACCGCCGCGGGCGCAGCCACCGCCGCGGGTGCCGCTGCCGGTTCCGGCGTGGGTGTGGGCGCCGGCTGGGCGGCCGCCGGTCGTTCAGGCGCGGGCGGGTCCACCGCGGGCGGTGTTGCCACCACGGCGGCCGGGACCGGTGGGCGCCGGGCGGGGCTGGTCACCTGGTCCGCCAGCCTGCTGTGCAGCCGCAGGCCCTGCATCCCGCCGATGCTGATGCCTCCGTCGGCGACGACGGTCTGCCCGGTGATGAACGCGGTGTCCTCGTGCAGGAGGTGGACGATCAGCCGGGCCGCCTCCTGCGTCGAGAGCGTACGGCTCATCAGCTCGCTGGCCTCGGCCGGGCCGCCGGGCACCGCAGCCGGGCCGTCGAGATTGACGAGGATCTCGCTCACGACGGAGCCCAGGAGCACGGTGTTGACCCGGATGCCCTGGCCGACCAGTTCGAGCGCCAGATAGCGGACCAGTGACTCCAGGGCCGCCTTGGTGACACCGCCGGGGCCGTACCCCTGAACCGGCTGGCGCGCCCCGACGCTGGACAGGCAGAGGATGCTCGCGCCCTCCCTGCCCGCCATCAGCTCGGCCGCCCGGCGCGAACAGTGGTAGGCCCCCATCACATTGGTGGACCATGCCCGTTGCCAGTAGGTGTCGTCGATGTCGAACAGGGGCAGGAAGGCCCCGCCCGCGGCGTTGTTGATCAGAATGTCCAGGCCGCCGTGCCGCTCCTGGACCAGGTCGAACATCCGGTCGATCTCGCTGGTCTTGGCCACCGAGGCGCGGATGAACTCGCAGCTGTGGCCGGCCTCTTCCAGTTCCGTACGCAGCAACTTCGCCTGCTCGACGGAGTGGAAGTAGTTGACGATCACGTGGGCGCCGCCCCCCGCCAGGCGGCGGACGATGTCCGCGCCGAGGCTCTTCGCGGCCCCGGTGACGAGGGCGAGCCGGCCCCGCAGGCTGTCCGTGGAGGTCAGGGCGGAGGTCATAGCGCGGCCGCCTCTCTCCGCGCCCGCACGACGGTCTCCGCGATCCGGCGCAGCGTGCCGAGGGTCAGCAGGGAGGAATTCGCCCGCAGGCCGGGCAGGTCGTACCGGTCGGACACCCGCCCGAGCAGGGCGACCTGCTTGAGCGACTCCACCCCCAGCTCGGACTCCAGGCCGTCGTCCTCACCGAGCAGGTCCGGCGGGTAGCCGAGGAAGTCGCCGTAGAGCGTCCGCAACTCGGCCAGCACCGTCGTGTAGTCCGGCCCGGCGGACCCGTGCGGGGAGACCGGGGCGTCGGTGGCCGTGGCGACCGCGACCGCGGCCGGCGAGGTGTCCGGCGCCGCGGGGGCCGGGTAGGAGACGGAGGCCGCGGAGAACACGGCGGCCGGGGAGAACACGGCGGCCGGGGAGAACACGGCGGCCGGGGAGAACACGGCGGCTCTGGGCGTCGGTACGGCGGGCCGGGACGACGGAGCCGGGCCGGCGGCCGTGAGCGCGCCCACCCGCTCGGCGGCAGGCGCGTTGCCCCACGGCGCCGGCGGGCGCGAGCGGAACAGGCCGCCGCCGTCGGACTCGGCGACCAGAGCCCGGACGGCTTCGGCCGGGTCACTCTCGCTCAGCGGTACGACACACCGCACGCCCGGGATCGACGCCTCGACGAACTTGGTGACGACGGGCCACTCCCCGCACTCCACGAAGATGTCGGCGCCCGCCGCGTGCAGGTCACGGATCGTGTGCAGCATCCGGACCCGGGCGGTGAGCGCGCCCGCCACCAGGTCGACCGGGTCGTCGTCGCCGACGTCCCGCCCCAGCCAGGGGGAACACACCCGCCAGCGCCCGGCACCGTACGGAACCCGCGGCGCGGTCGCCCGCAGGTCCCGCGCGGCCTGTGCCATCGCCGGCGTATGGGTGGGGTGCGGGACGTCCAGGCGGAAGCTCGGCCAGCCGAGCGCGTCGGCGACCCGCTCCACGTGTTCGATCAGCGCCTCGGGGCCGCTGATGACGCTCTGACGAGGGGCGTTCTCGCAGGCCAGTACGAGGTGGGGATGGTCGGCCAGGCCGGCGAGCGACTCCGCCCGGCGGCCGTCCACCCCGACCGCGAGCATCTTTCCCTCCCAGCCCTGCCGGGTCAGCACCTGCGACCGGGCCACGGCCAGGCGGACGGCGTCCTCCACGGACAGGTGCCCCGCGGCGGCCATGGCCCACAGTTCACCGATGCTCTGCCCGACGATCGCGACGGGCCGCAGGCCCTCGGCGATCAGCATGTGGTGCGTCGCGACACTGACCGCGAAGATCTCCAGATACTGCACCTCGGGTCCGCGCCGGTCGCTCGTCCCGTTGTCCTTGATCAACCGGGGACTGATGTCGGGCAGCCCCGCTTCCCGGGCCGCCTTGTCGATGCGGGACAGCGTTTCACGCACCGTCGCGTAACGGTCGTGCAGATCGCCCAGGATGCCCCCGCGTGGGGCAGCAACCGTGCCGGGCATGACAAAGACTGAATCCACCACGTGCACCACTCTCATCCCTGTCCCGGCCGCCGGTGAGGTCACCTCGGCGGCCGGGGCCCTGACACGCCTCGACGGCGCGACGAATTCGTGGGTCCGGGTAAATGCAACCCTGATCTCTCTTCATTGATTGCCATTCCCTCAAATGCATAACCCCGGAGGCGCGCCTCAGATCCGGCCTAAATTAATGGTGGCCGGCATTCGCCAATCGTGGTCATTGCTTTTCGGTACGTGCTCGCCGCGGCCGATAAATTGTGAGATTGGTCCGACAACATCCCTTTTGATCCGTGTGTGATTGGGGTGTTCGGTCCGGATTTCCCTCACATCCCGACGGATCGCCTTGGCCGGGACCGGTCAGGCCGTGAGCCGCAATATGTAAGAATTCATTAAAGTAATGAGCGTATTGTGTGTAACGGGGGAAGTGGCGATACGGCCTCGGCCGAGTGCCGGCCGGTGCCCTGGCCCCGCGGTCGTCCGCGTGTTACCAAGAGCCATGCCCGCACTCGCCTCGTACGACGCCGTCATCGTGGGCGGTGGCCACAACGGACTGGTCGCCGCCGCCTACCTCGCCCGCGCCGGACGCTCCGTCCTCGTGCTGGAGCGCCTGGGGAACACCGGCGGCGCCGCCGTCTCCACGCGCCCCTTCGCCGGGGTCGACGCCCGCCTCTCCCGCTACTCGTACCTGGTCTCCCTGCTGCCGGACAAGATCGTCCGGGAGCTGGGGCTGCGCTTCGCCGTACGCAAACGCACCGTTTCCTCGTACACCCCGAAGGGCGACAGCGGGCTCTTGGTGGGCGAGGGGCGCACCCGTGAGTCCTTCGCCGCGCTCACCGGCGGCGACGCCGAGTACGCCGCCTGGCAGGAGTTCTACGGCATGACGGCGCGGCTCGCCCGGCGGGTCTTCCCCACGCTCACCGAGCCGCTGCCCACCCGCGAGGACCTGCGCGCGCGGATCGACGACAAGACGGCCTGGCGCGCGCTGTTCGAGGAGCCCGTCGGCGTCGCGATCGAGGAGCGGTTCTCCGACGACCTCGTCCGGGGCGTGGTGCTGACCGACGCCCTGATCGGGACCTTCGCCGACGCCCACGACCCCTCACTCGTGCAGAACCGCTGCTTCCTCTACCACGTGATCGGCGGCGGCACCGGCGACTGGGACGTGCCCGTCGGCGGGATGGGCGCGCTCACCGACGCGCTGGCCGCCGCCGCGCGGTCCGCCGGCGCGGAGATCCTCACCGGCCACGAGGCGACCCGGGTCGACACCGACGGGACGCGCGCCGAGGTCGCGTACCGTACGGACGACGGCGACGGTACGGTCGCGGCCGCCCAGGTCCTGGTGAACGCCTCGCCCCAGGCCCTCGCCGCGCTCCTCGGCGAGGAACCGCCCCCGCCCGCCGAAGGAGCCCAGCTCAAGGTCAACATGCTGCTGCGCAGGCTGCCACGCCTCCGCGACGCGTCCGTGGACCCGCGCGAGGCCTTCGCCGGGACCTTCCACATCGCCGAGGGATACGGGCAGTTGGCGACGGCGTACCAGGAGGCCGCCGCGGGCGGGCTGCCCGCCGCGCCGCCGTCCGAGATCTACTGCCACTCCCTGACCGACCCGTCCATCCTGGGCGCGGGCCTCGCGGCGGCCGGGTTCCAGACCCTGACCCTGTTCGGACTGCACACCCCCGCACGGCTGTTCGCGGCCGACAACGACGCCGTACGCGCGGAGCTGCTCGCCGCCACCCTCGCCCAGCTCGACGCGCACCTCGCGGAGCCGATCGCCGACTGCCTCGCCGTGGACGAGGACGGCCGTCCCTGCGTCGAGGCGAAGACCCCGCTCGACCTCGAACGCGAACTGCGGCTCCCCGGCGGCCACATCTTCCACCGGGACCTCTCCTTCCCCTACGCGGAGGCCGGGGGCGGCCGTTGGGGCGTGGAGACGGCGCACGCGAACGTGCTGCTGTGCGGCGCGGGCGCCGTCCGGGGCGGCGGGGTCAGCGGGGTCCCCGGCCACAACGCCGCGATGGCGGCGCTGGGCAGGTGAGGGCCGGCGCCCGGCGGTGGGTGCGGGGCGGTCGTACGGGCGGGACGGTCGTACGAGTGAAGTGGTCGTACGGGTCGGACGGTCGTACGAGTGGGGTGGTCGTACGAGTCGGACGGTCGCGGTCGTCAGTCCTCCGACGCCACCCACCCCACCGCCTCGATCCCCGCCGCGTCCCCCTCCCGCGCCTCGTCGAAGACCACGCGCCCGCCGTCCTCGACCCGCAGCCCGTCCAGATACACGCCCCGGCCGGAGTGCGGCCGGCCGGTGTCGTACCGCCAGCGCAGCCGGACCTCGCCGCCGCGCCAGGCCGTCAGATCAGCCGTCACCCGGTGCCACACGCGGCCCGACCAGCCCGCGACCGAGCCCGCCGGGTGCCCCTGCGGCTCCTGACGGTCCCGGACACCGGCACGTACGGTCGTGAAGGGCACCGGCCGCCAGCCCGCCCCACCGTCGGCGGACGCCTCCAGGAAGGCCACGTCCGCGCCGGGCTCGGCGTCCCACCACAGGGCGGCCTCCAGCACGGCCGGTCCGCCGGCGAGCCGCAGCGGCGGCAGGGTGAGCGTGGCCGGGGACCCCACACCCGCCGGGCCGCGGAACCACGCCGTACGGCCCCGCCCGGACCTGACCGGCACCGCCCGCGCCAGCAGGTTCGCCGCCGCGACCCTGGGGGCGCTCCCGGAGCGCCAAACGCGCACGGGATGCACGGCGTTGCTGAGAAGGATGAGGAACGAGTCCGTCGTCGGGTCGAGGACCAGGCTCGTACCGGTGAAGCCGGTGTGCCCCGCCGAGCCCGGGGTGGCCATGGCGCCCATGTACCAGTGCTGGCAGAGCTCAAAACCAAGGCCGTGGGCGTGCCCGGGGAAAGCGGTGTTGAAGTCCGTGAACATCAGCCGCACCGACTCGGGACGCAGGATCCGCGCCCGGCCGTACGCGCCGCCGTTGAGGAGCGTACGGGCGAGGATCGCCAGGTCCCAGGCGCGGGAGAAGACTCCGGCGTGCCCCGCGACCCCACCGAGGCTGTAGGCGTTCTCGTCGTGCACCTGGCCCCGGACCAGCCCCCGGTCGAGCCCGGACCACGGCGGCCTGGAGTCCTCGGTGGCGGCGATCTCCGGCCTCCACGAGGCGGGCGGGTTGTAGCGCGTGCGGTGCATCCCGAGCGGAGCGGTGATCTCGTCGTGGAGCAGGACATCCAGCGTGCGAGCGGTGATCTTCTCCAGGATCAGCTGGAGCGTGATCAGGTTGAGGTCGGAGTACAGGTAGCCCCTGCCCGGCGGACGCGCCGGGGACTCGTTCCACAGGATCCGGAGCCTGCCCTCCCGCGTGGGCGCCCCGTACAGCGGGACCCACGCGCGCAGGCCGGAGGTGTGCGTCAGCAGCTGGCACACCGTGATGTCCGCCTTGCCCCGCGTCCCGAACTCCGGCAGATACGTGGTGACCCGCGCGCCCAGGTCCAGTTCCCCGCTCTCGATCCGCCGGACCGCCAGGATCGCGGTGAACAGCTTCGACACGGACGCGAGGTCGTAGACCGTGTCCTCGGCCGTCGCGATCTGCTGATCCGCGGGGAACTCCACCCCGGCACCGGTCGTCTCGTCGTACGCGCGATAGCGCACCGCTTTCCCGAGGGCCCGGTGCAGCGCCACCGTCCCGCCACGCCCGGCGAGCAGCACGGCGCCCGCGTACCAGGGATGGGTGGGGGAGGGGCCGAGGAACGCGGTCGCCTCAGCGACCAGCCGCTCCAGCGGGCCCGCGAGCAGCCCGGCCCGCTCCGGGGAACCGTGCCGCAGGGTGGTCCGCCGCCGCAGCCGGGGCGGGACGGCGCCCGCAGCGTCCTCGGCCGTCCGGCAGTCCTCGCCCATCCGGCAGCCTCCCTGAAAGGAATATCAGCAGTGCGGCCATGAAACCCCCGCGTGGCGTACGGCGCAGCCCACCGCGCGGCCCCCCGCCCCCTCTGGCAGCGTGACGCGCATGAGGACGGGCACCGGCATCCGGGCACTGACGTCCCGGTGGACCGTGGTGGTGCCGCTGATCGCGGTGGTCGCCCTGGTGTTCAGCTGGGGGCGCCACGTACCGCCGTACGCGGTCGGGCTGATCGCCCTCTGCCTCGCGGGCGCCGTGCTCGCCGCCGTGCATCACGCCGAGGTGATCGCCCACCGCGTCGGTGAGCCGTTCGGCTCGCTCGTCCTCGCCGTCGCGGTGACGATCATCGAGGTCGCGCTGATCGTCACCCTGATGATCGACGGAGGCCCCAAGACCGCCACCCTCGCCCGGGACACCGTCTTCGCCGCCGTCATGATCACCTGCAACGGCATTCTCGGCCTCTGCCTGCTCGTCGGGGCCCTGCGCAGCAGGATCGCCGTGTTCAACGCGCAGGGCACCGGTGCCGCGCTCGCCACCGTCGCGACCCTGGCGACCCTCACCCTCGTCTTCCCGACCTTCACCACCAGCCGGCCGGGCCCCCAGTTCTCCACCGAGCAGCTGGCCTTCGCCGCGGTCGCCTCACTGCTTCTGTACGGGCTGTTCGTCGCCGTACAGACCGTGCGCCACCGCGACTACTTCCTGCCCGTCACCCAGGAGGGTGATCTCAAGCAGGAGGACACGCACGCCCCGCTGCCCACCCGCCGTGAGACCACCGTGAGCCTGGTGCTGCTCCTCGTGGCGCTGATCGCCGTCGTCGGGGACGCGAAGGCCGTCTCGCCCACCGTCGAGTCCGGTGTGGAGTCGGCCGGGCTGCCGCACGCCGTCGTCGGGGTCGTGATCGCCCTGCTGGTGCTGCTGCCGGAGACCATCGCCGCCGTACGGGCCGCCCGCCACGAGCGCGTACAGACGAGCCTCAACCTGGCGCTCGGATCCGCGATGGCGAGCATCGGGCTGACCGTCCCCGCGATCGCCTTCGCCACGATCTGGCTGGACGGACCGCTGGTGCTCGGGCTCAACGCCGTCCACATGGTCCTGCTCGCCCTGACCGTCGTGGTCGGCGCGCTGACCGTGGCGCCCGGCCGGGCCACGCTGCTCCAGGGCGGGGTGCACCTGGGGATCTTCGCCGCGTTCGTGTTCCTGGCGATCAGCCCGTGAGGCCGGTGACAGGCCGGCATACGCGCCCGGCGTCCCCGCTCAGTCCCTGAGGTCCACGATCCGCTTGATCTTCCCCACCGAACGCTCCAGCGTCTCCGGATCCACGATCTCCACCTTCACCGACACCCCGATGCCGTCCTTCACGGCCGCCGCGATCGCCCGCGCCGCCTCCTCCCGGACCCCAGGACCGGCCAGGGCGCGCGCCTCGGCCCGTACCGTCAGCGCGTCCATCCGCCCCTCGCGGGTCAGCCGCAGCTGGAAGTGCGGGGCGACCCCCGGCGTACGGAGCACGATCTCCTCGATCTGGGTGGGGAAGAGGTTCACCCCGCGGAGGATCACCATGTCGTCGGTCCGGCCCGTGACCTTCTCCATCCGCCGGAAATTCCGCGCCGTCCCGGGCAGCAGCCGGGTGAGGTCGCGCGTCCGGTAGCGGACGACCGGCATCGCCTCCTTCGTGAGCGACGTGAAGACCAGCTCGCCCTCCTCGCCGTCCGGCAGCACCTCGCCGGTGAACGGGTCCACGACCTCCGGATAGAAGTGGTCCTCCGAGATGTGCAGCCCGTCCTTGGTCTCCACGCATTCGAACGACACGCCGGGGCCCATCACCTCGGAGAGGCCGTAGATGTCGACCGCGTCGATCGCGAACCGCTCCTCGATCTCCCGCCGCATCTCCTCCGTCCACGGCTCGGCGCCGAAGACGCCCACCCGCAGGGAGGTCGTCCGGGGATCGACGCCCTGGCGCTCGAACTCGTCGAGGAGCGTCAGCATGTACGAGGGCGTCACCATGATGATCTCGGGCTCGAAGTCCTGGATGAGCCGGACCTGGCGGGCGGTCATGCCGCCGGACGCGGGAATGACCGTACAACCGAGCCGCTCCGCGCCGTAGTGCGCCCCCAGGCCGCCGGTGAACAGCCCGTATCCGTACGCCACATGGACCTTGTGCCCGGGGCGCCCGCCGGCCGCCCGGATCGCGCGGGCGACCAGGTCGGCCCAGGTGTCCAGGTCCTTCTCCGTGTACCCGACGACGGTCGGCCGTCCCGTCGTGCCGCTGGAGGCGTGGATCCGCCGTACCTCGGACCGGTCGACGGCGAACATCCCGAAGGGGTAGTTGTCCCGCAGGTCGGCCTTGGCGGTGAAGGGGAAGCGGGCCAGATCGGCGAGCGAGTGACAGTCCTCGGGCCGCAGGCCCGCCTTGTCGAAGGCCTGCCGGTAGAAGGGGACGTGGTCGTACACGTGCCGCAGAGTGGCCCGCAGGCGCGCCAGTTGGAGTACGGCCAGCTCCTCACGGCCGAGCTGCTCCGCCGCGTCCAGCAGAGGTGTCATGGCGTTGTTCTCCCCGGTCGACATCCGGACGACCGATCATTCGGTCGACCGGTCCCGGGGTCAGTAATCCAGGACCGCTCCCGGCCGTCAAGGGGTGTGTTCACCCGGCGCGGAACGCCATTGGCACGATCGGCGGGGGACCGGGAGGATCGGACCATGCCGACATCAGCGCGTACGACGGGACGGAACTCGCCTACCACCTGGTGGGGGAGGGGGAGCCGCTGGTGTGCCTGCCCGGCGGCCCCATGCGGGCGTCGGAGTACCTCGGCGACCTGGGAGGGCTGGCCGCGTACCGCCGGCTGGTCCTGCTCGACCTGCGGGGCACCGGCGGCTCCGGGGTCCCGGCGGACCACGCGACGTACCGCTGCGACCGGCAGGTCGACGACGTCGAGGCGCTGCGCGCCCACCTGGGCCTGGAGCGGATGGACCTGCTCGGCCACTCGGCGTCCGGGAGCCTGGCCGCGCTCTACGCGGCGCGGTACCCGGACCGGGTGCGCTCGCTCACGCTGGTGGCGCCCGTCGTCCCGGCGGCCGGGATCGAGCCGACCGACGAGGACCGGCGGGAGGCGATGGCCCTGCGCTCCGGTGAGCCGTGGTACGAGGCGGCCCTCGCGGCCTTCGAGGGGATCGTGGCCGGCCGCGAGTCGCCCGGGGCGTGGGCGGCGGTGACGCCCTTCAACTACGGACGCTGGGACGACGCGGCGCGGGCCTTCTCCGCCGCCTCGGACGGGCAGATGAACCGGGAGGCGGCCGCCCTGTACTCGGCGGAGGGCGCGTTCGACCCGGCCGCGACGCGGGCCGCGCTGCGCACGCTGGACGTACCGGTGCTGGTGCTGGCGGGGGAGCTGGACGGCGGTCCCCGCCCGGAGCGGGCGCGGGCGCTGGTGGAGCTGTTCCCGGACGCCCGGGCAGCGGTGGTGCCGGGCGCGGCGCACTTCCCCTGGCTGGACGAACCGGGCGCGTTCGTCCGTACGGTCGCGGCGTTCCTGGACCCGGAGGTGCGCAGCGTCGACGTGGACGGGGTACGGCTCGCCTACCGCACGTGGGGCGAGCCGGACGCGCCGCCGGTGGTGCTCCTGCACGGCAGGTGCGGCAGCAGCCGTGACTGGGCGGAGATCGCCGGGGATCTCGCGCGCGACCGGTGGGTCGTCGCCCCCGACCTCAGCGGGCACGGCCTGAGCGACTGGCCGGGCGGGTACGGGCTGGCGCGCTACCGCGACGAGCTGCGCGGCTTCCTGGCCGCGCTCGGGCTGACCGGGGTGGACGTCGTGGCCCACTCGATGGGCGGCTTCGCGGCGTACCTGCTGGCGCAGGAGTCCCCGGAGCTGTTCGGCCGGCTCGTCCTGGAGGAGAGCCCGCCGCTCCTGCCCCTGGACCCGCCGCGCCCGCCGGCCGTGCGGGAGGAGGGCGACCTCGACTACGACTGGCCGCTCGTGCCCGCCGTGGACGCGGAGCTGAACACACCGGACCCCGCGTGGCGGGAGGGGTTCGGCCGGATCACGGCGCCGACGCTGGTGATCGCGGGCGGCCCAAAGAGCCACGTCGCACAGGAGAAGTTCACGTGGCTGGCGGAACGTGTGCCGGACGCCCGGCTGGTCACGATCGACGCGGGACACCTGGTCCACAGCGCGCGCCCCGCCGAATTCCTGGCGGCGGTAAGGGAGTTCGGCATCTAGGGCGGCACCGCGGCCTGTCCGTCCCACGTGACTGTCAGAGGTGTCTGCCAGGCTCGCGCCATGGAGATGACACTGCAACTGACGATCGACTGCGCCGACCCCCGGAGGCTGGTGGCGTTCTGGAGCGAGGCTCTCGGGTACGAACCAGAACCCGCGCCGGGCGGGCATGCCACGTGGCGGGAGTACTGGGCGGCCGCCGGGGTGCCGGAGGAGGAACTGCCCGCCGGGGCGGGCGACACCCCGGAGTCGATCGTCGACCCTGCGGGGCGGGGGCCGCGGGTGTGGTTCCAGGAGGTTCCGGAACGGAAGGCCGCCAAGAACCGGATACACCTCGACCTGAAGGTCGGTGGCGGGCGCGACGTCCCGTTGGCGGTCCGCGCGCGGCGGGTCGCCACGACGGTGGAACGACTGGTCGGAGCGGGCGCCGGCGTCCTGCGGATCACGGACGACCCGGAGTCGGGGCACTATGCCGTCCTGCTGGCGGACCCGGAGGGCAACGAGTTCTGCGTGGTCTGAGTGGCGTGCTCCAAGTGTCGTGCCATCGTGGCCTGTCCGGGACCGGCGGTGGTCGATAGTCTGGCCCGGGACGACGCAGCGGGAGGAGCAGGACGTGGCCGAAAGCACCACCACCCATCAGCCGCTCACGGGCTGGAACAAGCCGGAGCTGGACCTGAGCAATGCGGAGTGGCGGTCGGGCAGCCAGGGCAGGGGTGATGTCCAGATCGCCTTCGTCGAGGGCTTCATCGCGATGCGCAACAGCGGCAAGCCGGAAAGCCCTTCGCTGATTTTCAGCCCCGCGGAATGGCGGGCCTTCGTGATCAACGCGCGCGAGGGGGAGTTCGACCTCACCTGACGGGTGCGGTACGGGGGAGGAGGCCCCGGGAGCGGGCGCGGCGCCCCGCCCCCGCGGTCCGCACCACCCACCACATCCGCACCATCCGCCCCACCCGTTTCCGCCGGCCGGAACCCGCCCCCTTGAGGCGCCCTGGAGAACGCTCTCCGAGGCTCTGCCACTGTTCCCACCCGGCTCCATCGGGGTGTCGCGAACCCGTACCATGGTGGGATGTCCTTTCTCCGCCGCCGCAGCGCCGCCACACCCGCGGGCCCGGATTTTGATGTCCTGGCCATGGATCCGGGTGACTGGCCCGGGAACCTCGGGGCCGGGCTGCTGCCCGCCCCCGACGGCAGCTGCCAGGGTGTCTTCCTGCGCTACGACCTGTTCGGTGGCCGCGGCCCCGCGATGATCATCGGCAACCTCCCCGAGGGCTCCCCGGCCCGGGAGCTGCTGGACGGCCAGATCCCGTTCGAGGTGGCCCAGCTGCTGCTGGCGCTGGAGAACGAGGAGTCCGTCGAGGTCGTGGGCGTGGAGGACATGCCGGTGATGCAGGGCGACAACCTCATGATCGTGCGGCGCCTCAAGCTCTCCGAAAGCCGCATCTCCTGTGTGCAGTTCGACCGCAGCGACAACGTCCTCGTGACGATCGCCAGCTGGGACCGGCCGATCACCGACGATCTCTACGCGCTCCTCAAGCCGCTCCCCGCGGAGCTGTTCCAGCAGGGCTGAGCGCCGCCCCCGCACGACCCGGCGCGCCTCCCTCCGCGCCACCTCTTCCCGCGCCCGCCGGGAAGGCCGGGCCCGCCCGGCCCGTACACCCCCCGCCCGCCGTTATCAGCTCCGCCCCGCACGCGGAGCTGATTTGTCATGTCTATTGCCAAATCAGTCATCGGACTTTTACCGTGCTGGCCATGACTCCAGGGATGAGCCGCAGAACCACCATCAAGTCCGCACTGGGAGCAACAGGCGCTGTCGCACTGGGAGTTCCGGCACTGGCCGGAACCGCAGCCGCCGCCGACCCCTCCGATGATTTGACGCTCTGGTACCAGACACCCGCCGCCGACTGGGAGCGGGAATCCCTGCCCATCGGCAGTGGAGCCCTCGGCGCGAGCGTGTTCGGGACGCTCGCCACCGAGCGGCTCACGTTCAACGAGAAGACACTGTGGACCGGCGGCCCCGGCGCCGCCGGCGGCTACGACCACGGCAACTGGACCGAGCCCAGGCCCGGCGTCCTCGCCTCCGTCCAGCAGCGTCTGGACACCGAGGGCAGACTCACCCCCGAAGCCGTCGTCGCCGAACTGGGCCAGCCCAAGCACGGCTTCGGCTCCTACCAGGTCTTCGGCGACCTGGAATTCGCGGTGCCCGGCGCGCCGGCCGCCCCCGACGCCTCGTACCGGCGCTCCCTCGACCTCTCCACCGCCCTCGCCGCCGTCTCGTACACGCACCAAGGCGTCGCGTACACACGGGAGTTCTTCGCCTCCTACCCCGGCAAGGTCATCGCGGGACGGTTCGGCGCCGACCAGCCGGGCAAGGTCGCCTTCACCCTCCGCTACACCTCGCCGCGCCAGGACTTCACCGCCACCGCGAGCGGCGACCGGCTGACGGTGAGGGGCGCGCTCCAGGACAACGGGCTGCGCTTTGAAGCGCAGATACGGGTACGGACCGAGGGCGGCAGCGTCCGGGCCGGGACGGACGGCACCCTCACCGTCACCGGCGCGACCAAGGCGTGGTTCGTCCTCGCCGCGGGAACCGACTACGCCGACACCTACCCGCGCTACCGGGGCAGCGACCCGCACGCCGCCGTCACCGGCTCGGTCGACGCGGCGGCCCGCCGCTCGTACACCGATCTGCGCACCCGCCATGTCGCCGACCACCGCGCGCTGTTCGACCGGGTCTCGCTCGACATCGGCCAGGAACTCCCCGACCTGCCCACCGACCGGCTGCTCGCCGGCTACACCGGCGGGACGACCCCCGCCGACAAGGCGCTCGAAGCCCTCTTCTTCCAGTACGGGCGCTATCTGCTGATCGCCTCCTCACGCGCGGGCTCACTGCCCGCGAACCTCCAGGGCGTGTGGAACAACGTGACTGACCCGCCCTGGTCGGCGGACTACCACGTCAACATCAACCTCCAGATGAACTACTGGCTCGCCGAGGTCACCAACCTCGCCGAGACCACCGCCCCCTACGACCGCTACGTCGAGGCCATGCGCGCCCCCGGCCGCCGCAGCGCCCAGGAGATCTTCGGCTCGGGCGGCTGGGTCGTGCAGAACGAGACCAATCCGTACGGCTTCACCGGCGTCCACAACTGGGCGACGTCCTTCTGGTTCCCGGAGGCCGCCGCCTGGCTCACCCAGCAGTTGTACGACCACTACCGCTTCAACGGCTCCACCGAGTACCTGCGCACCACCGCCTACCCCGTGATGAAGGAGGCGGCGGAGTTCTGGCTCGCCAACCTCCGTACGGACCCACGGGACGGCACGCTGGTCGTCACCCCCAGCTACTCGCCGGAACAGGGCGACTTCACGGCGGGCGCCGCCATGTCCCAGCAGATCGTCCACGACCTGCTCACCAACACGCTGGAGGCCGCCAGGACCCTCGGCGACGCGCCCGCCTTCCGCACCCGGCTCCAGGACACGCTCGCGCAGCTCGACCCCGGCCTGCGCGTCGGCTCCTGGGGGCAGCTCCAGGAGTGGAAGACCGACCTGGACAGCCCCACCAACGACCACCGCCACGTCTCGCACCTCTTCGCGCTGCACCCCGGCCGGCAGATCCAGGCGGGCAGCGAGTGGGCCGACGCCGCCAAGGTCTCGCTGACCGCGCGCGGCGACGGCGGGACCGGCTGGTCCAAGGCCTGGAAAATCAACTTCTGGGCGCGCCTGCGGGACGGGGACCACGCGCACAAGATGCTCTCCGAGCAGCTCAAGAGCTCCACCCTGCCCAACCTCTGGGACACCCATCCGCCGTTCCAGATCGACGGCAATTTCGGCGCCACGTCCGGGATCGCCGAGATGCTCGTCCAGAGCCAGCACGGGCCGATCGAGATCCTTCCCGCCCTTCCCGCGTCCTGGCAGGACGGCAGTGTCACCGGCCTGCGGGCACGCGGCGGCGCCACGCTCGACCTCGTCTGGGCCGGCGGCCGCGCCACCCGCGTCACGCTGCGCGCGAGCCGTACGGGCGAGCTGACCGTACGCAGCACCCTGCTGCCGGGCGGCGAGCGCAGGTTCCGGGCGACGGCGGGCAGGACGTACGTCTTCCACGCCTGACGCCCGCCCGCCTGTCCCCGGCCGTCGTGCGTGACCGCCGGGGACAGCGGCCGACCGACCTGCGAAACGCCGTCCCTGCGCGCAAAATGGATGGACGTATGGGGGCCCGCGCACCGGCCGGCCGTCCGCCCGCTGCCGGACCTTCATCGAGCGAAGGGACAGCATGGACAACAACGCTCTGACGCCCGACGTCCTGCGGGAACTGCGCACCCCGCGCCCGTATCCCGCGGTGTCCCTCACGATGCCCACGCACCGCCGTGACCCCCACCACGACCAGGACACGGTACGGCTGCGCAATCTCCTCGCCGAGGCGTGGCGCAGGCTGGAGACCGAGCCAGGACTGGACCGGGCGGCCAGGACCGCCGTCAAGAGCCGGATCGGCCGGGCCGTCGCCGAGGTGGACCTGAGGCAGACGCTCGACGGGCTGCTGATCCTCGCCGACACCCTCGACTACCGGATCTGGTACCTGCCCCGCGAGGTCCCCGAGCAGGTCGTCCTCGGCGACACCTACCTCACCAGGAACCTGGTGGCCGCCACCGCCCAGTCACGCCCGTACTGGGCACTGAGCGTCGCGGCCGACCGCGCGACGCTCTGGGACGGGTCCGGCGACACGCTCCACGAGCACCGCGACGACGGGTTCCCGATGACCCCGCCCGAGGACACCTGGGACCCCGAACACGAGGAGCGCGTCGGCGACCCGGGCGCCTTCCGTGACGAGGAGACCCGGCAGTTCCTGCGGTCGGTCGACCGGGCCGTGGGATCGGTGCTGGCCCGGCACTCCCGGCCGCTCTACGTCGTCGGCCTCGCGCCCGCCCTCGCCCTCCTGGAGGACGCGGGCAGCGCCACCCACTGCGCGGTCGGCCGGCTGGTCAAGGGCGGCCTGGCCGAGGGGCCCGCGTCGCTCCTGCGGCAGGAGATCGAGCCGGTGAGGGCGGCGCACGACCGGCGGGAGCAGCGCGAACTGTTCGACAAGCTCGACGCGGCCAAGGGACGCAGGACGTTCGCCGCGGGTCTGGACGAGGTCTGGGAGTCGGTACGGGAGAAGCGCGCCGAGGTCATCGCGGTGGAGGACCACTACCGCCAGTCCGTCCGGATCAGCGAAGGGCACCTGGTGCCCGTGGAGGACCGCGACGGGCAGGGTCCCGGCGTGCGCGTCCAGGACGACATCGTCGACGAACTGGTCGAGTCGGCCCTCGACGGGGGCGCCGAGGTGGTGTTCCTGCCGGACGACGCGCTCGCCGGGCAGGACAGGATCGCCGCCGTACTGCGCTACTGACGTACGGGGATCGACGTACGGGGGTCGCCACTGAGGTACGGGGACCGGGGCGGACAGGGGACCGGGCGCCGTCGGACCCCCACAGGCTGACGGCGCCCGGCGTTTCTGGTGTCCGGCGGTCAGTGTGCCGACGACCGCACGGTGACGTCCGACGCCTTCACATAGGCGATCCGGTGTCCGTACTGGATCTCGTAGTACTGCTCCTTGCCCCGCACCACCTGGTGACCCGCGGTCGCGAAGGTCGTGGCGTACAGGTACTCGCCCGGCACCTTGTCACCGACCACGTACCGCTGCCCGGTGAGCAGCTTGTACGGCAGCGCGGACACGGCCTGGACGGGGACACCCGCCGGATACGCGGACGCCTCCGGATAGGCGCGCCCGTACACCGGCACCTCCGCGAGACCGTCCTTCGGCGTCAGCACCGAGGCCTTGGAACCCACGGCCGTCGGCTGCCTGCGGGGATTCTCGAACCACGCCTTCTGGCCGAGGTACCAGACCGCCGTCCAGTCGCCCTCACGCCCGGCGACCGCGAACTGCTGGCCCGTCGAGGCCCGCGCGCCGACGTCGTTCACGCCGGTCGTGGAGTCCTGGCCGCCGGGCCGCAGCCCGATGTCCTTCACCAGCGGCGCGTTCGCGTCCGGCGCCGTGTGCAGCCGTACCGCGCCCGAACCGTGCGGCGCGCAGGCGTCACCCGCCGTCACGCACCCGGTGTACGAGGGCTGGTTGGCGGCGAAGTCGGGGCGGATCGTCACCACACCGGCGTCCGCGCCCGCCGTCGCCCTGAACGGCTTGCCCAGCAGCTGGAAGTAGTGCGCCCAGTCCCAGTACGGGCCGGGATCCGTGTGCATCCCCGGGACCGTCGCGGCCGTCGGCCCCGGAACGGTGTCGTGCCCGAGGATGTGCTGGCGGTCCAGCGGGATGTCGTACTTCTCCGCCAGGTACGCCACCAGCCGGGCCGACGTGCGGTACATCGCCTCCGTGTACCAGGCGTCCGGCGCGATCAGGAAGCCCTCGTGCTCCAGGCCCACGGACTTCGCGTTCGTGTACCAGTTGCCCGCGTGCCACGCGACGTCCTTCACCGGCACGTGCTGGGCGATGTGCCCGTCCGACGAGCGCAGCGTGTAGTGCCAGGACACGTACGTCGGGTCCTGCACCAGCTTGAGGGTGGTGTCCCAGGAGCCCTCGGTGTCGTGGATGACGATCGAGTCGACCGTCTGCGACGCGGGCCGGTCGGCCAGGTCGTGGTTGCCGTAGTCGCCCTCGCCGAACTCCTCGTACGGCGCCGGGATCCACTCGCAGGCGACCGTGCGCGGGCACTCCGTCCCGGCGGCGCCCGTCCTGCGCAGTCCGAGCGCCGGCAGCTGGGACGTGTCGGGCGCGACCGAGGGCACCGCGCGCAGCGCCACCCGCTGCCCGTTGTCCGTGGTGCGCCGCTCGCCGTCCCTGATCACCGCGAACACGTCGTTCGCGTACGTCGCGGCGGTCGCGGAGTCGTCGGCCCCCGAGAACCGCGCGACCGCGCCGTACCAGTCGCCCGGATCGCCGCCGAGCGGCTTGCCCAGCTCACGCTGGGCGGCGGCCAGCAGCGCGGCGCCCCCCTCGATGTTCGCGGCGGGGCTCTCCCGCAGGTCCTTCGCGGGCAGCCCGGTCAGACGGGCGGCCCGGTCCAGGGTGCGCAGCCGCGCGGGCAGCTCCGACGTCTTCGGCACCGCCGTCCCCGTCGCGACGGCCGGCGCGGCCACCTTGACCGGGCGGGCCGAGTCACCGCGCGCGTCCTCCGTACCGTCGGAGTGGTGCGGGGCGTCGGCGAGCGCGGTCCGCGCGTCGGTCAGGTGCATCGGCCCGTAGCCGCCCGTGACGCTCGGCGCGCCGCTGTGGGTGTCCCAGCGGGACTGGAGGTACGCGACACCGAGGAGCACGCTCCCCGGCACGTCGTACCGCGCGGCGGCGGCCTCGAACCGGGTCTGCAACGTGCCGGATCCGGGCCGTTCCGCGGTGGCGGAGGGAGCGGCCGACACCAGCGGCAGGAGCAGCGCGGCCGCCGCCAGGACACCTCCCGCTCCGAGCGTGCGTCCGCGTACGTTCCTCGGTCGTGGGGGGACGGAACGGGGCAATGCGGCCTCCAGTGACGGGTGGTGCGCGAGATGCCGGTAGCTCTGGCTCGCTACAGGGGTATCGGCTTCCGGACGATCCGTCAATCAGGCGCCACGACAAGGATTTCGCACGTCAGCTCGCGTGTCGGGAGGTTTCGTGATGGTGGCGCCCGGGCCTGCGGCGCGTCAGTGGAATGAACCAATGACCGTATAGGAAACACCGCACACCGCCGCGCGCCCCGTCTGTCGGTACGGGGCGCGCGGCGGTGCGGCCTTTTCAGGTTCTCCCCGTGCGACCGGGGTCTCCCCGTGTCAGCGGGTCCCGACCGCCGCGCGCACGGCCCGGCGGGCCATCGCGCAGTCGTCGTGCAGGCGCCTGAGCAGCAACCGCTGCTCCTCGCCGGTCGGCGGGCCGCCCTGCCCGGAGGACGCGGCCTGCGCCGCGCCCGCGGCGGGCGGCTGCGTCTCCCGCATGGCGCGCTGCACGGCCGTCTCGTACATCCGGATCTCCCGGGTCAGTACGAGCATCAGATTGACGAGGAAGGCGTCCCGGGCCGCCGGTCCCGGGGCCTGGGCGAGCTGGCTGATCTGCCGGCGCGCCGCCGGGGCGTCCCCGAGCACCGCCCACAGCGTCGCGAGGTCGTACCCGGGCAGGTACCACCCGGCGTGCTCCCAGTCGACGAGCACCGGGCCCGCCGGGGACAGCAGGATGTTGGAGAGCAGCGCGTCGCCGTGGCAGAACTGGCCCGCGCCCTGCCGGCCGGCCGCCAGGCCGTGCAGCAGCTTCTGGAGATCGCCCAGATCCCGGTCGGTGAACAGGCCCAGCTCGTGGTAGCGGGCGATCCGTGAGGCGTAGTCGAGGGGGGCGTCGAACATGCCGGGCGGCGGCCGCCAGGTGTTGAGCCGGGCGATCGCGCCGAGCGCGGCCCGTACGTCGGCCCGGGGCGGAGCCTCCACGGGGTGGCGGGCCAGCGCCGCCGCGCGGCCGGGCATCCGCTCGACGACCAGCGTGCAGTTGTCGGGGTCGGCGGCGATGAGGCGCGGTACGCGTACCGGCGGCCGGTGCCGCACGAACGCGCGATAAGCGGCTATTTCGTGGCGGAACCGCTCCGCCCAGACGGGCGAGTGGTCCAGCAGGCACTTGGCGACCGCGGTGGTGCGCCCGGTGGATCCGACGAGCAGGACGGACCGCCCGCTGCGGCGCAGGACCTGCACCGGATTGAACTCCGGACAGATCCGGTGCACCGAAGCGATCGCCATCCGCAGCTGCGCGCCCTGGGGGCCGGACAAGTCGAGTCTCCCGCTGAGCGGTTGTTTGACCGCCCCGGCCCAGCGCCGGGGAGCGTTCGTGGGGTCGAGGTACGGTCCGCTGCCGGGCGCGACCGTACGCGTCGACCGGGGCGGGGCGGACACGGAGGACGATGCTGTGTACATGGGCGAGACAGATCCCTTCGTGTGCCGACTGATGAGCGCGCGCCTCCCGTCCCGGCGGCCGGTCCGCACCCTGGGGAGTACGGCCGGCTGCCGGGCCGGGGTGGCGCGTTCCTACCCGACACCGGCGCGCGGGTGGCACACCATCTGGCGCACCCTGGCGAACCCTGGCGAATAGTCGCCACCCCTCTGCCGGCATCTGACGGGGGGTTAGTGTCGAAGTCGGCCGAGAACCTGGGGGCTTGACGTGAGCGGCGAACCCAACACCCGTCTGTCGGATCTGTTCGGCCTGGCCGGCTGGTCCAAGGGCGAACTCGCGAGGCTGGTGAACCGACAGGCGGCGGCCATGGGCCACCCCCAACTGGCCACGGACACCTCGCGCGTACGGCGCTGGATCGACATGGGGGAGACCCCGCGCGATCCCGTGCCGCGGGTGCTGGCAGCGCTGTTCACCGAGCGGCTCGGTCGTGTCGTGACCATCGAGGACCTCGGCTTTGAACGGTCCGGGCGCGCCGGGAAACGACAGGACGCCGGGAGTGCGGAGAACCCCGACGGCCTGCCGTGGGCGCCCGAACGGACGGCGGCGGTCCTCACCGAATTCACGGGAATGGACCTCATGCTCAACCGACGCGGCCTGGTGGGCGCGGGCGCCGCGCTCGCCACCGGCTCCGCACTCAGCAGTGCCATGCACGACTGGCTGCATCACGACCCCGTCCTCTCGTACGACGCCCCCCGGCTCAACGCTCCCCTGCACGCCGACCCCGCTGGGTTCGACCGCTACGAGGCCGCCCCCATCGGGTCGCAGGAGATCGAGGCGCTGGAGCGTTCCGTCGAGGTGTTCCGCGCGTGGGACGCCTCCCACGGCGGCGGACTTCAGCGCAAGGCCGTGGTGGGCCAGCTCAACGAGGTGGGCGGCATGCTCGCCTACCGTCACCCCGACCATCTCCAGCGGCGCCTGTGGGGCGTCGCCGCCAACCTCGCCGTCCTCGCGGGCTGGATGTCCCACGACGTCGGCCTCGAACCCACCGCCCAGAAGTACTTCGTCATCGCCACCCACGCGGCACGCGAGGGGGGCGACCGGCCCCGCGCGGGGGAGGCCCTCTCCAGAGCCGCACGCCAGATGATCCATCTGGGCCGGCCCGACGACGCCCTCGACCTGGTGAAGCTCGCCAGGTCGGGATCGGGTGAGGAGGCTCTGCCCCGTACCCGCGCCATGCTCCACACCATCGAGGCGTGGGCGCAGGCGTCCCTGGGGCGCGGGCAGGCCATGCGCCGCACCCTGGGCGAGGCGGAGGACCTCTTCGTCTCGGACAAGGGGGACGTGGAGCCGCCCGGCTGGATGCAGATGTTCGACGAGGCCGACCTGCACGGGATGGAGGCCCTGGCCTTCCGTACGCTCGCCGAACACGACCCCTCGGCGGCGGCCAGCGCCCAGCGCCACGCCAGAAGGGCGCTGGACCTGCGGGTCAGCGGCCGGCAGCGGTCGAAGATCTTCGACCACATCTCGCTGGCCTCCGCCTGCTTCATCGCGGACGACCCGGAGCAGGCGGCGACCTACGCCCGGCTGGCCCTGGTGTCGATAAGGGAGACCTCCTCGCTCCGCACCTGGGACCGGCTGCGCGAGATGTACCGGCTCACCGGTCAGTACGCGGATTACGCGAAGGTCCAGGATCTACGGGAGGAGATCGAACTCTCCATGCCGAAGAAGAGCCAGGGGAAGTCGTCCGTGCTCGGCCCGGCCAGGAAGACCTACGGATCCGTCTAGGCCGTCCGTCCACCGGACGATCCGTCTAGGCCGTCCGTCCGTCCGGTCTGGCGACCATCACACAGGCGTCGTCGGTGCGTTCGGCCCCGCCGAGTTCCGCGACGATCGTCTCCGCGCACTCCCGCGCCGAGCGGGCCCGGGTCAACAGGGGCGCCAGCGCGAGGAGGTGATTCTGCCGTGCCTCCGTTCCGGCACGGCCCGCTCCGTCGGTGTGCAGTACGAGCACGTCACCGGGGAGGAGGCGGACGTCGGCCTGTTCGTACGCGGCGCCCGACGTCGCCCCGAGCAGCACCCCGTCCGGCGGGGTGAGCGCGCGCCCCGTCCCGTCGCGGAACAGCAACGGGGCGGGGTTCGCCGCCTGCGCCCACACGAAGGTGCCGGTGGCCGGCCGGTAGCGGGCACAGAGCGCGCTGCCGAGCGCGGGTTGCCGCGACGTCTCCAGGAGCTGGTTGAGATGTCCGAGGAGGGCGCCGGGCTCGATGCCCGCCACGGCCATCCCGCGCAGGGCCCCGAGCAGCATCGCCAGGGTGGAGGCGGCCGCCACGCCCTGTCCCGGGAGGTCCCCGACCGTCACCAGGGTGTCCCCGCCGGGCAGGTCGAGCGCGTCGGACCAGTCGCCGCGAGCGGTGGGCGACGACGCGGCGGGGAGATGGCGGGCGGCCAGGTCCAGTGCGGCCGGTCCGTTCCGTGCCAGCTCCAACGAGCCTCCACGCGTGGGGAGTACGGCCTCCTGCAACTCGGCCACCAGCCGCTCTTCGGTCTGTACGAGGTGCTGCCGCCGCTGGACCGAGTCACGGGTGTCGCGCAGGGCCCGCTCGCTGCGGCGCAGGGCGCTGACATCGCGCAGGACCGCCCACATGGAGGCGGTGCAGCCGCCCGTGTCGAGGACCGGTTCGCCCATCATGTGCAGCGTACGGACCCGGCCCTGGGCGGTGAGGATCCGGAACTCCCCGTCGATGGGCCGCCCGTCGATCAGACAGGCCGTCACCATCGCGGTGAGCAGGGCCTGGTCCTCGGGGAACAGCAGCGACGGCAGTTCGTCGAGCGACAACGGGCCCGACTCCTGCGGGCGTCCGAAGATCTCGTACAACTCGTCCGACCAGGTGACCTCGTCGGTGAGGAGGTTCCATTCGGCGCTGCCGACCCGGCCGGTGAGCGGGGCGGGACGCGCGGCGGGCGGCCGGGCGGTCGTTCCCTGGGCGGGGATGCCGTCCCGCAGGTCGTCCGACAGATCCGGTTTGCCGGCCCTGAGCTGGTCCAAGTGGGCGCCGAGATCGTCCAGTTGGTGTACGGCCAGGTCGCAGAGCGCGCGCTGCCAGCGCCGGAGGATGTCGTCGTCGGCCTCGGCCGAGGCGTCCCGGCGTACGGCGTCCACGTCTCCGCGGAGCCTGCGGGTCTGCCTGATCAGGGCGTCGACCGAGCCCCGCTCGGGAGGCTGTGGGGCGGGACGGTCCGCGAACAGAGGGGACGGCATCTCGAACTCCGATGGGGCGGCGGCACTGCCTGGTCCGGATGATGGACCATTAAGACTGTCGCACAGGCACGGGAGGCCCGTGGGCCGATTGGCCACACTCGACGGGGTCATGCGGAAGGCATATGTCAGCGGCTGCACATCGGGAGGCTTCGGACAGTCCCGCGTCCGCCAGTCCCGCGTCCGGCGGCCCTACGGCAGGCCTCAGGTGACCGGCAGGCGGTGGAGCGCCACCAGCAGGCGCCAGATCCGGGTGGCGATGTCCTCCGGGGTGTCCTCGACCAGGCCGTGCAGCCAGTCGGCCAGCACCCCGGCGAAGACCGCCGCCACCGCCGACGCGATCAGGTCGGGGGCGGGCGCGCCCGCGAGCGCGCGCTCCGCCCTGCTGCGCTCGCGCAGTTGACGGTGGAGCAGTTCGCCCAGCGGGCCGCCGCCCCCCGGCCGCAGCAAGGTCCGGTACAGCGCCGCGTGCGGGGTCAGGCCGACGAAGAACGCGGTGAGCGGGGGCGGCGGCGTCCGTGGATCGGGAATGCCCCGCCACGCGTGCAGGGCGTCCACCGCATCCCGTACGACCTCCGCGCAGGCGTCGACCGCCAGCGCCTGGAGATCGGCGTAGTGCAGGTAGAACGTCGCCCGGCCGAGCCCCGCCCGGCGGGCCAGCGCGGCGACCCGGATCTCGTCCAGCGGGCGCTCCGCACACGCGTCGAGCAGCGCCTGCCGCAGCCTGGCGCGTGTCCCGGCCGTCCGCGGATCGCCCCCGCCGCCGGGCGGAAGGGCGGTCATCCGGCCGCCAGGACGACGGCCAGGGTGACCGCGCCGGGCAGCGCCTGGACGAAGAGGATGCGCCTGTTCGCGGTGAGGCCGCCGTACAGGCCCGCGACCGTCACGCAGATCGTGAAGAAGACCTGCACGCGGAAGCCGGTCGGGTCGGAGACGATCAGCCCCCATATGAGCCCGGCGGCCAGGAAGCCGTTGTAGAGACCCTGGTTGCCCGCGAGCGCGGCCGTCGCCCTGGCCATGTCCGCGTCGAAGCCGGAGAGTTCGCGGCCCTGTCTGCGCTCCCACAGGAACATCTCCAGCACCAGGATGTAGACGTGGAGCGCGGCCAACAGGCCGACCAGGACGTTCGCGGCTGTCTGCATGACGGGATCCCCCGATAGAGAACTTCTGGACAAGTGTCCCGGAAGTCTAGACACCTGTCCATGAGGGCGCCGCCCCGGCCCCCTCCTTGTGATGACTCCCGCCCTTGCGATGGCCCGTCGTGAGAGTTACGGTATCTAACAGAAGTGAGAGCATGTTCGCATCGTCATCCGGTCAACCCCGAGGGAGCCCCCATGTCCGCCGCCGCACCCGTCACCGCCGGTACCCCCCGTACCGCCCACACCGTGCTCGGCGCCGGCGCCGCCGGGACCGCGCTCGCCGCCGAACTGGCCCGCCGCGGCCACGCCGTACGCCTGGTGGACCGGTCCGGCACGGGCCCGGCCCCCGACGGCGTCGAACGCTTCGCGGCCGACGCGGGCACCCCCGAGGGAGCCCTGGCGGCCGTGGCGGGCGCCGACGTCGTCCACCACTGCCTCAACGTCGCCTATCACCTCCAGGTCGAGGTGATGCCCCGCATCCAGCGGGCCGTCCTGGCCGCCGTGGAGAAGACGGGTGCGCGCCTCGTCGTCCTCGACACGCTCTACCCGTACGGCGAGACGCACGGCGAGGTCATGACGGAGGAGACCCCCTGGCGGGCCACCTCCCGCAAGGGGCTGATGCGGGCGGAGCTGGACAGGATCTACCTCGACGCCCACCGCGAGGGCCGCGCCCGGGTCGTGCTCGGCCGCTCCGCCGACTTCGTCGGCCCCGGCGTCCTCAACTCGACCCTCGGCGGCGCGGTCTTCCCGGCGGCGCTGACCGGCGGAGAGGTTCCCGGCATCGGCGACATCGACCTGCCCCACAGCTACACGAACATCGAGGACGTGGCCACGGGCCTGGCGACCCTCGGCGAGCACCCCGAGGGGGACGGCCGGGTCTGGCACCTGCCCACCGCGCCCGCCGCCACCACCCGGGAGATCCTCACCCTGATCGGGGAACGCCTGGGCGCCCCGCTCACCATCGTCCCGCTCCCCGAGCCGCGCCCGTTCGGTCCGTTCGACGAGGTCTTCATGGCGGAGTACGAGGAGATGTTCTACCAGCACACCGAGCCGCAGATCGTGGACTCGTCCGCCTTCGAGAACGCCTTCGGCGTCCGGCCGGTCCCGCTGTCCCGGACGGTGGACAGCACCCTGGCGTGGTACCGCGAGCTGCTCGCCCCGGCGCAGGCGTGAGCCGGCGCGCGTACGTGCCTGAACAGGTACGGGCGTGCCTGAACAGGTACCGGCGTGAACGAGTGCGGGTGTGAATGAGCCGGGGCCCCCAGGGAAGCGCGTCCCTGGAGGCCCCGGCCAGCATTCCCCGTCGGGGGCGCTTGGAGTTAACGCGGTCAGTCTGGCCCGCGTGGGATCACGTACGGCGTTGCCGCGCCGCGCTCACCAGATGGACTCCACCCATTCGGGGTGGTCGATGAACGGGTTCCGGTTGTGCTGGTACGACGTGTATATGACGTCGTTGCGGCGCTTCTCGAACGTGTCCGGCGGGTCCTGGTCGTTCCACCGCTTGAGCACGGACAGCTTCCCCATCAAGGGGTTGGAGCCGTTGTTGACCTTGTCGTTGGCTTCGAGGTCGGCCCACGCGTCGTCACCCTCGTACCGCACGGCCATGTACAGGATCATCCGGGCCACGTCGCCCTTCACGGCGTTGCGCGGCTCGAAGGAGTCGGAGTCGGTGTAGTTGCCCGGTGCGCCCGATACCGCGCTGCCGCCCAGGTCGAAGTCCTTGTTCCCGCGCGTCGAGTTCACCCCGACCTCGCTCGGCCGCAGGTGGTGGATGTCGGTGCCGGGGCCGGCCGACGTACCGAAGCCGCCGTGCGACTGGGCCCAGACGTGCTCGCGGTTCCAGTCGCCCGAGTTGCCGCCGTTGCTCGCCTTCGACTGGGACTTCCCGGTGTAGAGCAGGATCACGTTCGACTTGTTCGCCGGGTCCTCGTCGGTGACCTTGAGAGCCTCCCACACCGCCGCGTACGAGATCTTCGTCTGCGTCTTGATGATCGAGTGCAGCGCTGTCCTGAGCTGGGGGCCGCTCTTGCCGAGTGCGCTCTGGTAGTACGTGTCGTCGAGCGCGGCCCGCGGGGTCGCGGCGGGCGCCGCGGCGGCGGTGGTGGCGAGCACCGCGGTGGCGGCGCAGAGGGCCAGCAGCGTGCGCCTGACGGTGTGTCGGCGACGAACCATGTGGGGGGTTTCCCTTCGGGCGGGACCACCACGGCGCACGATTCACAGGGTCGGGAGTGGCACTGTGGTGGTCGTACGGAACGGTTCAGCGGGAGCCTTCCACAGGACCTGTGGACCTGGAGTGAACGCCCCGTGTTGGTCATGTGCAGGTCAAATCTATGGGGCGGGCGGGGCGGGAGAGTGGTCTGTGACGTCCCGTCAGGGCGGGGAGCGGTGACAGGGTGCCCGGTTGCGGCGGGTCTGCGGTCATATCGTGGTGCGACGGCCGTGAATCCGCCGAACTTTGGTCCATACCTATCCCTTGACGGCCCCACCTCCTCTCCCTTAAATCAAGTATTGAAATAAGCGTCCGAGACGGCATCCCTGATCTTCACACCCTCTCGGCGCCTGGAATGTCATGCGCATGCCCCCCACATGAAGTGATGTGATGACCTGTGCGAACCCCCTTGCGGCGCCGGATGGCGCTGTACGGCCTTGCTCTCCTGTGTTGTGCGAGCGCCATCGCGGCCGGCCCTGCGGGCGCGGCCACCGCGGCCCCCGCACCGGTTCCCGCCGCCGCGGCGGCGGTGACGTTCAACGACGACTTCAACGGTCCCGCCGGCTCCGGCGTGGACGGCAGCAAGTGGCAGTTGGAGACCGGCGACAACGTCAACAACCACGAGCGGCAGTACTACACCTCGGGTACCAACAACGCCGCCCTCGACGGCGCCGGCAACCTGGTCATCCAGGCCCGCAAGGAGAACCCCAACAACTACCAGTGCTGGTACGGCCGGTGTGAGTACACCTCGGCCCGGCTGAACACCGCCAACAAGTTCAGCGCGCAGTACGGCCGTGTCGAGTCGCGCATCAAGATCCCGCGCGGCCAGGGCATCTGGCCCGCCTTCTGGATGCTCGGCAACGGTGGCGGCGGCTGGCCCGCCCAGGGCGAGATCGACATCATGGAGAACGTCGGCTTCGAGCCCAGCACCGTCCACGGCACCCTGCACGGCCCCGGCTACTCCGGCGCCGAGGGCATCGGCGCGGGCTACACCCTTCCGGGCGGCCAGCAGTTCGCCGACGCGTTCCACACCTTCGCGATCGACTGGGCCCCGAACTCCATCACCTGGTCGGTCGACGGCGTCGTCTACCAGCGCAGGACGCCCGCCGATCTCGGCGGCGACGCCTGGGTGTTCAACAAGTCCTTCTTCATGATCCTGAACCTCGCGGTCGGCGGCTACTGGCCCGGTGACCCCAACGGCAGCACGGTCTTCCCCCAGTACATGGTCATCGACTACGTCCGCGTCACCACCGGCGACACCGGCACTCCCGGTACGGGCAAGGCGATCAAGGGCCTCGGCGGCAAGTGCGTCGACGTCGCCGCGGCAAGTTCCGCCAACGGCACGCCTGTCCAGCTGTACGACTGCAACGGTTCGGCCGCGCAGCAGTGGACGGTGGGCACCGACGGTACGATCCGCGCGCTCGGCAAGTGCCTCGACGTCAAGGACGGCAGTGCCGCCGACGGCGCGCAGCTCCAGATCTGGGACTGCTCCGGCGCCAACAATCAGAAATGGGCCACGCCCGCGGCGCTGGACGTCGTGAACATCCAGGCGAACAAGTGCCTGGACGTCCCGAGCGCCAACCAGGCCAACGGCACCCGGCTCCAGATCTACACCTGCAACGGCTCCGCCGCGCAGAAGTGGACGGTGAACGCCTCATGACGCGCGTACGCGGGTTCCTCAAGCCCCTGGCCGTCCTGGCGGCCCTGCCGCTCGCGGTGGGCGCCTCGATCGTGAGCACCTCCACCCCCGCCGCGGCGGCGGTCGGCACGATCACCGGCCTCGGCGGCAAGTGCGTCGACGTGGCGGCGGCAAGCTCCGCCAACGGCACGGCCGTTCAGCTGTACGACTGCAACGGTTCGGCCGCGCAGCAGTGGACGGTGGGCACCGACGGCACGGTCCGCGTGCTCGGCAAGTGCCTCGACGTCAAGGACGGCAGTGTCGCCAACGGCGGCCAGCTCCAGATCTGGGACTGCACCGGCGCCGCCAATCAGAAGTGGACCGTCTCCGCGGCCCGCGACATCGTGAACACCCAGGCGAACAAGTGCCTGGACGCCACGGGCAACAGCTCGGCCAACGGCACCCGCCTCCAGATCTGGACCTGCACGGGCACCGCCAATCAGAAGTGGACCGCGCCCGCGGCCGGCGGTGGCGGCGGCGACACCCCGCCCCCCGCGCCCGGCGCCATGGCGGTCGCGCCGTACATCTACAACGGCTGGGGCAGCCCGCCCAGCCCGGTCACGATCATGAACGCGACCGGCGTCAAGTGGTTCACACTGGCGTTCGTGCTCAGCAACGGCTACTGCAATCCGCAGTGGGACGGCGGCCGTCCGCTCACCGGTGGCGTCGACCAGCAGACGGTCAACACCGTGCGCGCCGCGGGCGGCGACATCGTCCCGTCGTTCGGCGGCTACAGCGGCAACAAGCTGGAGAGCTCCTGCTCCAGCGCGGGCGAGCTGGCGGCGGCGTACCAGAAGGTCATCAACGCGTACAGCCTCAAGGCGATCGACATCGACCTGGAGGCGGCCGCGTACGACAACCCGACCGTCCAGCAGCGGACGATCGACGCGCTCAAGACCGTCAAGGCCAACAACCCGGGCATCAAGGTCTACATCACCATCGGCACCAGCATCAACGGTCCCGACACCAGCCTGATCAACCGCGGCGCGGCCGCCGGCCTGACCGTCGACAGCTGGACGATCATGCCCTTCGACTTCGGCGGGGCCGGCCAGAACATGGGCACCCTCACGCTCCGCGCGGCCGAGGGCCTCAAGACCGCGGTCAAGAACGCGTACGGGTACAGCGACGACACGACGTACCGCCGCATCGGCATCTCGTCGATGAACGGCATCACCGACGTCAACGAGACGGTGACCGTGGCGGACTTCCGTACGATCCTCGCCTACGCCCAGCAGCACCACCTCGCGCGGCTGACCTTCTGGTCCGCCAACCGTGACCGGCCGTGCCCCGGGGCGTACCCGAACAACGACACCTGCTCCGGTGTGAGCCAGCAGGCGTGGGAATTCACCCGCACGTTCGCCCAGTACGCCGGCTGAACCATCAAGGAGCACCAGTGAACTCACGCACCGAAGGCGGCGGGATCCTCCGCCGCCGGGGCCGGACGGGACCGTCGGTGACGACGCTTCTCGTCGCGGCGGCGTCCCTCTGCACGGCGCTCGTCGCGCTGCCCGCCCAGGCAGCGCCGTCGAGCGCCCCGCAGACGGCCCCGCGAGCGGCCCAGGCCGCCGCGGCCCTCCCCACCGGCTGGGTCAACGTCGTCAACAAGGGCAGCGGCAAGTGTGTCGACGCGGCCGCCGCCGGCACGGCCAACGGCACCGCCGTCCAGCAGTACGCCTGCAACGGCACCACCGCCCAGAACTGGACCCTGACGGACACCGGGAGCGGCCGCGTCAGGGTCGGCAACCGCAGCGCCGCCAGCCAGGTCTGGGACGTCAAGGACGTCTCCACCGCGGACAGCGCCGCCATCCAGCTGTGGCTGTACAGCGGCGGCCTCAATCAGCAGTGGCAGCCCGTGGAAGAGGCGGACGGGGCCTATCACTTCGTGAACGGCAACAGCGGCAAGTGCCTCGACGTGCCCGCCGCCTCGACCGCCGACGGAGTGGTCCTCGGCCAGTACACCTGCAACGGGTCCGCCGCCCAGTCCTTCCGGCTGACCGCGGCCGACACCCCGCCGCCCGCCGGCACCCCGGACCTCGGCCCCAACGTCCAGGTCTTCGACCCGTCGATGCCGTCCGCGACGATCCAGAGCCGGGTGGACGCGGTCTTCCGCCAGCAGGAGACCAACCAGTTCGGCACCCAGCGCCAGGCGTTCCTGTTCCGTCCCGGCAACTACAACAACGTCAACGTCAACGTCGGCTTCTACACCCAGGTCGCCGGCCTGGGCCTGAGCCCCGACGACGTCAACATCGGCGGCACGGTGCACGTCGAGGCCGACTGGTTCCCGCCGCAGAACGCCACGCAGAACTTCTGGCGCAGCGCCGAGAACCTCTCCGTCACGCCACCCTCGGGCACCGACCGCTGGGCCGTCTCGCAGGCCGCCCCGTACCGCCGTATGCACGTGCGCGGCAACCTCGCGCTGGACGACGGCGGCTGGGCCAGCGGCGGCTTCATGGCCGACACCAAGGTCGACGGCCAGGTCCGCTCCGGTACGCAGCAGCAGTGGCTGTCCCGCAATACCGAGTGGGGCAGCTGGACCGGGCAGAACTGGAACATGGTGTTCGTCGGCGCGAGGAACGCGCCCGCCGGCACCTTCCCCAACCCGCCCTACACCACGGTCGCGACCACCCCGCAGATCCGTGAGAAGCCCTTCCTGTACGTGGACGCGGCCGGCGCCTACAAGGTGTTCGTACCCGCACTGCGCAACAACTCGTCCGGCACCACCTGGAGCGCCGGCACCCCCGCAGGTACGTCCATCCCGCTGGACCAGTTCTACATCGCCAAGCCCGGCGCGAGCGCCGCAGACATGAACGCGGCCCTGGCCGCGGGCAAGAACCTGCTGGTCACCCCGGGTGTCTACCACCTGAACCAGACCATCAGGGTCACCCGCCCCGACTCGGTCGTCCTCGGTCTCGGCCTCGCCACCTTCATCCCGGACAACGGCATCACCGCCGTCTCCGTCTCGGACGTCGACGGCGTGAAGGTCGCGGGTCTGCTCATCGACGCGGGTCCGGTCAACTCCCAGCGTCTGATGGAGGTCGGCGCCGACGGCTCGAACGTGAGCCACGCGGCCAACCCGACCTCGCTGCACGACGTGTTCTTCCGGATCGGCGGCGCGGGCGTCGGCAAGGCGACCACCAGCCTGGTGGTCAACAGCCGCAACGTCATCGGTGACCACATGTGGATCTGGCGCGCCGACCACGGCAGCGGGGTCGGCTGGACCACCAACACGGCGGACACCGGCCTGATCGTGAACGGCGCCGACGTCACCATGTACGGCCTGTTCGTCGAGCACTACCAGAAGCACCAGACCATCTGGAACGGCAACGGCGGCAAGACGTACTTCTACCAGAACGAGATGCCGTACGACCCGCCCAACCAGGCGGCCTGGATGAACGGCAGCACGCAGGGGTACGCCGCCTACAAGGTGGCGAACACCGTGACGAGCCACGAGGCGTACGGGCTCGGCAGCTATTGCTTCTTCAACGTCAACAACGGAGTGACCGCGGAGCACGCGTTCGAGGTTCCCAACACTCCGAACGTGAAGTTCAAGAACATGGTGACCGTGTCGCTCGGCGGGGTCGGGACCATCCGGCACGTGATCAACGACAGGGGCGGCCCGTCGAACTCGTCCACCAACGTGGCGAACCTCGTCAGCTACCCGTAACACCGCACCACCCGTAACACCATCTCAGGAAGGCCCCGGGCGGCCCGCGCGAGCGGATGCCCGGGGCCTTCCCGCTGCCTCCGTCCGGACCCCGCCGACGGGCGCTGATGCCCTGCGGACATCACCATCGACACAAGAGGTCTTGGACGGGTCCCCGCCCCCCGGGCGATCGTGGAGGAGCCGGCCACACTCCGGGGCCGGGCTTATGGAGGCACAGAATGTCAGTCACCAAGGTGTTCCTCACGGGCGGCTCCGGCTACGTCGGCCGGCCCACCGTCGCCGCACTGGTCCGGCGGGGCATCACCGTCGCCGCGCTCGCCCGCAGCGAGCACTCCGCGCGCAGGCTGTCCCGCCTGGGGGCGGAACCGGTACGCGGCACCCTCACCGACACCGCCGTCCTGCGCGAGGCCGCGTCCCGCGCGGACGGCGTGATCCACCTGGGCTCCGACGTCGGCCCCGGCGGCGACGAGGTCGACCGCGCCGCCGCCGAGGCCCTCCTCGACGGGGTCGGCGCGGGACCGTACGTCCACACCGGCGGGGCCTGGGTGTACGGCGACACCGACGGGGTCACCGACGAGGACGCGCCCCAGAAGCCGCCGGCCCTCACCGCCTGGCGCCGGGCCAACGAGGACCTGGTCCTGGGCCGCGCGGCGACCGGGGGACACCCCGTGCTCGTCATGCCGGGGGTGGTCTACGGCCACGGCGCCGGACTCATCGAGATGTTCTACACCGCCCCGGCGCGCGAACGGGGCGCGGCGCCGGTGATCGGCGACGGCCGCAACCACTGGGGCGTGGTCCATGTCGACGACATCGCCGAGCTGTACGCGCTGGCGCTCGGCGCGCCCGCCGGTTCGGTGTACGTGGGTGTCAGCGAGGAGGCACCCACCCAGGCGGACATCGCGGCCGCCGCCGCCGAGGCCGCGGGGCACCCCGGCCGGACGGAATCCCTGAGCCTGGAGGCGGCCCTGGAGCGGATGGGGCCGATCGCCGAGGCCTTCGCCCTGGACCAGCGCATGACCAGCGCCCGGGCCCGCAGGGACACCGGCTGGCAGCCGCGGCACGTGGACGACGTGCTGACGGAGATCGCGCGGCCCACCCAGGCCTGACCACCGCGGCCCGAACGGGTCCCCGGCCGGGCGTCACCGCCGCCCGGGGGCCCGCCCTCACGTCAGGGGTTCCACCTCCAGGAACCGCCGCCTGCGGGGACCCCGGTACAGCAGCGCCTCCCACCCCAGGCGCCTCAGCTCCGCCGCGCAGCGCCCCAGCGCGCGCTCCTCGTCCTGGGCGGCCCCGCCGCCGGGCGGACCGGCCCACTCCACCCGTACGGTCCCCGGCCGCTCGCCCTCCCGCACCAGGAAGCCGGTCGCCACCCGCGGCCCGGCGGCTTCCACCGCGGACGGCGCGATCCCCGCCGCCTCCAGCGCGAGCGCCACGGCCCGCACCGGCCGCTGCCGCTCCCACGCCGCCGGTACGGCCACGGGGTCGCCCGTCCCGGTGTGTGTCAGCCGGCGGATCTGGAGCAGCCCCTCGAAGGCGACCCGTACCTCAGCGGCCCGCACCCGGGGCGCCACACCGGACACCGGCCCGTCACCCGTCGCGGCCTCGAAGCCGCCGTCGCCCCGTGCCCCGCCGCTCGGTGCCCCGTCGTCCCCCGCCATCGCCCGCGCCCCTGTCCCGTTCGCCCTGTACCGTCCCGGAGACTGTGCCACGGACTGTGCCGGGGCGGCCGGGGCGGCCGGGGTGCGGACGCGGCTCAGTTCGCGCCCTGCACCCGCCGGCGGAGGTTGGTCAGCGCGTAGTGCTGGCGGGACTTCACCGTCCCGGGCGGTATGCCCAGGATGCCGGCCGTCTCCTGCACGGTCCGGCCGCAGATGTACGTGTGCACCAGCACCTCCCGGTGCTCCACCGACAGCTGCCGCAACAGGTACGTGGCGTCGACCGACGCGAGCACGGAGTCGGCGTGGTCCCGCTGGGCCATGTCCTGGTTGTCGGTGCCCACCGTCTCGTACCGGTTGGGGGCGCTGCGCATCCGGTCGATGACCAGGTTGCGCGCGACCGTCAGCAGCCAGCCACGGACGGAACCGTCCGTGCTGTACAGCCGCTCGGTGTGGCGCCAGGCGCGGATCATGGTCTCCTGGACGACGTCCTCGGCGAGCTGCCGGTCGCTCAGCAGCTTCTCGGCGTACGCGAGCAGCGCCTTCCCGTGATCTGCCACCAGTACGTGGAGGAGCTGTTCCTGGCCGGCCTGCGAGGAGGCCTTGGGTGCCGCGATTGGCTTCATGTCCTGGTTCCTGAGGGGAATCGTGCCGGCTCCGGTCGGGAGTGCCACCTGGGAGAGAGCCTAGGCAGGACCCTGTGCCGAAAAACTGACGGAAACCGTCAGACCCTCAGCACCGGTGAGTCGCGGTGCGCCGGCCCGCCGAGCGAATGAAGTTTGTCCCGGACCCCCTCGGCGTCGGGATGATCGAAACCGTCGAAGATCTCCAGCGCCCGCAGCCAGGCCGAGGAGGCCCGTACGGGAGCCCCCAGCGCCGCCTGGGTGTCCCCGATGTGCACGAGCGTGTCCGCCTCCAGCGGGCAGTCCCGCAGCTCGCGGTACAGGTCCAGGGCGTGTCCGTACGACGCCAGGGCCTGCTGGTACTGGCGCAGGTGGTGATGGGCGTACCCCAGGCTGTCCCAGGCCGCCGCCTCGCCGTTGCGGTCCCCGATCTCCTGGTGCAGCGCCAGGGACTGGCGGCACTCCGCGAGCGCCGTCTCGTACTCGCCGAGCAGGATGTGCGTCCAGCCGACCTCGTTGAAGATGCTGCCCAGGCCGCTGGTGTGGGACGCCTCCCGGTAGTGGACGGCCGCCTGCCGGTAGTGCTCCAGGGCCTGGAGGTGGCGGCCGAGCCGGTTGGACTGGAACGCCAGGTATCGGTGGGTCCTGCCCATGCCGACCGGATCGTTCAGCTCGCCGTACAGCTCCAGCGCCCGGGACAGCTGGGCACGGGCCTCGTCGTGACGCCTCAGCCGCCCGCCGACAAAGCCGAGGACCTGATGCGCGTGCGCCTGCCCGTACACGTCGCCGAGCCGCTGCGCGGCCGTCACCGCGAAGGTCTGCATGGTCAGCTGGTCCTGGTAGCGTCCGCGCCGGTCGAGGAACAGCTCCAGGATCGCGGCCAGCCGCCAGCAGTGGCCGGTCGAGCCGTACCGGGCGTCCTGCTCGACGGACGAGAGCAGGACGGAGCGCTCCCTCTCGATCCAGTCGGCGGCCTCCCGCGCGTCGGCGAAGGTGAGCGGACCGGAGCCCGGCGCGGGCGGCGGCAGCGGGAAACGCTCCCGGTGGGGCGCCATCGACGTGTCGGCGGCCAGCGCGGTGTGCAGGTAGTGGTCCTGCATCCGGTGGCGGGCGGCGGAGCGGTCGTCCTTGGAGTCCTGCGCGTGGGCCAGCTCGGCGCCGTACGCCCGCAGCAGCTCGTGCGACGCGAAGCGGCCCGGCATCTGCTCGGTCAGCAGCTGCGCGCGGACCAGCTCGGCCAGCGCCGGCCGCACCTCCGGCTCCCGCAGGCCGGCCAGACTCGCCGCCGCCGCCGTCGAGCAGCACGGCCCCGGGTGTAGGGCGAGCAGCCGGAACAGCCGTGCGGCGGCGGGGGTGAGGGTGCGGTACGACCAGGAGAAGACGCTGCGCGCGTCCGTGACGGGGTCCCCGCCGGCGAAGGCGTCGAGACTGCCGTGGCCGCGGCGCAGCTCGGCGGCGATGGAGGAGAGCGGGAAGCCGGGGTGTACGGCGGCGCGGGCACTGACGATGGCCAGGGCCAGCGGAAGACGTCCGCAGAGGGCGACGATCTCGTCGGCGGCGTCGGACTCGGCGGTGAGCCGGTCCGCGCCCAGGCGCCGGGCCAGGAACTCCCGTGCCTCGGAGACGGTCAGCACGTCCAGGGTGACGGGGCGGGCGCCGTCGGCCGCTATCAGCCCGTGGAGCTGGTTGCGGCTGGTGACGATGGCGAGACATCCGGGCGCTCCCGGCAGCAGGGGGCGCACCTGCTCGGTGTCCCTGGCGTTGTCCAGCAGGACGAGCACCCGGCGGCCCGCGAGGAGACTGCGGTAGAGCGCGGCCTGGGCGTCCAGACCGGTGGGGATGCGGTTCGGGTGGACCCCGAAGGCGTCGAGGAAGGTACGTATCGCGTCGGCCGGGTCCATGACCGAGCCAGTCGGGTCGAAGCCGCGCAGATTGACGTAGAGCTGCCCGTCCGGGAAGCGGTGCGCGACCTCGTGGGCCCAGCGCACGGCGAGCGTGGTCTTGCCGACCCCGGCCATGCCCCCGATGGCACTGATCACCACGGCGGCCGGCTGCTCGCCCTCGTCGGGCAGCAGGGCGTGGCTCCTGGCCAGCTCGGAGCGGCGGCCGGTGAACGCGGACAGGTCGGCGGGCAGCTGCGCCGGGCGCACCTTGGGCGCGTACGTCCGCTCCCCGGCGCTCTCGGGTCCGGCCGGCTCGTCGTTCTGCCCGTCGGCGGGCTCCGTGGGCGGTACGGAATCGTCGGCGTCCCCGCCGGGTGCGTCGGCAGGCGTCGCCGGGGCGGGTCCGGCCGGCACGCTCTGGCGCAGGACCTGCTGCTGGGCGGCCCGCAGCTCAGGACCCGGGTCCAGTCCCAGCTCGTCGGCGAGCCGGGCCCGTACCGCCTGGTAGACACCGAGGGCCTCGGCCTGGTGGCCGGTCGCCGCGAGCACGACGATCAGCCGGGCCTGGAGCACCTCGTCCAGCTGGTGGTGGGCTGCGGCGTGCCGGAGCGTGATCAGCACCCGCCCGGTGAGGCTCGGACCGGTCTCCAGCGCCCTCTCCGCGGCTTCCTTCACCACGGCCAGGTGCTCACGGTCGACGGCGGCGAAGACGGGGTGCGCCTGGGTCCGCGGGGGGATGCCGGTGGCCGTCGGGCCGCGCCAGAGGCCGAGGGCCTCGATGAGCAGCTCGGTGGCGCCGGCCGGGTCCCCGGCCTCGGACGCCCGCCTGGCCTCGTCCCGCAGGGCGCGGAAACGCAGCAGGTCCACCGCGTCCGGGTCGACGTCCAGGCGGTATCCCCCGGAACCGCGCACCAGTCGCCGGGAGGCCGCGCGGGTCGGCAGGTCGGGCTCCAGGAGGCGGCGCAGCGCGCCCACGTGCCGGTGCACCACGTTCACCGCGCTGTCCGGGGGGTCCTGCCCCCACAGCACGTCGAGGATCTCGTGGACGGCCACCGGCTGTCCCGCCTGCGTCAGCAGCAGCGCGAGCAGGGCCCGCTGCTTGGGAGGGCCCAGTTCCAGCTCGGTTCCGTGACGCCAGGCTCTGACCGGCCCCAAAACTGTGAAACGCACAGTCGGCGAGTCTAGGCCGTCACTTCGCCCGGTGACGGGCCGCCGCACCCGTGGAACCGCAACAGCTTTGTCCTCAGGGGGAGTTGCCCGCGTAATAGATGCACGCAACAACTATTAACCGGATCCGCGTGACTGTACGGAGGCGACAAGAGACCCCGACCGGACGGGGGACGCCGATCGGGGTCGATTGAAGGAAGGGTGCGGATGGCGGTCGCCTCGCGGCGATGGGCTCCATGGGGCTTCAGCCGAACGATCTTCCCCATGGGCGATTCTCAAATGGGGCCCGGGGACACTGTTCCATCCGCGTCCTCAGTGTGTTCAACGGCGGCCCCCCGGAGAATGTTCCCGCCGCCGTCCCGGGCCGTGATCAGGACGGGAACTCGTCCTCGGGCACCTCGCTGGTCGTCGCGTTGCCACCGGCGGTCTTCTTCAGGGAGAAGGTGAGGATTGTGTACTGCGTGCCGCCGGAGACCTGGCGGGTGTTGAAATCCGCCTTGTCGTCGAACTTCTGGAACGAGCAGTCGCGGGTGAAGGACTTCTTCGACGAGCTCCAGTCCGTGCCCGACGCGAAGTACACGGTGTACCCGCCGTCGGCGACGCGCCGGACGGTCGCGTCCTTGCCCTTGCGTATGTACACGGTGAAGTTGGTCCGCTGCCCCTTGGTCAGGGTGACCACCGCGTCGGACGAGGTGCCGTTCTTGATGACGAGCCGGCCCAGGCCCCCCTGCCGCCGGTCCTTCACGAGAGAGTTGTTGCCGAGGCGCCGGTGCCTGGCCTTCTCCGTACGGGGCAGCTTGAGGTCCACGGCGTAACCGAGAGCGGTCAGCGTGGCGTCGGCCTTCCGTACGGACGCCAGCGCGTCGTCCGAGCGCAGTGTGATCCGAGGCGAGGTGGCGCAGCGCCCGCCGTCCGTCTGCGCGTCGCCGAGGCTCACGCCCAGGTCACGCACGGCCTCGGCGAGAGCGGTGTTCCCGCTCCAGGCGTCGTCGGGCACCCGCTCCGCGTCGAGCAGGCCGGCGGCGGTCTCCGCGGCGCTGCTCGCGGTGTCGAGCGCGGTGTTGAGCGCCTTGCCCTCACTCGCGCGGTCCACTGTGCGGAGGGTGGCGTCGAGCGGGGCGACGATCTTGGCGAGTGCCTGGCGGTAGGCGGCGGGGTCGACGGGGGTGGGGGTCGGCGTGGCCGGCGTCGCCGGCGTGGTGCTGGCCACCGTGGCGGGGGTCTTCGGGTCCCCGCCGTCCCCGGAACACGCTGTCAACGGCAGCGCGAGTGCCAGCACGGCACTGAGCGCGGTGGCGGTTTTTGACCTGCGCGCACGTAAAAGCTTCACCCTGTTGCCCCTGTCCCCCTGCGGCACCCGGTCCGGCGCCGCACACGCAGGCTTGATACCCAGGGCCCGCCTCTGCGATACCTCCCTGCTGGCGTCGGCGCGGGACCGGCCTTACGGTGAAGGTGCACTGACTCGAAGTGACCTGTGCGGTCGGACGGGCGGCGGCGATATGGCGAACAACGAAGAGCGGACCGGCGGGCTGATCTGTAGCCATCTCGCGGATGTGGACGAGGTGACGCCCGACAGCGAGGACAGCTGCCTGGATTGTGTGGCGCTGGGTGACAGCTGGGTGCACCTGCGGGAGTGCCAGACGTGCGGGCACATCGGCTGCTGCGACTCGTCGAAGAACAAGCACGCGACGGCGCACTACGAGGCGACCGGGCATCCGCTGATCCGGTCTTACGAGCCGGGTGAGGGGTGGTGGTGGTGCTATGAGGACGAGATCGTCTTTGAGGTAGAGGGCATTGCTCCCGTGCGGTGAGCGGTGTCCGTTGCGCTTACTGATTGTCCTCAAACGCCGGACGGGCTTGGTTGTGCCGGCTGCGGGCCGGCTTTTTGGGTGCGGGTCGGTTGCCGGGGGCCGGGCAGGGGTCGTGCCCTGCACTGCATGTTTTACGTCGCGTTCAGCACCTTGTTTTGATCAACGTTCGCCATGCGACACAAAACACGCTCTACGTTCCGGACACGACCCCTGCCCGTCCCCCTTCCAGGCCCGCGTCAAGACACACATCCAGCCTGTCCGGCGTTTGAGGACATCGGTAAGCGGCACCCGCGCACCGGGCAGGGGCACAATCAAGCCCGTCCGGCGATTGAGGACAAACGCGAACTACGGCCGCGCGGCCGTAGTTACCGCGACGTCACAGTGAAGAGCGCTCCGTCCGGGTCGCGCAGCGTCGCCTCGCGGAGGCCCTCCGTCGCTTCCGGGGGCGAGATCAACCTCCCGCCGTCCTTCACCGCCGCCTCCACCGACCGTGAAACCTCCGGCACCCGGAAGTACACGTGCCACCGCGGACGCGACTGCGGATCCGGCGTGGCCTGCACCGCGCCCCCGCGGATCCGCGCCACCACCTGCTCGTCCTGTCGCAGCACCGCGTGGTCCTCCTCGTGGACGAGCGTGAAACCGTCCGCGGTCTCCGGCGCCCAGCCGAGTACCTGCCCGTAGAACCTCGCCGCGTCCACCGTGTCCCGCGTCCGCAGCTCCAGCCAGGCCGGCGCGCTCCCGCGTCCCACCGTCCAGTCGGAGCGCACCGCGCCCTCCCAGATGCCGAAGGCGGCTCCGTCGGGGTCCGTGGCCAGCGCGGCCCGCCCCGTGTGGAAGGCCAGCGGTCCCACCGCGACGGTCGCGCCGCGTTCCCGGATCCGGGCCGCCGCCTCGTCCACGTTCGCGACGGCGAAGTACGGCGTCCAGGAGACCGCGACCTGGAGCGACGAGGCGAGCGCGCCGATGCCGGCGACGGCCATCCCGTCGGAGAGCGCCACGCAGAAGTCGTCGCCGAGCCCCGCGGCCCGGTAGCTCCAGCCGAGGACGTTTCCGTAGAAGGCCTGCGAGGCGGAGAGTTCACGCGAGAGCAGGGTCACCCAGCAGGGAGCCCCGGCCACAGCCTGTGAGTTCACCTTGTCGTGTTCCACACCGCTCACACCGCTCACACCGCTCACTCCGCCCACGTCCGACTCCATGAATGAGTCCCTACTCTGCCAGGCCGGTCCCGGAGCGTCGGAGGCCGGTCATGACCGCACGTCAACGGGGGTACGTTTTCAGCACCTTGCCCTTCCGGTCGGCGGCCAGATACGCGCCGCCGTACTCGTCCGACACGTAGACGAGGAGCACGGGCTGGTCGTCGGCGAACACCCACGCGGGTTCGACGATCAGGTAGTGACTGGTCGGCTTGCGCACGCCGAGATCGTTGTCCGCCTTGCGGAGCAGCTCGGGGATCTTGTCCCAGTCGAAGGACGTGAGGTCGACGCTGCCCTCCCCGGAGACGAGTTCCCGGCCAGGACCCAGGCGCGTGGCCGCGCCGTTCCGGTACTCGTACCGGTCGAACAGCTTCTTCTCGCCCTTGACCAGCGCCTCGGCGGACGCGAACTGCTCGTGCACCGTGAAGCTGGTGGCCTCCGTACCGCCCATGACGGGGTCGAGCGCGGTGATGACCTTCTTGACGGCCGCGGGCGACAACAGGTCCTCGGCGGCGGCGGGTGCGGGGGTCGGCGTGGGCGTGGGGGAGAGGGACCGGGAAGGCGACTGGTCCGGCGCGGAGGCGGCGGGGCGGTCGGCGGACGGGCCGCCTTCACCGTCCGTGGCCTCGGACTCGGTGGAGAACGGTGCCAGGTACCAGGTGAACGCCCCGGCCACGGCGATACCGGCGACCGTCGCGGCGATGGAGATCCTGCGGGCCAGGCGGATCCGCGCCGGGGTGTTCGTGGAGACGGGTCGCGGGGGCGCGTACGGAGGCGTCGGAAACGGCGCGTACGGAGGCGTCGGAGACGGCCCGGGCAGCGACGGCCCCGCCGTGCGCAGCCGCGTGGTGGGCGTACCGGGCACGGCGTCCGCGGGCTCCGGCCACCGCGCCCCGCGCTCCACCGCCGCCAGCAGCCCGTCGAGCGCCGCCGCGTCGGGCCGGGCGGCCGTGTTCCGGTCCAGCAGCGCGACCAGTACGGGCGCCAGCGGCCCCGCCCGGACGGGCGGCGGTATCTCCTCGTCGAGCACGGCCGCCAGCGTGGCCAGCGCGGACGTCCTGCGCAGCGGATGGCGTCCCTCGACGGCGACGTACATCAGCATGCCCAGGGACCAGAGGTCGGACGCGGGGTTGCCCTCGTCGCCCCGGATGCGCTCGGGCGCGATGTAGTCGGGCGAGCCGATGAGCTCACCCGTGGCCGTGAGGTTGGAGGACTCGCGCAGCGCGGCGATGCCGAAGTCCGTGAGCACGGGGCGGCCGTCGGCGCGCAGCAGTACGTTGGCGGGTTTCACATCGCGGTGGTGGATGCCGACCGCGTGCGCGGCGCGCAGCGCCGACAGCACACCGCGGCCGATCGCGGCGGCCTCGACGGGGGTCAACGGTCCCTGTTCCAGGCGTTCCTGGAGCGAGTGGCCGGGCACCAGCTCCATGACGATCCAGGGATGCGCCACCTCCGCCGCGTCCACGATGTGATAGATCGTCACCACCCCGGGGTGGTCGATCGCGGCCAGGGCCTGGGCCTCCCGCAGGACGCGCTCGCGCAGCACCCGCGCGGCCGTCGGGTCCGCCGCCATCATGGCGGGGTCCGGCGGCCGCACCTCCTTGAGCGCCACCTCACGGTGGAGGGCCAGGTCGCGGGCGCGCCACACGAGGCCCATACCGCCGCCGCCCAGCCGGTCGAGCAGTTCGAACCGGCCGTCGATGACACGTCCCGCGGATCCCCCTGGATTCATGGCGCTCAGGGTACGAGGCGCCGGCAGCCACTTTCGCCCCAGGGCGTGTCACCGCAGCAGCAGTTGCAGCCCGCCGAGCACGGTCGCCCCGATCACGAGACGTTCGAAGAGCCGCTGGTCGATGCGGTTCACACAGATCTTGCCGAGGTACGCGCCGGGGAGGACGAACAGGACCAGGACGGCGTCGAGCAGCAGGGAGTGGACGTCGATCAGGCCCAGCCCCACGCTGAACGGGACCTTGGTCGTGTTGACGATCAGGAAGAACCACGCCGAGGTGCCGAGGAAGCCCAGCTTCTGGAAGCCCGCGGAGAGCAGGTACATCGACATCACCGGGCCGCCCGCGTTGGCGACCATCGTGGTGAAGCCGCCGAGCACCCCGTACGAACCGGCCTTGACGCGCCCGCCCGCCGACGACGCCGCCGGCACCGCCGCCGAGGTCTCCGCCCCGCCGCGCCTCCGCCACATCGTGACGCCGGCCATCAGCAGCAGGATGGCCCCGATGGACGTACGGACGGCGTCGTTCCCCGCCAGGAGCAGGAACACCGTGCCCAGCACGACCCCCGCCGCGACCGCGGGGAACAGCCGCCACAGCGTCGGCCAGTGCGCGTGCCGCCGGTAGGTCAGGACCGCCAGTACGTCCCCGACGATCAGGATGGGCAGCAGGACACCCGTCGATTCACGCGCCGGCAGGACGGTCGCGAACACGGCCAGGCTGACGGTGTTGGCTCCGCTCACGGCCGTCTTCGAGAAGCCGACCAGAGTCGCCGCCGCCGCCAGTGCCGCGAATCCCCACCACGATATGTCCATGCCGGGAAGTGATGGTATGCCTTCCTGCCTGCGGGGCGTCCGCCGGGCACCGCGCGGACGGGGCCGTCAGAGCCCTCCCTGGCTCAAACTCCGCCCTGCGCGCGGCGGGACAGGTCGTCCCATTTCTCCCAGCCGTCGAGACGCCGGCCGTACTCCTCCCGCAGGATCTCCAGGCCGCCCCGGCCCAGGAAGACGCGCAGCGGCGGGGCCGCGCTGTCGGCGAGTTCGAGGAGGGCGTCGCGGGTGTCCCGGGGGTCGCCCGTGACCAGTCCGTCCGCCCCGGCGTAGAGGGCGGCGCGGGCCGGGTCGTACGCCGGATCGGCCGTCGCCCGGACACCGTTCTCCAGCAGGCCGGTGCCGTACGCGATCGGCTCGACCAGCGTCACCCGGATCCCGAACCCGGCGACCTCGGCGGCGAGGGACTGCGTGAGGCCTTCGAGCGCCCACTTGGACGCGTGGTAGAGACCCAGGGTCGGGAAGGCCAGGACACCTCCTACGGAGGAGACCTGGATGATGCTTCCGCCGCCCCTCGCCCGCAGCAGCGGGACGGCGGCCTTGGTCACCCACAGCGCGCCGAAGAAATTGGTCTCGATCTGCTGCCTGGCCTGCTCCTCACCGACCTCCTCGACGGCTCCGAACTGCATGAATCCCGCGTTGTTCACGACGACGTCGAGGGCGCCGAAATGCTCGGCGGCCCGGCTCACCGCCGCGTCCACCGCCGCCTTGTCGGTGACGTCCAGCGCGAGGGTCAGCACACGGTCGCCGTGCCGCTCGGCGAGCGGCTCCAGCGTGGTGAGGTCCCGGGCGGTCGCGGTGACCCGGTCGCCCCGCTCCAGGGCGGCTTCGGCCCAGTGCCGGCCGAAGCCCCGGGAAGTGCCGGTGATGAACCACGTCTTGGGCGTGTTCCCGCTCGTCGTCCGGGCTGTGGTCTCGCTCATGGGGAAGGCTCCTGCGGGTCCGGGGGGTGTCCTGCGGCCCGGCGCCGGATTCCCGGCGCCGGGCCTCCAGCCTCCGCCGTCCACGGCCCGTGCGGCAGAGAGCGGTTGTCCAGGGATCGGCGATCCCTGGCTGAGTGCGGCGAAGCCCCTGATACTGGACACATGGACAGAGCTCAACTGGCTGATTTCCTGCGGGCCCGCCGGGAAGCGCTCCGGCCCGCGGACGTCGGGCTCGGACCGGGCGTCCGCAGGCGGACGGCCGGGCTGCGGCGTGAGGAGGTCGCGGCACTGGCCACGATGTCCACCGACTACTACGCCAGACTCGAACAGCAGCGCGCGCCCCAGCCCTCCCCGGTCCTGCTGTTGTCCCTGGCCCGGGCGCTGCGGCTGACCCTGGACGAGCGGGACCACCTCTTCCGGCTGGCCGGGCAGCACATCCCCGAACGCCACGCGGCGAGCGAGCACGTCAGCCCGGCGCTGCTGCGGATGTTGGACCGGCTCTACGACACCCCGGCGCAGGTCATGACGGATCTCGGCGAGACCCTCGCGCAGAACCGCCTGGCGAGGGCGCTGTTCGGTGACTTCGAGCACCGTACGGGCGCGGCGCGCAGCTGTGTCTACCGGTGGTTCACCGAGCCCGGCGCCCGGTCCGGGTACGCGGTGGAGGAACAGCGGGAGGAGAGCCGGGTGATGGTCGCCGACCTGCGTGCGGCGCTCGTACGGCGCGGGCAGGACCCGAGGTCCCGGGCCCTGGTGGCCCGGCTGCGGGCGGAGAGCGACGAGTTCGCGGGGATCTGGGCCGATCACGAGGTCGGTGTGCTCCGGGGGCGCCGCAAGCGGATCAGCCACCCCGAGGTGGGGGTGGTCGAACTGGACTGCCAGGCGCTCATCGAGGAGAGCAGGTCGCAGGTGCTCGCGGTGTTCACCGCGGCCCCCGGCACGCAGGCGCAGCGGCGGCTGGAGCTGCTGTCCGTGGTCGGCGCGCATCTCGCCGAGCGCTGAGCCGCACACCGGCGGACACCGGTGGGGCCGGGGCCCGGATATTCGCAGGACACCGGCCCGCCCGCGTCCGTACGCTCCTCGGAATGGACGTTGTGGGCACACCGATCATCAAGGCGCTGGACGGATACCGCGCGCAGGACCCGGCGGAGGCGGCCGACGTACGGCGCGTCCGCGAACTGGCCGGGACCGCGCCGGATCCATGGCTCCGCTCGACCCCCCTCCACACGACGGCCTCCGCGCTGATCGTGCACCCGCCGAGCGGCCGGGTGCTGATGCGCTGGCACCCGGGCATGCGGTCGTGGTTGCAGGTCGGCGGCCACGGAGACCCGGGAGAGAGCGAACCCCTCGGCGTCGTCCTGCGCGAGGGCGCGGAGGAGACCGGGCTCACCGACCTGACGCCGTGGCCGGACGCGTCGCTCGTCCACGTGGCCGTGGTGCCCGTCCCCGCCCGGGGCGACGAACCGGCCCACGAACACGCCGACCTGCGCTTCGTCCTGGCCACGGCCCGACCCGACGAAGCGCGTCCCGAGAACCCCGACGCGCCCCTGCGCTGGCTGACCCCCGCCGAGGCCGTGGAGGACACCGCGCTGGCCAACGTCCGCGACACGATCCGGCGGGTGGAGAGGCTGCTCGCCGTCACCGCACGCTGACAGGGGCGGGGCACCGCCCCGGATCCGGGCGTGCCAGAGTGCTGCGAGACGACGAAGCAGGACGTACGGACGGGCCCGGCCCGTACGTACGACGCAGCGAAGGAGAACACCGTGCCCCGCACGCCCGGCCGGTCCGACGTCCCGGGCGGCCAGCCCCTCACCGCACAGCCCCTCACCAACTGGGCGGGCAACATCGCCTTCCGCGCGGCGCGGGTGCACCGCCCCACCACGGTGGACGACCTGCGGGAGATCGTCGCGGGAAGCCACCGGGTACGGGCGCTGGGCAGCGGGCACTCCTTCAACACCCTCGCGGACACCACCGGCGACCTGGTGTCGGTGGCGGGGCTGCCCGGGACCGTGGAGGTCGACCCGGACGCCCTGACGGTGACGGTCGGCGCAGGCCTGCGCTTCGCCGCGTTCACCGGGGCCGTGCACGCGGCGGGCCTCGCGCTCCACAACCTCGGCTCGCTCCCGCACATCTCCGTCGCCGGTGCCTGCGCCACGGGCACCCACGGCTCCGGTATAGGCAACGGCTCGCTGGCCACGGCCGTGCGCGCGATGGACCTCGTCACCGCCGACGGCGGGCTGCGCCACCTCCGCCGGGGCGACGACAACGACGACAACAACGACAACTTCGCGGGAGCGGTGGTCGCGCTGGGGGCCACCGGCGTCGTCACCCGGATGACACTCGATCTCGTACCGTCCTACGACGTCAGGCAGTGGGTGTACGACGGGCTGCCGTACGCACGCCTCCGTGAGCGTTTCGACGATGTCCTGTCCGCCGCGTACAGCGTCAGTGTGTTCACCCGCTGGCAGTCGGACGAGAAGGCCCAGGTCTGGCTCAAGCAGCGGGCCGGCGACACCGCCGCCGGTTCGGGGCCCGGGTATGGCGAGGACCGGGCGCCCGGCCGGTGGCTGGGCGCCACCCTGGCCGACGGCCCCCGCCACCCCGTGCCGGGCATGGACCCGGCGACCTGCACTCCCCAGTCGGGCGTCCCGGGGCCCTGGCACGAGCGGCTTCCGCACTTCCGGCCCGAATTCACCCCGAGCAACGGCGACGAGCTCCAGAGCGAGTACTTCGTGGCGCGCGAGGACGGCCCGGCCGCCTTCGACGCCCTGGCGCGGATCAGCGACCGGATCGCGCCCGTCCTCCAGGTCGGCGAGATCCGGACGATCGCGGCCGACGACCTGTGGCTGAGCCCGGCGTACGGACGCGATTCGGTGGCCTTCCACTTCACCTGGATCCCCGACACCGGGGCCGTCACCCCCGTGCTGGGCGCCATCGAGGAGGCACTGGCCCCGTTCGGTGTGCGGCCGCACTGGGGCAAGCTGTTCACGACCGGTCCTGAGCGGATGAGGGAGCTGTACGAGCGCTACGGCGACTTCGAGCGGCTGACCGCCCGGCTGGATCCCGCAGGTGTGTTCCGCAACGAGCTGATCGCGCGCTACTTCCCCCGCTGACGGCTCCACCGCTCACGGGTCCGCTGCTGACAGGTCCCCTGCTGGCAGGTCCGAATCCCAGGTGTCCCCGGCCGGCCCGGAATGTGATTTGTCACCGGATTTTTACCTGGGGCATAGCCGGGACCCAGTTTCGGTTCCTAACCTCGCGACATGCCCCGCATTCCCTCCGCGCGGCGCCCCACGTCCTCCGTGCGGCGCCGCCCCGCCCTCTCCACCTCTTCGGCGGTGGTCCTGCTCATGACCGGTTGCGCGGTGGTGAGCGGGTTCGACGCGTCGGCGCAGAGCCGCCCTGAGTCGGAACTGCGGGTGGGCGGCCTCGGGACGCTGAGCCTGCCCGCCTCGGCACCGGCCTCGCCCTCCGGGGTCGTACCCCTGCTCCAGACCCTGTTCCCCGGCACCTCGTCGGTCCCGTCCCCGTCGCCCTCACCTCAGGCTTCCAGGAGTACGGCGCGGGCTGTCGTGCCCGCGAACCGGGACGCCCTCCTCTCGGCGAAGCTCCACAAGACGATGGCGTCCACCTCGGCCTCACTGTCCGTGGCGGTGGTGGACCTGGACGACACGAGCCGGGCGCAGTACGGAGTCAAGGCGGGCCGGACGTACGACACGGCGAGCATCGTCAAGGTCGACATCCTGGCGACCCTGCTGCTCAAGGCGCAGGACGAGCACCGTGGGCTCACCGCTGCGGAGAAGTCGTACGCGTCCTCGATGATCCGCGTCAGTGACAACGCGGCGACGGACGCGCTGTGGGGGATCATCGGCGGGGCCGGCGGTCTGGACGCGGCGAACCGCCGGCTGGGACTCAAGGGGACAACCGCCGGCGCGGGCGGGCTGTGGGGACTGACCCAGACCACCGCCCCCGACCAGCTGATACTGCTCTCCGCGGTGTTCGGCGAGGAATCCCCGCTGACCGCCTCGTCCCGGTCCTACGCGCGGACGCTGATGGGCCGGATAGCCGACGGCCAGGACTGGGGGGTCTCGGCGGCGGGCAGGACCGTGGGGCTGAAGAACGGCTGGCTGCCGCGCAGCGCGACCGGCCTGTGGGACATCAACAGCATCGGGGAGGTCTCCGTGGACGGGCACGCCTACCTGGTCGCGGTGGTGTCGAAGGGCAATGTCTCGATGGGAAGCGGGATATCGCTGGTGGAGAGGGCGGCGAAGTCGGCCGTATCGGCTCTGACCACCTGATTCGCCCGCGCGCCCACGGCCGCTGAGACGCCCTGGGCGACAGCCTCTGCACGAATGCGCACATCTCGCGACAATGAAGACATACCGCCTATGTCGTCGTCGTGGATGGGGTGCTTCCAGCATGCGTGCAGTTGTTGCGAACGCGGTGAACACGCCGCTGTCCCGGGTCGAGCGGGACGTCCCGGACATCGGCACCGGGGAAGTCCTCGTCAAGATGACCGCGTGTGGGGTGTGTTTCTCCGACCTCAGGCTGATCCAGGGCGAGTATCCCTTCGCCCGGTTTCCGGTGATCCCCGGCCACGAGATCACCGGAACGATCGCCGCGGTGGGCGACGGCGTGGCGGGACACCGTGTCGGTGACGCCGTGGGCGCGCAGTTCCTCTACGACTCGGACGGCTCCTGCGACTACTGCGTCAGCGGTGACCAGATCCTCTGCCCCCACAAGCGGATCACCGGTGTCGTCGCCGACGGCGGCTACGCGGAGTACGGCGTGTTCAAGGGCGCGTTTGTCACCCCGCTGCCGAGCGGGCTCGATCCCGTCGCGGCGGCCCCGCTGATGTGCGCGGGCCTCACCGCGTTCAACGGGCTGCGCCGGGCGGGCACCCGCGCGGGCTCCCGCGTCGCGGTGGTCGGCGCGGGCGGCATCGGGGCCCTCGCCATTCGGTACGCGATCGCCATGGGAGCCCGCGTCGCCGTGGTCGGCCGCTCGCGCTCGGGCGACGACCGGGCGAAGGAGCTGGGCGCGGAGCTGTTCGTGGCCGGCGCCGAGACGGACCCGGCCGCGGCGCTCAAGCAGTGGGACGGGGGAGCGGACGTCATCCTGAACGCCGCCCCCTCCACCGCGGCCGGCAACGCCGCCGTGGGCGGCCTCGCCCCGGGCGGCACCCTTGTCTTCTGCGGATACGACTCCGGGCCGGTCACCGTGCCCAGCCAGTCGATGGTCCTCAGCCGGCTGCGGGTGATGGGCAGCCCGTCCGGTTCCCCCCACGACCTGCGCGACACGCTGGCGTTCTCGGCCACCCACGGGATCCTCCCCGAGATCACCCCGATCGACCTGGACGACGCACCCGCCGCGGTGGACGCGCTGGCGACCGGCCGCCGTACCCACGGCCGTTCGGTGATCGCGTTCGGCTGAGGGCCCGTCCGCGCGCCGCGATCGTCGAGGTCGCCGGCACCGAGCACGGCAACCGGCCCTTCCGCGTCCGCTCCGGTCAGCGCGGTGCGAAACGCGTCAGAACGGTCATGGTCGGCCGCAGGTTCCGTACGCCCGGCACACGCCGCGCGAGCGGGGCCACCGTGCCGAAGAACACGCCGCGACCGCGGGGGACGGGCACTTCCCGCACCTCGCTGATGCCCGGATGCGCGGTGAAGACCTTCCGCAGCTCGCCCGCGTTCATGCCCCACGGCATCGGCGGGGTGGTGTAGCCCTGCACGGTGGTCATCCCGCCGTGGGCCGTCCGCGCGCTGAACCAGCGCGGGACCGCGTCGAAGACGAGCGCGCCCCCGGGGAAGCGCTCGGCGCAGCGGGCGATCAGCTCCCGCACCTCGGCCGGACGCAGGTACATCAGCAGTCCCTGCGCGGTGACGAGGACACCCCGGGAGGTGTCGACCTCCTCCATCCACGCGGGATCGAGGGCGGAACAGGCGAGCGTACGGCGCCGCTCACCGTCGGGCAGCAGGTCCCGCCGGACCGCCACCGTCTCGGGCAGGTCGACGGAGAGCCAGTTCACGCGCCCGTTGTCCACCCGCCAGAACTGGGTCTCCAGGCCTTCGCCCAGCGCGACGACCGTGCCGTCGGGGTGCTCGGCGAGGAAGTCCCGTACCACCGAGTCGAAGGTCAGCACCCGCAGTGCCTGGCCCTGCGCGAGGAACGGGCTCGGCGGCCCGAACGTCTCCTCGAAGGGATAGCCGATGGAGTCCACGAGCGTGACCGCGCGCGGGTCCTCGAACGCGGCGAGCGGCTGCCGGGCCGCGAACGAGCGGTGGTAGAGATTCCACAGCAGCGTCTCCGGGACGGCGGAGAGCGCGACCGTTCGTGGTGTCCCGTGGTCCATGGCGCTGGTCCTCCCGTGTTCGCCTGCCGTGTGCCTCTCCCATTCAACCGTGCCCACCCGGAGTGACCGCCGAACGGGCAGCGGCCGAGCGCTATCGCGAATGCGCCGATCCACCCCGGCGCGCGACCATGAGCGCGCCCCGCGGCGTTCCGTCGGGCCGCTCGCCCAGGTCCGGGAGGGGGAGCAGCTCGGTCGTGAAGCCGGCCCGGGTCAGATCGGCCAGGACGTCCGGCAGGGGAAAGGTGCGGTAGTACATCACGAAGGAGGGACGGCGTACGAGGTTGCGCAGCCGCATGACGCCGTCGAAGCCCCACAGCGTCCAGTACAGCCGCGAGCCGACCGGCGGCGGCGCCGGTACGGGGAAGACGAACAGGCCCCCGGGTCGCAGCGCCGCGTGGGCCTGGGCGAAGAGGCCGGGGCGCTCGGCGGGCAGGAAGTGCCCGAACGCGCCGAAGCTCACGGCCAGGTCGAAGGCCGAGGTGAAGGGGAGGGCGCGGGCGTCGGCCCGTACCCACTCGACGGCGGGGCCGGGGCGCGGATACGCAAACTCGTCACCGAGCAACTCACCCTCGTCACCGAACCGGGCCGCGGCCTCGGCGAGCATGCCCGCGCTGAAGTCGACCCCGGTCACCCGCTCCTCGCACACCTGCCGCAGCACCCCCACCCCCGCCCCGGTGCCGCAGCAGAGGTCGACGCCGGTACGGAACGGGCCGAGCGGCCGTACCGCCCGGGTCACCGCGTCCAGCACCCGCTCCGGTGTGCGGAACGGGGTGTGGTCGAACGTGGGCGCGAGCAGGTCGTAGCCGTGCTCGATGGACGAGAGCGCCTGGACGGCGAGTTCGCGAAGGGTCGGGCCCTGGGGGGTGAACATCACTCAGGAGCGTAGTCGCGTACGCGGCGGTTCCGGTGCCGGGGGCGGGTCCGGGCGTGAAGAAAACACACATCGGTGGAATTTCATACGATCACAATCAGGTGATCTCGACAGCGCGGCCCGTGGAGTGCAATTCTCCCGCCATGCACCTCAGAGCCCGAATCGGCTTTCCCGCCCTCTTTGTCGCCGCCGCTGTCACCGTCGGCGGCTGCGCCCCGCAGGACGACTCGACGTCCGACGACGCGGCGTCCCCCGGAACCTCGGCCACCGCGCCGGCCTGCGACAAGGGGAAGCTGGCCACGCACACCGCGGGCAAGCTGACGATCGGCACCGACAAACCGGCGTACGCGCCCTGGTTCCAGGACGACCCGGCCAACGGCAAGGGATTCGAGTCCGCCGTCGCGTACTCCGTCGCCGAGGCACTCGGGTACGGCAAGGACCAGGTCGTCTGGCAGACGGTGCCCTTCAACAACTCCTTCTCGCCGGGCGCCAAGGACTTCGACTTCGACATCAACCAGGTCTCCATCAGCGACGAACGCAAGCAGGCCGTCGACTTCTCGTCCGGCTACTACGACGTCCGCCAGGCCGTCATCGCGCTGAAGAGCTCCCCGTACGCGAAGGCGAAGACGATCGCGGACCTCAAGGGCGCCAAGCTGGGCGCCCAGGTCGGCACCACCAGCCTCGACACGATCAACGACGTCATCAAGCCCGGGCAGAAGCCCGCCGTGTACCAGAAGAACGACTTCGCCAAGTCGGCGCTGCGCAACAAGCAGGTCGACGCGATCGTCGTGGACCTGCCGACGGCCTTCTACATCACCGGCGCCGAGGTGACGGACGCCGAGGTCGTCGGCCAATTCCCCAACGCGGGCGGTGCCACGGAGCAGTTCGGGCTCGTCCTCGACAAGGGCAGCGAGCTCACCTCCTGCGTCACCCGGGCCGTCGACGGGCTGCGGAAGAACGGCACGCTCGCGGACCTGGAGAAGCAGTGGCTGTCGGACGCGGTGGACGCTCCGGTGCTCAAGTGACCACTGGCACCATCCGCAAGGAGAGCGGCGAGGACGGCGGGGGGAGCGCCGGCGGGGACACGTACACCCCTTCGGCACGGCGGCTGGAGCGCGAGCGCTTCAAACGGGTCCGGGCCCGCCGCGCCACCGCGATCGCCGCCCTCTCCACCCTGGTCACCGGTGGCGTCCTGTTCGTCGTCATCACCGGCTCACCCGGCTGGCAGCGCACCCGCGAGACGTTCTTCAGCGCCAAGTACGCCCGCATGGCCCTGCCCGACGTCCTCGACGGCCTGCTCCTCAACCTGCGGCTGCTGGCGATCTGTGGCGTCTGCGTCCTCCTGCTCGGCCTCCTGCTCGCCGTCGCCCGCACGCTGCGCGGCCCGGTCTTCTTCCCGGTCCGCGCGCTGGCCACCGCGTACACCGACTTCTTCCGCGGACTGCCCCTGATCATCTGCCTGCTGATGGTCGTCTTCGGCGTACCGGCCCTCCGGCTCCAGGGCGTCACCAACGACCCGGTGGTCCTCGGCGGTACCGCGCTCGTCCTGACCTACTCCGCGTACGTGGCCGAGGTCTTCCGCGCGGGCATCGAGTCCGTCCACCCCTCGCAGCGGGCCGCCGCCCGCTCGCTGGGGCTCTCCGGGCCGCAGACGCTGCGGTACGTGGTGCTCCCGCAGGCGGTACGGCGCGTGGTGCCCCCGCTCCTCAACGACCTGGTCTCGCTCCAGAAGGACACGGGCCTCGTGTCGATCGCCGGCGCGGTCGACGCCGTCTACGCGGCGCAGATCATCGCCGGGAAGTACTTCAACTACACGCCGTACGTGGTCGCGGGCCTCGTCTTCGTCGCGCTGACGATCCCGATGACCCGCTTCACCGACTGGGTCACGGCCCGGATGGACCGCCGGCGCGCGCAGGGAGGGACCGTATGACGGCCGACCGGAACGACCGGAGCGACCTGAACAGGGCCACCCCCGTGCTGCGGCTGGAGTCCGTACGCAAGACCTTCGGCCGGGACCGCGTCATCCTGCGGGACGTCAGCCTCGACGTCCCGCAGCACACCGTGACGGCGCTGATCGGCGCCTCGGGCTCGGGCAAGTCGACACTCCTGCGGTGTGCCAACCTCCTGGAGGAGATCGACGACGGGGCGATCTTCCTCGACGGCGAGGAGATCACCGACCCCCGGGCCGACCCGGACGCGGTGCGCCGCCGTATCGGCGTCGTCTTCCAGGCGTACAACCTCTTCCCGCACATGACGGTCCTCCAGAACGTCACCCTCGCCCCCCGCCGGGTCCTCGGCGTCGAGCGCGCCGAGGCGGAGGCGGGCGCACGCGAGCTGCTCGCCCGGCTCGGCCTCGCCGACAAGGCGGGGGAGTACCCGGACCGCCTCAGCGGTGGCCAGCAGCAGCGCGCGGCGATCGTCAGGGCGCTGGCGGTACGGCCCCGGCTGCTGCTCCTCGACGAGATCACGGCGGCGCTCGACCCCGAACTGGTCGGCGAGGTGCTGTCGGTCGTACGGGACCTCAAGGGCGAGGGCATGACGATGGTGCTGGCCACCCACGAGATGGGCTTCGCCCGGGAGGTCGCGGACCAGGTGTGCTTCCTGGACGACGGCGTGGTGCTGGAACGCGGCACACCGGCCGAGGTCTTCGGCGCACCGCGCGAGCACCGCACCCAGCAGTTCCTCCGCCGGATCGTGGAGGCGGGCCGGCTCTGAGGGGAGCGGTCCGTGAGCCCCTATTCGGTCCCCTCAGTCCTCTCTCCGTCCTCTGCCGAGGACAGCCAGTCGGAAATCGAATCCCACAGCAGGGAGAGCATGGGGGGATCGGCCATGTCGTCGTGAGAGCAGGGCAACCGCGACTCGCTTATGTGGCCGGAAGTATAGGGCTGCCACATGAAACGACCCGAACCGTCCTCGAGTTCGTCCGACGAGATGAAGAGGAGATCGCCGTGGAATCTGCGAGGGTAATGCTTCACATAGATGCGGGTATTGTTCGCAATGATCCGCGCCCGTACTTCGGCCTCTTCCTCTGAAATCTCGTTGCGGAAGTAGCCCGGAAGTCCGGCGAGATCATGGAGAGAAGGCGCCTCGTCAAGTTCTGCCGATTCCTCCGCCGAGTCGAACGTTTCGAGCGGGGCGGGTGCGTAGCCTCCCATGATGACGAGTGCCACGTGCTGGCCGTCTTCCTGAAGTTGTACGGCCATCTCCTGCGCCACGCGGCCTCCCATGGACCACCCCAGCAGATGATACGGACCGGACGGCTGCACGGTGCGCAACTCTTTGACGTATTCCTCCGCCATTTCCCGGATGGATCCCGGCAACTCACCCGCATCGTCGGCATCGCGCGCCTGGAGGCCGTACAAGGGGATGCCAGGAGGTACAAATCCGGCCAGAGGCGCGAAGCACCAACTCAAGCCGGATCGCGGATGGACACAGAAGAGGGGCGGCCGGCTCCCCTGCGTCCTGATGGGAAGAAGCGTACGAAGCGAGTCCTCCATCGCGGGAAGGCTGAGCCGATGCGCGAGTCCGGCGACGCTGGGTGATTGCATCACCATCTGGACGGAGACATCGACACCCATGACCGAACGAATCCGACTCACCAGCTTGACCGCCAGAAGTGAATGTCCTCCGCATTCGAAGAAGTTGTCCTCGACGCCGATGCGCGGCACATTCAGTTCTTCGGAGAAAATTCTGCACAGGATTTCCTCCTGTACCGTGGCCGGCCCCCGGCCGCCGTCGGTCGGCCGGTGCTCCGGAGCGGGCAGGGCCCTGCGGTCCAGTTTGCCGTTCGCCGTCAGCGGCAGGCTCTCCAGGACCACCAGGGCGGACGGCACCATGTGCTCCGGCAGCGTCGCGCCGAGGTGGGCGCGCAGGGCGGCCGTATCGACAGCGCCCGGGTGACTGGTGGTGGGGACGAGGTAGCCGACCAGGCGCTTGTCCCCGGGGTGGTCCTCCCGCACGGTCACCGCTGCCCGGGCGACAGACGGGTGGGCGAGCAGCGCGGCCTCGATCTCACCCAGTTCGATACGGAAACCCCGGACCTTGACCTGGTCATCCGTACGGCCCAGATACTCCAGGTGCCCGTCGGCGTTCCAGCGGGCGAGGTCGCCGGTGCGGTACATCCGCTCACCTGCGGTGAAGGGGTTGGCGACAAACCGCTGCGCGGTCAGTCCCGGCCGGGCGTGGTAACCACGGGCCAGCTGGGCGCCGGAGACGTACAACTCACCGGCGACACCCACCGGCACCGGACGGAGAGCCGGATCCAGGACGTAGACCTGGGTGTTCCACACCGGACGGCCGATCGGCGCGGCACCCCGGGGCCATGCCGCCCGGTCCGCCGGCAGGGTATGGGCGGTGACCACATGGGTCTCGGACGGACCGTAGTGGTTGTGCAGCACCGTTCCGTCCGCCCCGCACAGGTCACGGACCCGGTCACTGAGCACAAGTGCCTCGCCGGCCTGGGAGACATGACGCAGCCGCGGCAGGTCCGTGCCCCGCTCCGCCACAGCCTCACCGAGCGCGTCCACCATCATGGTGGGGGCGTACAACTCGGTGGCCTTCTGCTCCCTCAGCCATGCCACGAACCTTTCCGGGTCACGCCGGACCTCTTCGTCCGGTACGACAAGGGTCTTGCCGTCCAAGAGGGCCGAGAGGATCTCCTGGGCCGAGACGTCGAAGCTGATCGCGGTGAACTGGGCGACCCGCGAACCGGCCTCGGCGGGGATGGCGGAAGCGTGCCAGGACATCAGGTTGACCAGCGCGCCACAGGACATCACCACACCCTTGGGACGCCCGGTCGAGCCGGAGGTGTAGATCAGGTATGCCGGGTGCTGCGGCAGCAGCGGACCGGTCCGCTCGTCATCGCCGGGAACGCCGGCCGGCAGTGCGGCGAGTTCGGCGACCACCGCGGGGTCGTCCAACAGCAGCGCGGGCCCGGCGGCCACGCGCCCGGCGATCTCTGTGGTGGTCAGCGTCAGAGAGGGGACGGCATCGGCCAGCATGAAGGCGATCCGTTCGGCCGGGTACTCCGGATCGATCGGCAGGTAACCGGCTCCCGACTTCAGCACCGCCAGCAGGCCGACGATCAGGTCCACTGAACGGGGCACGGCCAGCCCGACGATGCTCTCGGGACCGATACCGCGACGGATCAGCGACCGGGCAACCCGGTTCGCACGCGCGTCCAGCTCCGCGTAAGTCACCTCGGCGCCGTCGAAGACCACCGCGACCGCGGCAGGATGCTTCGAGACCCGGGCCTGGAACAGCTCCGGCAGAGTCGCCGCGGGCACCTCCTCGGCGGTGTTGTTCCACCCCGTCACAACCCGGTGCCGTTCTTCCGCCGACAACACGTCTACCACGCTGACCCGCTGGTGCGGTTCCCTGGTGACGGTGTCCAGGACGCGGACGAACCGTTCGGCCAGGGTCTCCACCGTTTCGGGGTCGAACAGGTCGAGGGCGTAGTCGATGCCGCCGTGCAGACCGGCCGGGCGACTACCGCTGCCGCTGCCGGCACCGGTGTTGGTGTGGAAGGTCTCGCTCAGGGCGAAGAACAGGTCGAATTTGGCCGCCGGTTCGCCGGTGGGCAACGGTTCGGTGCGAATGCCGGGCAGGTCCACCACCGCCTGGGGGTTGTTCTGCAGGGCGAGCATGACTTGGAAGAGGGGGTGGCGGGCCATCGAGCGGGTTGGGGCGAGGTCTTCGACCAGTCTTTCGAAGGGCACGTCTTGGTGGGCGAAGGCGGCCAGGCCGTTTTCGCGGACCTGTTCCAGTAGGGCGGTGAACGTGGGGTCGCCGGACAGGTCGGTGCGTATCACCAGGGTGTTGACGAAGAACCCGATCAGGTCGTCCAGCGCTTTGTCGGTGCGTCCTGCGACGGGGGTGCCCACGGGGATGTCGTTGCCGGCGCCCATCCGGGACAGCAGTACTGCCAAAGCGGCCTGGAGGACCATGAACACGGTCACGCCCTGGGCACGGGCCAGCTCCGCCACCCGGGCATGCACGTCGGCCGGGACGTGGAGGTCCACCTGCCCGCCGCGGTGGGAGGCCATCGGTGGCCGTGGGCGGTCGAACGGCAGCACCAGTTCCTCCGGCACCCCGTCCAACGCTTTGCGCCAGTAGCCCAGTTGCTCGTTCAGCAGGCTTTCCGGGTCGGTCTCCTCGCCGAGGAGCTCGCGCTGCCACAACGTGTAGTCCGCGTACTGCACCGCCAACGGCTCCCAGTCGGGCACCTGGCCCGTGGACCGTGCCGCATACGCCACGGACACGTCCCTCGCCAGCGGTCCCATCGACCACCCGTCACCGGCGATGTGATGCACCACCATCACCAGCACGCACTCACCCGGCCCCACCCGCAGCAGCCACCCCCGCAAAGGAAGCTCAGCCGCCAGATCGAACGAGTGACCAGCAAAGCCGGCAACCGCCCTTTCCAGACCCTTCTGCTCCACCTCACCCTTCTGCTCCACCTCGATCACCGGTAGCTCAAAAGAGGAGGGCGAGGGAAGGATCTGCTGATACGGCCTGCCCTCATCGGCGGCAAAAACCGTCCGCAGTACCTCGTGCCGGCCCACCACATCGCTCAGCGCCCTCCGCAACGCCTCGACGTCGAGGTCACCGCTCAGCCGCAGAGCCACGGGGATGTTGTAGGTCGCCGACGGGCCCTCCAACTCGCCCAGGAACCACAACCGCTGCTGCGCGAACGAGACCGGTACCGCCTCGGGCCGTACCATCGCCACCAGCGCGGGACGTGCCGCACCCGAATCAGTCAGCCGCTGCGCGAGTCCGGCCACGGTCGGCGCCTCGAACAGCGCCCGCATCGCGACCTCCACCCCCAGATCCGTCCGGATCCTGTTGGTCAGCTGCACCGCGAGCAGTGAATGGCCGCCCAGTTCGAAGAAGTTGTCGTCCACGCCGACCTGGGACAGGCCCAGGACCTCGGCGAACACGGCACAGAGGATCTCCTCCCGCACCGTGGCCGGCCCCCGCCCGCCGTCGGCCGGCCGGTGGTCCGGAGCGGGCAGGGCCCTGCGGTCCAGCTTGCCGTTCACCGTCAACGGCAGCGCATCCAGAACCACCAGAGCGGACGGCACCATGTACTCCGGCAGCATCGCGCCGAGATGGGCACGCAGCGCGGCACTGTCCGCCTGCGGAGTACTGCCATCGTTGGGGACGAGGTAGCCGACGAGGCGCTTGTCCCCGGCACGGTCCTCACGCACCATCACGGCTGCCTGGGCCACGTCCGGGTGGCTGAGCAGCGCGGCCTCGACCTCACCCGGCTCGATCCGGAACCCTCGGATCTTCACCTGGTCATCTGTACGGCCCAGGAAGTCCAGGACACCGTCCGGTCGCCATTTCGCCAGGTCGCCGGTGCGGTACATCCGCTCACCCGGGGTGAACGGGTTGGCGACGAACCGCTGCGCGGTCAGTCCCGGCCGGTTGAGATAGCCACGGGCCAGGCTCGCGCCGGCGATGTACAACTCACCCGCGACACCGACCGGCACCGGCCGCAACGCCGCGTCCAGGACATAGACCCGGGTGTTGGCGATGGGCGTGCCGATGTGGGGGGTGTTGTGTTCGTTGGCGGACAGGGGGCTGCTGATGGTGGCGCAGACGGTGGACTCCGTCGGTCCGTAGGCGTTGATGAGCCGGCGGCCGTCGGCCCATTGGGCAACCAGGTTCTGGGTCAGCGCTTCGCCGGCGGTGACGAGGGTGTGGATCGACGGCAGGCTGTCCGGTTCCAGGAGAGCCAGTACGGCGGGAGGCAGGGTGGCGTGGGTGACCGACCGCTCCGCGACCAGGCGGACGAGCGCCTGGCCCGGCAGCAGGTTGTGAGGCGCCGACACGAGGGTGGCCCCGTTGCACAAGGCCATCACCGTCTCCCAGACTGCCGCGTCGAAGCTCGCCGAGGCGAATTGCAGCACCCGGCTACCTGTTGTGATCGCGAATTCCTCCGCCTGCGCGGCGGTCAGGCTCGGCAGCCCTTGGTGGGTGACGGCCACGCCCTTGGGGTGTCCGGTGGAGCCGGAGGTGTAGATGACGTAGGCGGGGTGGGCGGGCAGGAGGGTGGTGTGGCGTTCGGTGTCGGTGGGGTCGGTGTGGGGGAGGTTTTTGAGTGCGGTGGTGGTGTGGGGGTTGTCGACGGCCACGTAGGGCGGGTGGTTGTGGGTGAGTGGGGAGGCGAGGTCTGTGGTGGTGAGGACGAGGAGGGGTTGGGCGTCGGTGAGGACGTACGTGATGCGGTCGGTGGGGTAGTCCGGGTCGACGGGTACGTACGCGCCTCCGGCCTTGACGACCGCGAGGAGGGCGATGACCAGGTCGGCGGAGCGGTGCATCATGACGGCGACCAGCGACTCGGGTCCCACACCCCGGTCGATCAGGAACCGGGCGAGGCGGTTGGCACGCGCGTTGAGGTCCGCATAACTCAGTTCCACGTCCTCCAAGACGACGGCGGTCGCGTCGGGGGTACGGGCGGCCTGGACCTGGAACAGGTCCGGCAGCGTTGCCGCCGGCACCTCCCGGGCGGTGTCGTTCCACTCGACCAGGACCCGGTGCCGCTCTGCGGGATCGAGGACGTCCACCGCGCTGATCTGCTGGTGGGGTGCTGTTTCCAGGGCGCTGACGACGCCTTCGGCGACGGTATGGACCATGGCGCACAGTGATTCACCCGAGACGGGTTCGGCGGCCTGCACGGTGAGGGTGAATCCGTCACCGGCGTCATCGACGCTCAGCCCGATCGGGTAGTTCGTCCGCTCCTGTTCGTACAGCACCTCAATGCCGTCAAGGCTGTTGTCCGTCCCTGGCTCGGCGCTCCTGGAGTGCCGGTAATTGAAGAGGGAGGTGAACAGCGGGGTGTCCGCCTTGATACCGCTGGCCTGCCGGGCCAGTTTCAAAGGGGCGTGCTCGTGGACGAGCAGGTCCGCCAGCTGGTCCTGCACCGACCGGACCGTGTCCCTCACCTGCGCGCCGTGAGTCCGCACCCGTACCGGCAGGGAGTTGATGAACAGGCCCAGAACGCGGTCCGCGCCGCTTCCCGCGGCCATGCGGCCGAACAGGACGGTACCGAAGACGACGTCGTCCCGGCCCGCGGTGGCCGCCAGAACCCGCGCCCACACCACGTGCAGGACCGTGGCCGGGCTCACGCCCAGCCGGCGTGACTGGTCCCGCAGTCGCCGCGCGAGTTCCGTATCCATCACGCGACGGGACTCCGTCACGCCGGTGCCGTCGCCGCGGACGTCGAGCAGGCCGAACGGGGCGGTCGGCTCGGTCACGTCCCCCAGCAGGGCGGAGAAGTACCTCTGGTGTTCCTCCTGCGTCACCCGCAGGCGGGCCTGGGCGACGAAGTTCCGAAACGGCAAAGGCGCGGGCAGCGTGTCCTCGCGGCCCTCGACGAACGAGCGCACCTCCTCCAGCAGCACGTCCAGGGTGGTGTGGTCCGAGATCAGGTGATGGGCCTGAACGAGCCCGAGCCACTGACCGTTCACCGGGTCGGCCGCCGTGTACACGCGGATCAGCGGCGCCCGGCCGATGTCCATCGATCCAGGACACGCGGCCAGCATCCGGCCGGTCAGCTCATCGTCGGGCCCCTCGGGCAGGTCGACGTTCTCCACCGGGATCGCAGCGTGGCGTACCACCACCTGGACCGGCTCGCGCAGACCTTCCCACAAGACGGCGGTCCGCAGGATGTCATGCCGGTCGACGACCCTCTGTAGTGCCTCCACAAACCCGTCGAGCCGCTGCCGGGAGTCGAACCCCAACAGCACCGGCAGGACGTACACATCGGTCCCGTCACCGGAGTCACCCATCAGGTGGTGGAAGAGGATCCCTTCCTGCAACGGAGCCAGCGGGTACACATCCGCCACGTTGCCCGCTCCGCCGGGAACCCGGGCCACGATCCGGTCGATCTCCCCGCGCGTCAGATCCACCAGGGGAAGCATGTCGGGAGAAAGCGTCGAGGCATCGTCCGGAATCCGGTTCTCCGGCACCGCCACCTCGGCCCGGCCGTCCGACGCGGCCAGTCCGGCAGCCGTCGGCGCCGCGAACAACGACCGCACATCAACCGACATCCCCCGGGCACGCAGCAGCTCCACCACCCGCACCGCGAGCAGTGAGTGGCCGCCCAGTTCGAAGAAGTTGTCGTCCACGCCGACCGTGTCCAGGCCCAGGACCTCGGCGAACACGGCACAGAGGATCTCCTCCTGCACCGTGGCCGGCCCCCGGCCGCCGTCGGTCGGCCGGTGGTCCGGAGCGGGCAGGGCCCTGCGGTCCAGCTTGCCGTTCGCCGTCAGCGGGAGAGTATCCAGGGCCACCAGCGCGGACGGCACCATGTACTCCGGCAGCATCGCGCCAAGACGAGCGCGCAGGGCAGCGGTGTCGACACCGCCTGGGTGACCGGTGGCGGGGACGAGGTAGCCGACCAGGCGCTTGTCGCCGGGGCGGTCCTCACGCACCATCACGGCTGCCTGGGCCACGTCCGGGTGGGTGAGCAGCGCGGCCTCGATCTCACCCGGCTCGATACGGAACCCGCGGACCTTGACCTGGTCATCCGTACGGCCCAGATACTCCAACTGCCCCTCGGCGTTCCAGCGGGCGAGGTCGCCGGTACGGTACATCCGCTCACCCTGACCACCGAACGGGTTCGCGACGAACCGCTGCGCGGTCAGTCCCGGCCGGGCGTGGTAGCCACGGGCCAGGCCCGCGCCGGAGACGTACAACTCACCTGCCACACCCACCGGCACCGGCCGCAACGCCGCGTCCAGCACATGGACCCGGGTGTTGGCGACAGGCGTGCCGATGTGCGGAGTCTTGTTGTCGTTGGCGGGCAGGGGGTCGGTGGTGGTGGCGCAGACGGTGGATTCCGTCGGTCCGTAGGCGTTGATGAGACGGCGGCCGTCGGCCCAACGGGCGACCACGTTCTGGTTGAGGGCCTCGCCGCCGGTGATGAGAGTTGTGATCGACGGCAGACTGCCCGGTTCCAGGAGAGCCAGTACGGCCGGGGGCAGGAGCGCGTGGGTGACCGACTGCTCCGCGACCAGGCGGACGAGCGCCTGGCCCGGCAGCAGGTCGTGCGGCGGGGCCGAGATGAGGCAGGCCCCGTTGCACAAGGCCATCACCGTCTCCCAGATTGCCGCGTCGAAGCTCGCCGAGGCGAACTGGAGTACCCGGCTACCTGTTGTGATCGTGAATTCCTCCGCCTGCGCGGCGGTCAGGCTCGGCAGCCCTTGGTGGGTGACAGCCACGCGCTTGGGCTGCCCGGTCGAGCCGGAGGTGTAGATGACATAGGCGGGATGGGCGGGCAGCAGGAGGGTGCGGCGCTCGGTGTCGGTGGGATCGGTGTTGTGGAAATCCTCGAGTGCGGTGATGGTCCGAGGGTCGTCAACGATCAGGTGCGACAGCTCTGTGCCGGTGAGGCGGGAGACCAGGTCCGTGCTGGTGAGCACGAGGAGGGGTTCGGCGTCGGTGAGGAGGTAGGTGATCCGCTCGGCGGGGTAGTCCGGGTCGACGGGTACGTACGCGCCGCCGGCCTTGACCACCGCGAGGAGGGCCACCACCAGGTCGACGGAGCGGTGCATCATGACCGCGACCAGCGACTCGGGACCCACTCCGCGGTCGATCAGCAGCCGGGCGAGGCGGTTGGCACGCGCGTTGAGCTCGGCGTAGGTCACCTCGATGCCGGCGAAGACGACGGCGGACGCGTCGGGGGTACGGGCGGCCTGGGCCTGGAACAGGTCCGGCAGCGTTGCCGCCGGCACCTCCCGGGCGGTGTTGTTCCACTCGGCCAGGATCCGCTGCCGCTCCGCCGGGTCCAGTACGTCGATGGCGTTGACGTGCTGGTGGGGGTTGGCGGTGACGGTGTCCAGGACGCGGACGAACCGTTCGGCCAGAGTCTCCACCGTTTCGGGGTCGAACAGGTCGAGGGCGTAGTCGATACCGCCGTGCAGACCGGCCGGGCGACTACCGCTGCCGGTGCCGGTGCTGGCGGCGGTTTCGGTGTCGGTGTGGAAGGTCTCGGCCAGGGTGAAGGACAGATCGAACTTGGCCACCGGCTCGCCGGCGGGCAACAGCGCGGCGTCGATACCGGGCAGGTCGAGGACGGCTTGGTCGTTGTTCTGCAGGGCGAGCATGACTTGGAAGAGGGGGTGGCGGGCCATCGAGCGGGCTGGGGCGAGGTCTTCGACCAGTCTTTCGAAGGGCACGTCTTGGTGGGCGAAGGCGGCCAGGCCGTTTTCGCGGACCTGTTCCAGTAGGGCGGTGAACGTGGGGTCGCCGGACAGGTCGGTGCGTATCACCAGGGTGTTGACGAAGAACCCGATCAGGTCGTCCAGTGCTTCGTCGGTGCGTCCCGCGACGGGGGTGCCCACGGGGATGTCACTCCCCGCGCCCATCCGGGACAGCAGTACTGCCAAAGCGGCCTGGAGGACCATGAACACGGTCACGCCCTGGGCACGGGCCAGCTCCGCCACCCGGGCATGTACGTCGGCCGGCACACGGAGCTCCGCCTGGCCGCCGCGGTGGGAGGCCATCGGTGGCCGTGGGCGGTCGAACGGCAGCACCAGTTCCTCCGGCACCCCGTCCAAGGCCTTGCGCCAGTAGCCCAGTTGCTCGTTCAGGAGGCTTTCCGGGTCGCTCTCCTCGCCGAGGAGCTCGCGCTGCCACAGCGTGTAGTCCGCGTACTGCACCTCCAGCGGCTCCCAGTCGGGTGCCCGCCCGGTAGCACGGGCCGTGTACGCGACCGACACATCCCTCGCAAGCGGTCCCATCGACCACCCGTCACCGGCGATGTGATGCATCACCATCACCAGCACGCACTCACCCGGCCCCACCCGCAGCAGCCACCCCCGCAAAGGAAGCTCAGCACTCAGGTCGAACGCATGACCCGCCAGCCCGGCGACCGCTTCCGTCAGGCCCTCCCGTCCCACCTCGACCACCGGCAGCTCGAAAGAGGAAGGCGCGGCGACAATCCGCTGATACGGCCTGCCCTCATCGGTCGGAAAGACCGTCCGCAGCACCTCGTGCCGGCCCACCACATCGCCCAGCGCCCTCCGCAACGCCTCGACGTCGAGGTCACCGCTCAGCCGCAGAGCGACAGGAATGTTGTAGGTCGCCGACGGGCCCTCCAACTCGCCCAGGAACCACAAGCGCTGCTGCGCGAACGACAACGGCACGCGCTCCGCCCGCTCCACCCGTACCAGTGATTGCCGCCTCGTACCGGAGGAGGTCAATCGGCCGGCCAGAGCTGCCGGAGTGGGCGCTTCGAACAGGGTTCGGATCGGGACCTCGGCCCCGAAGACCGACCGGATGCGGCTCACCAGCCGGGTCGCCAGCAGTGAGTGGCCGCCCAGTTCGAAGAAGTTGTCGTCCACGCCGACCGTATCCAGGCCCAGGATCTCGGCGAACACCGAGCACAGGAGTTCTTCCTGCACCGTCGAGGGCTCCCGCCCGCCGTCCGTCGGCTGATGGTCCGGAGCGGGCAGCGCCTTACGGTCCAGCTTGCCGTTCACCGTCAACGGCAGCGCATCCAGGACCACGAGCGCGGACGGCACCATGTACTCCGGCAACACGCGCTGCAGATGCCTGCGCACTCCGGCGACGTCCACACCCGCCGTACCGTTCTCCGGACCGCTCGCCGGGACGAGGTAGCCGACCAGGCGCTTGTCCCCGGGGCGGTCCTCACGCACCACCACCGCCGACTGAGCCACGTCCGGGTGCGCGGTCAGCGCGGCCTCGATCTCACCCGGCTCGATCCGGAAACCCCGGATCTTCACCTGGTCATCCGTACGGCCCAGATACTCCAGCTGCCCCTCGGCGTTCCACCGGGCCAGGTCACCCGTGCGGTACATCCGCTCACCCTGACCACCGAACGGGTTGGCGACAAACCGCTGCGCGGTCAGCCCCGGCCGCCCGAGGTAGCCGCGGGCCAGCTGTACGCCGGCGAGATACAACTCACCCGCCACCCCGGGCGGCACCGGCCGCAGGGCCGCGTCCAGGACGAAGGCTGCCATGTTCGGAACGGAACGGCCGATGGGGACGCCACCCCGCCCATCCGGATCCCCGGGACGGACGGTGAATGTCACACATCCGACGGCCGCCTCGGTCGGACCGTACTCATTCGTGATCAGGACGTCGGGGTGCGCGGACCGCCACCGGGTGAGCTGCTCGCCCGCAAGGCTCTCGCCGCCGACGACGAGGTCTCCCCGGGCGAAGGATCCGCCGGGCTCTTCGGACAGCGGGCCCAGGTGACTGGGCGTCACCTTCAGGAAGGTGGGCGCCAGTCCAGCCGGAATCCCCTCCCGGATATCCGCGACATGCAGGGCACCGCCCGAGATCAGCGTGCCGTACAACGGGGTGACGGTCAGGTCGAACGCGGCCGACGAGTGCAGCACGGTCCGGCCACTCAACCCGGGATACGCGCCGCGTGCCCACGTGAGATAGGAGCAGACTGCCGCGTGGCTCACCACGACGCCCTTGGGGCGTCCCGTGGAACCGGAGGTGTAGATCACGTAGGCGGGGTGGGCGGGCAGGAGCGCCGCTCCTCGCTCGCGGTCCGTGAGGTTCTCCCCGGCCGTGGCGGACAGGGCCGCCGTGGTGTCCGGGGCATCCGTCACGACGCGCGTCACACCGTCGTCCACCGCGCCTGTCATGGCCCGGTGTGTGACCAGCAGTGTGGTCTGGGCGTCGTGGAGCGTGTAGGTGACGCGGTCGGCGGGGTAGGCCGGGTCGATCGGGACGTACGCGGCTCCGGTCTTGACCACCGCGAGGAGTGCGACGACGAGGTCGGCGGAGCGGTCCATCATCACCGCCACACGTTCTTCCGGCCGGGCGCCCCTGCCCACGAGGACACGGGCCAGCCGGTTGGCCCGCGCGTTCAACTCCGCGTAGGTCGTCTCGGTGCCGTCGAAGACCACCGCGGTCGCGCCGGGGGTGCGGGCGACCTGTGCTTCGAACAGTGCGGCCAGCGTGGTCGGCGGGATCTCGTGGCTGGGGCCGTTCCACCCGGACAGGATCCGCTCCCGCTCCACGGTGTCCAGGACGTCCACGCGGCCGACCGGCACCGACGGATCCGTGGTCACTGTCTCCAGGACCATGAGGAAGCGCCGTGCGATCGCCTCGACACTCGCGGGATCGAACAGGTCGGTGGCGTAGATGACCCGTCCGGTCAGGCCCGCCGGGGTGCCGCCGTCGGTGGTCTGCTCGGCGATCTGGAAGTCCAGGTCGAACTTGGCGGGAAGGACGCCCGCGGGCAGTGCCTCGATGTCCAGCCCGGGCACGTCGAGATGCGCGTCGGCGGCGTTCTGGAGGGTGAGCATGACCTGGAACAGCGGATGGCGGGCCATCGACCGGGCCGGGGCCAGGTCCTCCACCAGCCGCTCGAACGGCACATCCTGGTGCGTATAGGCGCCGAGGTCCGCTTCCCGTGTTCTGGCCAGCAGTTCCAGGAAGGTCGGATCGCCGGACAGGTCGGAGCGCAGGACGAGGGTGTTGACGAAGAACCCGACCAGATCGTCCAGTGCCTCGTCGGTGCGTCCGGCGATCGGGGTGCCGACCGGGATGTCGTCTCCGGCCCCCAGCCGGTGCAGCAGGACGGCCAACGCCGCCTGCACCACCATGAACACCGTCACGCCCTGCACCCGGGCCAGCTCGACCAGCCCCTGGTGCACCCGCGCGTCAATGGTCAGTGCGACACTGCCACCCCGATGGGAGACGACCGGGGGACGCGACCGGTCGAACGGCAACGCCAACTCCTCCGGCAGGTCGGCCAATGCCTGGCGCCAATGGGCCAACTGCTCGGTCAGGACGCTGTCGGGGTCGGTCTTGTCGCCGAGCAGCTCGCGCTGCCACAGGCTGTAGTCGGCGTACTGCACCGGCAACGGCGCCCACTCCGGGGGCCGGCCGGCGGATCGGGCCGCGTACGCGGCCGTCAGATCCCGCGTCAGCGGGGCCAGGGACCACCCGTCACCCGCGATGTGGTGCACCATGATCATCAGGACGTGCTCGTCAGGACCGGTGTCGAACAGCCAGGCCCGCAGCGGGATCTCCCTGGCAAGATCGAAGTGGTGACCCGCGATCTCGGTGACCGCGGCCTGGAGGTCAGCGGCCCGTTCGACTGTGAGGGGGACCGGGGCGTTCTCGGCCGGCAGGATCCGCTGGTACGGCTCCCCATCCACCGTCGCGAACACGGTGCGCAGGACCTCGTGGCGGCCGACCACATCCCGCAGGGCGGCCTTCAGGGCGCCGACATCCACGGGCGCGGTCAGCCGCAGGGCGAGGGGGATGTTGTAGGTGGCCGACGGGCCTTCCAACTCGCCCAGGAACCAGAGCCGTTGCTGTGCGAACGACAACGGCGCCCGCTCCGTCCGCTCCGCCCGTACCAGCGGTGGCCGCCTGGCACGGGAGGAGGCCAATCGGCCGGCCAGGGTTGCCGGTGTGGGCGCCTCGAAGAGGGTCCGGATCGGGACCTCGGCTCCGAAGACCGACCGGATGCGGCTCACCAGGCGGGTCGCCAGCAGTGAGTGGCCGCCCAGCTCGAAGAAGTTGTCGTCCACGCCGACCGTGTCCAGGCCCAGGATCTCGGCGAACACGGTGCACAGGAGCTCCTCCTGCACCGTGGCCGGCCCCCGGCCACGCTCGGCCGCCTGGTAGTCCGGAGGGGGCAGGGTCTTACGGTCCAGCTTGCCGTTCACCGTCAACGGCAGCGCATCCAGGACCACGAGCGCGGACGGCACCATGTACTCCGGCAACACGCGCTGCAGATGCCTGCGCACTCCGGCGACGTCCACACCCGCCGTACCGTTCTCCGGACCGCTCGCCGGGACGAGGTAGCCGACCAGGCGCTTGTCGCCGGGGCGGTCCTCACGCACCGTCACCGCCGACTGGGCCACGTCCGGGTGCGCGGTCAGCGCGGCCTCGATCTCACCCGGCTCGATCCGGAAACCCCGGATCTTCACCTGGTCATCCGTACGGCCCAGATACTCCAGTTGCCCGTCGGCATTCCAGCGGGCGAGGTCGCCGGTGCGGTACATCCGCTCACCCGAGGTGAAGGGGTTGGCGACAAACCGCTGCGCGGTCAGTCCCGGCCGGGCGTGGTACCCACGGGCCAGCTGCACGCCGGCCAGGTACAGCTCGCCCGCGACACCCACCGGCACCGGCCGCAGCGCCGCGTCCAGCACATAGACCTGGGTGTTCCAGACCGGGCGTCCGATGGGGACACTGCTCCTGCTGGTGTCGCCGTCACACGTCCATGCGGTGACCTCGACCGACGCCTCGGTGGGACCGTAGAGATTGTGAAGCGGAACGTCCAGGACGTTCCGGAACTGTCCGGCGACGTCGCCGGGGAGCGCCTCGCCGCTGCAGAACACAGCTCGCAGGTCGGTACAGGCGGCGGCGGCCGGTTCGCGCAGGAAGACCTGGAGCAGGGACGGGACGAAGTGCGCGATCGTGACACGTTCGCGTTGGATCACCTCGGCCAGGTACGCGGGGTCGCGGTGGCCCGAGGGCCTGGCGACCACCAACGTCGCACCGTGGAGCAGCGGCCAGAAGAACTCCCGTACCGACACGTCGAAACCGAAGGGGGTTTTCTGCAACACCCGTTCCGAGGAGGTCAAGTGGTAGGTGCCCTGCAACCAGGTCAGCCAGTTGACCACACCCGCGTGAGGTACGGCCACGCCCTTGGGCTGTCCGGTGGAGCCGGAGGTGTAGATGACGTAGGCGGGGTGGGCGGGGAGCAGGGTGGTGTGGCGTTCGGTGTCGGTGGGGTCGGTGTGGGGGAGGTTTTTGAGTGCGGTGGTGGTGTGGGGGTCGTTGACGGCCACGTAGGGCGGGTGGTTGTCGGTGAGTGGGGAGGCGAGGTCTGTGGTGGTGAGGACGAGGAGGGGCTGGGCGTCGGTGAGGACGTACGTGATCCGCTCGGCGGGATAGTCCGGGTCGACGGGTACGTACGCGCCGCCGGCCTTGACCACCGCGAGGAGGGCGACGACCAGGTCGGCGGAGCGGTGCATCATGACGGCGACCAGCGACTCGGGTCCCACACCCCGGCCGATCAGCAGCCGGGCGAGGCGGTTGGCACGCGCGTTGAGCTCGGCGTAGGTCACCTCGATCCCCTCGAAGACCACCGCGGTCGCGTCGGGGGTACGGGCGGCCTGGGCTTGGAACAGCTCCGGCAGCGTCGCCGCCGGCACCTCCCGGGCGGTGTCGTTCCAGTCCTCGAGAACCAGACGCTGCTCGGAGCGGCTCATCAACGTGATCTCGTGTACGCGTTCCTCGGCGGTGGAACGCGCCATCCAGTTCATCACGTCCAGGAATTTCGCGGCGTGCTCACGCACTGCTCCCCGGTCGTAAAGATCCGGGTTGGCATCCACGACCACGGACATGCTTCCGTCGGACGACCTGTCGTACACCGAAATCGACAGGTCATTGAAATTTATGCCACCGAGTCCGTGCGCAGTGCTGGGGGCGTCACCAAATCTCAGCCCGTAGTCGAAGGAGACGATATTGACCAGCAGAGGGTAAAGGCCGCCGCGCCCTACGAGCTTCAGGTCCCTGAGGATGTCCTCGTAACGGTAGCGCTGATGCCGCAAGGAATCCCTCACCCCGCGAGACACCTGCTTCACGAGTTCTTTCACCGTGGCCATCGGCTGGACGGTGAGGCGCAGCGGAACGATATTCGCCGTCATTCCCGGGATGCCCCGCAGTGCGGTTGCTCTGCCCATGACGGGGACCCCGAGGATGATGTCCTCCTGTCCCGTCGCGCGATGCAGGTAGGCGGCGCTCGCGGCTATGGACAGGCCCGAGAGGCTTGTTCCCAGCCGGCGTGCGGAGCTTCTGAGTTCCCCAGCGGCGTCGGGAGGAATGCGGAGCGTATGCCGTGTCAATTCACGGGGCGTGGTGGAAGGTTCCCGGCCACTCAGACTGACCGTACGAGGGCGATCGGAAAGACGCTCCGTCCAGTACTCCCGGTCCCGTTCGAATTCTGCGGAAACCCGGTAATCGGCGTCGGCGTCCATCAGTACGGAACTCGAAGGAAGCGTGCTGTCCGTGACTGATTCGCCGGCCAGCAGTGCCGAGTAAACCGAAGCCAATCGGGCCGCTATCAGGGGTCCTGCGAGTCCGTCCGCGATGATGTGGTGTATTCGCTGATACCAGAAGAAGAGGTCTTCCTCCACCTTGAACAGGGCCTGGGTGAAGAGTTCGCCGCCCTGGAGTTCCGCCGCACGCCGCAGGTCCGCCCGCATCCACGTCTCCGCGCCGGCACGGGGATCTTCCTCGTCGCTCACGTCGATCACGTGAAACGGCCAATCGCTCCGCAGGTCAAAATACTGCTGCGGGTCTTCGCCTATGGATCCCTCGAAGCGCAGGTGAAAACAGTCGACTTCTTGGACAACTCGTCGCGCTGCCGTTTCAAAGAAGCCGGTGTTCACCTTTCCGTGAATCTCTATGTATTCACTCATGTTGTAGATCGGATTATCTGGATTCATTTGCTGCGCATGCCATACGCCAAGCTGTCCGGCCATCAGTTCACGACGGTCTTCATATGATCCAGACATTTCCGCACCCCGGTCGACGCTCGCGCTCCGTGCCAGGAGCAGCCAATTAAGCAATTTGACAGCAATGTCGATCCGGGTCACCCTCTCAAGCCGAACTGAGCACTGTCAATCATTCTTGGCGAATTGGGCATTTAGATGGTGTTTGATGTTTGTTTGCGATGGCTGTTTACTGTTTTGCCGTATTTTTCGCCCATTGATAAACCGGACGGAATCCGGCCCCGCCCTCCGAGGGGTCGTGAGAGGGTTGGGGGGTGCTGCTCGAAACCCCCCGGCTCCGCCTGCGCCACTTCCAGGCCGACGACGTGCCCGCCTTCTCGGCCTACCAGTCCGACCCGGACGTCGCCCGCTACCAGGGCTGGACGGCGCCGGTCCCCGTCGAGGAGGCCGCGCCGCTCGTGAAGCGGTTCGCCGCCGCCGACCCCGGCCTGCCCGGCTGGTTCCAGTACGCGATCGAGCTGAAGGCCGACGGATGCCTGATCGGGGATGTCGGGGTGAACCTGCACGAGAACCTGATGCAGGCCGACCTGGGCTTCACCCTCGCCGCCGACCGGCAGGGGCACGGCTATGCCACGGAAGCCGTACGCGCCGTGCTGGACGACCTGTTCGCGCGCGGGCTGCGGCGGGTGTCGGCGGAGTGCGACGTGCGCAACACCCGCTCCGCCCGGCTGCTGGAACGGGTCGGCTTCCAGCGGGAGGGCCTGCGCCCCGCGTTCACCTGGCTCAAGGGCGAGTGGACCGACGACCTGATCTTCGGCCTCCTCGCGGACCGCAGGCCGCCCTCAGCCTGAGCGGCGCGACGGCACTCCGGGCGGAGACGCGGCCAGCCGGTCCAGCACTCCGATCAGCCCCGGCAGGGCCGCCAGCTCCTCGGGGCTCAGCGTGGTCTCGATGGCGTGCGCCAGCCACGCCTCACGCCCCTCCATGGCGGCCCGCAGCACGTCCCGCCCCTGCTCCGTGGCCACCACCAGGAACCGGCGGCCGTCGTCGGGGTCGGGGTGGCGGGTGAGGAGCCCGCCCTTCTCCAGCGCGGCCAGGGTCTGCGCCATGGACTGCGGCCGCATGTACTCCGCCGCGGCCAGGTCGCTGGTCGTGGCGGGCGGCCCGCTGACCACCCGGTGCAGGGCCGCGAGCTGACTGCGGGTCCACACCGAGGACCCGGGCCCGCCCTCCGCCCGCAACCGCCCCCGCAGCCTGCCCAGGGCGAGCGACAGGTCCACCGCCGCCCGCGCCGCCTCGTTCCTCCGACCGGTCATGGCTCGCATCGTACAGCAAATGTGCAGGTAGCCTGAAGAATAAGCGGCGGGGGAGCGGGCGGGTCAGCGTTCCATGCGGTCGATCTGGCGGATCTTGTTCGTCACGTCGAGCGCCGCGACCTTGTAGGACTCCGCGAGCGTCGGATAGTTGAACACCGCGTCCACCAGATAGTCGACCGTCCCGCCGCAGCCCATCACGGCCTGGCCGATGTGGATCAGTTCGGTCGCGCCGGAGCCGAAGCAGTGGACCCCCAGCAGCTTCCGGTCCCCCGGTGACACCAGCAGTTTCAGCATGCCGTGCGTGTCGCCGATGATCTGGCCCCGGGCCAGCTCCCGGTAGCGGGAGACGCCGACCTCGAACGGCACCTTCTCGTCCGTCAGCTGGTCCTCGGTCTTCCCGATGAAGCTGATCTCGGGAATGGTGTAGATCCCGATCGGCTGCAAGTGGTGCATCGCGTTCACCGGCTCGTCGCACGCGTGGTACGCGGCGGCGCGGCCCTGTTCCATGGAGGTCGCGGCCAGCGCGGGGAAGCCTATGACGTCACCGACGGCATAGATGTGCGGCACGGTGGTGCGGTAGTGCTCGTCCACGCTGATGCGCCCGCGCTTGTCGGCGCTCAGCCCCGCCTTGTCCAGGTCGAGTTCGTCCGTCAGCCCCTGGCGTCCCGCCGAGTACATCACCGCGTCGGCGGCTATCTTCTTGCCGCTCTCCAGGACGGTGAGCGTGCCGTGTTCGTGCCGCTCCACCGCCGCGACCGTCTCGCCGAACCGGAACGTCACGGCCAGGTCCCTGAGGCGGTACTTGAGCGCCTCGACCACTTCGACGTCACAGAAGTCCAGCATCCCGTCCCGCTGTTCCACCACGGTGATCTTGCTGCCGAGGGCCGCGAACATCGAGGCGTACTCCATGCCGATGACCCCCGCGCCCACGATCACCATGGACCGCGGCACGTCGGCCATGTTGAGGACACTGTCCGAGTCCATGACCGTACGGTCGTCGAACTCGACGGTCGCGGGGCGCGCCGGACGGGTGCCGGTCGCGATGACGATGTGGTCGGCGGTCAGCAGCCGGTCCTGGCCGGAGGTGTCCCGTACGGCCACGGTGTGGTCGTCCACGAACCGTCCGGTGCCCGAGAGCAGCGTGACCTGGTTCCTGGCCAGCTGATTGCGGACGACGTCGACCTCACGGCTGACCACGTGCTGCGTACGGGCCGTCAGGTCGGCGACCGTGATCTCTTCCTTGAGCCGGTAGCTCTGGCCGTACAGGTCGCGCTGGCTGAGCCCGGTGAGATAGAGCACCGCCTCGCGCAGCGTCTTGGAGGGCACCGTCCCCGTGTGGATGGAGACGCCCCCCACCATGTCGGGGCGGTCGACGACCGCCACCCGGCGACCGAGCTTGGCCGCGGCGATGGCGGCCTTCTGGCCGCCCGGTCCTGATCCGATGACCAGCATGTCGAAGTCGGGCACGGGAGGAGTCTGTCAGCCGCCCGCGCTTCCCGGAAGGGCCGGTCCGGTGCGCGGGACGGCCCCATCAATCACGGCCGGGGTCCCGGATCATGGGTACGTTTTGTCCTGTCCAGGGAGATCCAGTCACCTTCTGTGCCGATATCTTCCCGCTTGACGCCGAGACAGATCGAGGAACCCCCATGCCCGCAGTCCCCACCCGCACGCTCAACAACGGCGTCACGATCCCGCAGCTCGGATTCGGCGTCTTCCAGATCCCGCCGGAGCAGACCCGCGAGGCGACGCTCCTCGCCCTGGAGACCGGCTACCGGCACATCGACACCGCCGAGGCCTACGGGAACGAGAAGGAGGTCGGCCAGGCCGTCCGCGACTCCGGCATCGACCGGAGCGAGATCTTCGTGACCAGCAAGCTCAACGACCGGGCCCACGCGCCCGAGGACGCCCTGCGGGCCTTCGACCGGACCCTGGAGGTCCTGGACATCGGCCCGCTCGACCTCTTCCTCATCCACTGGCCGATGCCCTCCGTCGGCGACTTCGTGGAGACCTGGCACGCCATGGAGGAGATGTACCACGGCGGGCGGGTCCGGGCGGTCGGCGTCTCCAACTTCCAGCCGCACCACCTGCGCCGGCTGCTCCAGAGCAGTGTGATCGTGCCGGCCGCCAACCAGATCGAGATCCACCCCTACCTGAGCCAGGACGACGTACGGGCCTTCAACGCCGAGCACGACATCGCCACCGAGGCCTGGTCCCCGATCGCCCAGGGCAAGGTGCTCGACGACCCCACCATCACGTCCATCGCCGAGCGCCTCGGCCGCACCCCCGCCCAGGTGACCCTGCGCTGGCACATCCAGCGCGGCGACATCGTCTTCCCGAAGTCCGTCACCCGCGCACGGGTCGAGGAGAACTTCCGGCTCTTCGACTTCACCCTCACCGAGGGGGACATGGCGGAGATCTCGGCGCTCAACCGCGACGAGCGCACCGGCTTCGACCCGGACCGCTACCCCAACAACTGACTCCCCGGAGACCGACCGGCGGGGACAGCCGTACGAACATCCGGGGCGCGGGGCCCGTCGGCCGCCCCGCCAGGACGGTGTAGGACGCATGATGATTCACTGGGCCGGAGATCCGCGCCTTCGTACCCGGATGACGCGACTTCGCACACGGATGATACGGATGATGGGATAGCCAGTGATTCTGAAGACCTTCCGGTGGGCCTTCGTGGTCACCGCGCTCGGCCTGGGGCTGGGGGTCCTCTACGACGGCACGAAGGCACTGGGGATCGTCGCGATCCTGGCGGTGCTGGAGATCTCGCTGTCCTTCGACAACGCGGTGATCAACGCCGGGATCCTCAAGAAGATGAGTGCCTTCTGGCAGAAGATCTTCCTCACCATCGGTGTGCTGATCGCGGTCTTCGGCATGCGGTTGGTCTTCCCCATCCTGATCGTGTCCGTCACGGCCAAGATCGGTCCGATCGAGTCCGTACGGCTCGCCCTGAACGACAAGGACCGCTACCAGCAGCTGGTCACCGACGCCCACCCGTCGATCGCGGCCTTCGGCGGCATGTTCCTGCTGATGATCTTCCTCAACTTCATCTTCGAGGACCGGGAGATCAAGTGGCAGGCCTGGCTGGAGCGGCCGCTGGCCAAGCTCGGCCAGGTCGACATGCTCGCCGTCTGCCTCGCGCTGATCGCGCTGCTCGTCGCGTCCATGACGGTCGCCACCAGCGCCCACCAGCACGGCGGGCACCATGCCGACAAGACGTCCACGGTGCTCACCGCAGGGGTCGCGGGGCTCATCACGTATCTGATCGTCGCCGGGCTCTCCAGCTTCTTCGAGGGCCGGCTGGAGGACGAAGAGGAACGCGAGACCGAGAAGGCCGAGGCGAGCGGCGGGGCGCGCTCGGCGGCGGCCGTCACGGGCAAGGCCGCGTTCTTCATGTTCCTCTACCTGGAAGTCATCGACGCGTCGTTCTCCTTCGACGGGGTCATCGGCGCCTTCGCCATCACCAACGACATCGTGCTGCTGGCGCTGGGCCTCGGCATCGGCGCGATGTATGTCAGGTCGCTCACGGTCTTCCTCGTGCGCAAGGGCACCCTGGACGACTACGTGTACCTGGAGCACGGCGCGCACTACGCGATCGGGGCGCTCGCCGTGATCCTGATCGTCACCATCCAGTACCAGATCAGCGAACTCATCACCGGGCTCGTCGGCGTGGTCCTGATCGGCTGGTCGTTCTGGTCCTCTGTCCTCCGCAACAGGCGCCTGGAGAAGAGCGGGTCCGACGCCTGAGGCCCGCCTCCGGGCGGGCCTCCCGGACCCTTCTAACCGTCGCTCACCACGGTGAACATGCCACCGTCCGGGTCGCGCAGCGTCGCCTCCCGGCCGGTCGGCGGGGACGACGGGGGAGCGACGGCCTCGCCCCCCGCCGCGAGGGCGGCGGCCACCGCCGCGTCCACGTCGTCCACCCGGAAGGACACCTGCCAGCGCGGGCGGATCCGCGGATCGGGAGCGCTGCCCACGGCCCCGCCGCGCAGCGCGCTGACCGTGCGCTCGCCGTCCCGTACCACCACCCGGTCCTGCTCGTAGTGCACCTCCAGCCCCGGTGTCCCCTCCGGGGCCCAGTGCAGGACCTGCCCGTAGAAGATCGCGGCGGCGAAGGCGTCCCGGGTGCGCAGCTCCAGCCGCGCGGGGCCCTGCCCCTTCCCGATCGACCAGCCCGGGATGATCCTGCCCTCCCAGAGGCCGAAGACCGCCCCGTCGGGATCGGCGGCCAGCGCCCCGCGCCCGGTCTTCATCGCGAGGGGACCGACGGCGACGGTGGCGCTCCGCTCCCGGACCCGGGACGTGGCCCCGTTCACGTCGTCCACCACGAAGTACGGAGTCCAGGCGACGGCGGTCCGCAGGGTGGACGCGAGACCGCCGATCCCGGCGACGGCCTCCCCGTCGACGAGCCCGACGGAGAACTCGTCGCCCAGGGACGTCGAACGGAAGGACCAGCCGAGGACCGCGCGGTAGAACTCCTGGGCGGCGGGGAGATCGCGGGCCATCAGACTCACCCAGCAGGGCGATCCGGTGACGGCTTGAGGTGACGCCGGCATGACGCTGGTGCGCTCCATTCGTCCGGGCGGGGACGGATCGACCCCCGCCCCCGACGCATGCTCCCCACCTTGCCGCCGGACACGCTCTTACGCATGTGACGCGCCGCAGGTTCGGCGACGCCCTTGCACGGTCCCGTCAGACCGTTCCGTCACACCGTCCCGTCGAGATCCGTGGCGTAGTGGGCGATGGCCCGCCGGTACCGCTGTACGGACGGGTCCCCGCTGGTCGCGGCCAGCACCTCCAGCAGCGTCCCGGTCGCCTCGCGGTGCGCGCCCGTGTTGTACAGGGCCATCGCGAGGAACGCCCGCAGCGCCCCGTCGCCGGGATACCGCGCCACACCGAGCCGGAGCGTCTCGACGGCCTGCCCGTACCGGCCGAGCACCCGGTAGGTGGACCCGAGCCCGAGCAACGCGCCTCGGCGGTCCTCCTCGGACAGCCCGTCACCCGCCAGCGCACGTTCGTAGTACGGCACGGCCTCGGCCTCCAGCCCCAGCACGTCGTGGATCCACGCCGTCTGGTACGCCACTTCCGCGTCCTGCGGGAACCGCGCGGCGAGGTCCAGCAGCAGCGTGCGCGCCTCCTCGGGCCGGCCTTCTTCCCTGAGTCGTACGGCCCCGGACAGCGAATCGTTCCCGCTCTGCGCGCTCATGGTGACATCGTCGCAGCTCCCGGCATTGGGGTGAGCGGCCGCCAGGTCCGTTTCCGGGGAAGCGGGGCCGGGCACTCAGGCGTGCATGACCCGGGAAAGTGTTTGTGTGAAATATGACGTGACGCGCCTGGTCCTGGTGGGGCTGGTCTCCGGACTGCGCAGCCAGATGGCGGTGGCGGCCGTCGCGCTGACCACCGAGCCGGGGGAGAGCGCCCGGCCCGCGTCGTTGTTCGCGGGGGTGTGGGGCAAACGGGGCGCCGCCGCCGGGGCCGTCGGGGAACTGGTCGCGGACAAGCTGCCGTGGACCCCGAGCCGGCTGAACCCCGCCGGGATCGTCTCCCGGATGGCGTTCGGCGGGTTCGCCGCCGTCGCGCTGTCCTCGCGGGAGCCGGACGGCGCCCCGCCGGTCCTCGCCGCCGCGGTGGGGGCCGCCGCGTCCGCGGTGGGCACCCTGGCCGGTGCGTATTGGCGCCGCACGGTCGCCGGGGCGGGCCGCCCCGACTGGCCGGCGGCCCTGCTGGAGGACGCCGCCGCCGTCCTCCTGGCCTACACCGCCGTCGGACACACCGACGCGGCCCGGCACGCCGTGGCGACGGCCGCGGGAACGGCGTCGGGAGCGGTGTCAGGAGCGGTGACGGGCGCGCTCAGCCCATCGCACGGTCGAGGTTGATCGCCGAGCTGATCAGCGCGAGATGGGTGAACGCCTGGGGATAGTTGCCCAGGTGCTCACCCGTCAGCCCGATCTGCTCCGCGAACAGCCCCAGGTGGTTGGAGTAGGTGAACATCTTCTCCAGCGCCAGCCGCGCCGCCTCCACGTCCCCGGTCCTGGCCAGCGCCTCCACCCACCAGAACGAGCAGATCGAGAACGTGCCCTCGGTGCCGTCCAGCCCGTCCGGCGCCTGCTCGGGGTCGTACCGGAACACCAGGCTGTCCACCACCAGCCGGCGGCGGATGGCCTCGACCGTGGACCGGAAGCGCGGGTCCACCGGCGAGACGAACTTGACCATCGGCATCAGCAGCAGCGAGGCGTCCAGGATGTTCGCCGGCTGCTGCCCGTCGTCCGCGGAGAGCCGCTGCACGAACGTCCGCTCCTCGTCGTTCCAGCCGCGCGCCATGATCTCGTGGTAGATCCGGTCCCGGACCGCGATCCACCGGCCCAGGTCACCGGGCAGACCCCGGCGGCGCGCCATCCTGATCATGCGCTCGACCGCGACCCAGCACATCAGCCGTGAGTACGTGTGGTGCTGCTGGCCCGACCGGGTCTCCCAGATCGACTCGTCGACGGTGTTCCAGTGCTCCAGCAGCCAGTCCAGGACGACGCAGAGATCGGTCCAGCTCTCGTGCGAGATCCCGGCGCCGTACTTGTCGAACAGGTAGATGGAGTCGATCAGTTCGCCGTAGAGGTCCAGCTGCCGCTGGCCGCTCGCGTCGTTGCCCGTACGGACGGGGTACGAGCCCCGATAGCCCTCCAGGTGCCCCAGCACCTCCTCGGGCAGGTGCGCGTGGCCGTCGATCGAGTACATGACCCGCAGCGGGCCCGCCTCCCCGTCCGTAGCGTCGCGCAGCCGCTCGGTCAGCCAGTCCATGAAGGACTGCGCCTCCTGGGTGAAGCCGAGCCGCAGCAGCGCGTACAGCGAGAACGCGGCGTCGCGGATCCACACGTACCGGTAGTCCCAGTTCCGCACTCCGCCCAGCTGCTCGGGAAGCCCGAGCGTCGGCGCGGCGATCACCGCCCCCGACGGTTCGTGCGTGAGCAGCTTGAGGGTCAGCGCCGAGCGGTGGACCATCTCGCGCCAGCGGCCCGTGTAGGTGGACCGGCTCAGCCAGCGCCGCCAGAAGGCGACCGTCGCCGTGAACAGCTCGTCGGCGGCCGCCGCCTCGACCGTGCCCGTGGGCCGGTCGTTGGACTCGTTGGGCTCGGTGGGCCCGGTGGTCTCGGCGGACGTCTCCAGCACGAACAGCGCCGTCTCGCCCTCCCCGAGGACGAACTCGCCGAACGCGTCGGTGTCGTCCAGCTCCAGATCCACGCTCGCCCGCACCGACACGGTGAGCGTGTCGCCGCTGAACCGCACCCCCTCCGGGATCCGCTCCAGCCGGTGCTCGTCGCGTCCGTAGTTCATCCGGGGCGCGATCCGCACCGACATGAACATCCCACCGCGGATGTTCACCACCCGCCGCACCAGCCGCTGCCGGTGGGCGGAGTCGTTCTCCCGCAGGACCGGCATGAAGTCCTGGATCTCCACGATGCCGTCCACCGTGAACATGCGGGTGATCAGGATGTTCGTGTCCGGGAAGTAGAACTGGTGCCGGTCCACCACCTCGCACACCGGCGCGATCTCCCAGAAGCCGCCGCGCCGGACGTCCAGCAGGGACGCGAAGACACTGGGGGAGTCGAAGCGGGGCGCGCAGAACCAGTCGACCCGGCCGTCCGTGCCCACCAGCGCGGCGGTGCGCAGATCACCGATCAGACCGTGGTCGGCGATCGGGAGGTAGTCCTCGCTCCGGTCGTCGGGACGCTCCGCGGAGCGCTGCCCGGCAGCTCTCCACGGCCCCTCCGCCCCGGTGTCCTGATCGTCGCGGTTCATCCCGTCGAGTCTTGCCCACCGGCCGCGCTCCCGCATGTCGGAGGCGGCCGGCGGGTCCTCCTCGGAGGCCGGGGCGCGTCAGGGGCGGTAGACGCGCAGATACGCGACCTCGTACGACATCGTGTCCACGGACGGTTCGGGGGCCGGGTGGAAGGCGCCGGCGCAGACGGAGAGGTTCACGATGAGATACGCGCGCCAGAACCACCCCACGCCCCGGTTGTCGGCGAAGACCCGTACCCCGTTGACCCACCAGACGACCGACCACCTCCGGAACTCGACCCGCAGGTCCACCCACGCGCCGGGCGCGATCGCCGCATCGGTGAAGTAGCGCTGTCCGCCCCGGACATGGTTGGTCAGCTCCAGCAGATCGGGGTTGTCCGGGTGGTACTCGAAGACATCGATCTCGTTCCCGCCGTCCCGCCAGGTCCAGATCGCGGGCCACGCGCCGATCTCGGCCGGCAGCCGTACACGCGCCTCCAGGACGTCGCCCGTACGGACCATGAACCCGTCCTCGCTGCCCTCCGTGGTGAGCAGGCCCGTGTCCCAGTAGCCGTCGCTCCTGCGGGACGCGCGGAAGACCCCGTCGCGGCTGAACTCCGCGTCGGGGGATAGGTGGTCGAGCTTGTTGTCGCCGGGATTGGTGGGCCCGCCGTTCGGATAGGCCCACGAGCGGCCCGCGACCCACTGGTCGGTCGAGGAGAAGTCGGCGGTGAAGACCGGCGGCGCTCCGGGGCGCGAGGGCACCGGTCCGGTGGGCACCGGCCCCGGAGGCTTCGGACGCGCCGGGTCCTGGGACACCGGACCGGGTGGTCCGCCCCTCGGTCCCGGCACCCGGCCGAGCTTCTCGGCGAGCCATTCCACGAACGGGGATCCACGCTGTCCCATCGCATCCCTTTCACCGGTACCGACGGTGTACGGCCTGGCAGCGTAGGGAGCATGAGGGCCGTACGGGCAGTGACATGGCGTCACTCAAGGTAATGGTACGTTCACCGAGGGCGACCGATCAAGGGTGGGGCGACCGTGGAGGCGGAGAAGGGGGACAGGACGCGGGCCGGGAGCCGGGTGAAGCGGATGGTGTCGTGGAACGTCCGGGGCCCGGTCTCGTACAGCAAGCCCACCGCCCCCGGGCCGGTTTGCGCCAGGTCCGAGTAACCGGCGCGGTCCTCCGACACCGTCCACACGGGCCGCCACGACCGGCCCCCGTCGCCGCTCGCCCGCACCTGCATCCGCACCCGGGCGCGCGGATCCGCCGGTCCCGAGTACAACAGCGGTCCCCTGCCCGGCAGTCCGGACGCGAGCAGCACGCTCCCCTGGACGACCGGGCCCGCGATCAGGGGCTGCGGCCGGAACGGTACGGAGAGGGTGAGCCCGCCGTCGGAGCTGTAGGCGTCGGCGCGGGCCTCGTCCGGTCTGCGGCTGTGGTCACGGGAGTTGACGTACACCAGGCCGTTGGGCAGTTCGGCGAGGGTGCTCTCGTTCAGCTGGACGGGCCCGCCGGCCGAGCCGGCCACAAAACCGACGTGCCAGGTCACTCCGCCGTCGTCGCTGTAGAGGGAGTGCGCGCCGCTGCGTCCCGTACGGCCCGACGTGTGGTTCGCGGGGATCAGCAGCCTTCCCCGGTGCGCGCCCCTGCGCAGGGCCACCGCGTGCCCGGGGCCGACCGCGTACCACCGCCAGTCCGCGGGCTTGACCGTGTCGGTGAGGTCGCGCTGCGGCGTCCACGTCGCGCCGCCGTCGGCGCTGCGCTGGACGTACACGCGGCGGGTCGACGCGGGCGCCGCGCCCGTCGTCACCTGGCGGCGGCTCGCCCCGCTGATCGTCCGGCAGCTGAGCAGCACCACGTCGCCGCTCGCCGGATCGATCACCGGTACGGGGTTGCCCGCGGTGTCGGCGCCCGCGTCGGCCACCACCTGGAGCGGCCCCCAGGTGCATCCGCCGTCGAAGGAGCGCCGCAGGACCAGATCGATGTCACCGTCGTCGGCGGACGAACGCCGCCGCCCCTCGGCGAAGGCGAGCAGGGCGCCGCCGGGCACCTGCAGGGCGGCGGGGATGCGGAAGGTGAAGTAACCCGACTGGCCGGATCGGTACGGCACGGAGGTCGCGCACGCGGCGGGCGTCGACGCGGCGGCGGACGGCACCTGGACCGCCGCGGGACCCGCGGCGAGGGACAGCAGCACCGCCAGGAACCGGCGACCGGTCCCGGCTCCGGTGGGGGTGCCGAAGGTACGGACTCTCATCTCATCCTCGTTCTGTACGGATATGTGAGGTATGACGAGATGAAAGTAGAGGGCCGACAGGTCAGCCGGCCGGACCGCCATGCACGGCGGGAGCGGCCGCGCACGGCGCGGGCTCCGGGGGCGGGGGCGTGTCCGGTGCCGCCCGCTTCGGGCGCTTGCGGCGCGTCAGCGGTCGTTCGATCAGGTAGTACGACGCCGTGGCTGCCGCGAAGGAGGCCGCGAGGGTGGCCGGGGTGTGCCAGGTGCCGACCCCCAGCCCGGCCAGCAGCCGCCCGAGGGGGTAGTGCCAGAGATAGAGGGCGTAGCTCAGGTTGCGCCCGACCCAGACGAGCGGCGCGACGGACAGCACCCGGGCCAGCGGGGAGCGCGGGGACAGGTCGAGCGCCGCCAGGATCGTGGCCGTCAGGACAGCGGTGACCAGGAAACCGACGGTGTACAGCGGCACGGTCCACGCCCCCGCGTGGGTGCTCGGGATGTACCACACGAGAAGGCCCAGCACCCCCAGCGCCGGCCAGGCCAGCCGGCCCGACCAGCGCCGCAGCGCGGCCAGCCGCCGGTCCTCCGCGTGCAGCCGGGCCACCACGATCGCCAGGAGCGCCCCGGCGAGCAGCTGGTCCGCGCGGGTGTCGGTGCCGTTGTAGATGCGGTGGGCCGCGCTCGGGTCCCACAGGTACCACCGCCAGAACACCGGCAGCAGGCACAGCCCGCCCGCCGCGACCAGGACCGTCCGCGGCCTGACCCACCGCAGGAGGACCACCAGGACCGGCGGCCAGAGCAGGTAGAACTGCTCTTCCACCCCCAGTGACCAGGTGTGCGCGAGGAGTGTGGTGTCGTCCGAGTACGCGCCGGGCTGTCCCGCCCGGACGATGTTGACCAGGAACGCGGCGGACAGCCCGATCGACGCCCAGGCGTTGTCGAAGCCGGGCAGACCGGTGGTGAGGGCCAGCACGGCGCACACCGCGCACAGCGCCAGCAGCGCGGGCACCAGCCGCAGCCAGCGGCGCCGGTAGAACGGGCCCATGGCCACGGACCCGCTGCGGGCGAACTCGGCCAGCAGCAGCCGGGTGATGACAAACCCGCTGATGGTGAAGAAGACGTCCACACCGAAGGCACCGCCCGGCAGGAGGTCCGCGTCCAGGTGGTAGACCATGACCACCGCGACGGCGAGCGCCCGCAGCCCGTCCACCCCGTCGATCCGCCCGCCGGTCAGCGCCGAGGGAAAGCCGTGCCCGGCACGGCGCCCGACCTGGACGGGCACCACCCCCAGGGTGCCGGTCCCGCCCGATCTGTCCGTTCCTGTCCTGGTCGCCGGGGCTGTTCGAATGCTGTCCACTCCCAGCCGCTGCCCACAAACCGATCCCGCACGCGATCCTCATGGACATCTCAGGTTGCTTCACCGAAGACTCACAAACGGCGCCGGCGGGGGTCGACGGCGTAATGTGGGGAGTCGATCACGCCGCCGGCCTCGACCGGGCGGTGCTTCGCGCGGAGCTGCCGGCAGAGCAGGGGTGGTGCGGTGTCATGGTGAATCCGACGATCTTGACCGTGGACGACGATCCGGCGGTCTCCCGAGCGGTCGCCCGCGACATCCGGCGCCGTTACGGCGACCGGTACCGGGTGGTGCGCGCCATCTCGGGAGCGGACGCCCTGGAAGCGCTGCGCGAGATAAAGCTGCGCGGCGAACAACTCGCGATCATGCTCGCCGACTACCGCATGCCCCAGATGAACGGCCTGGAGTTCCTCGAAGCGGCGATGGACCTCTTCCCGCGCGCCCGGCGCGTGCTCCTGACGGCGTATGCCGACACCGGCGCGGCCATCGACGCGATCAACGTGGTCGATCTCGACCACTACCTCCTCAAGCCGTGGAACCCGCCGGAGGAACACCTCTACCCGGTGATCGACACCCTGCTGGACGCCTGGCTCGCCACCCCCGACCCGACGGCCACCGAGATCCGCGTGGTGGGACACCGCTGGTCGGCGCCGTCGTTCGCCGTACGCGACTTCCTCGCCCGGAACCTGGTCCCCTACCGCTGGCTCCAGGCGGACGAGCCCGAGGGCGAGCGGCTGCTGGCCGCCGCCGGGGCCACCGCCGCCGACGTGCCGCTGGTCGTCACGTCCGACGGCACGTCGCTGCTGGCGCCGGCCGACGGCGAGCTGGCCGCGCACGTCGGGCTGAGCACCACACCGACGTCCGACTTCTACGACCTCGTCGTGGTGGGCGGCGGCCCCGCCGGACTCGGCGCCGCCGTCTACGGCGCTTCCGAGGGCCTGCGTACGGTCCTCGTCGAGCGCGCCGCGACCGGCGGCCAGGCCGGCCAGAGCAGCCGTATCGAGAACTACCTCGGCTTCCCGGACGGCGTGTCGGGATCGCAGCTCACCGACCGGGCCCGCCGCCAGGCGCTGAAGTTCGGGGCCGAGATCCTCAGCACCCGCGAGGTCACCGGCATGGAGGCCGCCGGCTCCGGGCGGGTGCTGCACTTCGGCGAGGGCGCCTCCATCACCGCGCACACGGTGGTGCTGGCCACCGGGGTCTCGTACCGGAGGCTCGACGCGCCGGGCCTGGAGGAGTTCGCCGGCGCCGGGGTCTTCTACGGGGCCGCCGTCACCGAGGCGCCCACCTGCAAGGGCCAGGAGGTCTACATGGTGGGCGGCGCCAACTCCGCGGGCCAGGCGGCCGTCCACTTCTCCCGCTACGCGGACCGGGTGCACATGCTGGTCCGGGGCGGTGACCTGAGACGGTCGATGTCCAGCTATCTGATCGACCAGATCGAGGCCATCGACAACATCGTCCTGCACCCGTGGACCGAGGTGGTCGACGGCAAGGGCGACGGTCACCTCCAGCAGCTGACCCTCCGGGACACCCGGTCGGGCGCGACCGACACCGTCAGTACGTCGTGGCTGTTCGTCTTCATCGGCGCCGAGCCGCGTACGGAGTGGCTGGACGGTGTGGTGGTCCGCGACGAGCTGGGCTTCGTGGTCACAGGACCCGACCTGCTCGCCGGCGGACAGCGGCCGGCCGACTGGACGCTGCCCAGGGACCCGTACCACCTGGAGTGCAGCATTCCCGGGGTCTTCGCCGCCGGTGACGTCCGCGCGGCATCTCTCAAGCGCGTCGCGTCCGCCGTGGGTGACGGCGCGATGGCCATCTCGCTGGTCCATCGCTACATGGAGGCACAGTGACGTCTTCAGAGACTTCAGAGCATTCCTCGTCCTCGGAGCATTCTTCCGACACGCCGGCCGGTGCCCCCGAGGAACGGCTGAGCCCGGCGGAACTGCGCACGCTCTTCCTCTTCGAGGCGCTGGACGACGGGCAACTGGCCTGGCTCTCCGAGCGGGGCAGGGTGGAGAGGCGGGACGGCGGCACCGCCGTCTACCAGGAGGGCGAGCCGGCCACCTGCTTCTTCGTCCTGCTGAGCGGCGCGATCACCCTCAACCGGCGGCTGCACGGCGACGACATCGAGGTCACCAGGACCGACCAGCGCGGCGTCTACAGCGGCGCCATGCAGGCCTACCTCGGCGACCGCGTGGACCAGGTGTACGGCAACACCATGCGGGCCGTGAGCGACGTGGAGCTGTTCGTCCTGTCGGCGGACGACTTCACCACCGCGATCCGGACGTGGTTCCCGATGGCACTCCATCTCCTGGAGGGGCTGTTCTTCGGCTCGCGCGCGGCCAACATGATCGTGGGGGAGCGGGAGCGGCTGGTCGCCCTCGGATCGTTGTCCGCCGGCCTCACCCATGAACTCAACAACCCGGCCGCGGCGGCCGTGCGGGCCACCGAGGCCCTGCGCGAGCGGGTGGCGGGGATGCGCCACAAGCTGGCCATGATCGCCGACGGCCGGCTGGACGGCAGCCGGCTGCGCGGCCTGGTCGAGCTCCAGGACGCCGCGGTCAAGCAGGCCGCCGCCGCGACCCCGCTGCCCGCGCTCGCCGCCGCCGACGCGGAGGACGTCATCGGCGACTGGCTGGACGAGCAGGGCGTGAGCAGCGCCTGGGACCTGGCGCCCGCGCTGGTCGCCGGCGGCATCGAGGTGCCCTGGCTGGCCACGGTCGCCGACGCGGTCGGCGCGGAACACCTGGAGTCGGCGGTCCGCTGGCTCGCGTACACCATCGACGCCGAGCTGCTGATGGGCGAGATCGACGACGCCGTGACCCGCGTCTCCGACCTGGTCGGGGCGGCGAAGCAGTACTCCCAGCTGGACCGGGCGCCCCAGCAGCCCGTCGACGTGCACACCCTGCTCGACGCCACGCTGACCATGCTGCGCGCGAAGATCCCGACCGGGGTACGGGTGGTCAAGGAGTACGACCGCGACCTGCCGCCCATCCCCGCGTTCGGCGCCGAGCTGAACCAGGTGTGGACCAACCTGATCGACAACGCCGTCTACGCGATGGGCGGGCGGGGCACGCTCACGTTGCGTACGTGGGGTGAGGTCGACCGGCTGATCGTGGAGATCGGCGACACCGGCTCCGGGATCCCGGACGAGGTCAGGCCGCGCATCTTCGAGCCCTTCTTCTCCACCAAGGCGGTGGGCGAGGGGACGGGCCTCGGGCTGGACATCTCGTACCGCATCGTCGTCAACAAGCACCACGGGGACATCCGGGTGGACTCGCGGCCGGGGGACACCCGGTTCCAGATCTGCCTGCCGATGACCGCCGACCCGGAATGGGACACTTCGGCGTCCCGGTGACGAAGTTCAGGAGTAGGGCCTCGTGAAGAGCGGCCGCGGCGACGCCGTGCGCATCAGGCGGGCCACGGCCCGGGACGCCCGGCGCCTCACCCGGATCGTCCGGTCCTCCCGCGCCTACGAGGGACCGTACGCGCCGATGATCGCCGGCTACCGGATCGGCCCCGACTACATCGAGACGCACGAGGTCTTCGTGGCGGTCGAGGCGGCGGGGAGCCCCACGGGAGGCGACAACTCCGAGCGGGTGCTCGGTTTCTACGCCCTCCTGGTCACCGCGGCCGAGCTGGACCTGATGTTCGTCGCCGACGACGCCCAGGGGCGCGGCATCGGCCGCCTGCTGGTCGCGCATCTGACGGACCGGGCCCGCGAAGCGGGGCTGACCGGGGTACGGGTGGTCGCGCATCCGCCCTCGGAGGGCTTCTACCTCAGGGTGGGGGCGGGACGAACCGGTACGGAGTACGCCCGTCCGCCGGCCGTAATGTGGGACCGGCCCGAGATGATCCTCCCGGTCCCCTGACGGACCCCTGGACAGACTCGTGAACGCGGGGTGGCGCAACTGCCTTGGTGGCCCGTCGAGTTCACGCGGACCGCGTTCGAGAGTATTGGTCCATACCAAAGCCTTGACATGGGGTGGGTTCACTTCTTAAATCACGAACGAGCCTTGCCGCCCTGCCCGGGGCGGCGCATTCCCCGGCCGTCGTGCTGTGAACGCCTGTCATATACATGATAGGTCGCTGACCGGCGCGACCTCACCCCCCATGTCGGCAGAAGAAGGGATCATCCCCGGATGACCATAGACAGGGTCCGCGCGAGAAACGTCGGCCTCCGACTCCTCGCGCTCGTCGCCGTGCTGTTCGGCCTGACCGCCGCTCCCGCCGCCCACGGAGCCGAACAGAAGGCCGCCGCGGCCCCGTACAAGGTGCTGGCGTTCTATAACGGCACCTGGGACGACGCGCACATCAGCTTCGTACGGGAAGCCAACACCTGGTTCCCCCAGCAGGCCGCCGCCAACAACTTCACGTACACGGCGACCACCAACTGGGACCAGCTCAACAACATCACCAAGGACCAGTACCAGGTCGTCCTCTTCCTCGACGACGCCCCGCAGGGCGCCTCCCAGCGGGCCGGGTTCGAGCGGTACATCCGCAGCGGCGGCGCCTGGATGGGCTTCCACGTCTCCGCCTTCACCACCAACGCGGGCGCCTGGTCCTGGTACTACAACGACTTCCTCGGCTCCGGCAACTTCAAGTCCAACACCTGGGGACCCACCACGGCGACCATCAAGGTCGACGACCGTACGCACCCCACCACCGTCGGCCTGCCCGGCACCTTCACCTCGTCGGTCAGCGAGTGGTACAGCTGGACCAACAACCTGCGCACCCGCCCGGGCATCAAGGTCCTTTCCTCGGTCGACCCGGTCAGCTTCCCGCTCGGCACGGACCCCAATCAGTCCTGGTACAGCGGTGACTACCCGATCACGTGGACCAACACCAACTACAAGATGATCTACGCCAACTTCGGGCACAACGCCATGAACTACAGCACGGGTCAGACCCTGTCCTCCACGTTCGGCAGCGCCACCCAGAACCGCTTCGTGCTCGACAGCCTCAAGTGGCTGGGCACGGGCGAGGGCGGCACCACCAACCCGCCGGGACCCATCAACGAGAACGCCTGGTACTCCCTCGTCAACAGCGGTAACAACCTCTGCGTCGACGCCCGCGCGGCGGCCACCGCCAACGGCACCGTGATCCAGCAGTACACCTGCAACAGCACGCAGGCCCAGCAGTACCAGGTCCGCGCCACCGACGGCGGGTTCTCCCGCATCGGCCCGCGCGCCAACGCCGCACAGGCCATCGACGTCACCAACGTGTCGACCGCCGACAACGCCGCGCTCCAGCTGTGGAGTTACAGCGGCGGTACGAACCAGCAGTGGCAGGCGGTGGCCGAGACCGGGGGCCGCTTCCACTTCACTGCCCGGCACAGCGGGAAGTGCCTGAGCGCTCCCGACACCGCCACCATCGGGACCGGTCTGGTCCAGCGCGCCTGCAACGGATCGGCCGCCCAGTCGTTCCAGCTCGTCCAGCAGCCGTAACACACTCCGGCCGCACCACACCCCCGGGCCGACCGGGGGACAGCCGGGCCGGTGAAGCGGCCCGCCGGGATCGTCCGGCGGGCCGCTTCGTCCTACCCCCCGCTTCGTCCTACCCCCGGCCTCGTCCGTCCCCCGGCCCGTCCGATGACTCCATCCGGGCCCATCTGCCGGCCCCCGAGGTGTCGGCGCCGTGCTCGTCCGCCCCGGTGGGGCAGGTTTCCCCTGAGCGCCCGCGCCGGCCCGGCACCGGACCGCTCACGAGGCGGTCCGACCGGAGGGGGAGATCGGGTGACGGCGCAGGCGCGGTCCGGCGGGGCGGGCGGCCCGCTCACCTCCCGGCACGCGGGCTCCACGCCGTCCGCGACCGTGGTGACACTGACGCTGGTCACCGGCGCCGTCGACACCCTGAGCTTCATGGCCCTCGGTGACGTCTTCACCAGTGTCATGACCGCGAATCTCGCCCTGCTCGGACTGTCCGTGGGATCCGACGACTTCACCCTCACCGGACATGTGGCCGTCGCCCTGGCCGGATACATCTGCGGCGTGCTCCTCGGCAGCCGGATCGCCGCCTCGGGCCATTCCGGCAAGGCGCCCCACCGCGGCGCGCTGGCCGTCGAGACCCTGCTCCTCTGCGGGTTCCTGGCCGGCTGGATCGCGGTCGGCGGCCGGCCCGCCGGGGGCGCGGAGATGGGGCTGCTGGCCACCGCGTCCGTGGCCATGGGCTGCCAGAGCGGGATGATCCGGGTCATCGGCACCCCCACCATGTCCACCACCTACCTCACCGGCACACTCACCGGGATCCTGGCCGAACTCGCCACGAAAGGGCGGCTCCAGCGGTCGAACGTGGTCCTGATCGCCGTGCTGCCGCTGGGCGCCGCCCTCAGCGCGATCCTGGTGACCTGGGCGCGCACCTACGCGCCCGTGCTGCCGGCGGGCCTGCTCCTGGGCGCGACGCTGCTCTCCTTCGTACCGCCGGGGGAGCCCCCGCCCCGGACCCGCTCCGGGCCGGGCTCCGCGCCCGGCTCCGGGTCCGGCTCCGTGCCCGGGTCCGGGTCTGGGAAAGTGGACCCATGATCGACACCACACTGACCGAACTCGTCGACGGACTCCTCGACGGCCCCGTACCGCTGCCCCTCGTCCACGTCGGCGACCCGGTGCTGCGCCGCCCCGCCGCGCCGTACGAAGGACAGCTCGGCGACGCCCGGCTCCAGCGCCTGGTGGACGCGATGCGCGCGACGATGCACGCCGCCCCCGGCGTCGGCGTGGCGGCGCCGCAGGTCGGGATCCCACTGCGGATCGCCGTCATCGAGGACCCCGCCGAGGTGGCGGAGGAGGTCGGCCGGACGCGCGGCCGGGTGCCCCAGCCGTTCCGCGTCCTGGTCAATCCGTCGTACGAACCCGTCGGTGACCGGCGTGCCGGCTTCTACGAGGGCTGCCTCAGCGTCCCCGGCCTCCAGGCCGTCGTCGCCCGGCCCGAGACGGTCAGGCTGCGCGGACAGGACGAGACAGGGCGGGAGTTCGACGAGGAGTTCTCGGGGTGGCCGGCCCGTATCGTCCAGCACGAGACGGACCATCTCGGCGGCACGCTCTACCTCGACCTCGCCGAGACGCGTTCCTTCGCCACCACCCCGCACATGATCGACCGCTGGTCCCAGCCGACCCCCGAGACGGCGGCCAGGGAGCTCGGATTCCCCCTCCCCGGCGACGGCGGCCGCGCTTGAGGGCGGGAAGTCCCGTCCCCGTACTCACGTGCCGTCCTCAGGCGCCGGCCGGTGCCGCGCCGGGCCAGGCGGCCGCGGTGGCGGCGGTCGCCGTCGCCACCGCGGCGAGCCGGTCGTAGTCCAGTGTGCCGGGGGTGTCCGTGGGCCGGTGGTAGTGGGTGTTGCGGAAGTTCGCGGTGCCGGTGAGCATCAGCGCGGGGATCCGGTGGTTCCAGAACGGCGCGTGGTCGCTGCGCGAGAGGTTGTTGAGTACGGGCAGGGCCAGACCGGCGGCCGCGCCGAACCGCCCGTCCGGGCGCGGGTCGCGCAGCAGGACCGAGGGCAGCGACGGGGACGCCTCGGCGGCGGCCCGCGCCCACGCCTCGGCGGCCGGGCGGGAGGACGTGCGGTGGACCACGAGGGTGAAGTCGCCCCGGTGGTGGCCTTCGCTGACCGCCTCCGCGGCGGCGGGGAACGCCAGGCCCGCGCCCGGCGGGAGCCGCTGGCTGCCGAGGGCCGAGGAGAAGTAGCCGACGGATTCCAGGCAGATCATCCCGGCGACGCGGCGGGTGCGCAGCAACTGCCGTACGGCTTCCCGTGAGCCGATCAGGCCCATCTCCTCCATGTCGAACAGCATCAGGGTGACGTCCGGCGGCTGGGGCAGCCGCGCGAGGACCCGCGCGGTCTCCAGGACCACCGCGACGCCGGACGCGTTGTCGTCGGCTCCCGGACTGTCCACCACCGTGTCGAGGTGCGCGCCGACCACGATGGTGGAGCGCCGGGCGGGGCCCTCGCCCCGGTCCCGCGGTCCTGGCGGTTCGGCGCGGAGGTTGGCGCCCGTCACCCGCCGGTGCAGACGGATCTTCAGCGGCATCGCACGATGCCCCGGCCCGTCGGCCGAGCCCCACCGCCACCGCACGTCGAACGGGTCGCGGTGCACGTCCCAGCCGGCCCCGGTGAGGTGGTCGGTGACGTACTCCTCGGCCCGTTCCATGGCCTGCGGGGCGTGACGGCGGCTGCGGGGCTCCCCGGCCAGCGCCGTCACATGACGGCGCAGCAGCGCCGGATCGGCCTGAAAGGGGTGCGTGGGCTGTGTCATGGGACCTTCCTGCTCCTCGCCGGCCGGGCACACGGGTGCGCGTTCCCCACACGATCACATGCTCCCGTGCGCGGGGCACGCTCCCGTGCCGGATGTCGGCCGAGGACGGCGCCGGTGCCTGGTGCGCGACAGGTCCCGGCGCCGGCGGTCAGGCGGTGAAGCGGCGGACGTACCGCCGCTGCCAGGGCGTCTCGACCGCGTGCCGGGAGTAGTGGGCGCGTACGTACTCCACCGCCCGGTCCGCCGGGACCCCGTCGAGGACGGCGAGACACGCCAGGGCGGTGCCCGTACGGCCGCGTCCGCCGCCGCACGCCAGCTCGACGCGCTCGTCCGCCGCCCGCTCCCACACCTCGCCGAGCACGGCCCTCGCCTGCGGGCGGCTGCTGGGCAGCCGGAAGTCGGGCCAGCGCAACCACCGTGTCTCCCAAGCGACTTCGGGCGGCTCCTTGCCGAGCAGGTACACGGCGAAGGACGGGGTGGCACCGGCCGGGAGCGGCCGGCGGAGACCACGTCCCCTGACGAGGCGTCCGGAGGGCAGGGTGAGGACTCCGGTGTCGGTGGGCTGCCAGGTGTCGGTCATACAAAAACCGTAACGGCCGGCTGCGGGCCACGGAGGTGAATCCGGTACGACGGTGCCACGGCATCGTGACCTCGGGGCGCCCGCCGCGTTACACGGACCATGAACATGCGCCGATTCCTCACCGCAGCCGCCGCCGGCTCCACTCTCCTCGCCGTCGTCGTCCCCGCCGCCCACGCCGTCGACCTCGGCAACACCCTGAACGGCGCGGCGCGTACCGCCGGCGCCGTCGCGGGCGAGGAGGGCGAACACCGCCCCGACCTCGGCGAGAAGGTGAACGCCGCCGAGGGCATGGTGCGGGGCGGGGCCGACGTGGTGAAGTCCGCGAACGACCTCGTCAACTGAGGCCCGGGACGGGTCGGGTGGCGGTCCCGAGGCCGGGACCGCCACCCGGGTGTCCGGGCCCGCCCCCTCAGGCAGGCGGGCCGTGCGCCGGTCCATGGGCCGGTCCGTACGTCAGCCCGTGCGCTGGATCGTGTAGATCGCGTAGACACCGCACTGCGAGCCGGACTGCTGGCTGACGATCGACCAGCCGCCCGGGATCCTGGTCGGCCCGCAGACCTGCATGACGGTCTGGGTGGTCGGCTTCACGACGGTGTAGACGGTGTACACCCCGCACTGGGCGCCCTGCTGGATGGACGTGATGACCCAGCCGTCCGGGATGGCGGACTGCCCGCAGTCCGTGATGGTGGTCTGATCGGTGATCTTCAGCAGCGTGTAGAGCGGGTAGGCGCCGCAGCCCGCGTTGTTCTGCATCGCGGTGATGACCCAGCCGTTGGGGATGGCCGAGTGGCCGCACGCCTGGATCGTCGTCCGGTCACCGAGCGCGGTGACGGTGTAGACGGTGTAGGCCCCGCACTGGGCGCCCTGCTGGACGGAGATGATGACCCAGCCGGGCGGGATGAAGGACTGCCCGCAGTCCGTGACGGTGGTCTGGTCCGTGATCTTCAACAGCGAGTACACCGGGTAGAGGCCGCACGTGCTCGAGTTCTGCATGGCGGTGATGACCCACCAGTCGGGGATGGGCGAGTTCGAACAGGCCTGAATGCTGGTCGCGGACCCCAGTTCGGTGATGGTGCGGGACCCGTAGCCGCTGCACCCCGCGGTCGTCTGGTTGATGATCACCCACCCGGCGGGGACGGGGGTGTAGCCGCAGATCGTCGTCGTGGCGCCCTGAGCCGCCGTCCCGGCCGCGACGGCGGCGGGGGCTCCCGTCAGCGTCGTACCGCCCAGCAACAGCGCGGCCACCATCAGCCACCGCGCCATGAGCCGCCCCGTCAAGAGCCGCCGCACAGTACCCATCCCAATTCCTCCTGGTCGCACCCGTGTTGATCGCGGCTGAGAGCTTGGCAGAGCCGTACTCCCAACCGCCACCCTCAACGGGGCCTACTGGCGTACCAGTTGGATATCGCTGCACACGCGGCGGTCACCGCTCAGAGGTCAGGGCCGCCGGAAGGGCTTGCAGAGAAGGTCCTTGTAGTTGCCGTCGTCGAGGCAGACGCGCACGAGGCCGGCTCCGCCCGGGACATCCGCCGGAACGGTGAAGCTGAAGTTCTTGGACGTGTTGCACGCCGTGGCGGAGGCCGCGGACCCGTTCGAGCCCAGCTTCACGGTGTCGGCGGCGTTGTAGGTGTACGCCCAGGTGAGCCGGCAGTATTCCGGGCCGGCCGAGCTCACCGACTTGTGTGTTCCCGTCACGACGACCGACCGGTTGTACCAGGTCAGCGTCCCCTTCGTCCACGTGTTCCCGAGGGGGATGTCGAACTCCACCACGGGGTAGGCCGTCGCGTCGGCGGCGGCGGCCGGTGCGCCGAGCAAGGTGCCCGCTGTCAGTACGACGGAACCGAGGGCGGCGGCGAGACTGGTACGCATGCGATCTCCAAGGTGTGAGCCGGTTGGGGCCTCGAATGCTGCCCGGGCCGTACACCCGCGGCCCAGCTCTTAAGCCACGGCTTAAAGGGGGCCGCTCAGGCACTCCGCCGGGCCGGTGCCCGCGCCGCCTCGGCTCACGGTTCCGTCGTGGTGCCGGTCTTCAACAGGGCCAGCCCCAGAGGGGTGATGAGGTGCAGCACGGATCCGCCCCGGCGGCTGGTGGTGATGAGGTCCGTGTTTCGCAGCACCGTCGCGTGCTGACTGGCCGCCGCGGCCGAGACGTTGAGGCGGCGTGCCAGCTCGGTGGTCGTGCAGCCCTCCACCGCCACACGCAGCGCGGCGGCCCGCGTGCGGCCGAGCAGCGACTCCAGGTTCCGGCCGGAGGAGCCGTCCGGTGCGGCCGGGCCGGCCTCGGCCAGCGGTCCGCGGAGGGCCGGCACGGCCAGCCGGGGCGGCTGGGCTGTGTCGAGCGGGTCCCACAGAAAGCTCGCCGGGCGCGTGGCGAACACCGTGGGGGTGATGATCAGTCCCCTGCCCCGGAGACGCACCTCGGTCGGGCGCGGATAGGGCGCTTCCAGCACGGGCGGACGCCAGCGGACCAAGGGGGCGCAGAGCGAGCGCAGCAGCAGATCGATGCCTCCCTCAAGCATCAGACGCGCGTAGCGGGCGGAGAGCGCGACCAGTTCGGACCGCGCTCTGTCCCAGTGGGGCTCCACGGTCAGCCGATGGCAGGCACGCACGGCCTCGGCGAGCTCCTTCCGCGCGTCGCTGTCCCCCTCGGCCACCCGTCTGGCCCACGGCAGATGGGCGGGACGGAAGTCGAGACCCTCGAATTCACGGCGCAGCCGGGCCGCGGGCGCGTGCAGGAGATTGTCCACGGCGTGATCCAGCGAGGGCACGTCACCCATCAGGGCCAGCAGGTCGAGCCCCGGGCCGCGTACCGGAAGCAGGGACGTCAGCGGGGAGGTCAGCGGGCGCGTGTCCGCTCCCGTCCGGCCCGCGACCGCCGACCGCCACGCGCGGAAGTGAGGATGGTCCCGGCCCCCTCCCAGCAGTTCCAGGCTGTAGTACGTCTCCGCCGCGACTCCGATCGTCGCGGCCACACGGGTCCGCGCGAGGTCTTCCGCGGTGAAGTGAATGCGTAACACCGGCCGGCCCCCTGTCACAGCGGTAGTGCGCGTCCGCGCACCCCCAGCATGCCCCGGCCCGGCGCGTCACACGTCACGTCGACGGCTGTCGCAGGAAGTCCGCGAGACCCTCCAGCAGCCGGTCGACGTCCTGGGCGTTGTTGTACGGTGCCAGGCCGGCCCGCAGCCCGCCGGCGTCGCCAAGACCCAGCCGGCGGGACGCCTCCAGCGCGTAGAACGATCCGGAGGGCGCCGTGACCCCACGCCCGGCCAGATGGCGGTACGCGTCCCGGGTGTCGCGGCCTTCGAGGGTCAGCAGCAGGGTCGGCGTACGGTCCGCCGCCCGCGAGTGCAGCGTGACCGGCGCGAGGCCCGCCAGCCCCTCCTCCATCCGCCGCCGCAGGCCCTCCTCGTGCTCCTCCAGCGCGGCGAAGGACCGCGCGAGCCGCTCCCGCCTGTCACCGGTGGCGCCCGGGGAGGAGGGACCGCCGTCGGCGAGATCGGCGAGGAAGTCCACGGCCGCGCGCACGCCCGCGAGGAACTCGTAGGGCAGCGTGCCCAGTTCGAAACGCTCGGGGACCGCGTCCGTGGAAGGCGCCAGCTTGTCGGGCGCCAGCCCCTCCAGCAGTCCGGGCGCGGCCGCGAGCACCCCCAGGTGGGGACCGAGGAACTTGTACGGCGAGCAGACGTAGAAGTCGGCGCCCAGCAGCCCGGCATCGACGAAGGAGTGCGCCGCGTGATGCACCCCGTCGACGTAGAACAGGGCCCCCTGCGCGTGTGTCAGCCGGGCGATCCCGGGGAGGTCGGGCCGGGTGCCGATGAGGTTCGAGGCGCCTGTGACCGCCACCAGCCGGGTGCGCTCCGAGAGCACCGCGCCGATGTCCGCCGGGGACAGCTCGCCCGTCGCGGGGTCGAAGTCGGCCCACCGCACGGTGACCCCGGCCGCCCGCGCGGCCTGTACCCAGGGGCGGATGTTGGCGTCGTGGTCCAGCCGGGTGACGACCACCTCGTCCCCCGGCGACCAGGTCTTGGCGAGCGTCCTGGCGAAGTCGTACGTGAGCTGGGTGGCGCTGCGGCCGAAGACGATGCCCGCCGGGTCCGCGCCGAGCAGATCGGCCATCGCCAGCCGGGCGCCGGCCACCGTGCGGTCCGCGTTGCGTTCCCCCGGCGTCGCCGCCCCCCGGTTGGAGAGCGGGTTCGCCAGCACCTCGGCGATGGCGTCGATGACCGGCCGGGGTGTCTGCGTACCGGCGGGCCCCTCGAAGTGGGCACCCCCCGCGTCCAGCGCGGGGAAGTGCGAACGGACGGCGTCGATGTCGTACGTCACGAAGGACTCTTCTCTCTTCTTCCGGGCGAGCGGTGGCCTGCCGGTCTTCCGCACCATCATCGTCGTCGGCGCGCTCGTCCCGCCCGCCGGGCGGCGCCTTCCGGTCGCCGCCGGTCCCGCCGCACGACCGTCGACCCGCCGCCCGGCCCGTACTCCCGGACAGGCCACCGCCCCAACCTCCCTGTGCCCGGGAAGGGTTGCTAGGGTGCGGCGGTGTCTCCCTCTTCACGTGACTCGGCAGCAGGCGCAGGCTGGCACGGTCAGGAGCCGGGCCAGGAGCCCGGCCGCTACCGGGCCCTCATGCCGGAGCGCACCACCCACATCTCCTGGCTGAACCCGGCCACTCTGTGGAAGGCGCGCAACGGCGTGGTCGCCTCCCTGTTCGGGGACCCGACCGGCGACGACCGGAAGCGCTGGGTACGGGGGCAGCTCGACCGGGGCGCCGCACCGGACCTGGTGATCGAGCGGGACGACCCGGACACCTTCTCGTTCATGCTGCTCGCGGACACCGGTGAGGGCGACGCCCCGCAGTACGCCGTGGTGCCCGGCTTCCTGGAGGCGGCCGAGGGCACCCGCTTCGCCGTCCTGTCCAGCGACGTGATCTACCCGGTCGGCAGCGCCGACGAGTACGGCCCCAAGTTCTTCCGGCCGTACAAGGACTACCCGGCCCCGGTCTACGCCGTACCGGGCAATCACGACTGGTACGACGGCCTCAACGGCTTCATGCGCGTCTTCTGCGACGCCCCCGCGCTGCCGCCCGCCGCCCGCCCGAAACCCCTGTCCGCCGGCTGGTGGCGGGCCCTGCTGTGGCGGCGCCCCGGCTCCGTGGACGAGCGACTTCTCGCCGAGGCGCGGCAGTTGCGGTCCGCCCCCGAGCAGCAGGCCGCGCAGCCGGGACCGTACTGGGCCGTCGACGCGGGCCCGCTGCGGATCATAGGCATCGACACCGGTCTGCTCGGCGGCATCGACCAGGAACAGGGGGAGTGGCTGCGCCGCGTCTCGGCGGGCCCCCGGCCCAAGATCCTGGTGACCGGTTCGCCGATCTACGTGGACGGCGCCCACGAGCCGTGTGCCATCGAGGGCGGCGGCACGGTCGACGACATCGTCCGCGACCCCGCCTGCCACTACATAGCGGCCATAGGCGGTGACATCCACAACTACCAGCACTACCCGGTCGACGTCGACGGCAGGACCGTCGAGTACCTCGTCGCCGGGGGCGGCGGGGCGTTCATGCACGCCACCCACACCATTCCGCGCGTCGCGGTGGCCGACGTCACCGAACGGGACTTCCGCTGCTACCCGCTGCGCGGGGACTCCCTGGCGTTCTACAGCAAGCTCTACGGGCGGCGGCTGCGGATGCGGCGCTTCTTCGAACTCACCGCGGAACAGGCGGCGGCCGTCGTCGCCGAGCGCCTCGGCGTGGCACCGACCCGGGAGACGGACGCGCCGGTGACCCGGCGTACGAGACTGGTGGCCTCCCTCCTCGGCGTGCCCGCCCGGCCGGACGCCAGGCGACGGTTCCGGCTGCCCGTCCGCAAGATCTACGCGCAGGCCTTCTCGCCGGGCTCCACGACATACACCCCGCCCTTCTTCAAGAGCTTCCTCCGGCTGGACGTCACCCCGGACCACCTGCGGATCCGGTGCTTCGCGGCGACCGGCTACCGTACGGAGGAGCTGGCACCGCCCGTCGAGGACGACTTCACCATCCCCCTTCGCTGAGCCGGGCTCCCCTCCCACGGCGGTCGACACCGCCCGAGGACACGCGCGTTGACACCGGGCCGCCGGACGGCTGTAATAAGTCCGGTGTCGCGTGACGTCCGCCAAAGAGCAGTGGGCAGGCGGGCAGTTGGGCGACACCCTTCACCAAGGGGCCACGCCATGAGTTCATACTCCGCACCCCGCGACTGACGTCAGCGCCCGCGCACGACGTCTTCCGTCCCCGCAGTGTGACGTCAGTACGTCCTGCGCGCATCACGTCGTTCCTCACTCATACCTTTCGCGCGGAATGCCCGCGCCCATCAGGAGATGCGACAGCGCATGCCCACATCGTTCAACCAGCGGATCATCGACGAGTTCCGTTCCGGCGGAGGAAAGGTCGGCGGGCCCTTCGAGGGCGAAGACCTCCTCCTGCTCACCACCACCGGCGCCAGGTCGGGAGCCGAACACACCGTGCCGCTCGGCTACGTCCGCGACGGCGCACACCTGCTTGTGGTCGCCTCCGCGGGCGGCGCTCCCCGGCACCCCGCGTGGTATCACAACCTGCTGGCCCACCCCCTGGTACGGGTGGAGATCGGCACCGAGGTGTTTGCCGCCCGCGCCGTCCCCGCCGAAGGGGCGCGGCGCGACCGGCTGTTCGCGCAGGTGGTGCGTACGGCCCCCGGCTACGCCGACTACCAGTCCAGGACAGCGCGGACCCTGCCGGTCGTGGTGCTGGGACGGCCCCAGGCCGACACGGCGGAGGGCTCCCGCGCCGTCCCCACCCTGGCCGACAAGCTCATCGAGGTGCACACTGGGCTCCGCGAGCAGGTGCGCGCCCTGCGTGTGGAGGCCGAGGCACACGTCGCGGAACGGGCCGCCCACCGGGGCCCCGGCGCACCCCCGGCCCCCGGCCTGGGACTGCAACTGCGGCGCCACTGCCTGGAGTTCTGCGCCTGGCTGGAATTCCACCACACCAGCGAGGACACCCATGTGTTCCCCTCGCTCGCACGCCACCACCCGCGACTGCGCGGCGTCCTGGACCGGCTCGGCGACGAACACCGTACGGTCGCCCGCATCCAGGGCGAACTGCTCGCGCTGCTCGACGGCATCGACACGGCCGAACCGGCGCTGTTCCTCGCCACGTTGGACGATCTGTCGCACCGGCTGGGAGCGCATCTCGACCACGAGGAGGAATCGCTGCTCCCGGCCCTGGCCGAGATCCCGTTCCCACCGGTCTGAACGGCCGTTTCCTGAGTCCCGACGCCTGATCGCCGGGGCGCCGCCGACCGGCTACGCGGCCAGCAGGCCGAGGGACACCTGCCACAGCCGGGCGGCCGCCCCGGGGTCGAGCGCGTGCCGCGCGACACCCCGGAGCGGCCCGCCCGGTACGTAGCGCGGTGCCTCGGCACAGTCCTGGAAGTACCGGCCGCCCACGCCCTCGACGTGGGGCGACGCCGCCAGCAGCACGGAGGTGGCCGCGGCCTGCGCGGGTGTTCTCCGCTCGGCCTCGGTCGCCCCGGCGTCCAGTGTGTTGACCGTGATGCCGTCGTCGGCCCACCGCCGGTACGCCTCGCCCGCGAACAGCACGTCGGCCGTCCTGGACTGCCCGTATGCCGCCACCGGGTCGTACGGACGTGTACGGAAGTGGAGGTCGTCGAAGTCCAGGGGCGCCCGCAGGTGGGCGTCCGAGCCGACCACCACCACCCGTGCCCCGCCCGCCTCCGCCAGCGCGCCGTGGAGGCCGGTGGCGAGGGCGAAGTGGCCGAGGTGGTTGACGGCGAACTGGAGCTCCCAGCCCTCCGGGGTCCGCCGCTCGGGTGTCTCCCGTACGCCCGCGTTGTGCACGAGCATGTGCAGCGGCCCCTGCCACGCGGCGAGGAACGCGGCGATCGACGCCCGGTCGGCGAGGTCCAGCGGAGCGATACGGACCTCCCTGGCGCCGGTGGTGTCGATGATGTCCTCCGCCGCCCGCCGTCCCGCCTCCGTGTCCCGTACCGCCAGCGTCACGTCGGCGCCCGCGGCGGCGAGCGCCCGCGCCGTCTCGATCCCCACCGGGGAGGCCCCGCCCGTCACGACGGCGAAGCGGCCCAGGAGATCCGTGCCGGCCACCACCTCGGCGGCGGTGGACCGGGCGGTGAACGGGGTGGTGATCAGCGTGGACTCGCTCATGGGACGTCCTGCCTCGGGGCTCAGGTGCGGCGGTCGCGGAGGGCGGTGGTCACGCTCCCAGGCAACCACGGGGCGATGCCCCCGACCACCGGGGGAACGGGCTCCCGCCGAGCGGCACACGCGGGTCCCCGGCCGCGGACTCGGGCCCGCCTGGCAGCGGTTTCCCGCCCGCCCGGATGCGCCGAAAGAGGCCGGGACCCGTCGTCGTCACCGGTCCGGGCGGCCGGGCCGGGGCAACCCTTTGTGCTTCTCCGCCGTCCTGAGAGGTGAGGCGGGACGACCTGATGTTCCCGTCACGGGGGAAAGGCACCACATGACCACGTTCGCGATGTCCCGGCGCGGCCTACGGCCCGCCCTGGCGGCGGCCGTCGCGGTGACCGCCGCGCTGACCGCCCCGCTCGGGCCCGCCGCCTCGGCGGCCGGACCGGACAGCAGGCCGTCGCCCGGGGCTCCCGGCTTCGGCGACCCGATGTTCCCGCTCGACGGCAACGGCGGCTACCAAGTGCGCCACTACGCACTCGACTTCGACTGGCAGGCGCCCAGGACACCCTTCGAGGCGAAGACCACGATCAAGGCCACCGCCACCCAGGCGCTGTCGCGCTTCGACCTCGACTTCGCCGGCAACACCCTGCACACGGTCACGGTCGACGGCGCCAGGGCCGCCGCCGTACGCGACGGCGACGAGCTGGTGATCACCCCCAAGTCGCCCATCCGCGACGGCGGGAACTTCACCGTCACGGTCACCTACACCGCCGACCCGACCCAGACGCGTCACCGCGACGACGCGATCGAGGACTACGGCTGGATACCCACGCCCGACGGCACGGTTCTCTATCCGCAGCCCAACGGCGCCAAGATGATCTTCCCGTCCAACGACCATCCCAGCCGGCGCGCCCCGATCACCTTCCGGATCACCGTGCCGAGCGGACTGACCGCGGTCGCCAACGGCAAGCTCGTCTCCCGCCAGGACAGGCCCGGCGGCCGGGTCCGCTGGACGTACGACTCCGAACAGCCGGTCGCCACCCAGCTCGCCCAGCTGGCGATCGGCGGGTTCACCGCCGTCGACACCACCGGCCCGCACGGGCTGCCGATCCGGGACTACGTCCCCGACGCCCTGGTCGACGCGACCGACGCGTACCGCAAGCTCACCCCCGAGCACCTCACCTGGCTCGAACAGCGCCTCGGCGCCTACCCGTTCAACCGGTACGGCCTGCTCGTCGGCGACACCGACCTGGCGGTCGCGCTGGAGACGCAGACCCTCTCGCTGCTCCCCAAGGCCGACCTGCTCGGCACGCGCGTGGACGCGGAACGCACCATGGTGCACGAGCTGACCCACCAGTGGTTCGGTGACAGCATCGCTCTGCGCACCTGGTCGGACCTGTGGCTGAGCGAGGGCCATGCCCGCTTCTACGAGCGGCTGTACTCGGAGGAGCACGGCGGCGACAGCTTCGAGTCCGCGATGAGGACCGCGTACCAGAACCACGACCAGTGGCGTCACGACTACGGCGCCCCCGCCGAACCCACCGAGCCCAACCTCTTCAAGAGGATGCGCTACGACGGCTCCACCCTCGTGCTGTACGCGCTGCGCGAGGAGGTCGGTGACGCCACCTTCCAGAAGATCGAGCGGGCCTGGATCCGTACGTACACGGGCGAGGCGGCCGGTACGGGCGACTTCGTCGCGCTGGCGTCGAAGGTCGCGGGACGGGATCTGGAGCCGTTCCTGACCCCGTGGCTGTACGGGCCGACGACGCCCCCGATGCCGGGCCACCCGGACTGGGTGGTCACGCCGGTGCCGAGGGGGTAGGTGGTGGGGGAGGGGCGCCCCGGCCGGGGGCGCCTCATCCGGACAAGGGACAGTCCCCCGTGAAGCGAACCCCCCACATCCTTGCCGCGGGCGCGGCAGCCCTCCTCATGACCGGAATCCAGGGGACGGCGTCGGCCGCCCCCGCCCCGGCTCCCGCCGCGGGCCCGTGGACCGGTACGTGGGCCGCCGCGCCGCAGAGCGGCGGCGACACGTTCACTCAGCAGACCGTGCGTCAGATAGTCCGTACGAGCATCGCGGGCACCGCGGCGCGCGTCCGCCTGTCGAACGTCTTCGGCAACGCCCCCCTGACCGTCCAGGACATACACCTCGCGCGCCGCACCTCGGGCTCCTCGGTGTCCGCCGCCACCGACCGTACGGTCACCTTCGGCGGCCAGCGGGCCGTCACCATCCCGGCCGGGGGATCGGCGGTCAGCGACGAGGTCGCGTTCCCGGTGGACGCCCTGTCGGACGTGGCGGTCAGCTTCCACCTCCCCAGGACCACCGGCCCCGTCACGTACCACCAGTCGGGACTGCAGACGAACTACGTCGCCGCCGGGGACGTGAGCGGGAACGCGAATCTGACCAATGCCCGCACGACCAACAGCTATTACTTCCTCTCCGGGCTCGACGTGGTGAACCCGGCGGCCGAGGGCGCGGTCGTCACGCTCGGCGCGTCGATCACCGACGGCATCGCCTCCAGGACCGACGCGAACCGGCGCTGGCCGAACGAGCTGGCGAGCCGGCTGGTGGGCGCCGGGCGCACCGTCGGCGTGCTCAACCAGGGCATCAGCGGGAACCAACTGCTCACCGACGGCGCCGGGCAGAGCGCCCTCAACCGGTTCGACCGGGACGTGCTCTCGCAGCCCGGCGTCCGGTGGGTGATCTTCGCCGACGACCCCATCAACGATCTGTCGAACACCAACCCCACGGCGGACCGTCTGATCGACGGGCTCAAGCAGCTGATCGCGCGGGCGCACGAACGGGGCGTCAAGTTCCTCTGCTCCACACTCACTCCGTTCGAGGGGGCCGGCGGGTGGAAGCCGGAACTGGAGACGAAGCGGGCCGCCGTGAACAGTTTCGTCCGGGGCGCGGGCAGTGGGTGTGACGGTGTGATCGACCAGGACGCGGCGACACACGACCCGGCGCGGCCGACGAAGTTCCGTGCGGAGTACGACAGCGGCGACCATCTGCACCCCAACGAGGCGGGGCTCCGGGCCATCGCGGGAGCCGTCGATCCGGCGCTGTTGCGATGACTCAGATAAGGTTCATATAATGTGATGCAGGTCACAGGAATAGGGGTGACTGAGCGGGCATGGACCGTTCTCTTCACGAGTTACATACATATGTCTCCGGTTGCGAATCGGAGGCAAGCGAGCCGCCCTCGGCGTCTCTTGACGCCCCGCGACGACCCACTTCCTTGCTTTCATATGCGGTGCCGCTCGGATGCGGTACCGAGGAGGTGTTTCACGATGGCTCTCAGCCCTCGTTTCGCGCTCAATGGCATCGCGGTCATCGCCGGTGCGTTCCTGGCGGTGGTGGCCATGGCCTTCACGGCTTCCGTGGCCGGCTGGATCGGCTTCGGAGTGTTCACCGGTATCGCGGTCCTCGGGATCGTGGGTGCTGTCTTCGCCCGCAAGGCGGCCGCGAAGGCGGGCCACGGCCTGCTGGCGGCGGTCGCCCTGTGGTCGCTGATCGCTTCGCTGATCTTCTCCGGCACTGTGCTGACCTGGCTGGTCTTCGCCGGAGGGGCCGCCGTGGTGGCGGTCGCCCTGGGCGACCTGGTCGCGCACGAACTGCGCACCGAGCGTGTGGTGCACTCCCTGGAGGTTCGCCGTCCGGCGGAGGACAGGTCCGACACGCCGGCGCGGTCGAGCCACATCGCCGCCTGACGCGGACCGCGTGACGCGGACACTGACGTCCTGAGGCACTGAGGAAGCCCACGGCCCCCGAGGCCGTGGGCTTCCGTGCTGTCCGGGACCGGTCCTGTCCGGACCGGATCTTTCTCTTTCCTATATGATTTAGGCGCCCCGGCTGTCGATCCGCCCGGTGGTCACTGTCCGGATCGGGCAGCTTACAGCTCTTTCTCGGTCCGATGTATTGACGTACGTGCGTTGCTGCCCCCACCATCACCAGGCAAATATCCTATTGGATTATGTGGGAGCCGTGATGAAGCAGCCACTCCTCAGAACCATGCTGGCGGGCCCGGTCGCCGTCGCGGTCCTCGCCGCCGGCACGGCCGGATGCACGATCAAGAACTCGGGCGAGCCCGCGAACAACGTGGCCCCGGGCGGCGCCCGGGCGGCGGGCGGGGGATCCGCGACACTGGTGGACGGGTCCGGGACCAAGGTCGCCCTGGTCCCCGGCGGCGCCCACCCGTACTTCCAGCCCTGGAAGAAGGCGGGGGCCACCGCCCGCACCACGTACAAGCTGGGCGGGGTGACCTTCGACGAGACCGCCGAATGGGACCAGCAGAAGCAGAACAACCTGCTGTCGTCCCTCGCGGCCCGCGGATACAACGCTTTCGGTGTGTTCGGCGTCTCCCCGACCGACATCAACACCACGTTCGCCGACCTCACGTCCCAGGGCTTCCCCGTCGCCTCCCTCGGCTCCTGCCCCGCGGGCAAGACCGACGCGGCCGACTTCTGCCTCTCCACCGACGTCGAACTCGCCGCCTACAAGGCGGCCAGGGCCACCATCGAGGCGATGGGCGGCAAGGGCACGCTGGTCCATCTGACCGGGATCAACGTGGACTCCAACACCCAGCTGCGCATCAGGGGCGTGGCGAAGGCGGTGAAGGAGACCGGCGGCCGGGTCACGCTCCTGCAAACCGTCACGGACATCGACAAGGACCTCCAGACCGCCCAGAAGGCGGTCTCCGACCTGCTCGCCGCCAAGGGCAGGAACATCCAGGGCATCGTGTCCACGGCGTACAACCCGGCGGTCGCGGCGGCGGGAGCCGTACAGCGCTCCGGACTGCCCGTCAAGGTCGTGGCCATCGACGACGACGCGAAGATCCTCAGCTCGATCAGGAACGGATCCGTGGACGCCACCGTCGTCCAGAATCCCGTCGGCCAGGCCGACGTGGGGACCTGGGCCCTGGCCCTGCTCCAGACGGAACAGTGCGTGATGCGCACCCCCGGTGTGGCCGTCGACTCCGGCTCCTTCGTCGTGACGAAGGCCGACGTCGACACGTACGACACCGCCCGGCGTGCCAGGACGGAAAAGCTCAAGAAGCAGTTCGCCGACGAACTGCTCTCCTGCCGCTGAGCCGGCGCCCAGAACTCCAGGAGCTGACGGAACCCCATGAGCATCATCACGGCCGCCACCGCCCACCTCGTCGACATCGAGGTGGAGAAGGAACGCACCGACGCGGTCCAGTCGTTCGTCAAACAGGAGACGATCTTCCTCGACCTCACCACCTCCGACGGCCTCACCGGCACCGGCTACGCGTACACCATCGGTACGGGCGGCTCGTCGGTCCTCGCGCTGCTGCGCGACCACCTCCTCCCGCGCCTGGCCGGCCAGGACGCCAGGAACGTCGAGGGGCTCTGGCAGGAGCTGTTCTCCCTGACCCGCGCCACGACCGTCGGAGCGATCACCTCCCTCGCCCTCGCCGCCGTGGACACCGCGCTGTGGGACCTGCGCTGCAAGCGGGCCGCCGAGCCGCTCTGGCGCCTGGCCGGCGGATACCGCCAGGAGGTGCCGCTGTACGACACCGAGGGCGGCTGGCTCCACCTGTCGACCGAGGAACTGGTCAGGGGCGCGGTCGAGGCGCGTACCAACGGCTGGCCCGGGGTGAAGATCAAGGTGGGCAAGCCGCACGTCGCGCACGACGTCGAACGGCTGCGTGCGGTACGGGACGCCGTCGGCCCCGAGACGCACATCATGACCGACGCCAACCAGTCGCAGAGCCTGTCCTCCGCCGTCCGGCTCGCCGCCGCCCTCGAACCGTACGGACCCTTCTGGCTGGAGGAACCGCTCCCCGCGGACGACGTCAGCGGCCACGCCCGGCTCGCCCGCTCGACCTCCGTGCCGATCGCGGTGGGGGAGTCCCTCTACTCGCCCACGCAGTTCCGCCAGTACCTGGAGAGCGGCGCCGCCTCCGTCGTCCAGGTCGACGTGGCGCGCGTCGGAGGCATCACCCCCTGGCTGAAGGTCGCCCACCTCGCCGAGACGTTCAACGTCATGGTCTGCCCCCACTTCCTGATGGAACTGCACGTCAGCCTCGCCGCCGCGATCCCCAACGGGCGGTACGTGGAGTACATACCGCAGCTCAGGGCCGTCACCCGCACCGAGATCGAGGTCCGTGCCGGACACGCCGTGGCGCCCGACGAGCCCGGCATCGGCATCGACTGGGACCGGGACGCGATGGACGACCGGAGGGTGGCATGACCACCGCACCGGCGCCCGCGCCTCCCGGCACCGGGGAGTCCCCGGCGCCCGCCCCGCGCTCCCACCGCCTGCCCTTCTGGGTGAATCAGCGGCTCGGCCTGCTTCTGCTGATCATCGCCCTGACCGTGCTGTTCGGTGTGCTGCGGCCCGCGTTCTTCGACGCCAGGCTGGTGCTGTTCCCCCTCCTGCGGGACATCTCCACCCTCACCGTGGTGGCCCTGGCCCAGATGGTCGTCCTGTCCGTCGGCCACATGAACCTCGCCGTCGGGCGCATGGCGGCCTTCGGCGCGATGTTCGCGGGACTCGGCTACGATAAACTCCATCTCCCCCTGCCGCTGGGCCTGTTGCTCTGCCTGCTGGCGGGCGCCGCCATCGGCGCTCTCACCGGATGGGTGATCGCCAGGACCGGCGTCAGCTCCTTCGTGGTGACCCTCGCCATGGACTTCGCGCTCCTGGGGCTCGTCTCCCTGCTCTACTCGGCGCTCACCGAGAACGCGGCCTTCACCACCACACCGTCCGGCATGGCCGAGCTGCGGGACTACTCCCTCGCCGACATCTGCGCCGGCCCCGTCTGCGGATCGCCCGCCGTCCCGCAGATGGCGCAGTTCACCGTCCTGGCCCTGCTCGGGCTCGGCTTCCTCTACACGTACACCCGCACCGGCCGGGAGCTGCTGCTCACCGGGGCGAACCCGGCCGCGGCGGAGCTGTCTGGCATCCCCACCGCACGGCGGGTGATCACCGCCCACGCGCTCTCCGGTCTCCTCGCCGCGCTCGCCGGGTTCATGGCGGCCGTCAGCACCGGATCCTTCCGGGCCACCATCGGGGACGAGTTCATGCTCCCCTCCTTCCTCGGCGCGGTGCTCGGCGGCACGCTGCTGACCGGCGGTGTCGTCTCCGTTCTGGGTGCCCTCCTCGGCACGTCCCTGGTGGGGGTCATCCGCAAGGGACTCGACCTCCTCGGCGTCGGCCTGGAGAGCCTCAACATCTATCTCGGCTGCGTACTCCTGCTGGCCCTGTCGGTCGACCGGCTGCGCAACGTCGTCTCCTACCGGAAGGTGGTGCGCTCCTCATGACCACGACCCGTGACCACCGGGTTCAGGCCCGGGCCGGGCTGCGCCGGTTCTCCCGGTCCACCGAGATGACGCTGCTCTGCGTCGTGGTGGCCGGATACGCCGGCCTCGGCATCGCGTCGTCCGGTTCCTTCTTCGAGGGGAACTCGCTCCGTACGTTCCTCCAGTACCTCGCCACCCCCGTCCTCATCGGCCTCGCCCAGATGGTCGCGCTCTGCGTCGGACAGCTGAACCTGGCCGTCGGCGCCCTCGGCGGCTTCACCGCCTGTGTGATGGGCGTCCTCATGGCCGACGCCCACGTGCCCATGGTGCTCGCCGTCGTGGCGGGCCTTCTCATCGCCACCGTGGTCGGACTGCTCACCGGCCTGTTCATCGTGGCCACCCGGATCAACGGATTCATCGTCACCCTGGCCACCATGACGATCCTGCTCGGCGCGCAGTACCGCGTGGTGGGCACCCGTACCGTCGACGGCTACTCCGCCGCCCTCAAGGACCTGGGCGACGCGGCCCCGCTGAACATCCCGCTGGTGTTCCTGACCGCCCTCGCCATGGCCGCCCTCCTCGCCCTCTTCATGCACCGGGGCATCGCCGGCCGACGGCTCCTCGCGGCGGGCGGGAACCCGCTCGCCGCGCGCCTGTCCGGCATCTCCACCGACCGGCAGATCGTGGTCGCCCACACCCTGTCCGGCCTGCTCATCGGCGTGGCCGCCCTCACCGCCACCGCGTCACTGCCCGGGGTCAACCGCAGCGTCGGCGGCGACTGGCTGCTGCCCAGCTTCGCGGCGCCCATCATCGGCGGGGTCGCGCTGACCGGCGGTTCCGTCGCCATCCTCGGCACCGTCCTCGCCGCGTTCGTGATGCGGCTCATCGACACCGCGCGCGCCCAGTTCTCCCTCGACCCCAGCTGGGTCAACTTCCTCATCGGCGTGGTGGTGCTGGGCACGGTGGTCGGCGGCCGGCTGCGCCAGTCGCGGCTCAAGGACCCCCGGCCGGCCCCCGGCGGCGGCGCGCCGCCGCCCCCACCCACGACGGCCGCCGCCGTGACGGCCCCCGGAGGCGCGCGATGAGCGAGACGCTCCCCGGCGTGCTCCCCGAAGTGCTCCTCGAATGCCGGAACATCGTCAAGGTCTTCCCCGGCGTCCGCGCCCTCGACGACGTCGGACTGCGCCTGGAGGCGGGGACCGTGCACGCCCTGCTCGGCGAGAACGGCGCCGGCAAGTCGACCCTGATCAAGGTCCTGACCGGCGTGCACGCCCCCGACGGCGGACAACTGCTCTGGCGGGGCGAGGAGGTCCGCCTCCGCACCCCGCTGGAGGCCGCCCACACCGGCATCGGCGTGGTGCACCAGGAGCGCAATCTGGTGCCCGGCTTCTCCGTCGCGGAGAACATCACCCTCCAGAACCCGCCGTCCCGCCGGGGCATGATCGACCGCGCGGCGATGACGGAACCGGCCCTGCGCTGCCTCGCCGAGATCGGCGTGGAGCTCGACCCCCTCACCCCCGTCGCCGAACTGTCCGTCGCGCAGAAGCAGTTGGTCGAGGTCGCCAAGGCCCTGTACACCCGGAGCAAGGTCCTGCTCCTCGACGAACCGACCGCCTCGATCTCCCCCCAGGAGACCGAGCGCCTCTTCGAGGTCGTCCGCCGGCTCGCGGCGCGCGGCACCTGCGTCGTCTTCGTCAGCCACAAACTGGAAGAGGTCTTCGCGGTCTGCGACACCGTCACCGTGCTGCGCGACGGCCGTTCCGTGGTGGACTCCGCCCCCCTCGCGGACCACACCCACGACGACGTGGTGAACCTGATGGTGGGCCGCGCCCACGCGTCCGCCGCCCTCACCCCCCGTACCGCCGACACCACGTCCCCGCCGGCGCTCTCCCTCTCCGGGGTCTCCACCGCGTCCGGGCACCGGGACCTGTCCCTCGACGTCCGCGTCGGTGAGATCGTCGGCCTGTACGGACTGGTCGGCGCCGGCCGCAGCGAACTGGCCAAGGCGATCCTCGGCCTCGACCGGATCACCGCGGGCGAGATCCGGGTGCACGGCAAGGCCGTCACCATCACGTCCCCGAGGCAGGCACTGCACGAGTACGGCATCGGGTACGTCACCGAGAACCGCAAGGAGGAAGGCGTCTTCCTGGAGCAGCCGATCGTACGGAACATCACCGTCACCGTATGGCGGCGGCTGGCCCGGGCCTTCGGATACGTCCCCCGCGCCGAGGAGACCGCCGTCGCCGACGACCTCGTGGAGCGCCTCGGCATCCGTGTGTCGAGCGTTCACCAACTGGCGGGGGAACTCTCCGGCGGCAACCAGCAGAAGGTCAGCCTCGCCAAGTGGCTGGCCGCCGACACCCGGATGCTGGTCATCGACGAGCCGACGGTCGGCGTGGACATCCGCACCAAGCGGACCTTCCACGAACTGATCTGGGAACTGGCCAGGGACGGCCTGGCGATCCTGCTGATCAGCAGCGACCTGGGCGAGATGGTGACCCTCGCCGACCGGGTGATCGTGATGGGCGACAACCGTACCCGCGGAGAGGTCGGCAACAACCACGACTACGCGGACATGAGCGGCCGGATCATCCGCCTGATCCACGCGAAACCCGGGGAACCGGCGGCGAACTAGCGTCAGTTGGACACGGCTTCTGTCCCCGGGCGGTCCGGTGGCCGGCGAGCGCCGGGACCACAGGACCGCCCGGGTGGACGTACGGGCTACCGCGCCGCGTCCAGCGTCGCCCGCTGCTCCGGGGTCAGCTCCAGGTCCACCGCCGCCAGGCTCTCGTCCAGCTGCGCCACCGAGGACGCCCCGACCAGCGGGATCACCGGGACCTCTCCGCCGATCAGCCAGGAGAGCACCACCTGGTTCACCGTCGCGCCGGTCTCCCGCGCCACCTCGCGCAGCGCGGCCCGGCGTACCGGCGTGCCCGCGTGGTCGAAGTCCGGGTCCAGCGGCTTGTCCTCGCGCACGTAACCGCCCGACAGCAGCGGCGAGTAGGCGACGAGCGCCAGCGACGGCTCGGCGCGGGCGTAGCTGAGCAGGTCGCCGCCGAGGATGCCCTGGTTGCCGTCGGGGGAGCGCGGACCGGGCTGGTCGGTGCGCCGCCGCAGGTAGCTGTGGTGGTACTGGAGGACCTCGTAGCCCGGCAGGCCCGCCGCCGCGGCCAGCGCGCGGGCCCGTTCCACCCGCCACGCCCAGTGGTTGCTCACCCCCAGGAGACCCACCGCGCCCTCCGCGACCAGTTCCGCGAATGCCTCCACCGTCTCCTGGAGGGGCACCGCCGGGTCCTCGACGTGCGCGTACAGCAGGTCCAGCTTCTCCCCACCGAGCCGCTCCCGGCTCCGCTCCGCCGACTCCCTGATCGCCTTCGCCGAGAGCCCCTCGATGTTCTTGCTGAACGTGCTGGTCGGCACGTTCGGCCGGCCCCCGAGCTTCGTGGCGATCACGATCTCGTCCCCGGCGCCCCGCTCACGCCGCCAGCGGCCGAGCAGCGCCTCACTCTCCCCGCCCTGCGTGCCGTTGACCCAGAACGCGTAGTTGTTCGAGGTGTCGACGAAGGTGCCCCCCGCCTCGGCGTACCGGTCCAGGATCGCGAACGACGTCGCCTCGTCCGTGACCGAGCCGAACAGCATGGCCCCCAGGCTCAGCACACTGACCTCGCGGCGCGTCGCCGGATCCGTGCCGATCGTGCGGTACTTCATACGCCCGTCCCCTCGTTCCGCCCGGCAATTCCGGGCGCCCGTGGGCAGTCTGAGCGTTGAAGAGCACTCCAAGTCAACCGGTCAGCCGCGGTCGGAGGGGCCGGCCGGCAGCCGCGGCACACTGGCGATCAGCCGCCGTGTGTACGGGTGGCCGGGCGCGCCCAGGACGGCGTGGGTGTCGCCCTGCTCCACGATGCGGCCGTTCTCCAGCACGGCGGTGTGTTCGCACAGCGCGGCCACCACCGACAGGTCGTGCGAGACCATCGCGATGGTCAACCCCCGCGTTTCCTTCAGCTCTTCGAGCAGATCCACGATCCGCACGCGCGTGGTGACGTCGAGGGCGCTGACCGGTTCGTCCGCCAGCAGGACCCGCGGGTCGCAGACCGTCGCCCGCGCCAGGGCGATCCGCTGGCGCTGTCCGCCGGAGAACTCGTGCGGATAGCGGTCCCCGGCGTCGGCGGGCAGCCCCACGCCCGCCAGCGCCGCCGACACCCGCTCCGCGGTGCCGGAACCGGCCAGGCCCAGGGAGCGCAGCGGCTCCGAGACGATGTTCCGCACCCGCTGCCGGGGATCCAGCGAGGAGTACGGGTCCTGGAAGACGCTCTGCACACTGCGCCGGAACGTCCGCATCCGCGCCCGGTCCCCGATCCGCAGCGGCTCCCCGTCGAAGAGGACCTGCCCGCTGGTCGGCCGGGTGAGGCCGAGGAGCAGCCGCAGCATCGTGGTCTTCCCGGCGCCCGACTCACCCACCAGCGCCACACTGCGGCCGGCCGTGATGTCCAGGGTGATGCCGTGCAGGACGGGAGCGGCGCCGCGGTAGGCGAAGCCGGCATCCCGGGTCGCGAGGACGGGGACGTTCATCGCGTGATCCGTTCCAGTGCGTTCTCGAAGGTCCTGGCGCTCGCCACCAGCCCCTGGGTGTACGGCTGTCGAGGCGCGTGCAGGATGTCTGCGGTGGATCCCGACTCCACCGCCGAGCCGTCCTTGAGGACGACCAGACGGTCGGTGACCCCGGAGACGACGGCCAGGTCGTGGCTGACGAACAGCAGCGCCATGTCCTGCTCCGTGATCAGCTCGTTCAGCAGCCGCAGCATCTCCGCCTGGACGGTCACGTCGAGCGCGGTCGTCGGCTCGTCGGCGATCAGCAGGGCGGGTTCGCAGGCCAGGGCCATCGCCAGGGCGACACGCTGGCGCTGCCCGCCCGAGATCTCGTGCGGGAAGGCACGCGCGATGCGGTCCGGCTCCGGCAGCCTGACCCGGTCGAGCGCCGCGGCGACCGCCCGGCGCAACTCCGTACCGCGCAGCCCCCGGCGCCGCCGCAGCGGCTCGGCGATCTGGCGGCCGACCCGCATCAAGGGGTCGAGCGCGGTGAGCGGCTCCTGGAACACCACACTCGCGCCCCGCCCGCGCAGCGCGCGCAGCGCGGACTCGCCCGCGCCCACCACGTCCGTACGGTCCAGGCCCGGCGCGTCCAGCACCACACTGCCCGACGCCGTCAGACCGGGCGGCAGCAGCCCCATCACGGCCAGCGCCGTCAGCGACTTGCCGGACCCGGACTCGCCGATCAGCCCGACGCGGCCCCCCGGCTCGACCGTGAACGACAGGTCGGAGACCAGGGCGCGGCCCGATTCCGTACGGATGGTGAGACCCGAGACGTCGAGCAGGCTCATGCGGTCCTCCTGCGGGTGGGGTCGAGTGTGTCGCGCAGTCCGTCGGCGACCAGGTTGACGCCCACGACCAGGGCGACCAGCAGGACGCCGGGGGCGATCGCCCCGTACGGCGCGATCGACACCGTCGCCTGCGCCTCCTGGAGCATGCGCCCCCACGACGCATTGGGCGGCGGGGCGCCCAGCCCCAGGAACGACAGGCTCGCCTCGGCGAGCACGGCGAGGCCGAACTGGAGGGCGAGGTTCACGACCAGCGTCGGCCAGATGTTGGGCAGTACATGGCCGGTGACGACCCGGAACCAGGATGTGCCGGACGTCCGGGAGGCGGTGATGTAGTCCTGCGCCAGCACCCGTTTGACCAGGATGCGGGTCAGCCGGGCGACCACCGCCGTCATGGCGAGGCCGATCGCGACGATCGCCGAGCCGAGTGACGCCGACCGCGCGGCCACCACCAGCATCGCCAGCAGCAGGGTGGGGAAGGCGATCAGGACGTCGAGGAAGGCCGAGAAGGTGTCGTCCAGCCAGCGCTGGGCGAAGCCGGCCGCCAGGCCGACGGCGACCCCGAGCACCCCGCCGATCGCCACCGCCCCGAGCCCCGACTCCAGCGCGATCCTGGCCCCGATCATCACCTGGGAGAGCAGGTCCCGCCCCAGCTTGTCGGTGCCGAGCAGATGCGACGCCCCGGGCGGGGCCAGTCGGCTGCCCGAGGTGTCGTCCAGGGAGTACGGCAGCCAGAAGAAGGAGACCAGGGCGAGCGCGGCGATCGCCCCGACCAGCACACCACCGGTGATCAGGGTCGCCGAACGCCGCCGGCGGGAAGAGCGGGCGGTCTTGGGGTGCGCGGTCTCCGGGCGTCCGGTCTTCGGCTGTTCGGCCGTGGTGTGTTCGGTCATGGTTTCCCGCCGGTGAGGGTGGAGCGCAGCCGCGGGTCGATGAGCCGCTGGGCGAGGTCGGCGAGGAACCCGATCACCAGGACCGCGAGCGTGGTGACGAACAGCACGCCCTGGATGGTCGGGTAGTCGTGCTGGGCCACGGCCTGCGAGAGCATGCTGCCGAGGCCCGGCAGGGCGAAGACCGTCTCGACGACCACCGCGCCCAGCAGGGTGGAGGCGAGTTCGATGCCCAGGACGGCGACGACGGGTACGGCTCCGTTGCGCAGCCCGTGCCGCCGTATCGCACCCCCGAACGAGGAACCGAGCGCCCGCGCCGTCCGGAGGTAGTCGCTGCCGAGGACGTCCAGCGTCGCCGACCGTACGTACCGGATGAGGGACGCGGACATCACCAGGGCCACCGTGATCACCGGCAGGGCCAGCGACCGCAGCGCGCCCGCCGGGTCGGACCAGCCGTCCTGCGGGAAACCGCCGGCCGGCAGCACACCCAGGTGCAGCGAGAACACCGTGATGAGGATCATGCCGACCCAGAACACCGGGACGGCGATCCCGAGCTGCGAGACGCCGCTCAGGATCAGTCCGTACCAGGTGTTCGCCCGGTGGGCCGCCAGGAAGCCGACGGGCACCGCGATCACCAGGGCCAGGACGAACGCCATCAGGGTCAGGGGTCCTGTGACCTCGATCCGGGTGGCGATCTCGGGGCCGACCGGCAGCGTGCTGATGAAGGAGTTCCCCAGGTCGAACGTGGCCAGGTCGTGCAGCCAGGTCACGAACTGCTCGGGCAGCGGCTGGTCCGACCCGATCTGGTGACGGGCCGCCGCCAGCTGCTCCGGACTGGCGCCCACGGACGTCAGCGCGTTGGCGGGGTCGCCGGGGAGCAGCCGGAGCAGCAGGAACAGCACCACGCTGGCCAGCAGCAGCGAGGCGATCAGGAACGCCAGCCGCCGTAGCACGTACACGGTCATGGGCCGACCGGTCCCGTCGGTCCGGCCGGCCGGGCGGGATCTCTCCGTACCATCAGCTCTTCTTGATGTCGTAGGCGTAGAACTGCGAGTTCAGGCCGTTGAGAGGGTAGCCCGAGAGCTTCGAGGAGGCCACGACGATCTGCGGGTAGAGGTACAGCCAGTCACTGGCCGCGTCGGTGGCGATCTGCTGGTTGACCTTCTTCAGCAGCGCGGTCTGCTGGTCGGTGGTGTCCGACTGCTCGGCCTGCGCGACCCACTGCGTGACCTGCTTGTTGTTGTAGCCCCAGTAGAAGTCGGGGTTGCCGTACCAGACGATGTCGCGGTCGTTGACGTGCTCCTGGAGCGTCGCGCTGAAATCGTGGTTCTGGTAGACCTTCGTGTACCACTGGTCCGGCGTGATCACGTTGATCTTGACGTTGATCCCGACCTTGGCCAGCTGCGACTTGATGAACGTGGCGGCGGTGGGGTGCGGGTCGTAGTTGGGAGTGTCGAGGGTGAAGTCGAATCCCTTGGGGTAGCCCGCCTCGGCCAGTTCCTTCTTGGCGAGCGCCGGGTCGTACGGATTGACGTGGGTCAGGTCCTCGTACCACGGGTCGGTCGGCGGGACCATCGACCCGATCAGCTTGCCGTAGCCGCCCCAGATGGACTCCAGCAGCTTCTTGTTGTCGATCGCCGAGGTGACCGCCTTGCGGACCTTGACGTTGTCGAACGGCTTGACCTTGTCGTTGAAGGCCAGCAGCAGCTTGGTCGTCGAGCTGCCGCTGTTGACCTTGTACGCGGAGTTCGACTTGAACTGGGCGAGCGCGTCGGGGCTCTGCTCGCTGGTCACCACGTCCACGGCGTTGGTGAGCAGCGCGTTGTTGAGGGCGGTCGCGTCCTTGTAGTAGTGGAAGACGACTTCCTTGTTGGTCGCGGGGTCGCCCCAGTAGCCGGCGAACCGGTCGAGGCTCAGCGCGGAGCCCCGGGTCCACTTGTCCAGCTTGTACGGCCCCGTCCCGTCCTCCGACGTCTTCAGGTTCTTGGCCTGGGCGTTGATGATCCAGACGTAGCTGAGGTTGTAGATGAACGAGATGGACTTGCTCGACAGCGTCACCTTCACGGTGCTCGCGTCGGGGGTGGCGATGGACTTGACGACGGTGAGGCTGCTCTTGCGGGCCGACTGGGAGTCGGGTCCCGTCACCTTCTCGATGCTGTACTTCACGTCGGCGGAGTCCAGGGCCTTGCCCGAGTGGAACTTCACGCCGTCGCGGAGCTTGAAGGTGTAGGTCAGACCGTCCGGGGAGACGGTGTAGCTCTGGGCCAGCTGCTTCTCGACCTTGCCGCTGTCCGTGAGCTTGAACAGGCCCTCGTAGACGTTCCCGTTGAGCGCCTCGGTCACTCCCTGACCGCCGCCGCCCGTGTTGTCCAGGTTCTGCGGTTCGTAGACGGAGCCGATGCCGACGGTCGCGTTCTTGTCGAAGGACCCGGACGCCGAGCCGCTCTTCTGGCTCGACGTACCACCACCGCACGCGGTGAGGGCGACGGACAGGGCGACCACCAGAGCGCCACCGGCGAGGGGCGTGGAAATTCGTTTCACTTCGTTCTCCTGAGGGGCGGCCGCCGGAGGTCTGGCGGGGGCGCTGGTGCGTGCGTCTGTGCGCGCGTGCGGGGTTTGTGGGGTGAGGGGCTGCGGGGTGTTCGGGGCTTCCGGCCGGGACGGTGGCCGGCTCAGCCGATCGTGTGGCCGTCGCGGAAGACGGGGAGCCTCTCGCCGGCCCGGACGGGGAGGTGGAGCCGGTTCTGCGGGGGAGGCAGCGGGCAGTTGTACTGGGCCGAGAATCCGCACGGTGGCACGAAGGCGCGGTTGAAGTCCAGGGTGACGGTCTCACCGCCGTCCTCGCGCGGGACGAACAGGAAGCGGCCCGAGCCGTAGGTCTCGACCCCGTTGGTCGGGTCCCCGAAGACCAGGAGAAGCGTCCCCTCGTCGTCGAAGGCCGCCAGGGTGTAGTCGACGCCGTCGAGCGAGAGGCTGATGTCACCGGGGACGATCATGCCCCGGCTGCCCCCGTTGTCGCGTATGTACTCGAAGGGGATCCGGCGGTCGGCGGCGACGGGGGTGAAGGTGGCCCGCGTCACCCACGCCGGGTCGAAGCCGAACGTGTCGATGTGCGAGAAGTGCTGGATCGCGGGGGAGCGGGCGTCCCAGAAACGCAGCCCCTGTTCCGGTTCCCCGGTGAGGATGTCGGCCCGTTCGAGCGTCGTCACCCGTACGTCCGGGGGAAGCCCCTGCCGCTCGGCCTCGGGGTCCGCCTCCGTACCCGCCGGCAGCCACCGGGTCTCGACCAGGGCGAGGTTGCCGGTGGGCGCCGTCACGGACGCGGCCCGCGCGGTGCGCCACGCGTTCCAGTCGTCCGGCGCGGGGTCGGTGATCCGCGCCGGGGCGCTCGACGGGAGGGACATGCTGACTCGATTCAACGGCGAGGATGTGTGCTTCGACACACGTCTCGAAAGGTGAGATGGGGAGGCCGGACCCGGGACGGGCATGGCGTGAGGAGGAGGGGAACGACCCTGTTCCGTGGTGTGCCGCGGAGGGGTGGGCGGCTCGGCTCGTGTCCACTCCGTGGGACGTGGGTCCGGCCGTGGTACCGGCGGAGGCGGCGGGAACAGGCCGCGCAGCCCAAGGGAGCCCGGGGGGACCGGTCAGGCGGCGGAGCGGCTACAGAGAGCGCTCGCGACGCGGAGGAGGTCCACGTGGGCTCGGCCGACGAGGTGCAGGGAGCGGAACACGGGGCAAGATTCGCACACGCTTTCCCAGGGGTCAAACAAGCCAAACCGGATGCTTCGTCAGAAGTCGGCCCGCCGGGCTCCGGCACCCCCGGACCGCCGTGCGGCGGTGAACTCCACCCGGATCACGGAGAGATAACAGACCGGTTCGGCGCTCCTCCGTCGTGGGGGCGGGCTTCCCGGCGGCGCCGGGATACGGTGCTGAGGTGGTGATCAGCGGAGCGGACACAGAAGCGGGGACGGCGGTGCTGCTCGCGGCGGCGCCCGCGGGCAAGGGACGTCTGATCGACGCCACGTCGGTCCTGCCGGCGCTCGCGACCGTGGCCCCCAGCACCTTGACCGGTACGCCGGCGGCGACCGTGATCGAACTGGCCGACCCGCTGGACCCCCAGACCGTCCTCACCCGGATCCGCGCGGCCGCCACCACGGCCGGGCCGCTGTTCCTCTACATCGCCGGGCAGCTCCAACTGGACCACAAGCAGAGTCTCTTCCACCTGGCGCTGGCCCGTACGACCCCGGCCACCCTGCGCTACACCGGCCTGCCGTGGCACTGGCTGGTCAGTGAACTCAAGCTCCGCAGGCCGGGCACGACCACGGTGGTGGTGGACCTGGTCGCCGACGGGGAGGCCTGGCGCCAGGTCACCACCGAGGGCATCGGGCTCGGTTACGGCACCCGCCTGTACGGGCGCGTGGTCCCGGCCCCGTCACGTCGTACCGTCCTCGCCCCGGCCTATCTCGCGGCGTGCGCGGCGATCTGGCGCAGCGGCATGCGGCCCACGCTCACCCAGCTGCACGAACAGGCGGTGGCCCGCTCGGCCACCCCCGACGCGCTGTTCCTCACGGTCGGGACGGCACCCGCGTCCACGGTCCCCGGTTCCGCCGGGACCGGTTGGACGCCGTCGGGTCCGCCGGTCGTACCGGAGCCGTCGGGCCGGGCACGCGAGGACGTCCCGCCCGCCGCCCGGGGGACGACGGGCCCGCAGGAGCCCACGCGGGCAACCGCACCACCGCCCCAAGAACAAGCGTCCCCGTCACCGGCCACCGGCCGTCCCGTCCCGGCGGCCCCCGGGCACACTGCCCTTCCGGCCGCCCCGGGGCGGGGCAACTGGCCGCCGGCCTGGGGGAAGGACGACCGTACGCCGGTCCGGCCGGTGGCCGGTACCGCCACCCCGGACCCCGCGCCCGAGCCTCAGCCTCAGCCTCAGCCCGAGACCGATCCCCATCCGGCGATCCTGGCCGCCGCGCGGGACGGCCGGCACGCCGAGGCGGCGTCCATCGCGGCCACCTGGGAGAGCGCCGCGCTCCACACGTACGGGCCCGGCTCGGCGCAGGCGATCCACTGGCTGGAGGTACGGGCCGACCTCGCCCGCCTCGCCGACGACGCCGCCCGCAGCTGCGAGCTGTGGATGGCGGCGGCCCAGGCCCGCCTCGCGCGGGGCGAGGCCGGCGACGACAAGGACGTCGAGGCGAACGTCGACCGCGCCCACCACCAGTGGGAGCAGCTCGGTGACCCCGTACGCGCCCGCTCGCTCGCCCCGGCGCTCACCGCGCTGCGCCGCGAGGTGCCGGGCCGCAAGGACGGGGCGCTCGAAGCGATCCAGCGGCGCATCTGACCCAGGGCGCCCGGCCTCGCCGTACGACGCACCATGCCCGTACGGCACACCGCCCCGTCCCTCAGTCGTCCGCCCGCTCCTCCGGCTTCGTGTCCTCCCCGTCCTCCCCCTCCTCGCGCGCCTCCTCCGCGCGCCGCCGCCGGCGCCGGATCACATGGCGCGCGACCAACGCCGCGATCAGCACCCCGAGCCCGATCAGCACATACGTCTGGTAGCGCGAGATCTCGTCGTAGATCGGCCCGATGTTCGTGCCCGCCGTGTAGCCGAGCCCCGCCCACAACGCCACCCACAGCACGGCCCCCAGGCTGTTGAACGCGAGGAACCGCAGCCACGGCATGCCCGTCGTCCCGGCGATGATCCCGTTGGCCTGCCGCAACCCCTCCACGAAGCGGGCGATCGTGACGACCTTCCCGCCGTTGCGGGTGAAGAAGTCCTCGGCGCGGCCGAATCTCTCCGGGGTGAGGAAGATGTACCGCCCCCACCGGTGGACGAAGGCCCGCCCGCCGGTACGGCCGATGACATACCCGATGTTGTCCCCGACGATCGCCGCCGCGACCGCGATCGCCGCGATGGCGAAGATGTTGAGCTGCCCCGCCCCCGCGTAGACCGCCGCGGCGATCAGGATCGTCTCGCCGGGGGCCGGGACACCGAAGTCCTCGACCAGGATCAGCAGGCCGACCGCCAGGTAGCCGTAGTGGTCGAGCAGGGGGGCCAGATACGCGAGCGGACCAGGCAGGGGAGGTGCAGCCATGAACCCATCTTGCTCTTCCGCCCCACGAACCCGCCGCACCCCGGGCGCGCGCCCCCGCCCGGCGGACCGTCCGCGCACGGGGGCTCTGCCGCGCGGTACCAATCAGGTACCGTACTGTCATGCCTTCTCTGAACGTGTCCTTCACCGATGAGGAACTCGAACATGTCCGGGTCGCCGCGGCAGCCGAGGGCAAGAGCCTGAAGCAGTACCTGCACGACCTCGGCGTCCGCGAACACCAGCGCAGGACCTTTGTCACCGGCGCGCTGGACTGGGGCGACAAACTGCGCGGCCAGTTCGACGAGGCCTTCCCCGAGGAGATCCCCGCCGCACAGCGTCCCGGATACGGAGCCAGTGCCGCCTGATGCTCCTGTACGTGGATGTGCCCTGGCTGCTCGACGTCCAGGAAGGGGCAGTCCCCGAGGACGTGTCGATAGCCGACTACTCCGCGCTGGTCGCCGCCGTCGCCCGGCACCGGACGAAGCTGCCGACCCTCGCCGCCGCCGACCCCGACGCGGCCTGGCGGGCGGCGGCGCTCCTCCACACGATTGTGCGGCTGGAGCCGCTGCCCCAGCGCAACAGCTGGTTCGCGGCCCTCGTCGCCGCCCAGTACATGGGGCAGTCCGGTGAGGGCATCGATCCGCCGTACGGAGCCCTCCCCGAGCTGGTCCGCAAGATCCAGACCGGCGGGGTGACCCTCTACGACGTCGCCGAGCAGCTTCGCCGGTGGCGCATCTGACGCTGCCGGCACCGGGCCCGCGCCCGCCGTGCCCCGAGCGTCGTGCGACCCCGCGCTACCGGTCGTGACAGGATGTCCGCATGCCTAGCAACATTTACTTCGACATCACCATCCAGGATGAGGCCGCGGGAAGGATCGTCTTCAAGCTGTACGACGACGTCGTACCGAAGACGGCCAAGAACTTCCGGGAGCTGGCCACCGGCGAGCACGGCTTCGGCTACGCGGGCTCGCCCTTCCACCGGGTCATCCCGGACTTCATGCTTCAGGGAGGCGACTTCACCCGGGGCGACGGCACGGGTGGCAAGAGCATCTACGGCGAGAAGTTCGCCGACGAGGGCTTCACCCTCACGCACGACCGGCCGTACCTGCTGTCCATGGCGAACGCCGGCCCGAACTCCAACGGCTCGCAGTTCTTCATCACCACGGTGAAGACGCCGTGGCTGGACGGCAAGCACGTGGTCTTCGGCGAGGTTGTCGAGGGCGAGGACCTGGTCAAGAAGATCGAGTCCCTGGGATCCCGCTCCGGAGCCACCCGCGCCAAGATCGCCGTCTCGGCGTCCGGCGTCGTCGACGAGGCCGGTAAGTAGTCCTCTCGGCTCAGCCTCTCAACCCCTGATCCGCCCCTGCCCGCCGACCGTGACCGTCGGCGGCGCGGGGGCGGATCGTTTTTCTCCGGCGCCCGCTTCGTCCCCCGCCCCGCATCCGCACCGCCGCCGGCGTCTTGATCTTGTCGGGGTTGTCGGAGTGTTGTCGGCGTTGTGTCCCGGAGCCGTAACCGGCTGAGGGGGCCGCGTCCCGCCCTCGTACCCCGTGGTGACCGCACCGGACGTTCCGGTGGGTCTGACCTCGGGAGACACGCATGTTGAACCACCGCGCCAAGCTGATCGCCGCCACCGCCGCGGCCGCCGGAGCGATGCTCCTGACCGCTTGCAACGGTGACGACACCGGCGCCGCGGGTACGGTCGCCCCCTCGGCGGCGGAGTCGAGCGGGCACCCGCACACCGGCGCGCCGGCGGCCGACGTGATCGGCGCGTACGACCCCGTCGACCGGAGTGACGCCGTCTTCTTCGCCTCCGTACTCAACGGCGCCAACGAGGTGCCCACGAAGGGCGGTCCGGCGGTCGGGGACAAGGACGGACACGCCATCGCCCTGATGCGCGTCCAGGGCGACGAGGTCTCCTTCGCCTTCACCTGGAAGGGCACCGGCACCCCCACCGCCGGACACATTCACCAGGGCGGCGCGGGCACCAACGGCGACGTGAAGATCCCCTTCTTCACCGAGAAGCTGCCCGGCGGCGGCGACTCCGTCTACGGCACCGTCAAGGTCACGGACGCGGCGCTGCTCAAGAGCCTCAAGGCGGACCCCGGACAGTTCTACTTCAACCTCCACACCGCGGAGTTCCCGGGCGGCGCCGTCCGCGGTCAGGTCCACCGACTGCCGGTCCCGATGAGCCTCCCCGACGCCTTCCGGGGCAACAGCCTCCACTCCGTCGTCACCGGCGCCCAGATCTACGCCTGCACCAAGCAGCCGGGCGGCGACTGGAAGTTCACCCAGGACAACGTGAAGGCCACACTGGACGGCAACATCGCCCACACCTTCCAGAAGTCCGGCCCGACGGGCCCGCCCCAGTGGATCGCGCCCGACCACTCCGCCGTCACGGGCAAGGTGCTCCACAAGATCCCGAACGGCGAGGGGAACATCCCCGAACTGGTGCTGGCGGCAAGCCAGTCCGGCACGTCCGGCGGCGAATTCTCCGCCACGAAGCTGGTGTTGCGCCTGAACACCGAAGGAGGCGTGGCCCCGGCCGGTACCTGCGACCCCGCCACCCAGCCGGAGGCATCCGTCCCGTACAAGGCCGACTATCTCTTCCTCAGCGGCAAGTAGTGCCTAGTTGACACCGGAGCGCCCGGGGACCGGCCCTGATTGCCGGCCCCCGGCGCTCCCGACCGGGCGCGTGGGAGACGTCGTCTCCCCGAGGAGCCCGGCCAGCAGCGCGTCCGCGCCCGGGCCCAGCAGGCGTGCCCCGTCCGTGACCGACTCCAGGCCGGTCACGAGGGCGAGGCAGACGTCGGCCGCGTCCGCCGGGGGGAGAGCCGTGCGGCCGGAGGCCCCCGGGCGGCTGTCCGCCTCCGTGAACAACCGCGTGAGTAGGCCCCGCAGTTCTGCCGTGAATCCGTGGCATATGTCGCCGAACAGCCGGGCCTTCGCGTCCATCAGCTCCGCCGTGTGCGGCGAATCGCCCGTCAGCCGCAGTACCAGGCGGAGCTTCGCGTCCAGCACACCCCGGACGCGCTCGTCGTACGGGGCGTCGGCGGCCGCGGCCTGTCTGGCCCGTACGATCGCCTCGGTGTGCAGGCGTTCGGCGAGCCGGCGGAACGCGTCGTCCTTGCTGTTCACGTACTGGTAGACCGCCGACCGCGACACGCCCATGGTGGAGGCGATGTCGTCCATCGTGGTGCGCCGCACGCCGTACCGGGCGAGACAGTCGTACGTGGCGTCGAGGACTTCGGTGAGCCGGTCGGTGGCCACACTCAGCCCAGCAGCTTGAGCAGTTCGGCCGCGAGCGGCGCCGAGGAGGACGGGTTCTGACCGGTGATCAGATTGCGGTCGACCACCACGTGCGGGGCCCACGGCTCGCCCTCCTGGAAGTCGGTGCCGATCTCCACCAGCCGGTCCTGGAGCAGCCACTTCGCCCGGTCGGCGAGGCCGCCCTGCCGCTCCTCGTCGTTGGTGAAACCGGTCAGCCGGTAACCGGCGAACGGCGAGGCGCCGTCCACGGCCTCCGCCGCCAGCAGCGCCGCCGGGGCGTGGCACACGATGCCGAGGGGCTTGCCCGAGGCCAGGGCCGCGGTGAGCAGCTTCCCGGAGTCGGCGTTGACGGCCAGGTCCTCCATGGGGCCGTGGCCGCCCGGGTAGAAGACCGCGTCGAAGTCGGCGAGGTCCACCTCCTCCAGCTTCACGGGCTGCTGGAGCTCGGTCATCGAGGCCAGGGCGCGGGTGACCTTGTCGGCGCCGTCCTGGCCACCGTTGACGTCGGGGGAGAGGCTCGCCCTGTCGACCGTCGGCACCACACCGCCCGGGGTGGCGACGACGATCTCGTGCCCGGCTTCCTTGATCGCCTCGTACGGAGCCACGGCCTCCTCGGCCCAGTAGCCGCTCGGGTGCCGGGTGCCGTCCGCCAGCGTCCAGTGGTCCGCGCCGGTCACCACAAAAAGGATCTTCGCCATGTCACATCTCTCGCAGCTCGATTGCACAGTCTGACGTTCTGCACTCTGATCGTCAGTACGCTTACCCGTCCGAACGTAGTCCTTCGGACGGCGAGAAGCCAGCATGTCGTGGCCCGACGAGCCGCATGATGATCACATGACGGACGCATTCCTGAGTGGTACGGAAACGGCCTGGCGCGCCCTCGGAGGCGATCCCGGCCTCCTCTCCCGGATCTCGGTCGCGGCACGGGAGCACGCCCTGCCGGCCAGGCTTCCGGTACGGGAACTGGCCCGCGCCTGCGTGGCGGCCTGCGCCCTCGCCGCCGCCGAGCTGGCCTCGGCGCGCACCGGACGGGAGGTGCCCGCCGTACGCGTCGACGACGGCGCCGTCGCCACGGCCTTCGTCAGCGAGCGGCATCTGCTCGTGGACGGCAGGGCGCCGGTCGCCTTCGCCGAGTTGTCCCGCTTCTGGCGGACCGCGGACGGCTGGGTCCGTACCCACGCCAACTACCCGCACCACCGAGCCCGCCTGCTCTCCGCCCTCGGCCTCACGGAGGAGGCCGCCTCGGTCGAACGGGTGGCGGCGATCCTCGCCGGCCGCACGGCACAGGACGTCGAGGACGAGGTGTTCGCGGCCGGAGGACTGGCCGTCGCGCTGCGCACCGCGCGGGAATGGGCCACGCATCCGCAGGCCGCCTCGGTGGCCGCCCGGCCACTGCTGGACCTGCGGCCGATCGACGGCTCACCCACGGGCACGCGTACGTCCGCCGTCCGCAGCCTGCCGCCGCTCGGGAGCGGTCCGCTGCTGCCCGCGGCCGGCGTACGGGTCCTCGACCTGACCCGCGTGATCGCCGGCCCCGTCGCCACCAGGACGCTCGCCCTGCTCGGCGCCGACGTCCTGCGGGTGGACCCACCGGCCCTGACCGAACTGCCCGACCAGCACGCCGACACGGGCTTCGGGAAACGCTCCACACGACTCGACCTCGGCGACCCCCGCGACCGCGCGGCCTTCGAGGAGCTGCTGACCATGGCCGACGTCGTGGTCAGCGGCTACCGGCCCGGCGCCCTGGACCGGTTCGGCCTCGCCCCGGAGGCCCTCGCCGAACGCCGGCCGGGACTTGTCGTGGCCCAGCTGTCCGCCTGGGGGGACGACGGCCCCTGGGCCGGCCGGCGCGGTTTCGACAGCCTCGTCCAGGTCGCCACCGGGATCGCGGTGGCCGAGGGATCCACCGGACAGCCGGGCGCCCTGCCGGCACAGGCGCTGGACCACGGCACGGGTTACCTGCTGGCCGCCGCCGTGCTCAGGGCCCTCACCGAACAGCTCGGCGGCGCGGGGGCCTTGTGCGTACGGCCGGTCCTCGCCCGCACGGCTCAATGGCTGCTGCACGACCTGGCTCCGGACGCCGGGCGGCCCCCCGCCTCCTACGACCCGGACCACCTCTCCCCCTGGCTCACCGAGACCGACAGCGCGCTCGGCAGGCTGCGGTACGCCCGGCCGGCCGTCGCCTTCGACGGCGGCCCCGAGGACTGGGCGAGGCCGCCGGGGCCGTGGGGCACGGACGACCCGGTGTGGAGTGCGAGGCGTCAGGGCCGCGCCGGCGGCGACAGGTAGACCCGGGACGCCGCCTGCCCCGGCAGCGGCGTCAGTGGGACGGACCGCCACCCCCGCGCGTACCCGGGCGCGGGCCTGCCCGGAGCCACCAGCACCCCCACCGGCTGCCGCGCGGCCAGCTCCAGCAGGCCCGTACGCGAGATGCTGGCGTCATGACCGGCGAGCTGGCGTGACGAACAGCCCGTCTGGAAGGCGATCCGTACGGATTCGTTCCCGCTCACCGTGCACGGCGGCCGTACCCCCTGGTGGTGCAGCTCCGTGGAGATACGGGCCAGGGCGTCCCGCGTGGCACGGCTGCGCGACACGAGCCGGTCCGCCGTCACGTACTGCGACCCGACATGTGCCAGCAGCACCACGGAGATCACCGCGACGGCCATCGGCCGCAGCACCGGCCGCACCGCCGTCACGAGCCGGCACAGACAGAACGCGACGGGCAGCGCGAGCAGCGCGTACGCCGGCAGCAGGAACCGCGCCGCCGCGTAGTCGATCGTCAGCAGGTACGGCACCGCGAGGACCAGCCCGGTCAGCGTCGGCAGGAGTACGACCGCCCGCAGCGGGGTGCGCGCGGCGGCCCACACCCCGCCCGAGGCGAGGACCGGCAGGGCGAACCACCAGAGGGCCGTCGCCGGGTCACGCCATCGCATGTCACACGGCCGGCACAGCGACCGCCCCTCCAGGGCCCGCAGTTGGTGACCGAAGGCGGGATGCCAGCCCAGCCCGCCCTGGATCTCACCGGCACGGTGCAACCGGGTGGCGAGCCCGCCGTACGAGACGTACGCCTCGACGATCCACGCGGAGGCGCCGACGGCCGCACCCACGGCCAGGATCACCAGCACGGCCGGGCGGCGCCACGACCGTACCCCCAACGCGGCCACCGCGAGCGGCGCGACCAGCCAGCACGCGTCGGTGGGACGCATCAGCGCCGCCACCGCCACCGCGCAGCCCAGGCCGGCCCGCGCCGCGCGGTCCCCCGGGTCCAGCACGGCACGGAGGAAACAGCCCGTCGCCACGAGCGCCGCGAAGGCGACCCACAGGTTGGGCATGACCTGCGGCCCGTAGAAGAGCGTGATCCACAGCGTCGCGAACAGCGTCCCGGCGAGCGTGAGCGCCGGGACCGGCAGCAGCCGCCGCCACACCTGGAGTCCCAGGAGGAGAGCGCCGCCGGACAGCAGGGCGAGATAGTAGCGCAGCACGTCCACCGACGTGGTGAACGCGGCCACCGGCGCCACCAGGAAACTGATGCCCCGGGCGCGCGGCGCGCTGAAGAACGCCGCCGGCGCCTGCGGGCTCACCTGGCTGACGTACACCGTCTCGTCCCACCCCAGCCCCACGCCGGGCAACATCAGGACCGCCTGGGCGGCCACGAAGGCCACCGCGACGACGACAAACGGGAGCGGCGGACGCGGGGCGCGCCCGCCGCCCCGGTCCGCGTCGGCACGAGGATCCTTCTCCGGCAGGTCCGTGGCGAGAGACGCTTGCTGCATGGCGCCACGCTGGGGCCGGAGCGCCTGCCACGGCGTGCGACACCGGCGGGCGTTCGAATGATCGCCCCCGAAAGGACCCCGGCCGTCGTCCGTCCGGGTGAAGCGACGGTGACAACGGCCGGGGCCCCACGACTTCGCCGTCAGGACCCGTCAGGACACGTCAGAACACGTCAGAACACGTCGGGACGCAGCGCACCCGCGCTGACCAGGGCGTTGGCCTTCCGGACGTCCGGTGTCATCCACCGGTCCTCGCCCAGCACCTCCACCGCCTCCCGGAACCGCTGATGGAGCGCGTCGGTCGCCTTGGCCGTGTGCAGCGGCCCCATCGCGGGACGGGCCAGGTCGATGCCCTGGGCGGCCAGCAGGAACTGGACGGCCAGGACCGTCTCCGCCCGGCCGAGGTTGTCGTCCAGGTTGCGCACCGATGCCATCGCCATCGTGTTGTGGTCCTCCTGCCCGAACTTCTCCGGCCGTGACAGCACCCCGGCCGGCATCGCCCGCGTCTGCATCTCGGGGATCAGCGCCGCGCCCACCGTCTGGACCTGCACCATCCCGGAGTTGAGGCCGACCGGCGCCGCCGCCAGGTTGTCCGGCAGGCCGTAACTCCACTTGGAGGCGATCAGCCGTCCCGACAGTTCATGGCTGAGCACCGCCACATCCGTGACCTGCGCGTTGAGGGTGTCGATCGCGTGCCCGATCTGCGCGCCGTCCCAGTTGCCGCCCATCACGAACTCGTACCCGCCGCCGTCCCGGGGGAACAGGAGCGGGTTGGACGTCGACGCGTTGGCCTCGCGCGTGATGATCGTGTCCGCCTCGTCGAGCGTCTGGCGGAGCGTCGCGGCGATGTGCGGGGCGGCCCGTACCGACACCGCGTCCTGCACGCGGGCCGACGTCTCCCCGAACTGCTTCCTGCCCTTCTCCGTCATCCACTCGCTGTCCGAGGTCAGGGCCCGCAGCCGGGCGGCCTCCCGCTCCTCGGCGGGGATCCGCCGCTCCGCGTGGGTCCGCGCGTCCAGGGAACCCGCTTCGGCCCGGGTCGCCTCCAGGAAGAGGGCGAACGCCCCCGTGAACTGGTCGGCGAAGGACTCCGCGCGGTACGTGGCCGCCACGTACCGGGCCGTCAGCACCCCGCTGCCGCTGATCAGCGGCAGCGCCTCGCCCGCCTCCAGCTCGAACGTGCGCGGCAGCCCCGCCTCGGCGAGGACGTCGCCGGCCGGCCGTTCCCGCCCCCCGCGCAGACGGGCCGTCGCCCCCTCGCCGGTCAGTACCAGCCCGGCCGCCGCCATCGGCTGGAGGTCGCCGGTGCCGAGCGACCCGACGGACGGCATGACCGGGGTCACGCCGGCGTTCACCAGGGCCAGCATGCGCCGCACCATGTCGGGGCGTACGCCCATGTGCGCGCGGGCCATGGCGTTCGCCCGGAGCACCAGCGCGAGGCGGGCCACGCCCGCGGACAGCTCGCTGCCCGTGCCCGCCGCGTGGGAGTTGAGGATACGGCGCTGGAAATCGCGCTGTTCCTCGTCCGACAGCGGATGGTCCTTGAGCGGCCCGAGGGCCTGGTTCCAGCCGTAGACGCGCTGTCCGCCCTTGAGGGCGTCGAGGGCGCCCGCCCGGGCGTCGCGCATCCGGTCGGCCGCCGCGTCCGACAGCCGTACCGCTCCGGCCGTCCCGCGCAGCACCGCTCTCATCTGGGGGACCGTCAGGTGGTTCCCGTCCAGGGTGATGGTCGCGGCGGCCCGCGCCGCCGGGGCGACGGCGGCCTGCACCGGGCGGGCCACCACGGGTCCCGCGGAGCCGGGCACCAGGACGACCACGGCCGCCGTCGCGGCCGCGGCCCAGATCCGGAGGCGGGGGGCGGGGCCGCGCCGATGTCGTACGAGGACGGACGCGAGGGCCTCGCGGATCCGGCCGAATTCGCGGAATGGGTCCAAGGAGGAAGGGATCACCTCTCTGTGTTCGGCAGACCGCCTGATTTACTCAAAGAAGTCCTACAAACGGGGCTTACGTGCTGGACAGACCATCACGAACTTCCCAGACTTCCCCTGGCGGCTTCCCGGCCGCCACCGCGATCAAGGGAGCGTGCTGGTGCCGGTCATCCTTCGGGACGCGTGGTCGACCCTGGTGCCGGGGCGTGACGTCAAGCACGGCCCGCTGCCCCCGCTGCTGGTCGGGCTCACGGTGGTCACCGGCCTGGTCGACGCGTTCAGTTACCTCGTGCTCGGCCATGTCTTCGTGGCGAACATGACGGGCAACGTCGTCTTCCTGGCCTTCGCCATCCTCGGGGCGTCCGGATTCTCCGTCGCGGCTTCCGCCACCGCCCTGGGCGCGTTCCTGGTCGGCGCGCTGGCCGGGGGACGGCTCGTCCACCAGGTCCGCCGGCACCGCGGGAAGATGCTGTACGGGGCACTGGGCCTGGAGGCGGTACTCGTCCTGGCCTCGTACCTCACCGCCGAGTTGGTCGACTCCCCGTCCTCGGGCGGCGCCCGCTACGTCCTCATCGTGCTCCTCGGCGTGGCGATGGGGGTGCAGAACGCGGTCGCGCGGGCGCTGACGGTCCCCGACCTGACCACCACGGTCCTCACCATGACGCTCACCGGGATGGCCGCGGACAGCCGGCTGGCGGGCGGTCCCGGCGGCAAGATCGGCAGGCGTTCCCTGTCGGCGGTGTCCTTGTTCCTGGGCGCTCTGATCGGCGCGGCCACCGTGTTGCACACCGACGACGCGGTGCCGCTGCTGATCGGCGGGCTGTTGCTGGCGCTCGCGTTCCTGGCGGCGTTCTCACTGCCGCGCGCCACGGCGGAGTGGGTCGGCGGTAAGTGACGGCCGCTCAGCCGCTCAGCCGCTCGGCTGTCGGTCCGGTCCGGTCCGGCCCGGTCAGGGCGTGGGCGTCGCGGTCTCCGTCTTCGGCGTGGCCGCGAGGAGCCGCCGACGCGTCTCCTTCTCCTGCGCCCGACGGGCCGTGACATCGCGGATGACGGCTCCGACATGGCCGGCGGTCCCGTCGGCGGCGGTCAGCAGCACCACGCTGAACTCGATCGACACCGTGCTGCCGTCCGCCGTCAGGGCGGGTACGGCGAGGAGGTCGTCGTCCCCGTACTTGCTGGTCCCGGAGGCCATGGCGGCCACAAAGCCGTCCCAATGGCGTTGCCGGTGCTTCTCGGGGATGATCACGTCCAGGCTGCGGCCGTCGACCTCGGCCGCCGAGTAGCCGAAGATCCGTTCCGCGCCCCGGTTCCAGTACCGGATCAGACCCTCACGGTCGATGATCACGATGCCGTCGGGGGCCTGAGCCGCCATTCCCAGTACGACGTCGGGGTCCAGGTCTTCCATGTCGCCTCCGAGAAAGAACATTCCGTTGGGTCGTGTTGTGGACGCGGATCCTGATGGCGAGTGTATACAGTCGACGAAGCTTCCGGCGAGCCCCCGGGCCTGCCCCCGGCCCACCCTCGGCCGTGCGGCGCGCCTAGGGTGGTGATCATGAGCGGTGAGAAGGATCTGCGCGCCCTGCTGAGCGGTATGCGCCCTGAACTGAACCCCGGACGCTACGTCTTCACGACCGTCGGGGGCCCCGCCGGGATCCCCTCCGGTGTGACGCCCTTGGTGACGGTCGCCGAAGGTGAGGGGCTGACACTGGTGGCGCGCCTGGAGGAGGCGGAGGCGGCGGGGCTTCCGTACGACTACGTCGCCGGGTGGATCACCTTGCGTGTGCACTCCGCGCTGGAGGCGGTCGGCCTGACCGCCGCGGTCGCCCAGGAGCTGGCCTCGGCGGGCGTCAGCTGCAATGTGGTCGCCGGTTTCCATCACGACCACCTGTTCGTCCCGTACGAGCGGGCAGCGGAGGCCGTTGCGCTTCTTGAGGGCCTGGCGGGCCGGTCGGGCTGACTTCCGGGCGTCCGCAAAGCCCGTGTCGGCTCTCAGGAACCGGGCCGCAGCTCCAGCTCCGCCCAGACGATCTTTCCGTCGGACGTGAGGCGGCTGCCCCAGCGGTCGGCCAGCGAGGAGACGACCAGCAGGCCCCAGCCGCCCTCGCTGAGCGTGCGCGGGCGGCGCAGGCGGGGGGTGCTGTTGTCGGAGTCGGAGACTTCGCACACCAGCGAGCTGTGCCGGATCAGACGGAGCCGTACGGGCCCCGCGCCGTGGCGCAGGGCATTGGTCACCAGCTCGCTCACGACGAGTTCCGCCGTACCGGCGAGGTGCTCCAGGCCCCACGACGCGAGTTGGCCGGCGGCGTGGGAACGCGCGTCGGCGACGGTGGTGGGGTCGCGGCGCAGGTCCCACGAGGCGACCTGGTCGGGGCCGAGCGCGCGGGTACGGGCCAGCAGGAGGGCCACGTCGTCCTCCGAGGGCGCCGTCGTCAGCGCACGGCCGGAAGCCGCTCCGCCGGAATCCGCTCCGCCGGAATCCGCTCCGCCGGAATCCGCGCCACCGACTTGCGGAGCGCGCGCCGTCATGGCGGCGACCACCCCGGAGCAGAGGTCCTCCAGCGACGTCCCGGTCCGGGACAGGGCCGTTCTCAACCGCTCCAGCCCGGCGTCGATGTCGGTCTCCCGGCTCTCGACGAGCCCGTCGGAGTAGAGAGCGATCACACTTCCCGGCTCCAGCTCCAGCTCGACGGACTCGAAGGGCGCCAGACCGAGGCCGATCGGTGTTCCCGCCGGCAGGTCGGGGAACGTGACCCGGCCGTCCGGGCTCACGATCGCGGGCGGTGGGTGCCCGGCCCGCGCCACGGTGCAGCACCGGTCGGCGGGGTCGTAGACGGCGTACACGCACGTGCCGCCCATGACCGGGGTGGTGAAATTCTCGTTCCTGGCGTCCCCTTCGGTCAGATGGACGACCAACTCGTCCAGGTGCGCGAGGAGTTCGTCGGGCGGCAGGTCCATGTCCGCCAGCGTCCTTACAGCCGTGCGGAGTTGGCCCATCGTCGCGGCGGCGGCGATGCCGTGCCCGACGACGTCACCGACCACCAGGGCGACCCGGGCGCCCGGCAGGGGGATCACGTCGAACCAGTCCCCTCCCACTCCCTCGCGCATGTCGGTGGGCAGGTACCGGGACGCGACCTCGACGGCGCTGCCGCCGGAGAGGTAGTGGGGGAGCAGGCTGCGTTGGAGCGCGAGCGCGGCCGTCCGTTCCTGGGTGTACCGGCGCGCGTTGTCCAGGCTGAGCGAGGCACGGGCGCCCAGATCCTCGGCCAGGAGCAGATCGTCCCTGGTGAACGCGGCGAGGTTCTCCGTACGGACGAAGACCGCCACGCCCAGCACCGTCCCGCGCGCCTGGAGCGGGACGATGATCAGGGAATGCATGCCCGTCGCCGCGATGGCCCGCGCCCGGTCCGGGTCGTGGTCGAGCCAGGTGCCCGGAGAGGTGTCCAGTACCGGTTCGAAGTGGGACGTCCTCGACGCCAGCACGCTGGTGAACGGTGAGGACGGGGGAACGAACACCGCTTCCCCCACCGGCCACAGGGACTCGGGCAGCGCCGGGTGGATGGAGGCCACGCCCGCCCGCCGGAAGACCGGAATGCTCTGCGCGGTGGATGGGAGCCGGCCCAGGGGCTCGTTGCCGAGCGGCACGGAATCGGCGAGGTCTACGGTGACGTAGTCGGCGAGGAGCGGCACCGACACGTCGGCCAGCTCCTGGGCGGTGTTGATCACGTCGAGCGTCGTGCCGATGCGGGTGCCGGCCTCGCTGAGGACGGCGAGGCGCTCTCTCGCCCAACTGCCCCTGATGTCCACCGACATGGCGCACAGGCCCAGGGGCCGGCCGTCTTCTCCGTCGAGGCGGAAGTAGGAGCACGAGAACGCCGGCTGCTCCGGCCGGCCCGGTGCGATCCACTGGTACGCGTGGTCGACCACCGGTACGCCGGTGTCGAGGACACGGACCATCACCGCCTCGACCGCCTCCGCCTCGCCGCCGGGGTGTGTGTCGGTCACGCGTCGTCCCAGCCGCTCCCGGCGCGGGGTCCCGTCCTGCCGCTCCGCCGCGCGGTTCAGCCAGACACACCGCAGATCGCGGCCCCAGAGGGACAGGCCGATCGGCGAGCGGGCGAGGAGGGCGGCCTGCGTCGCGGCCTCGGCGCCGGGGGAGGAAGGGGTGTCGGACAGCTCGGCGGCCGACAGGAACCAGTCGGTCCTGCCGTTCTCGGCGGACATGGGGGACGCGTGGAAGATCATCCTGACTCCGTGGCCCGCGCCGTGACGGACCTCGATCATCCCGGTCCACGGCTCCCCCTCCCCGGCGCGCGCCGACCAGGTCTCCGGAACGGGCGAATCACCGGCGGACATCAGCAGGCGCCCGGCCGGCCGTCCCACGACGTCGCCGGCCGGGCGGCCCACCATGTCTTCGGCGGCCTTCGTCCACCCGACGACGGTTCCGTCCGCCCGGATCACGCAGAACACCACGAACGGCCCGACCCCCGACCGGTCCGCTCCTCGCCCACTCCCGGGCGCCACCCCGCCGAAACCCGCCATCACTTGCATCCCATCGACGCGCACGTGTCGCTTTTGCGGCATTTCATTCAGCGTTTCACACCTGGCGCGGAGGCCAAAATAGATGCCCCAGCCACGGACCCCGGCCGGAAGGGCGATTCGGCGCGGCCCCGGTGCTCGACTGCGCGAAGTGTGGAGCAGAGCCCGCCACGGAACTGGAGGAGGTACTGCCCGCCGTCCCCGGCAGGCTCGCCGGACCGAGGAGCACGGTGATCGCGCACCCGGACGATGTGCCCGGCCTGAAAGAGACGACGGAGCCCGGTATCCACGGGGGTTGTTCGCGGCCCGCTGGGCACGGGGGAGGCACCATGGCTTTGTACCTGCGGGACGCTCGTCGCGACGCCGGTGTCGGGGTCGCGGACACTCCGGACACCCCGGACGCCCCGGACCGTACGGCACGGCTCCCGGCCGCTACCGCTCACTCGGCCGACACGGCGGTCGCAGGTGACGCGGCAGCGGCAGATCGACGCCGCTCAGCGGCCCGGACCTCGTCGTCCGTCACCGCCGGTGGCCCGTAGAGGGCCGTGAGTTCCGCCGCCAGGCTCGCCAGCCGCTCTCTCGCCTCCGGCGGACCCAGGACCTCGACGCGCGCGCCGAGCCCAGCGAGTTGCGCCGCGACCACCTCCGCCGACGGTCCGTCGACCTCCACCTCCACCCACCCCTCGGGAAGCGGCGCGCCGACCCGCAGCCGATCGCCGAACAGCCGTTCAAGGAGGGGTCCGGCACCCGCCTCCGCCCGGGCCCGTACGGTCACCGCGTGCATCCGGTCCTCCATCCGCGCGGCGAGGGAGCGCCACGCCGTGGCGAGATCGAAGCCGGCCGGCCGGACGACGGGATCGCCGGTCGCGGCGACGGACATGACGCGGCTGAGCCGGAAGGTCCGCAGGCCCCGGTCGGTGGCCGCGACGAGGTATTCGACCCCGGCCTTGGACGCGAGGCCCAGCGGGTGGACCGTCCGTTCGCCGGCGGGCCTGCCGGGTCCGGCGTACCCGAGCCGTACCCGCGTCCCCTCCACCACCGCCTTCCTGAGCACGTCGAGATGCGGTCCTCCCGCCGTGACGGTGGTACGCGACCAGTCCGTGCCGTCGGTGAGACTCGCGCGCGACGCGGCCTCGGCGTCGCGCCGGAAAGTCGCCGGCAGGGCCTGGACCAACTTGCGCAGGGCCGTCCGCAGTTCAGGCGTGGCCGACGAAGGTCCCGCGAGGAGGAACAGCGCCCGGATCTCATCGGCGGTCAGCCCGGTGAGGTTCGTCCGCGCCCCGCCGACCAACGACCAGCCGCCGCCCCGGCCGCGCCGCGAGTAGACGGGAACGCCGGCGGTCGCCAACGCCTCCAGGTCGCGCCGCGCCGTACGTTCCGACACCTCCAGTTCCGCGGCCACCTCCGCGACGGTCGCCCGTCCAGACGCCTGAAGGAACAGCAGAGTCGCCACCAGCCTGTCCGCTCTCATACGGGCCATTCTCTTCCGGAAAGTGGCCAGGAGGTGGCCTGTTCACCTTCCAGGATGAGGGGCATGACCGGACGCGTCGGACAGAGAACGACCCGCGCCGGACGGAGAACGACCCCCGCACACCTCACGCAGAGACATGTGGAGCTGAACATGATCGTGGTAACCGGAGCCACCGGCAACGTCGGACGCCCCCTCGTACAGGCACTCGCGGCAGCCGGGGAGCAGGTGACGGCCGTGTCCCGGAACATCCCGGGCGAGTCCCTGCCGGAGGGGGTACGACACCGGAAGGCGGACCTGGCCGGCCCGGAGAGTCTTCGGCCCGCTTTCGACGGTGCCGACGCGTTGTTCCTGCACGACGGCGGCCCCGGAGCGTATCTGCTGAGCCCACGGGACATCGTCGACGCCGCGAAGGCCGGGGGAGTGGGACGGATCGTGCTGCTGTCCTCCCAGGCGGTCGCGACCCGGGCCGGGTCCGAGTCCCATGGCCGTACGGGACGGTCCTTCGAGGAGGCGGTCCGGCAATCGGGCGTGAACTGGACGATCCTGCGGCCGACCGGCTTCGACTCCAACGCGTACGGCTGGGCCGAGGGCATCCGTACCCGAAGGACCGTCGCCGCGCCGTTCGGTGATGTCGGTCTGCCGACCGTCGACCCGGCCGACATCGCGGAGGTGGCCGCGGCGGCTCTGCGCGACGACGAACACAGTGGGCAGATCTATGAGTTGACCGGGCCCGCGCTCAACTCGCCCCGCGAGCGGGCCCAGGCGATCGGGGAGGCGCTGGGCGAGCCGGTCCGGTTCATCGAACAGACCCGCGAGGAGGCCCGCGCGCAGATGCTCGGGTTCATGCCCGAGCCCGTGGTCGAGACGACGCTCGACATCCTCGGCGAACCCCACCCCGCCGAGCGACGGATAAGCCCCGACGTCGAGCGGGTCCTGGGCCGCGCGCCGCGCGGCTTCGCCGAGTGGGCGGTACGGAACGTCGCGGCCTTCAGGTGAGCGGTCCGGGCGGGGGAGCGTTCCGTTTGTGCCCCTGCGCCACGGTGCGACACTGAGTGTGTGACCTTTTGGCCTGGTGAGACACCGGGCCGCGTGTCGTGGACGTTCGCCACCCGAAGGCAGGGGGTGCCATCATGCAGCCGCAGCCGGCCGATCTTCCCGCCCCGGACACGGGGCTCTACATGACCCATTTCCTCACCGTGGGGGACGTGGCGCGCTCGCGGGCGTTCTACACGGACGTCCTGGGCGGCACCGTGGTGCTGGAGGAGAACCCGTGCATCGTGCGCCTCGCCAACGGGTGGATCATCATGAATCCCGGCGGCGGGCCCACGGCTGACAAGCCCGAGGTCACGCTCCGCGTGCCCGAGGACCCGAACACCGTCTCCAGCTTCCTCAACCTCCGTGTGGCGGACATCGACCGCTGCTACCGCGAGTGGGGCGCCAAAGGGGCGGACTTCCTCACCCCACCCATCGACAGGAAAGCGGAACTGCGCTGCTACCTCCGCGATCCGGACGGTTATCTCATTGAGGTCGGCCAGGCCACGGGACTTCTCAAGGGAGACCTGGCCGACCCACCGGCGGGCACGAGCTGACTCCCTTGCCTGCTGCCTGCTGCCTGCTGCCTGCTGCTCGCTTCCTGCTTCCTGATGCCTGATGCCTGAGGTCGAGCCGGTCGAAGCGTTCAAGACAGGGCGACACCTGTTCAGGTAGTGTCGCTGCTGTCCATGATCGTGTCAGGCACCAGGAACGAGAGAGCGAGCAGCCGATGCGCGGAGTCGTAGTACGAGAGTTCGGTGGCCCGGAGCGGCTGGAGCTCGCCGAACTTCCCGAACCGGCCCCGGGCCAGGGGGAGATCGTCCTCGCGGTCGAAGCCGCCGGAGTCAACCGCGCCGACGTACTCGCGCGAGCCGGGAAGTACCACCGCGCCGGCCGGCCGCCGCTGCTCCTGGGGCTCGAAGGCGCGGGAACGGTTGTGGCGGTCGCCGACGACGTCACCGAGGTGGCCGTCGGCCAGCGCGTCCTGGCCTTCGGGGCGACCAACGAACCGGGTTTCTACGCCGAGCGGGTGGCCGTCCCGGCCGCTCAGACGGTGCTCGTACCGGACGAGGTCGACAGCCTCAGCGCCGCCGCCCTGCCCACCGCGTGGCTGTCCGCCTGGTACACCCTGCGGACCCTCGCCCGCCTGGACGCCGGCGAGACCGTCCTCGTCCACGCGGCCGCGAGCGGCGTCGGCAGCGCGGCCGTACAGATCGCCGTGGACGCGGGAGCGACGGTGATCGCCACGGCCGGATCCCCCGAGAAGCGGGAGTGGGTCGAGGCCCTGGGCGCACACCACGTCCTGGACTCGCGGGGCCCGTCCTCCGCCGAGCGGGTCCAGCACGTGCTCGACCTCACCGGCGGCAAGGGTGCCGACGTCGTCCTGGACACCGTCGGCGGGGCCACCTTCAGCGAGAGCCTGCTGACCGTGGGCAACGCCGGGCGGGTGATCGCCATGGCCAACGTGGCACTCGAACCGAGCACCATCGACACCCGCGACTTCTACCCGAAGAACGCCCGCATCTTCGGCTTCCAGATCACCGCCCTCCGGGAGGGCGGCTACGACCCCCGCCCTGACCTGCGTGACCTGCTCGCGGCCCTTGCCCAGGGGCGGTTCAGCGTCCCTGTCGACGCGACGTACGACCTTACCGAGGCCGGGGACGCGCACACCCGCCTGGAGGACCGCTCCATCCGTGGCAAGGTGCTGCTGACCGTCCGGGAGCAGTGATCACGGCACACGGACGGAAGGTCAGGCGCGCCGCGCGGAACGGGAGCGGTAGCCCGCCACCTTGGCGAGGTTCCCGCAGCGCTCCATGGAACACCAACGGCGCCGCCGCGCCTGGGAATCGTCCAGGAAGAGCAGGGCGCAGACGGGATTCTCACACTGCTTGACACGTGCCAGGAGCGGGCTGCCCAGCAGGGTGACCGTGTCGCGCGCGACGGTGGACAGCGCGGCTCCCACGGCATCCTCGCCGGTCCACCCCGTGGCCGCCGCGGGCCCGCCGGACGGAGTCCAGGTCAGCTGCGGTACGAGGTCGGGCGCGGCGGCGAAACCGTTCACGCGCGTCACGTCCGCCGGCGCCGGAGTGCGGTCCTCCGGTGCGGCGCGGATGAGCCGGTACGCCGACTCGCGCAGGCCCCGGGCCCGTTCCAGGTCCGCGTCCGTCACCCGCATCGCCGTCCGCGCCGTCGTTCCCGACGCGGTGGGCGTGTGCGGCGGAGTGAGCCCGGACTCCGAGAACCACCGGGCCAGGGACTCCGGGTCGGGCAGCCGCTCCAGGTCCAGGCTGCCGCGCCGACCGAGGGTCGCCACGAAGTCCAGGCACGGCCGCCCGCCGACAAACACAAACGCGGCGAGCGCATCGCCGACCGCTGTGCCACCCGCCGTACCGCCCGTGCCGCCAGCCGCGGTCCCCACCCTGTCGCCCGCCTGTTCTCCCGCCATGGTGCGAGGCTACCTTCTGATCGCGGGTCGACACCGGTTGAAGCGGTGGGCCGAGGTCCGGGAGGGAGGAGGCGCGGCCCGCGCGGACGGCCTTCAATTCGTTGTGAACAGAAGACCGCCCTTGTTAATCTGGGGAAATCTGAGTGATCCGAGTGATCCGAGTGATCCGAGTGATCGGGCCAGGGAGAGCAGACATGGCGGGTGACGACGACATCTCCGGGTGAATCCCGGAAGTGAGAGGCCACCGGCAGCCGCGCACCGAGCGCCGCCACCGTGGCCGCTTCGTCGTTCCCACTTCCCTGTTTCCCTGCCGGGCGGTCCTGGCCCGCCCGCATCACCCATGAGGGCTCACGCATGTCCGACGCGTTCATCATCTGCTCGAACCTCTCCTTCTCCTGGCCCGACGACACCCCCGTCTTCCAGGACCTCTCCTTCAGCGTGGGAGGCGGCCGCACCGGCCTCGTCGCGCCGAACGGCGCCGGGAAGAGCACCCTGCTCAAGCTGATCGCCGGCGAGTACCGGCCCAGCGGCGGTTCCGTTTCCATCGAGGGCGTGCTCGGCCACCTCCCGCAGAGCCTGCCGCTCGCCGGCGGCCTGACCGTGGCCGACGTCCTGGGCATCGCCCCGGTGATCCGCGCACTCGACGCCATCGAGTCGGGGGACGCGAGCGAGGAGCACTTCATCACCATCGGCACCAACTGGGACATCGAGGAGCGCACCCGCGCCCAGCTCGACCGGCTCGGTCTCGGCGGCATCGCCCTCACCCGGTACCTGCACACGCTCAGCGGCGGCCAGGTCGTCTCTCTCGGACTGGCAGCTCAACTGCTCAGGCAGCCCGACGTCCTGCTGCTCGACGAACCGACCAACAACCTCGACCTCGACGCCCGCCGCAGGCTCTACGGCGTGCTGGACGACTGGACCGGGTGTCTGCTGGTGGTCAGCCACGACCGGGCCCTGCTGGACCGCGTGGACCGTATCGCCGAACTCGACCGGGGTGAAGTCCAGTTCCACGGAGGGAACTTCACCGCGTACGAGCACGCCGTCCGCACCGCGCGGGAGGTCGCCGAGAAGAACATCCGCAGTGCCGAACAGGACGTCAAGCGGGAGAAGCGGGAGATGCGGCAGGCCCGCGAACGGGCCGAGCGCCGGGCGGGCAACGCCGCCCGCAACCTCAAGAGCGCCGGCCTGCCGAAGATTTTCGCCGGGACGATGAAACGCAACGCCCAGGAGTCGGCCGGCAAATCGAACGAAACACACGCCGCTCGGGTCGGCGACGCCAAGGCCCGCCTCGACGCGGCGGGCCGCGCGTTGCGCGACGACCAGGCCATCGCGCTGGAACTGCCCGGCACCCACGTCCCCGCCGGGCGCACGGTCTTCCTCGGCGAACAGCTGCGCGTACGGCACGGAGAGCGGGACCTGTTCTCCGCGCCGGGCATCGACCTGGCGATCCGGGGCCCCGAACGGATCGCTCTCACCGGCCCCAACGGCGCGGGAAAATCAACCCTGTTGCGTGTGATCAACGGTGAACTGGAGGACGAGCCGGCGGTGGCGGGCGGCGGTATCCGGCGGGCGGACGGCCGGATCGCGTACCTGTCCCAGCGCCTGGACCTGCTGGACCTCGACCGCACCGTGGCCGAGAACCTGGCCGCGTTCGCCCCCGCGATGCCCGAGGCGGAGCGCATGAACCTCCTGGCCCGCTTCCTGTTCCGGGGCTCCCGCATCCACCTCCCGGTTGTGGCGCTCTCCGGCGGCGAGCGGCTGCGCGCCACCCTGGCGTGTGTCCTGTACGCCGAACCGTCCCCGCAACTGCTGCTGTTGGACGAGCCGACCAACAACCTCGACCTCGTCAGCGTCGGCCAGTTGGAGGGGGCGCTCAACGCGTACGAAGGTGCGTTTGTCGTGGTCAGCCACGACGAGCGATTCCTGGCGGAGATCGGGGTGAATCGCTGGCTGCGGCTCACCGGGGGCCGGTTGCTGGAGACGGGGGCGCCCGATGCGGAGTGAGGGGGAGAACCGGGGTGGGACGCGGCCGGCGCCCGGCGTGCGCTGGGCGCTGCGTTCCGCCACGCCCGCGGACGTGGAGGTGATCGCCGAACTACGGGCGACGGTCATGCGGGCGGACCTGGAGCGCCTCGGCCGTTTCGACGAGCACCGGGTACGGCAGCGGCTGCGGGACTCCCTCTCCACGCGGTACACCTCGATCATCGAGGTCGATCGCGCACTCGCGGGGTGTGTCACCGTGCGGCCCGCCCAGGACGGACAGTGGCTGGAGCACTTCTACCTCGCACCCCGCCACCAGGGCCGGGGCCTCGGGTCGGCCGTCCTGCGCACGCTGCTCGCCCGCACGGACGCGCGGGGTGCCACCGTCCGCCTGAACGTCCTGCGGGGCAGTACCGCCCAACGGTTGTACGAACGCCACGGCTTCGTCGTGGAGGCGGAGGACCCGGTCGACGTCTTCATGGTGCGCCAGGGCGTCGCGGAGGTGGGCCACCACCCGGCCTAGGTACAACTTGCCTCGTACCTTTGGGTATGTGTAGCGTCGTACGTAGGTCGTTCGTCGTACCAATCGGCCACCCATGCGCATCGCCGCGGAACCGCATCGCGTCCAGGAGTGGATTCATGAGTACGGAGCAGAAGGTCGCCCTTGTCGTGGGGGCCAACGGAGTGGTCGGCCGCGACCTCGTCGAGCATCTTCGGGCGCTCGGCGACTGGGACGTCGTCGGGCTCTCCCGGCGGGGCGGCGAGGACGGTGACCGCCTCCGGTACGTCGCCGTCGACCTGCTCGACGCGCAGGACACCCGTAGGAGGCTGAGCGGGCTCACCGACATCACGCATGTCTTCTACGCGGCCTACCAGGACCGGCCGGGCTGGGCGGAACTCGTCCCGCCGAACCTCGCCATGCTCGTTCACACGGTCGACGCGATCGAGCCGGTCGCGCCGGGGCTTCGCCACATCAGCCTGATGCAGGGGTACAAGGTGTACGGCGCGCACCTCGGCCCGTTCAAGACCCCGGCGCGCGAGACGGACGCCGGCCACATGCCGCCGGAGTTCAACGTGGACCAGCAGGCGTTCCTCGAACGCCGCCAACGGGGCGCGTCGTGGACGTGGTCCGCCATCAGGCCGTCGATGGTGGGCGGAGCCGCGCTCGGCAATCCGATGAATCTGGCGCTGGTGATCGCCGTGTACGCCTCGATCTCGAAGGAGCTGGGCCTTCCGCTGCGCTTCCCGGGCAAGCCGGGCGCGTACCACAGCCTGCTGGAGATGACCGACGCCCAGCTGCTGGCGAAGGCCACCGTGTGGGCCGCCACGGACGAACGGGGTGCCGGGCAGGCGTTCAACATCGCCAACGGTGACCTGTTCCGGTGGAGCGAGATGTGGCCCGGGATCGCGGGCTTCTTCGACCTGGAGGTCGCGCCGCCGCTGCCGATGTCGCTCGGTACCGTGATGGCGGACAAGGAGCCGCTGTGGCGTGGGATGACGGAGAAGTACGGCCTCGCGCACGCGTACGACGAGGTGTCGTGCTGGCCCTTCGGGGACTTCGTCTTCGGCCTGGACTACGACATGTTCGCCGATTCCTCCAAGGCCCGGCGGGCCGGTTTCCATGAGTACGCCGAGACCGAGCGGATGTTCTTCGACATCTTCACCCGGTTTCGCGAGCGCCGGATCATCCCGTAGCCGACCGCTCTCTCAGCAGCTCAGCAGCTCAGCCGGTCGCGCCCGCCGTCACCGCGTCGTGCGCGAGGACGCCGAGGAGTCCGGGGAAGCGCTGCTCCATCTCGGCGCGCCGCAGGGTGACGCCACGGCGGTTTCCGTAGTCGGGGTGCAGGATGAGGCCCGATTCGCGCAGCACCCGGAAGTGGTACGTACAGCTCGACTTCGACACGGGGAGCTGGAACGAGGCGCAGGTCCGCTCCGTACCGTCCGGCTCCTGGAGGAGCGCCGTCACCACTCCCCGGCGCAGGGGGTCCGCCAGCGCCGCCAGGACCTTCCCGAGGTCCATCTCGCCGGGCGCGGGGTGCCCGAACTCGTCAGCCATGACCACCTCATCCATAGGTACGCCTTGCATCATACCTCGCGATGGTCATCCGGCCGGGCAGCCCCGTCTGCCCGGCCGGAGACGCGCTTCTGCGGGGACAGGGCCCTAGATCGTGGCGGTGTCGATCACGAACCGGTAGCGGACGTCCCCGGAGAGAATCCTCTCGTACGCCTCGTTGATCTCGTCGGCGCGGATCAGTTCGATCTCGGCGCCGATGCCGTGCTCGCCGCAGAGATCGAGCATCTCCTGGGTCTCGCCCAGGCCGCCGATGATCGAGCCCGCCAGGGTCTTGCGCCCGAACAGCAGCGAGAAGAGGTTGAGCGAGACGGGCTCCTCGGGGGCGCCCACGTTCACCAGCGCCCCGTCGGTCTTCACCAACCCGAGGTAGGCGTCGAGGTCGAGCGGCGCGGAGACCGTGGAGAGGACCAGGTCGAAAGTGCCGGCCAGCTCCTCGAAGGTCGCCGGATCGTTCGTCGCGTAGTAGTGGTCGGCGCCCAGCCGCAGGCCGTCGGCCCGCTTGCGGAGCGACTGGCTGAGTACGGTCACCTCGGCGCCCAGGACGTGTGCGAATCTCACCGCGAGGTGGCCCAGCCCGCCCAGGCCCACGACGGCGACCTTCTTGCCCGGACCCCCGTTCCACTGCTTGAGCGGGGAGTACACGGTGATGCCCGCGCACAGCAGCGGCGCGGCCACGTCGAGGGGGAGCGCGTCGGGGATGCGGACGACGAAGTCCTCGTTGACGACGATGCGGGTCGAGTAACCACCGTAGGTGGGATCGCCGTTCCGATCCCGGTCGTTGTACGTGCCGGTCCAGCCCTGGGCGCAGTACTGCTCAAGCCCCTGGACACAGTGGTCGCACTCGCCGCACGAGTCGACGAGGCATCCGACTCCGACGCGGTCGCCCACGGCGAACCCGGTGACTCCGGGGCCGACTTCGCCGACCACGCCGGCGATCTCATGACCCGGCACCATGGGGAAGATCGCCTCCCCCCAGCCCGCGCGCACCTGGTGGATGTCGGAGTGGCAGATCCCCGCGTACTTGATGTCGATCAGGACGTCGGACGCGCCGACGGGGCGCCGCTCGATGGCGGTGCGTTCCAGTGGTGCCTTGGCGGACGGCGCGGCATAAGCGGCAACGGTACTCATCGGAAGTGCTCTCCCCGGATCGTGGTGTGCACCCCGCGGACCTGTCGGCCGGGGCGCCGGGAAAGAGCCTTCCGCGGCGAACTGAGGCCTCCCAGCCCTCTGTTCCGCTTACGACCACTGTTCCTACTACTGCCAGGGACAGGCTCCTTGCTGCCCCCATGGGCGTACGACCGGAGACAATGAACGGTATGGATGGCATGGACGGTCTGCCCGGTACGACGGAGGAGACACCGGAGGACGGCGGCGGGCTGTCGTTCGATCCGCGCGCCGAGATCGGTGAGTTCCTGCGCAGCCGCCGGGCGCGGCTGAGGCCCGAGGACGTCGGGCTGCCGGTCTACGGGCGGCACCGGCGCGTGCCGGGGCTGCGCCGTGAGGAACTGGCCCAGCTCTCCGCCGTGTCGGTGGCCTATCTGACCCGGCTGGAGCAGGGGAGGGGCAACAACGTGTCGGTGGAGGTGCTCGACGCGATCGCACGTGCCCTGCGGCTGTCGGACGCCGAGCGCGTCCACCTCACGCATCTGGCCAAGTGCCGCCACGGGAAGAGCCACGCGCCGCCCCCTCGGCAGCAGGTCCGCTCCACACTGCGGGAGTTACTGGCCTCCTTCGAGGGCGTGCCCGCCTACGTGGTGGGGCGGCGCTCGGACATCCTCGCCTGGAACCCGATGGCGGTGGCCCTCTTCGGCGACTGGGACCGGTTGCCGTCCCAGGAGCGTAACTGGGCGCGGCTGGTGTTCCTCCAGCCCCACTACCGACGGCTGTTCGTGGACTGGGAGTCGAAGGCGGCCGACATCGTCGGTGCGCTCCGCCTGGATGTGGGGTGCCATCCGGACGATCCGCGGCTGTCGGCGCTCGTGGGTGAGCTTTCGGTGCGGAGCGGGGAGTTCCGCAGGCTGTGGGCCAGGCACGACGTCGAGGAGAAGAGCCATGGAACCAACTACCTGCGCCATCCGCTGGTGGGTGACCTCGCGCTCTCCTTCGAGTCGTTCCGGCTGCCCGACGACTCCGAGCAGTGTCTGACCGTGTACCACTCCCAGGCCGGGTCCACCACGGCGGAGAACCTGCGGCTGCTGGCCAGTTGGGGCGTGGACGCGGCCACGGTGGAAGCCCGGCCACTGCGGCCCTGAGGCCCACCGACGACGACGGCGCCGGCGTCATCGGTGGACCTCGGGCGGGTGCCTGCGGGGTCAGCCGCGCCAGATCTTGATGTAGTCGATGTCGTCGTTGAGCGTGGAACCCACCCAGGGCACGTCACCGGTGAAGCTGGCGTTGCCCCGGTCGCCCCGGGCGAAGGACTTGTTGCAGCCGCTGTACACCAGGTACGACGACAGCCGCGTGGACCACCATGAATTGGGGGCGAACGAGTATCCCGCGCCGTCACACGCCGAGCCGCCGTAGATGTGGGTGTACTCGCCGCCGTAGTTGACGTCCGTCGCCCATGTCATCAGCTTCACGGAGGCCGCGGGCGCCGCGTCAACAGCTCTCCGCTCGGCCTGCGGGCCGGAGAAGCAGGTGTGGGAACGGGGCGTGGACGTCTCTTCCCCCGGCTGGAGTTCGTCCAGCACCAGCAGACAGTGGGTCGCGGAGGCCGGCTCCGCGTCGGCCGCCGAGGCCGGGACGGTGAGGGCCGCCAGCGAGGCCGCGGCGGCGGCGAGCACGGATACGACACGTAGAGCTTTCACGATTCTCCCTTTTCGAGGTGCTTTCGGCGGAGATTGGCTACCCGGCGGGCATTTTCCGGAATCGTGTGTGGCGACCTCTCGCCACTGAGGGGAGAACCGCCGCGCGTCGTCGTTTTCTGTGATGCCGACCGTCAACCGCCTTACCGCATGGCCGATTCGGCGTACGCGCGGAAACTCCTGGCCGGGCGGCCCGTGAGGCGTTCGACGGTGTCGGTGACGCGGTCCTCGGACCCTTCGGAGATGGCGCGGTCCAGGCCCGCCAGCAGCGCGGCGAACTCCTCGGGCATGCCGGCCGCCAGGCGGTAGCGCATCTGCTCGTAGGTCAGCGGCCGGTGGGAGACGGGCCGTCCGGTGACCTCGGTGATGACGGCCGCGACGGCGTCGTAGTTCAGCGCCTCGGGCCCGGTCATGACGAGGTCGGTGTTGGGGGCCGACGGGTCGGTGAGCGCGCGTACGGCGACCGCCGCGATGTCGTCGGCGTCGATGAAGCCGATCCGGCCCTGGCCGGTCGCGGACATGATGGCGGCGTCCGTACGGATGCTGTCGGCGTGCAACTGCTGTCCCGTGAAGTTCTGCATGAACCAGGACGGCCGGAGCACCGCCCACTCGTCGAACAACTCGGCGACCTGGCTGTGCACCTGGCCCACCGCCGGGCCCCCGGCCGGTATCGCCGAGGAGCTGAGCAGGACCACGCGCCGCACACCCGCCGTACGGGCCTGGTGGAGGAAGGGCAGCATGACGGCGGCCGGGTCCGGTTCGCCGATGGGAGGGATCAGGTACATCCGGTCCGCGCCGCGCAGGGCGTCGGCGTGGGTGGCGGGGTCGTACCAGTCGAAGCGGACGCCCCTGGTGTCACCCGGGGCGACGGGCCGGCGGCCGGCCGCCTTGACGGTGTGGCCGAGTCCGGCGAGCCGGGACGCGACGCGGCTGCCGGTGGTGCCGGTGGCTCCGGTGACCAGGATGACGCTGTCCGCCGGTTTCATGGGATCTGTCATCGGTGTGCTCCGACCTCTACAATACGGACTGCGGGTCCGTTTGAAGATACGGACCGCTGGTCCGTTTTGCAACTGGAGTGGTCGTGACCCAGCACAAAGAGCGCGCGGACGCGGCGCGCAACCGGGAGGCCGTCCTGGCCGCGGCCGACGACCTCTTCGCCCGCAGCGCGAGCCCCCGCGGCGTGTCCATGGACGACGTCGCGACGGCGGCCGGCGTCGGCAAAGGCACGCTGTTCCGCCGTTTCGGCGACCGTACGGGCCTGATCCGCGTCCTGGTCGAGCGGCGGATCGAACCGCTCCGCCAGGCCGTCGAGGCAGGGCCCGCGCCTCTCGGCCCCGCCACTCCGCCGCGCGAGCGTGTCCTGGCGCTGCTCGACGCGATCCTGCGGTTCAAGCTCGACAACCGGTATCTCGCCCTGGCCCTGGAAGACGCGGGCGGCGCCAGCCCCTACCGGGCGGAGCACTACACCTGGTGGCACGAAACCCTTCGCGACGCGCTGAGCCGGTTGCCGGGGGTCGCCGACAGCGGCTTCACCGCCCATGCGCTGCTGGCCGCCACCCGTGCCGACCTCGTCGAACACCTCGCGGCCGAGGAGCGCATGACTCCTGATCGGATGAGGGAGCATCTGGCGGCCTTCGCCGCCAAGGCCCTGGGCCCGTGACGTCGCTCGGCGGCACGGCACAACGCACACCCTGTGCGCTATCGTGGACGGATGGCCACCCCTTCCTTCCAGCGTGCGCGCTCCGCCGAGAACAAACGCCGGAGGGCGGGCGCGCTGATGGAGGCCGCGCGCTCGCTGGCGCTGGAGCATGGCGTCGCGTCCGTGACGCTGACCGCGGTCGCCGACCGCGCCGGCGTGCACCACTCCGCCGTACGCCGCTACTTCAGCTCGCACAAGGACGTGCTTCTCCAACTGGCCGCGGAGGGGTGGGCGAGCTGGTCGGAGGCCGTACGTGACGGGCTCGGCGCCGTGACGCCGGTGACGCCCGCGGCGGTGGCCGAGGTGCTGGCGCGCGCACTGGAGGCCGATCCGCTCTTCTGCGACCTGCTCGCCAACGTTCCGGTGCATCTCGAACACGACGTCGACATCGAGCGCGTCACCGCCTTCAAGCACGTCAGCCGCGCCGCCGTCGACTCCATGGCCGGCGCGATCGAGGACGCCCTGCCGGGACTCGACAGCCGTGGCGCGCTCGACGTCGTGACCGCCGCGAACGCCCTCGCCGCCACGCTCTGGCAGGTCGCGCACCCGCCCGAGGCCCTGGCGCGGGTCTACGCCGGGGACCGGACCGTCGCGCCCTCCTGGGCCCTCGACTTCGCCCCCACGCTCACCCGCCTGCTCACCGCCACCGTGGTCGGAATCGTGGTCCAGGCGACGGTGGCAGGAACGACCCCTCGATAACGCACGGGCTGCGCGTTGACCGTCGGGCGGGACTGCCGTAGGCTGATTAACGCACAGTATGTGCGTTAAATGGCCTAGAGGAGCCGTCCGATGACGTCCAAGACCTGGTTCATCACGGGAACCTCGACCGGCTTCGGCCGTGCGCTCACAGAAGCGCTGCTCGCGCGTGGCGACCGCGTCGCCGCCACTCTGCGGCGCCCCGCCGCCCTGGACGACCTGGCGGCCGCGTACGGCGACGACCAGTTGTGGCGCGCCGTCCTCGACGTCAGCGACCCCGCGCGGGTTCGCGACGTCGTCAACCACGCCTTCGCCGCGCTCGGCCGGATCGACGTGGTCGTCTCCAACGCGGGGTACTCGCTGGTCGGCGCCGCCGAGGAACCCACCGACGAACGGGTCGAGCGCCAGCTCGACACCAATGTGCTCGGCTCGATGACCCTGGCCCGCGCGGCGCTTCCGCACCTCCGCGCCCAGGGCGGCGGCCACCTGATGCAGTTCTCCAGCATCGGCGGACAGGCCGCGTTCCCGTTCGTCAGCGTCTACAACGCCACGAAGTGGGCCATGGAAGGGTTTTACGAGGCCCTCGCCCAGGAAGTCGCCGGGCTCGGCATCGCCACCACCCTGATCGAGCCGGGCGGGTTCCGTACCGACGCGAACACCCGCAGCGCGGACGCCGCGCCCGCCCTGCCGGCCTACGCCGCACTGCGCGAACGGATGCTCGCCACCTTCGCCGAGCCCCTCGGCGACCCGGCCCGGCTCGCCACGGCGGTCATCGCCGCCGCCGACGCGCCCCGCCCTCCCCGCAGGCTGCTGCTGGGCACCGACGCCTACGACGCCGTACACGCGTCCCTCACGGCCCGGCTGCGGGAAGTCGAAGCCCAGAAGGACAGCGTGTCCCTGACCGACGTCGCGTGATCGCACCCCCGCACCCCGGCCAAGGAGGTTCCATGTGCGCCGACACGTCGCACGCCGACCATGGGCACACCGAGAAGTTGCACGCCGACGAGGCGGACATCGACGCGTCTCTCGTACGACGGCTGCTCGCCGCGCAGTTCCCGCGGTGGGCGGACCTGCCGGTCGTACGGGTGGACAACGGGACGTCCAATGCCATGTACCGGCTGGGCGACACCATGGTGGTGCGCCTTCCCCGCCGTGGGGCGGCCGCCGCCGACGTGGACAGGGAGCACCGGTGGCTGCCGCGGATCGCCCCCTCGCTCCCGTTCGCCGTTCCCGTACCGCTCGGGAAGGGGAGGCCGGCGGCGGACTACCCGTGGGCCTGGTCCGTCTACCGGTGGCTGGAGGGGGAGACCCCGGCCGGCGGCATCGGCCGCACCGGGCCGTTCGCGCGGGACGTGGCGGAGTTCGTCCGCGCCCTGCGGCGGATCGATCCGACCGACGGCCCTCCCTCCTACCGAGGCGAACACCTGGCCGCGAGGGACACCGCGACCCGTGCCGCGATCGACGAACTGCGCGGGATCGTCGACGCGCGGGCGGCGACCGCCGTCTGGGAGGCGGCCCTGCGCGCACCCGAGTGGCGTGACCCGCCCGTCTGGATCCACGCGGACCTCCAGCCCGGAAACGTGCTGACGGCGCGCGGACGCCTCAGCGCCGTCATCGACTTCGGCTGCATGGGCCTCGGCGATCCCGCCGTCGACCTGATCCCGGCCTGGTACCTGCTGGGCGGCGCGGCGAGAGACGTCTTCCGTACCACCGTGGAAGCGGACGACGCGGCCTGGTCGCGCGGTCGCGGCTGGGCGCTGTCGATCGCGCTGATGGAGGTCTCGTACTACCGGCACACGGACCCGGTGATGCACGCCATCGGGCGCCGCGTGATCCGTGAAGTGCTCGCCGGTCAGGGGGACGTCCGGCCGTCCCGATGATCCCCTCGCGGCCGCGCCGGACCGTTGTGCGCGGATCTAGGAAGATTCCGCGCGGACCCCCGCCGTGCTGTTCCTGACGACCAGTTTGGTCCCCAGTTCGATGCGCGCGTCGGTCTGGTCCGTGTCCCGCAGCCGCAGCAGCATGCGCGCCGCCTCCTCGGCCATCTCCACCAGGGGCTGGTGGACGGTCGTCAGCGCGGGGCTCGACCACTGGGCGGGCGGGATGTCGTCGTACCCCACGACGGAGAGGTCCTCCGGCACCTGGAGACCGAGGACCCGGGCCGCCTCCAGCACGCCCAGGGCCTGGAGATCACTGCCGGCGAAAATCGCGGTCGGGCGGTCGGGGCGGCTCAGCAGATCCATGGCGTGGGCGTGCCCCGACCCCACGTGGAAGTCGCCGAACCGGATGAGCGCGGGATCCGCCTCCAGCCCCGCCATGCCCAGGGCGGAACGGAAGCCGTCGAGGCGCGCGAGCGAGCAGATCATGTCCTCGGGCCCGGTGATGACGGCGATCCGGCGATGACCGAGCTCGATGAGATGCCGGGTCGCGGCCAGCCCGCCCGCCCAGTTCGCCGAGCCCACCGACGGCACGTCCGGCTCGGGGTCGCCGGCCGGATCGATGATGACAAACGGGATCGCGCGGGACCACAGCTTCTTCTTGAGCTCGTCGGGCAGCGTGGAGAAGACCAGCACCACCCCGAGGGGCCGGCGGCGCAGCACCCCTTCGACCCAGTCGGCCCCGGGGGAGTGCCGGGTGCCGGTCTCCGTCAGCACCACGCTCATCCCCGTGGCCTTGGCCACGTTCTGCACGCCCCTGATCAGCTCCATGGACCAGGCGCTGTCCAGCTCGTGGAAGACGATTTCGAGCAGGGGTGCCTCCGGCGGCGTGGGGGCGGAGCGCCGGTACCCGTGTTCGTCGAGCAGTCCCTCGATCCTGACCCGCGTCGGAGCCGCGACGTCCGCGCGTCCGTTGAGAACCTTCGAAACTGTCGAGAGGGAAACTCCGGCTTGCGAAGCCACCTGGGCGAGGGTCACTCGGCCTGCACTCCTGTCTTCACGCATGGCCGAATGATAGGGCACCGCTGCTTGGTAACGGTTTGGTAGCGCCCCGACCGCGCTGTTGACCGCTCCTTGCGGGCGTTCTACGGTCGCCCGCCAAGAGACTTTCGGCAATGTGGCCGATACTTTCGAGAGGTCATTCGATGAAGATACGCATACGACTCGCCCGGTGTGTGGCGGGCGGCGCGGCCCTCGCGATGGGTCTGTCCCTGACGGCCTGCGGTGACGGCGGCAGCGCCGGCGGATCCCAGGAGTTCCACGTACTCGTCTACGGCGACGCGGCGAACAAGGTGGAGAAGGAGATCGTCGCGACCTTCAACAAGACCTCCGACGTCAAGGCCGTCCTCAACACCGTTCCCGGCGCCGACTACCAGCAGAAGCTCCAGACGGTCATCAACACCCCGCAGGCCCCGGACGTCTTCTTCAACTGGGGCGGGGGAAGCATCCAGCCCTTCGTCAAGGCCGGTCTGCTGCTGCCGCTCGACGACATGATCAAGAAGGACCCCGGCCTCAAGTCGAACTTCCTGCCCTCGGTCTTCAACACGGCGGTCGTCGACGGCAAGGCGTACGGCGTGCCGATGCGCGGCACCCAGCCCGTCCTGCTCTTCAGCAACCGCGCGGTGCTCGCGGACGCGGGCGTACAGCCACCCGCGACCTGGGCCGAACTGCTCACGGCGGTGGGCAGGCTCAAGGAGAAGGGCGTCACCCCGATCGCCCTCGGCGGTGGGGACCAGTGGCCCACGCTGATGTGGTTCGAGTACCTGTACGACCGGGTCGCGGGGCCCGGACTCTTCGAGAAGGCCCTCGCCGGCGACAAGGACGCCTGGGACAGCCCCGACAGCAGGAAGGCGCTCAGCATGCTCAAGGAGCTGATCGACGCCAAGGCCTTCGGGACCAACTACGACTCGGTGAAGTTCACGGACGGCGGTTCCGCCGCCCTGCTCGCCGCCGGCAAGGCCGGGTTCGAGCTGATGGGCTCGTGGGAGTACTCGACCCAGCAGGACGCCAGCCCCGACTTCGCCAAGAAGGACCTCGGGTACGGAGCCTTCCCCACCGTCGAAGGCGGCAAGGGCGACGCGGCCGGCATCGTCGGCAACACCAACAACTTCTACTCCGTCACCAAGAAGACCAAGCACGCCGACGCCATCGCGAAGTTCCTCAAGCTGATGTACTCCGAGGCGTTTGTCACGTCGCAGCTCTCCATCGGGAACCTGCCCACCACGACCAACACGGAGAAGCACCTCGCCGGCGCCGCCAACCCCGACTACCTCAAGTACCAGCTCGACCTGGTCAGCAAGGCCCCGTCGTTCCAGCTCTCCTGGGACCAGGCGTACGCGCCCGAGAACATCACCCCCATCCACCAGGCCGTCCAGCAGTTCTTCAACGGCAGCCTCGACGCCGACGGCTTCATCAAGGCCATGCAGGCCCTGACCACCGCGTAGAGGGCTGACCTGATCATGACCGCAACCGCCTCCCGGGTGCCGCGCGCCCGGGCCGTGCCCGGCCGGGGAGCGCCCCCGCCCGGAGTCGCCCGCCCCGGCATCGGCTGGGCCCTGCCCGCCACCCTGTTCTTCGTCCTGTTCGCCCTCGTGCCCCTCGTCCTCGTCGCGGTGCTCTCCTTCACCACCTGGAGCGGTCTGGGCTCACCGGAGTTCGCGGGCCTCGACAACTGGACCACGCTGTTCCACGACCCGGTCATGATCAAGAGTCTCTGGCTCAGCGTCCTGCTCACCGCGCTGGGTGTGGCGGTCCAGACACCCCTGAGCATCCTGCTCGGTGTCTGGGCGGCCGGGCCCCAGCGCAACCGCGCCGTCCTGTCCGCCGTCTTCTTCGTCCCGCTCCTGCTGTCCGCCACCGCCGTGTCCGTCCTGTGGCGTGCCCTGCTCGACCCCAACTTCGGCGTCCCCGCCCAGGCCCGCTGGCTGTTCGGCGACGGCAACCTCCTGGGATCACGGACCGGGGCGATCGGCGTACTCGTCCTCGTCAGCACCTGGCAGTTCACCCCGCTCCACGCGCTGATCTACCAGGGGGCCGCGCGGGCGGTGCCGGTGGTCCTCTACCAGGCCGCCGCCATCGACGGGGCGGGGACCGTACGCCAGTTCTTCCACATCACCCTGCCGCAACTGCGCAACGCCGTCATCACGTCGGTGATCCTCATGGTCGTCGGCGGGCTCACCACCTTCGACACCGTCCTGATCCTCACCCAGGGCGGACCGGGCACCGACACCACCATCACGGCCTTCTACATGTACCAAAAGGCCTTCAAGGGCTTCGACTTCGGGGCGGGCGCCGCGATCGCACTGCTGCTCGTCCTCGTGGCGACCCTCATCTCCCTGGTCGTGGTGCGTGTCTCCGGCTACGACAAGATGGCCGGCACAAAGGACGGACTCTCATGAGGCGCACCCCCAACTACCTCGCGGGCGCGGGTGCGTTGCTGTGGCTCTGCCTGGTCGGACTGCCGCTGTACGTGCTCCTCGGCGCCACCGTCCAGTCCCGCACGGAGTACACCGCGGGCGGCCCCCTGTCGTTCCCGCGCGGTTTCAGTCTGTCCAACTACACGGAGGACTTCTCCAACGGCTTCGGCCGCTACTTCCTCAACACCGTCATCGTGACCACCAGTGTGGTGGTCATCGTGCTTCTCCTCGTCCCCCCGCTGGCCTTCTCGATCGTCCGCCACCGCGGCCGGTCGGGACCGCGCGTCTTCCGCCTCTTCCTGCTCGGGCTCGCCATCCCCGCGCAGGCGGTGATCGTCCCGATGTTCTACGTCATCAGCAAAGCCGGCCTCTACGACAACCTCATCGGTGTCATCCTGCCGACCGCCGCGTTCTGTCTGCCCGTCTGCGCGCTCATCCTCACCGGCACCATGCGTGACATCACCGACGAACTGTTCGAGGCCATGGCCATCGACGGCGCCGACACCCGCCGGGTCTTCTTCCAGCTGGTCGTTCCCCTGTCCAAGGGCGGGCTGTCGACCATCGTGGTCTTCTCCGCACTCCAGGCCTGGAACGGCTTCCTCTTCCCCCTCGTCCTCACCCAGTCCGAGAACACCAAGGTGCTCACCCTCGGGCTGTACAACTTCCAGACCCAGTACGGCATCAACATCCCCGGCCTGCTGGCGGCCGTGGTCCTCTCCACGGTGCCGGTCCTGCTCGTCTACCTGTTCGCCCGCCGCGCCCTGGTCCAGGGGCTCATGGGCGTCGGAGGAAAGTGATCCCCAACGTGACCGCCGACACCCGCCCCGACAGCACGGATCCCGTCCCCCTCCTAGGACTTGGCGCATCCGACGCGTCTCCGGGCGCGTCACGCGTCGAGGAACTGATCGCCGCCATGACCCTGGAGGAGAAGCTCGCCCAGCTGTACGGCCTGTGGGCCGGGGCCTCCAACGACGGCGCCGAAGTGGCGCCCCACCAGCACGACATGGACGAGCCCCCGACGCTCGACGCGCTGCTGCCGTACGGACTGGGCCAGGTGACCCGGCCCTTCGGCACCGTTCCGGTCGATCCCGCCCTGGGAGCCCTGTCGCTCATGCGTACCCAGGAACGCATCGTCGCCGCGAACCGCTTCGGCATCCCCGCCATGGCCCACGACGAATGCCTCGCCGGGTTCTCCGCCTGGGGCGCCACCACCTACCCGGTACCGCTCTCCTGGGGAGCCGCTTTCGACCCCGCCCTGGTCGGGGAGATGGCCCGCGCCATCGGAGACGACATGCGGTCGGTGGGCGTGCACCAAGGGCTCGCCCCCGTACTCGACGTCGTACGGGACGCCCGCTGGGGCCGGGTCGAGGAGACCATCGGCGAGGACCCCTACCTCGTCGGCACCACGGCCGTCGCCTACATCAAGGGGCTGGAGGCCGCGGGGGTCGTGGCCACCCTCAAACATTTCGTGGGGTACTCCGCCTCGCGCGGCGGGCGCAACCTGGCACCCGTGGGCATGGGGCCCAGGGAGCGCGCCGACATCATGCTCGCGCCCTTCGAGATGGCGGTGCGCGAGAGCGGCGTACGGTCCGTCATGCACGCGTACACCGACACCGACGGCGTGCCCTGCGCGGCCGACGAGGACCTCCTGACCGGACTGCTCCGCGACACCTGGGGCTTCACCGGAACGGTCGTGGCCGACTACTTCGGCATCGCCTTCCTCTCGTCCCTGCACGGAGTCGCGGCCGACTGGGGCGAGGCCGCCGCCGCCGCGCTGACGGCCGGGGTCGACATCGAACTCCCCACCGTCAAGACGTTCGGGACACCGCTGCGCGACCTGGTGGTGGCGGGGCGGGTGCCGGAAGCCGTGGTCGACCGCGCGGTACGCCGTGTACTGACCCAGAAGGAGGCGCTGGGCCTCCTCGACCCGGCCTGGAGCCCGGTGCCCCCGGCCCTCGCCACCGTCGATCCGCGGGCCCTCGGCGACAAGGAGCACCTGCGCGGGACCGTCAGCCTGGACCGTCCCGAACACCGGGACATCTCCCGCCGGCTGGCGGAGCGTGCCGTCATCCTGCTCGGCAACCAGGGCATCCTTCCGCTCGGCCGCCCCGCCAGGATCGCCCTGGTCGGACCGCAGGCCGACACCCCGACGGCCGTCCTGGGCTGCTACTCCTTCCCCGTCCACGTCGGGGCCCAGCACCCCGGCACGTCCACCGGGATCGAACTGCCCACCCTCCGGCGGGCGTTGGCCGCCGAATTCCCCGGCAGTGAGATCACCGCCGTCGCCGGGGCGGACGTCGACACCATGGACGCCAGCGGATTCGAGAAGGCCGTCGAGGCGGCCCGTGCGGCGGACGTGGTCGTCGCCGCGCTCGGGGACCGGGCCGGACTGTTCGGCCGCGGCACCAGCGGGGAGGGCTGCGACGCGGAGAGCCTCGCCCTGCCCGGCGTACAACAACAGCTCCTCGACGCCCTCCTCGACACCGGGACCCCGGTGGTGCTGACACTGCTGGCCGGCCGGCCCTACGCCCTGGGCCGGGCGGCCCACGAGGCGGCGGCGGTCGTGCAGGCGTTCTTCCCCGGCCAGGAGGGCACGGCGGCGGTGGCCGGTGTGCTCAGCGGCCGGATCAATCCCTCCGGGCGGCTGCCCGTGAGCGTTCCCCGGCTGGCGGGCGCCCAGCCGTCCACCTATCTGGCCGCCCCGCTGGCCATGGCGAGTGAGGTCTCCAGCATCGACCCCACCCCGGCCTTCGGATTCGGCCACGGTCTGACCTACACCACGTTCGCCTGGTCGGACCTCGGCACCGGTGGGGACGGTGACCGTACGCCCGCCGTGCCCACCGACGGCGCCGTCACCCTGGCCTTCACCGTCCGCAACACCGGCGGGCGGGCGGGCGACGAAGTGGTCCAGCTGTACCTGCGGGACCCGGTGGCCTCGGTCGTCCAGCCGGTCCAGCGGCTGATCGGATACGTACGGGTCGCGCTCGGCCCGGGCGAGTCGGCGAGGATCGGCGTCACGGTGCCCGCGGACCTGGCGTCCTTCACCGGCAGGGACGGACGACGGGTGGTGGAGCCGGGGCGGCTGGAACTGCGGCTGGCGGCGTCCAGCACCGACATCAGGTTCACGGCCGTGGTGACTCTCACGGGCGGGCCGAGACACGTGGACCACACACGCGAACTGCATGCCCGCTTCACCGTCACGCGTATCTGAACACCTGAACACCCGGGGGGGAGGGGAAGGGAGGAGGGACGGACGAGGGGACCGTTGTGGGGGACGAGGTCCGTTGTCAGTGGTCGGGTCTACGGTGGATTTCTGGATCAGTCCAGCGCGAGCGAGGGAGAGTCATGACGACGCTTGAGAACCGGCCGAACACCGCACTGCTTGTTGTCGACGTGCAGAACGGCGTGGTCGAGGGGGCGCACGAGCGCGACGCGGTCGTGGGCCACATCGGCGGCCTGGTCGAGAGAGCCCGGCGGGAACGGGTGCCCGTGGTCTGGGTCCAGCATTCCGACGAGGATCTCGTGCACGGGAGCGACGACTGGCGGATCGTGGCCGAGCTGACGCCGGGTGACGCCGAGCCACGTGTCGAGAAGCGGTACGGCGACTCCTTCGAGGACACCACCCTGGAGACCGTGCTGTCGGACCTTGCCGTGGGGCGCCTGGTGGTGGTCGGCGCGGAGACGGACGCGTGTGTCCGCTCGACCCTTCACGGCGCGTTGACCAGGGGGTACGACGCGACCCTGGTCAGCGACGCCCACACCACGGGGGACAAGTCGCGGTGGGGCGCGCCGCCGCCGGACCAGGTCATCGCGCACACGAACCTGTACTGGAGCTTCCAGACGGCGCCGGGGCGGACGGCCGGGACGGTGGTGACCAAGGACGTGGACTTCGCCGGCACCCCGTGAGTCAGGTGCGCCGGCGAAGGCCGCCCGTGACCGCCCGCGCGCTTCCTACGGTCGGCGCGGGCCGAGCCACCGCACGGCGCGGCGGAGCAGTTCGACGTGTTCCGGGGCCTCGAACGACCTGACGTCGTGGCCCAGGGCGTCGTACAGCACGCGGCTCTCCCCGACTCTCCGGGTCCATACGAGGGGGTGCGTCGTGCTGTTCTCCGTATGGACGTACAGAGGGGAGAGCTCGGCGTCCGGCACGAAGTCCAGGTCGGTGTAGCGCTCGTCGAAGATCCAGAATTCGTCGAGGCCTTCGGTGAGGGGGTGTGGGAGGGTGCTCTTCCGGATCAGGGTCCGCCCGATCGGGGGATGGAAGCTTGTCCCGGGCTTCCAGGTCCCGCCGAGGGCGGACCGCCACGTCGGCAGGCCGGGAAAGGCGACGGCGGAACTGTGCATGGCCAGCAGCCCGCCGCCGCGCCCGAGGAAACCGTCGAGAAGCTCTCCGAAGACCGCGTCGTCGGGGACCGGCTCCGAGCGGTCGGCGCTGGCGTTCACCGCCAGCACGTCGGCGGTCCCGATCCGGGCACCGAGGTCGTCGAGGGAGGTCACGACGGTGACCTCGTTCTCCTCGCCCAGTACCCTGGCCAGCGCGGCGCTCGTCTCCTGGAGCGGGTGCCATGGATCGGCGTGCTGCCCCTCACCGCTCAGAACGACGACGTGGGTCGAGTTGGTCATCCCGCTCTCCCTCTTCAACGATGGATCGTCCCGCAGGGCCCCGGAGACCGCTGCCGAGTCCGTCCGGTCGGCGACAACCCCGCCGTCGGCGCGGGGATTCCCGTCGGCCGGGGGATTCCCGACCTCGCCGGCCCGTGACCTGGGGCCTGTCGGCCGGGGGTCTGGTCAGCCCGTGCGGTACGTCCATCGGCCGGCCAGGAGGGTGCCGGACACCGGCATGTCCCGCAGCTCGCTCGCGGACAGGCGCGCCGGGTCGTCCGCGGTGAGCACCAGGTCGGCGGGGTCCCCGACCCGCAGCCCGCGCCGCCCGCCGGAGGCCGCCGCGAGGGCGTCGTCCAGGCCGATCGCCTGCTCGGGGTGCCACGGGTCCCGTCCGTCAGGACCCGAGCGGTGCACGGCGGCCGCGATGCCGTGCCACGGATCCAGAGGGGAGACCGGTGCGTCCGAGCCGAGCTCCAGGGTCGCCCCGGCACGGAGCAACTCGGCGTACGCGTACGACCGGTCGGTCCGCCCGGCCCAGTGGTGGTCGGCGATGTCACGGTCGTCCGGGGCGTGGGCCGGCTGGATGCCCAGCACCAGTCCGGGCGCGGCGAAGCGGGGGAGGTCGGAACGGTCGATCAGCTGGGCGTGTTCGATCCGGCCGGGGCAGCCGACCTCCTCGAACGCGTCCAGGGCCAGGGTGTTGGCCCGGTCGCCGATCGCGTGCACCGCCGAGTGGATGCCGTGCTCGGCCGCGCGGGCCATGAGCCGCGCCAGCTCCTCCGGAGGGGTCTGGAGAATGCCGTGCCGTTCCCCGGGCCGGGCGGGGCCGGGATACGGATCGGCGCACAGCGCGGTCCGCGTGTTGAGCGAGCCGTCCACGAAGAGCTTGAGCGGACCGACCCGCGCCAGCCCGCCGGTGCCCGGCAGCACGTCGCCGGTACGCCGGCCCTCCTCGATCGCCCTCTCCAGATGGCCCGGATAGACGGAGCAGCTGACACGGACGCCCAGGGCCCCGGCGGACGCGCGGCGGGTCCAGTCGGCGATGTTGTCGGCGTACTCGAAGTCCAGGAGCCCGACGACGCCCCGGGCCGCGGCGGCGCGTACGGCGTCCTGGACCCAGCGGTCGACCACCCGGGGCCCCGCCTGGGCGAGGCGGGCCACCCCGTCGAGGCACGCCTGTTCGCGCAACACGCCGGTCGGGTGGCCGGCCCGGCCGATCCGGAGCAGCGCGGCCCGGCCGAACCACGCCGTGTGCAGATCGTTGCTGACCAGCGCCACGGCATGCCCGGTGTCCTCGGACCACGCGAGCAGCGAGGGATCCGGCGCGTCGGACCACAACCCGTCGCGGAAGCCGAACCCGATGAGCGGCTCGTCCGGTCCGTGGTGCCCGTCGAGCGCCGCCGCGGCCATGAGGTCCGCCGCCGCGCGTGCGGAGCGTGCCCCGGACAGGTCGACGCGGCGGCGCGCGCTGGCCCACTGGACGCTGTGCACGTGCGCGTCCCAGAAGCCGGGGAGCACGGTGAGGCCCCGGGCGTCCACGATCTCGCCGCCGGGAGGCGGAGCGGTGTCCGTACCGATGGCGGCGATCCGGCCGTCGGCCACCACGAGGTCGCGGACCGGTCCGCCGGAGCCGAGGCGTACCCCGCGCAGCACCAGCGGGGCGGCGGCCCCTTCGGAGACAGTCTGTGTGTCACTCACCGGGCACCAGCACCTGTCGCATGGCTTCGGCGAGGGCGGGGTTGCCGTGCGGGGTCTCGCCGTCCAGGGCGTCCATCACGCGGAGCGCGACCTCGCGCGGCTCCTCCTGGCTGAGCTTGCGCTTGCCCACCACCCGGGACGGCCGCAGCCGGAACGCGGTGGTGTGCCCCGCGAGCGCGCGGGCGTACTCGGTGACGCTGTCCAGCCGCCAGGGCCGGGGCCGTACCGCCTCGAAGTGGTCGACCGTGCGCCGGAGGACGTCGTACGTCTCCTCCTCACCGAGCAGCGTCGGGCGCCCGTACAGGTGCGCGACGACGAAGTTCCAGGTCGGCACGTGCGGGCCCACCTGATACATGGTCGGGGAGATGTAGCCGTTGGGGCCCTCGACCACGACGGCCACGTCGTGTGCGCCGAGTTCGTGCCTCAGCGCGTCGGTGCGCGCCAGGTGTCCGACCACGGTCAGGCCGTCCGCGTCCGGTTCGGTGATCAGCGGCAGGTGCGAGATCTGCGGGTCGCCGTGCCCGAGGGCGCTGACCAGGGTCACCCAGCCGTGCGCCTCGATCAGGGTCCGCAACTCGGTCGGTTCGGTCAGGGCGTAGATCTGTTGATCCAGCATCGCTGTCCCCCAGAGGCTCGGGTTTGTCGTCCTGGACAACGTTAGGCGGGCGCTGCGGCAGGCGAATCGTGGAGCGCGCGCAAAGACGAGGGCATGCTTTGTCGGCGCCGACAAGGCGTGGAAGAGCATGGAAAAGCAGGGACATACTGCCCTGTCGGCGCCCGGCTAGGCCGTGATCTGGTGCAGGCGCAGCTGGAGCCAGGTGACCAGCCGGGTGTCCGGATCGTCCAGGTCCAGGTCGAACAGCTCCTGGACGCGGCGGATCCGGTAGCGCAGGGTGTTCTCATGGACGGCCAGCCGTCCGGCCGCCGGGACCGCCTCGCCGAAGGCATCGAGGTAGGCCAGCAGCGACGGCGCGTACGTGGTCGCGTGGGACCGGTCGTGCTCGATGAGCGCCTGCACCGGACCGGGTGTCAGCTCGTCCGACGCGGCGCCGTGCTCGGTCAGTTCCAGCAGCAGCACCCGGCTGCGGACGTCGGCGACGGTGGCGACCTTGATCGTGCCGGTGTCCCGCTCCATCGCGCGCAGCACCCGGTCGGCGGTGCGGCGGCCCGCCGGTACGTCGTCCAGCCCCCGCGCGGGCGTCCCGATCCCCACGTGCAGGGTGAGGCCGGTACTGCGCTCCACCGTGGCCGCGACACTCTCCGCGAACTGGACCACCCGTTGCGCGGCACCGGCGTCGGTACGGGTCGGCAGCAGCGCGTACACCAGCCCGCGGGCCGCCGTGCACAACGCCTGGGGGTGCCACGCCTCGCAGTACAGGTTGACCAGGTCGACGATGCGGGCGCCGCCCAGGCCCGGCATGTCCTCCGGAGCCGCCTGGGCGATGGCCAGGACGGAGACGGGCGTGTCGACGGCCATCCCCAGCCGCGCCGCCGCGGTGTTCCCGGACACCGCGCCGTCCAGGAGCGACATCAGCGCCTCGGCGCGGTTCCACCGGTCGGGGTCGCGCCGGCTGCGGGCCCTGAGCAGATGCAGCGCCGTGATCTTCGCGGCCTCCTCCAGGGCGGCCTCGGCCCCCTCGCCGAGCGGAGGCGTTCCGTCCAGCGCCCACAGCAGCCCGAGCAGTTGCGGCCCCGCCCGTACCGCGATCGCCAGCCGGTTCACATGGTCGGCGGTGGGCGTGACGAACCGCACGGGCCCTTCGGCACGCCACACCCGCCGGTACTCATCGATGTTGGTCGGCCGGTCCGGTGTCTGCCGGCCGAGGATGCCCTGCCGCCGGATGTCGTCGATCTCCTGGTGCGGCAGGTTGGAGTAGGCCAGCACATGGCCGCGCGGATCCTCGATCGTGATCGCCCCACCGACCTGGTAGGCGATGGCGTTGGCGAGCGGGAACAGGTCGCCGATGCCGATCGAGGGATAGGCGGCACCGGCCGGTCCCACAACGCCGGCGGCGGCCGTGACCAGGCTGTCGAAGTGGCGCCAGGGCATGTCGTCCGGGGCGACGAGCAGCGCCACGCCGGCGGTTTCGGCGACGCTGATCGCGCGGGCGAGGTCGGCTCCGCGCGCCTTGACGACAACCGCGCTGTACCGCGCGTCTCCCGCCTCCCTGATCGCCCGGAGCGACTCGTCCCGCCCCGGCGCGCCCCCGACGAGCAGCAGGAGACCGCCCGGCTGGTCGGGCACCGGCTCGTCGGGGTCGTGGATCACCTGCTGTCCGGCGAGGACGTCCTCGCCGTACGGCGCACACGCGACCTGGAGGACGAGCGGGCCCAGCGTCTCGCGCAGCCGGCGCAGTGTCGTACTGTCCGACGTGTCGTGGCCCTGTGCCTCGACGTCCGGCAGGGACGGGCCTGAATCGCTCGGCATCGGCCCATCCTAGGCACAGGCCAGGTCCGGACTCTCCGGGCTCCCCGGCCCGTCCGGCCCGTCCGTTCGGACCCTCCGGGCTCTCCGGACCTCAGGCCTTCGGCTCGGTGAAGCGGATGTGGTTGCCGAAGGGGTCGCGGAGGCCGCAGTCGATTCCGTACGGACGGTCGGTCGGCTCCTCGGTGAACTCGACGCCCCGGCCGACCAGCGTCTCGTACGTCTTGCGGCAGTCGCCCGTACTGAAGATGAGGTGCCCGCCGACCGCGCCCTTGGTCAGCAGCTCGCGGACCTGCCCCGCCGTCTCCTCGGACATCGCCGGGGGACCCGGCTTCTCCAGCAGGATCTGGCGGTCGGGGTGACCGGGGACGTTGACGGTCAGCCAGCGCATGAAGCCCATGTCGATGTCGGCGTTGACCTCCAGGCCGAGCTTGCCGACGTAGAAGCCGAGGGCTTCGTCCTGGTCGAGGACGTAAATCTGTGAGTGTGTGATGGCGTTGAACATGTGCGTCACGCTACCGGCCGGAACGGACGGAAACTTATCCAAAACTGCTCGTTCGACAGATGCCACGGGCGGTGCGGATGCCACAGGCGGTGGGGACGGTCAGGCACTCGGCCGGGTCCACGCCATCGTGAAACACGTGGGTACGCCCGGGCCCGCCGTCGCGCCCCTGGCTTCCTTGCGGTACGTCCTCGGTGGCCGGCCCACGATGTCGCGGAACGTCCGGCTGAAGGTTCCCGGGCTGCCGAAGCCGACTTGGAAGCAGATGTCCGTCACACTGCGGTCGGTGTCCCGCAGCAGGAACATCGCCCGCTCGACCCGGCGCCGCTGGAGGTAGCGGTGCGGCGTCTCGCCGAAGGTGGCCCGGAAGGTACGGGTGAAGTGCGCCTCCGACACCAGAGCGATCCGGGCGAGGGTCGGCACGTCCAGCGGTCGCGCGTACGCGTGGTCCATCGCGTCCCGTGCCCGGAGCATGCGTCGGTTGGTCTCTTCTGCGGCCCGGCTCACGGAGCCATCACACCACGGCTTCGCATCGACGCGACAGCCTCGCGGGTACGCGGGACCGGCGCGGTCTCGATGAAAATCGCTTCGGGTGCCGTGGTGGTTGCCTCTACCGTGACCTGGTGACAACTCAGGTGATCGTGTTGAACGGTGGGTCCAGCTCCGGCAAGTCCGGGATCGTACGGTGTCTTCAGGCGGTATTGCCGGACTCGTGGCTCGCCGCCGCGATCGACTCGCTGGTCGACGCCATGCCCGCCTCCCTCCGGTCCGCCGACGGAGGCATCGAGTTCGCCGCGGACGGCGGTGTGCACGTCGGAGCGGAGTTCCTGAGGCTGGAAGCAGCCTGGATGGAGGGGGTCGCCGCGATGGCGCGCGCGGGTGCCGGGGTCGTCGTCGACGACGTGTTTCTCGGCGGACCGGAGTCCCAGGAGCGGTGGCGCAAGGCGCTGGGCGGACTGGACGTGCTGTGGGTCGGCGTCAGGTGCGAGACCGCGGTCGCCGAGGCCCGCGGGGTCGCGCGTGGGGACCGGGCACCGGGCATGGCCGCGTCGCAGGCGGAGGTGGTCCACCGGGGTGTGGTCTACGACCTGGAGGTCGACACCACCCACGCGGAGTCCCTGGACTGTGCGCGGGTCATCGCGGCACACGTCAAGTGACCGAGCGGCCACACGTCCAGCGATCGAGAGGGGCAGCCGCCGGCCGGCGCGTCATTTCGCGCATTGACCAGATAACTTAGGCATGCCTGACCTAATGCGCCCGATGTTCGGAGTTCGCGCACGAGGACGGCCACCCATGCCCCTGCCCAGCCCATCGCACCTCGCGTCGCCGCTCGCCGCGGCCGCCCCGTCCACCCCCCTCGGCCCGTTCGAGGACACCGCGGTGACCTGGGCAACCTGGGTGACCCTCATGGGATTTGTCGGCGTCGTCGCCATGGCGCTGGTGGCGGCCGGACCGGTCGCCCGGCGGATCGGGTCGGACACGCTCGCCGCGGTGACGGTACGGCTCTCCCGCGCGGCGGTTGTGCTGGGCGTCCTCGCCGTCCCGGCGGTGCTCACCAGCCTCGCCCATGAGGCGGCGGCGGACCGGGCAGGGGCGTCAGGACAGGCCGGTTACGACTACGGCGCCGCGTGGAACTCGCTCTTCGACGGCACCAACGCCGGCCGCCTGTACGGGCTGGAAGTGACTCTGGTCCTGGCCGGCGCCGAGCTGGTCGCCCCCCTGGCCGTGCGCCGCGTGGCCACGAGTCCGGCCCGGCCGTGGCTGCTGTCGCTCGGACTGGGCGCGGGGGCGATCGCCCTCGGCACCACCAAGTTCCCCGACGAGGTGCCCGCCGACCGGGGCCGTACCAGCTTCGAAACCGTCATGTGGATGCTGCATCTGCTCGGCGGCGCGGTCTGGCTCGGCGGTCTGGCGGGGCTGGCGCTGCTCGCTTTCTCCCGAGTGGTCGCGCCGGCCGATCGAGGCGCGTTCTGGTCCCCGGTGATCCGCCGCTTCTCCGCCGCCGCGATGAGCTGCGTCGCCGCTGTCGCGCTGTCGGGCCTGTTCCTCTACTGGGAGCACGTCGACGGCCCGTCCCAACTGCTCTCCACCATGTACGGCCGTGTGCTGGGCGTGAAGATCCTCATCTTCGGCACGCTGCTGCTGTTCGGCGTCTTCAATCAGTTCTGGCTGCACCCGCGGGTCGACGCGCTGCGCGCCGCCGGTGACGAACGCCCGCTGCGTACGCTCCTCGTACGGGAGTTCCCCCTTGTGGTCACCGCCGAGGCGCTGCTCGGGGCGGCGCTGCTGTTCGTCGCCCCGTTCCTGCACGGCTCGGCCCGCAACCAGGCGTTCCAGGCCGACGCGGCCAAACACGCCGCGGTCGGGCTGGACGACCTGCCGAAGCTCCCCGACAAGGAAGTCGGCCTGTCCACCTGGGAATGGGGCACGGCGGAGACTCTCGCTGTCATCGCCGTGATGCTCGGCGGCTACTGGATCTCCGGGGTTCTCGCCCGCCGCCGTACCGCCGCCGCGGCGACCCACCATCCGGGCGGCTTCGCCCAGGCGTGAGCGGGGGAGGGCCCTCAGCTCAACAGGGGCAGCGGGCGGGTGGCCAGGTCCGACGCCTCGTCGGCCGGCAGGCCGAGCATGCGCAGGAGCAGTTCGGCCATCTGCTCGCCGGCCCCCGGCCCGATCTCGCTGACGGTGTTGAGCTGGAGCAGGCCGATGAGGGCGCCCCCGATCGCGCTGAGCGCGACCTTGGGGTCGTCGATGGTGAACCGGCCGGAGGCTTTGCCGATCTCCAGGTCGCGCAGCGCGCGGGGGCCGAGGCCGGTGTCGGTGTGCACGTGCGACAGCCCGCGGAAGCGGATGATCTGGGTGATCTCCGGGTGTGTGGCGGACAGTTGGAGGGTGAGGCGCACGCTGGTGGCGAACACCTCCGCCGGATCGTCGATGCCCTCTGTCACCTTGTCGAGGAGCTGCCCGTACTCCTCCAGCGCGTCGGCGACCGCCGCGTCGAACAGGGCGGTCTTGGTGTCGAAGTGGTTGTAGAAGGTGCCGAAGCCGACGTCCGCCCGCTCGGAGATCTGCTGGATGCTCACCGCCGTGTCCCCGGTCTCGGCCAGGATCCGGCGCGCCGCCGAGATCAGGGCCTGCCGGGAGTGCGCCCTGCGGCGTTCGAAGCGGTTGGCGGGTGGGGGAGTCGGCTGCTGCATGCACCCCAGCCTAGGGCATTCCAGAACTGATGAACCAATCAATTCGCGGCGCGGAGCCGGTCGAGGGGGAGCCGGGTGAAGGTGATGGTGTCGTACGGGGTGCGGCGGCCGGTCTCGTACAGGACGCCCACGGTGCCGGGGTCGACCTGGACCAGGTCCGAGTAGGCGGCGGGATCCGTGGTCAGCCGCAGCCCGGTGCTCCAGGTGACGCCTCCGTCGTCGCTGGAGCGCACGGTCATGTGGGTACGGGCTTTGGGGTCGCCGGGTGCGGACAGCAGGAGCGGGCCGCTGTGTCCGCCGCGTTGTGTCTGGAGCACGCTTCCTTCGGAGAGGGGCGCGGTCACGTCCTCGGTGGGGGCGAAGGGCGCGTCCAGGGTTTCTCCGCCGTCGCCGCTGTAGGCGTCGGCGCGGGAGGCCGGGGCGGTGCCGCGCTGGTCGCGGGTGTTGAAGTAGACCCGGCCGTCGGGGAGTTGGGCGGCGGTGGTTTCGTTGGTGTTGATGTGGCCGTCGGGTGTGTGGTCGACGAAGCCGATGCGCCAGGTCGCGCCGCCGTCGTCGCTGAGCAGGGCGTGTCCGCCGTAGTACCGCGGCTCCGCGCCGGTGTCGGGGCTGTCGGCGGGTGGTGCGGTGGAGTGGTCGGCCGGGACGACGAGCCGTCCGGTGTGCGGGCCGTGGGTCAGTGCGAGCCCGTGGCCGGGGCCTGTGGCGTACCAGCGCCAGTCCGGCCTCGTGGCCCGGTCGGTGATCTCGGTGGGCGGGGACCAGGTGCGTCCGGCGGTGTCACTGTGCTGGACGTAGACCCGCCGCCCCGCCGGGGCGGTGGGCTGCTTCCCCTCCAGGATGGACCTCTCGGTGGCGGTCGCCGCGTTGCGGCACGTCACGAGCACCAGACGGCCGGTTCGGGGTACGACGACGGGGACGGGGTTGCCCACCGTGTCCGTGCCCGCGTCCGCCACGACCCGTACGGGAGACCACGTACAACCGCCGTCGGTCGAACGACGGGAGACGACGTCCACGTCGCCGGCGTCGGCCTTGGAGTCCCGGCGGGCTTCGGCGAAGGCGACGAGCGTGCCGGGGGCGTCAGGGGTGCGGGGTGTGGCGACCACGGCCGGTATGCGGAACGTGTGGTAGCCGCCGGTCCCGGACCGGAAGACCACGGACGACTCGCAGCGGGCGGCCCCGTCCTCCGAACGCTGAGCCGCGCGGGTGGGGTTGAGGCAACCGCACAGGAGGGCCGCCAGCCCCAGGAGTACGGTTCCGCGCGTGAGCGGAGAGGGCACGGGCACGGACGCTCCCAGGCGCGGTGGGGCGCGGGCGAGTTCGGATGACGGCCGGGTGGGGCCGCCGGCGCGTCATCAAACCTGGTCAGGGCGAACGCTCCGGCGAACGGCGGCGAAACGTGGCGTGACTGTCTGCTGAAGAGAGCGAAGGGCGCCGCGCTCGCTGATCGGGCCGTCCCACCGATCGGGCCGTCCACGGCTGCGGACGGCCCGATCGGTTCGGATACGGTCAGGTCGGGTCAGGTCAGGTCAGATCAGGTCGGGCCGGGTCAGCCGACGCAGCCGCCGACCGGGTTGGGGCTGCCGACGCAGTTGGTCGGCGTGTTGGCCGTCACGGTTGTGGTGTTGAGGGTGGACGTGCCCGAGGAATAGATCCCGCCGGGCTGGGTCGTCGCCGCGTTGAGCGTGACCGTCGAGCTGGTCAGCGTCAGGGTCGCGCCGGCGCTCGCGATCCCGGCTCCCTGGCCGGCCGTGTTGCTCCGGACCGTACTGCTGGTGAACGTGGCCGCCGCGGCCGTGCCGCTGCTGTGGATGCCGCCGCCGAGTCCGACCGCGTTGTTGCCGCTGAGCGCGCTGCCGGTGAGTGTCACCGCCCCGAAGTTCAGGACACCGCCCCCGTTGTTGTGGCCGACCGTAGTGGCCTTGCCGCCCGTGAGGGTGACGGCGTTGAGCGTCAGGCCGCCGGCCGAGCTGACCTGGGCGATGCGGAACGGGGCCGCCGAAGCGGACCTCGCGACGACGTTGGCGTTGCCGGAGAAGCTGATCGGGGTGGTGATGACCGGTAATCCGGCGGGGCCGTTGACGCCGTCGTCGCCGTGGGCGGAGGTGAGCGTGTACGTGCAGCGGGCCGTCAGCGTGATCGTACCGCCGCCGGCCGCGTTGGCCGCGTTCACCGCGGAGACGAGTGCCGCTTCCGTGCACGGGACGGCCGCGGTCACGCCGGCCAGGGCGGTGGTGGGGAGGAGGAACACGCTGCCGGTCAACAGCAGGGCGGATCCGGTGAGGGTCAGGAGCTTGCGAGTGGGGCGCATCAGCACTTCCATGGAACGGCGACCGGTGGTGACCGGGCCGGGGCCCGGACGTCCCGCGAGAGCGGTCACCGGTGGTGTGTCAGGGGCGAAGCCGGACGGAGTGCCACTTCTGTGACACGGCTCGAACTCGCTCCGTAACAGCTCGTATACCCAGCGCGATCGTGATGACTCGGCCGGCCGGCGGCTTTCTTGACGCGTCGGCGGAAAGGACCCGGACACCGGCGCCCGGAGTTCACGCGGTGGTCGCCGCGCGTCGGGACCTGTTCACCCGTGCGATATCGCACGGTTCATCGAACGCCGCCTAGATTTCTCCGACGGACCGTTGTGCCGCCCTGGGCCGTCCCTGTCGGACCTTGCCGCGGAACCTCCCGGTCCTCTCCCGCCCCGGAACGAACGGACAAAGACGGAATGACTCACGCGACCCTGGTACGGGTGCCGGATCCGGCGCCCCGGCCGGAGGGCGCCGCGGCGCCCCCGGCGGAACAGCCCAAGAAGCAGAGCAGGTTGCGCGCCCTCGACGGGCTGCGTCTGCTGGCCGCGCTGATGGTCTGTCTCTACCACTACGCGGGGCGCGGCGGCGAGATCACCCGGGTCTGGGGACAGTCCCCGAAGCACCTGTTCCCCGATCTCTCCGCGGTCGCGGTCTACGGATGCCTCGGCGTCCAGATCTTCTTCGCCATCAGCGGATTCGTGATCTGCATGAGCAGCTGGGGCCGTACCCTCGGTGACTTCTTCCGCTCACGGGTCTCCCGCCTCTACCCGGCCTACTGGGCGGCCATAGTCCTGGTCACCGCCGCGTGTTTCGTGCTTCCTTCCGTCAGTGAACCGCTGCGCCTCAACGAGGTGTTGGTGAACTTCACCATGCTCCAGCAGCCGACGGGCGTGGACCGAGTCCTGGGCGTGTGCTGGACCCTCTGGGTGGAGGCGCGCTTCTACCTGCTGTTCGCGCTCTTCGTGGTGTGGAAGGGCGTCAACTACCGGCGTGTTGTGATCTTCTGCTGCCTCTGGATCGTGGCCACCGCCCTCGCCCAGGTCGCCGGCGACCCGCTCCTGAACGAGATCGTGATGCAGGAGTACGCGCCGTTCTTCGTCGGCGGCCTCGCGCTGTACCTGATCCACCGGTACGGCGGCGACCTGCTGCTCTGGGGCATCGTGGCCACGAGTTGGCTGCTGGGCCAGCACTACGCGACCGTCGCCCTGTGGAGCCCGGACGCCACCCAGGTCTTCCAGCAGCGTTCCCCGCACGTCATCCTGCTCATCGTCACCTTCGCGTTCGCGTCGGTGGCGGCCGTGGCCCTGGGCTGGTTCCGGTGGGCGAACTGGCGCTGGCTCAGCTTCGCCGGCGCCCTCACGTATCCCTTCTACCTGGTCCACGAACACCTCGGTTGGTTCGCGATCGCCGTCCTGCACCGGAAGTTCGGGATCGACCCGCGCCCGACCCTTCTCGCCACCGTCGCCCTGATGCTCGTACTGGCCTGGCTCATCCACCGCTTGGTGGAAAAGCCGTTCGGCCCCCGCTTCAAGCGCACGATGCACCAGCAGGCCCTGCGACTGCGCTCCCGCACCGAACTCGCCGAAACCCGTTAGCGGAACAGGGGACTTGCTGCCGGCGCCCTCGATGAGCGCCGGCAGCCTCGCGTACGGGCGTACGGTCAGGCCTTGGCAGCGGCCTCCGGCACGGGGGTCGGGGAGAGGGCGGAACCGGGCTGCGCGGTCTTCCGTACGGGGATGAGGGAAGCGAGCACCGCGGCCGCGAGTCCCACACCGCAGCCGATGAGCATGGCGATACGGAAGCCGTCCTCGGACGGCAGCGCGTAACCACCGAAGTCGGTGGTCATCTGGGCCAGGACCACACCGATCACGGCGGCGGAGACCGAGCTGCCGATCGACCGCATCAGTGTGTTGAAGCTGTTGGCGGAGGCCGTCTCGGACAGCGGGACGGCGCCCATGATGAGGGCCGGCATCGCACCGTACGCGAAGCCGACGCCCGTGTTGCAGACGATCGTGACCACCAGCAGGCTCCAAGGGGAACCGGAGCCGATGAGCGGCAGCGAGATGCCGTAGCCCACGCCGATGACCAGGCTGCCCACGGCCAGGGTGACCTTGGGGCCCTTGACGGCGGACAGCTTCGCGCCGAGCGGCGACATGATCATCATCATGAGGCCGGCGGGTGCCATCCACAGACCCATGGCGAGCATCGACTGGCCCAGTCCGTAACCGGTGGCCTCGGGCAGCTGGAGCAGCTGGGGTACGACCAGGGACTGGGCGTACATCGCGAACCCGACCAGGATCGAGGCCGCGTTGGTCATGAGGACCTGGGGGCGGGCGGTCACCCGCAGGTCGACCAGCGGGTCACTGATGCGCAGCTCCCACAGCCCCCACACCAGCAGCACCACCACCGCGGCGGCGAACAGACCGAGGGTGGTGCCGCTGCCCCAGCCCCAGTCGGCGCCCTTGGAGACGGCGAGCAGCAGGCAGACCAGGCCGGTGCCGAGGCCGATGGCGCCGAGCACGTCGAAGCCCTTCGAGCCGGTCGTCCCGCCCCCCGCGGGTACGGAGATCCAGATGAGCGCTCCGACGGCCAGGGCCAGGGCGGCGACCACCCAGAACAGCACCCGCCAGCTGGTGTTCTCGGCGATCGCGGCGGCGAAGGGGAGACCGAGCGCGCCGCCCACCCCCATGGACGCGCTCATGATCGCGATCGAGGAGCCGAGCTTCTCGGCCGGCACCACGTCGCGCAGAAGGCTGATGCCGAGGGGGACCACGCCCATGCCTATGCCCTGCAAACCACGGCCGACGATCATCGGGACGACGGAGGAGGACACGGCGCAGACCACCGAGCCCGCGACCAGCGGGACCAGGGAGACCAGCAGCATGCGGCGCTTGCCGTACATGTCGCCGAGCCGTCCGGCGACGGGCGTGGCGACGGCCGCCGCGAGCAGGGTGGCGGTGATGACCCACGAGGCGTTCGACGCGGAGGTGTCGAGCAGCTTCGGCAGTTCCGCGATCAGCGGCACCACCAGGGTCTGGGTGATCGCGGCCACGATGCCGGCGAAGGCGAGGATGCCGACAACACCGCCGGGGCGGGCTGCGGGCTGGGAACTGTCCACGGGTGTCTCCCTGTTGGTCTTCCAGGTCATGGCGGAGCGCCACCATGGGTGCGCTCGATGTGCACCATACATGAGGCGTGTGCCATGCATGAGACGTGCTAGATGCACGCGATGTGCGTGATGCATCTAAGCCGTGATAGAGAGGACGGGCAGGATCCGAAGCCGAAGAGAACCCGCGTGGACCATCCCTTGGACAAGCCCGAAAACACCGCAAGCCCCGAAAAGCCGGAGAGCCCCGAGAAGCCGGAGAGCCCGGAGATCCGCGAGAACCCCGGCAAGCCCCTGGAGCGGATCGAGTTCGAGACCATGCTTCTCGGCCGGTACCTGCACCTGCTCGCCTCCCGGGGCGGCGGGCGGCTCGACCGCAGTGCCTACACCCTGCTCAGCCGCATCCGGGCCGAGGGGCCGATGTCCATCGGCGGGCTGAGCGACGCCTTCGGCCTGGACGCGTCCACCCTCAACCGGCAGACCGCCGCCATGCTGCGAGCCGGGGTCGTCGAGCGGATCCCCGACCCCGAGGGGGGTATCGCCCGCCGGTTCGCCATCACGCCCGAGGGCGAACACCGCCTGGACAGCGACCGGGCCGAGAACGTGAACGGCCTGGCCAGACTGCTCGACGCCTGGACTCCCGGGGAAGCGGCCCAACTGGCCGACAGCCTGGCGCGCCTGAACCGGGACATCGAACGCCTCGACGGCCGTCCCTGGCCCCGCGACTGAGCGGGCCGGACGACCGCACACGACCGCACACGACGAGGCGTGACCACATGCGCCGGCACCGGCGGCAACGCCACAGCGCTGCCGCCGGTGCCGGGGAACAGCTGTCAGCCCTGGGGGTCGAAGGCGATCCCGGACGGCTTGGAGTTGGTGAGGAGGCCCACGAACCTGCCGTCGTTGATCTTGATGGTCGCCGAACCGAAGTCGGCGTTCATCAGCTTGTCCCGCAGCCCCGTGCTGGGCCAGCCGTTCCAGTCCACGAGGGGAGGCTGGCGCCAGTTGTGGTAGTGGTTCTCCGGCGGCTCGTCACCGCTGTTGGCGAGCCGGAAGAAGTGCGTGGACAGCCCGTCCTTGTGGAAGACGACCTTGGGGTGCGACCCCTCGAAGCGCACCTGGGAGCGGGGGTAGGTCACCTGGCTGCTGTGCTGTGTGGTCGTCACGTACTCCACCTGGTTGGTGGACTGGTTGACCCAGGAGATGACGTGCTCCCAGTCGTGGCGGTGGCCTCCGAGGCCGCTGCCCGCGACAGCCTGGTCCTTCTCGAAGTAGCTGGCGTACACGATCGCGCACCAGCCGTTATTGCACTTCGAGCGGGCGTACGTCTGGGAGTTGTCGAGATCGGACTGGTCCCGGCAGCTGCCGTTGACCGCGCCGGTCGTGTTCAGCCCGGGAGCGAGAGTTCCGTCAGGACCGATCGCGGGGGTGGCGTAGCAGCCGTCGGTGTCGTAGTCGTAGGCCGGGGAGAACGACGACTCGTAACCTCCGGCGTTCTGCGGCAGGTTGCGCGGCGGATCGGCGTGCGCCATCGAGGCGGGGATGACAACCGCCAGGACCGTGGCACCGAGTACGGTCGCGAACCGGGCTGCCCCGCGCTTGAGGAGGGAGGGCCGGGAAGGCGCGCCGACCGGTACGGCCGACCTCTCCGACGTCCTCACCCCCGCCTCGGCCACCGGCGCTTGGCGCAGAAAACTTCTCATTCTTGACTCTCCTCGCAGGACTCAAGACCCATGACGCGACATCAGGCCGGCACGGGGGGAGCGATCCGACATCCGCGCGGTTCTCCACGCCGACGCACCACACACTTCGCGACTGTTCCGGCACCGAGGGGCGGATGCCTGAACAAGGCAAGGAAACCGGATGACATAGACATGATCAATGCTTGTGGCAGGACGTCTTCGCCACACGCGTCCGCGGACGGACGGAGCCCATCGGGACAATCCGTCCGTCCGCGGACACCGGGTCAGCGTCCGGCGGTCACTTTTCCTGCTTCTCCGCACTCGTGGAGGAAGAACTGATCGATGTCGACGGAAGCCTGTGCGACCGCCAGCCACGCGACCAGCTCGGCACCGAGGACGATCCCCTTCGCCATCTCGTCGTCCAGGTCCTCGATCTGCTGGACGATCACCAACGAGATCCTCGCGTCACCGCTCCGCGCGAGGGCACCGAGAGCGCGGGCGAACGGGAGACCCCAACCGAGAACGATCCTCTCCAGGTCCTCCGGCCGGGCTCCGGGCTCCGGCGCCTCCGCACGCCGCGTCCAGTCGGTGTGTTCGCGGGGCCGGGACCCGGGCCGTCGGCGGCCGCCGATCGCCCACGCCTCGTCCGCCCGGACGCCGAGCCGCTCGTCGATGTCGCCGGGCAGGAGCGTGGTGCTGACGACCCGGACGTACATCCTGAACGGACCGACGCTCACGGGATGAACCTGACAGCGGTCGGGATCAAGACCTTGCCCCCCTTGCGTACGAAGATGATGCGCCCGGTCGCCTTCTCGCGGAAGTTGTCCCAGTGCGCGACGCTGCCGCCGATTTCCTGCTTGAACGAGTGTGCGTCCTCGCCGATGGTCGCCAACGCCTTCTTGAGCTGACTGTCGCTGATCTTCACCAGGCTGCCACGGTCGATCTCGAAGGACTCGGGGATCGGTCCGGAGATGAACTCACAGCGCGGTCCGAGCGCCGCAGAGGCGGCCGGGCGGGCCGCCGTTCCCGACGGTGCGACGGCGCGGGGCCCGGACGCGGAGCGGACCTGGTCCGTGACGCAGTCCGGGGCCTTCCGGATCCACTTGACGAGGAACTTGTACTGCGCCACGAGCTTCTTGCCGGTCTCGGCGGCCTCGAAGAATGCCCCGATCCCGCGAGTGACCGTGACCACCGCCTTCGTGACGGCCGGGATCTTGCCGATCAGGACAACCACGCTGACGGCGTTGACGAGCGTCCACAGGCAGCTCTCGATGTCACCCTGCCCGAAGCAGCGCCTGAGGTCGGCGATACCGATCAACTCCAGCAGAACCTCACCGCTGTTGGCCTTCAGCCAGTCGACGACATCGGCGTTCGACGCCCCCATCGCCGCACGGTACTGATCGACGCACGCCTGTCCGCAGCCGGCGCGCAGCACGGCCTCGTCGTCTCCGCCCAGACCGGGCCCACTGCCCCCGCTGACCCCGGTGCCGCCCTGGGCCATGGCGGCCTTGCGGTCCTCTTCGAGCGCCTTGCGCGCCTCTTCCTCCGCCCGGTCCGCGGCGGTGTCGGCCTCCCTGGCCGACTGGTCGGCGTTGGTCGCGGCGGTCTCGGCGGCCGTGGCATCGGTCTCGGCCCGGGTGGCGGTGGCGCGCGCCGTGGACGCGTCGGCCTCCGCGGCCGTCGCCGCGCCGCGGGCGCCGGCCGCGTCCTTCTCGGCCTCGGTGGCCGCCGCGCCGGCGGCCGACGCCTCGCTCTCCGCGCCGTTGGCCGCGGAGGCGGCGAAGAGGGCGTCCTCTCCCGCCTGCGCGTTGTACGCCGTGGTGTTGACGTCCGCCTTCTTGGCCGCCGCGGCGGCCTTGGCCGCTTCCGCGGCGGAGGCCTTGGCGGCGGCGACGGACGCGAGAGCCTTGGCGGCGTCGGCCGCCGCCGCTGCCGCCGCGTTGGCCGCTGCCTTGGCGTCCGCGTTCGCCTTGTCGGCGAGAGCCTTCGCCGTGGCGGCGGCCCTGGCCGCCTCCTCGGACTTGGCCTGGGCCGCGGCGGCCTGCTGCTGCGCCATGGTCAGCGACGTCTGCCCGACCAGGACGGCGAAGGCCGCGGCGGCGTCCGTCTCCTTGTACGGGCTGCCGATGGAGATGGCCTCGTTGGCGGGCTTGACCACTTCGGTGGCGGCGGCGCCGGCGGCCGCGGCCGACTGACCGGCGGCATAGGCGAATCCGGCGGTCTTCGCCGCCCACGAGGAGGTCTGGGCCGCCTCGTCCTTCGCCGCGAGGGCTTGCCGATGGGCCTCGGCGGAGGCGGCCTGGGCCTTCTTGCTCTCGGCCTCGGCCGCCTTCGCGTTCCTGGCCGCCGCGTCGGAGGCGTCGATGGCCTCCGCCGCGGCCGCGTGCGAGGTCTGCGCGGCGGCGTAGCTGGTCTGATACGCCGACCATGCCCGGTCCGACGAGGCACGGGCGCGCGAGGCGGCCCCTCCGGCCCGGGTCGCCGCCGCGCGCGCGTTCACGGCCGCCGAGGTGGCGTCATTGGCCGCCGTACGCGCTCGGGTGGCTGCGCCCGAGGCTTCGTTGGCCGCTGTACGGGCCTCGGTCGCGGCCTGCCGTGCCGCGCCGGCGGAAGCGGTGCCCTCCGCAGCCGCCGCCGCCGCTTCGAGGGCGGCGGCGCGCGACGCGGTCGCGTTCTTGTCCCTTTCGGCGGCGACCGCGTCGTCACGGAGCGAGGCGGCCCTGAACTCGGCGTTCTCGGCCTTCTCCAGTTCCGCGGCCGCGGTGCTCCCGGCCGTCTGTGCCGAGCCCGACGCCCGGCCCGCGGCCTCCCGTTCGTTCACGGCCCGTTGCTCGGCTGCCGCCGCCTTGTTCCGCTCGCTCTCGGCGGTCGTGCGTTCCCGGGTCGCGTTGGCCTTCTCCGCCTCGGCCTTGGCCCGCTCCGATTTCGCCGTGGCCGCCGCGGTTCTGGCGGTCTGCTCCGCCCGCTCGGCGGTGCCCTGGGCGTTCTTCGCCCTGGTGGCGTTCGCCGCGGCTTCCTTGGCCTGGGTCTCGGCCGCAGTCGCGGCGGCCCTGGCCTGAGCCGCGGCCTCCAGCGCGGCTGCCTTGCGGAACTCGGTGTTCACGGCGTGGGACTGCGTCTGGCTCAGCGCGTACAGGGCGCCACTGCCGGCGGCGGTCGCCTTCGCGGCGTTCGACGCGGTGAGGGTCGCCTTCGACGCGGCCGTGGCGGCGGCGGTGGAGGCCTTGGCCACCTGGACCGCCTGCTGCGCGTACAACAGCCCGCGCCCGCGCGGAGTTCCGGCGGCGTCGGCGACGGCGTACCCGGCGCTCTGCGCCACCGCCGCCTTGTCCGACGCGACCTTCGCGGCGGCGGCGGCCTTGTCGGCGATCGTCACCTGCGCCGCGGCCGCCTTGCGGGCGGCGGCGAGGTCCGCGGTGGCCTTGGTGAACTCGGCGGCCTTGGGATAGAGAAGGTCACCGGGCCTGGCGGCCCAGTACTTCTGCCAGAAGAGGATCTGGTCCGCCAGCCACGCCTGGCTGACCGCCTCGATCATCGCGGCGGTGGCCGTACGGACTTCCTTCGACGCCGTGATCTCGGCGGCGACGATGTCGGCACGCGGCTTGGACTGCGCCGCGTACTCGCTCTCCCACTCCGTGTACGCCTGGGTGACCACACCGGTCAGCACACGGTTGTAGTCGATCGGGTTGTCGCTGTCACAGCTCGCCCAGGCGATCTTCAGCGACTCGACCTCGGACCGGAACTCCAGCGAGTCCGGTTCCGGCGCCGTCCTCGGAAAGCCGCCGAACCGGAGGAAGGACGCGATGTCGTTCGCCGACCCCGGCGCCACGGTGTCCCCGGAATACCCGAGCAACTCGATCCCGGCGAAGCTCTTGTAGTTCTCCTCGAAGGTGGGGAGGGGTTCGCCCGTCTCGGTGGCGAACACCTGCTTGGCCTTGGCGAACGCCGCGCTGCCGGCCTTCGGAGTGGGGCTGTCCGACGCCCGGTTGTAGATCTCACGCTGTTTGCCGAACGTGAAGTCCAGGATGTCCGCGCCGAAGTCCGGCGCGAAGTAGTCCCGTCCCTCCTCGCTGTTCTCCGGGGCGTAGGGCTTGTTGGCCTTGTCCAGGTTGGTGTGCCGGGTCTCGTACTGCTGCGCGTAGGTGCCGTCCGCGGCCTTGTCACGGTCCGTCGCCTGGATGACGGGCGCCCATCCGTCCACGCTGGTCCTCAGCGCGGTCACCAGGTCGGCGTCCGTACCGGCGAGCGCCTTCCCCGCCGTCGCCTTCATCTCGGCGCCGCCGAAGGAGACATAGCGGGCCACCTCGCAGCGGTCGCCCCGGGCCGCGGCCCCCAGGCTGATCCGGGTGGTCCGCAGCCACGGATCCGTGGGATTGTCACCCGGTTCGTCGGCCTGGGCCGGAACCGCGTACACCAACCCGGCCAGTACGGCCGCTGCCGCGACCAGGGCCGTACCCGCGACGCCCCTCTTCGAGGCGCCCCTACCGCTGCCTCTTCGCGATGCCGTTGATCTTCGCACTCGTTCCCCCTGTCTTCCGGACGCCGGTGGAAAGGCGTCGACGCGGCCCAGGAGGAAGTGCGGGAGCGGACCCGCGGACACGTTTCCGGCACACCGGAATGACGCCGAGGCAGCACAGAGCGACCCCTTACGGCGTGCTACGCGGCGGGTGATCCGGCCTTCCCCCGGAAGGCCTGTTGATGTCGTGCGATCCCGGTGAGGGGAAACGGATTCAGGCGGAGTACATCGCCGGGCATGTCCCGGCGCCTCCTGACGTGTTCGCCCCTGTGGGAACAACGCGACTCTAGGGCGGGGGAGTTGGCGGGGCGAGGCTCAACCTGCCCACCGGAGGGCTCTGTCGGTGTCGGTTTGCTGCCTTGCGTGCGGTGGCCGCGGTACGGAAGGTGCCCGGTGGTACGGAAGGCCTGGCGGCGGTCGTCAGTCCATCGGCACGACGGGGTCCGGCTCCGGCGGGGTGGCTCGCGCCACCGTGCCCTCCGCCTTGTGTCCCGACCGACCATTCGGTTAGCGTGCGGAAGGGTTACGTTACCCAGCCACGAACCGCGCCGGTCCCGCCGCCCCGTCACCGCCGAGGAGCCCGCCCATGTCTGACGACGTCTACCTGATCGACGGAGCCCGCACCCCGCAGGGCCGCTACGGCGGCGCCCTCGCCTCCGTGCGCCCCGACGACCTGGCCGCCCTCGTGGTCGGCGAGGCCGTACGCCGCGCCGCGATCCCGGCCGACGCCGTGGACGAGGTGATCCTGGGCGCCGCGAACCAGGCCGGTGAGGACAACCGGGACGTGGCACGCATGGCCGTCCTGCTGGCCGGACTGCCCCACACCGTGCCCGGCTACACCGTCAACCGGCTCTGCGCCTCGGGCCTGACGGCCGTCGCCTCCGCCGCCCAGGCGATCCGTGCCGGCGAGGCCGACCTGGTCGTCGCCGGCGGGGTGGAGTCGATGACCCGGGCCCCCTGGGTGATGGAGAAGCCCGGCACGCCGTGGGCCAAGCCGGGCCAGGTGTACGACACGTCCCTCGGCTGGCGCTTCACCAATCCGCGGTTCGCCGCCGCCGACCGGGCCGTGCCCGCCGGCGCCGATCCGCGGACGGCGAAGGTGACCCTGTCGATGGGGGAGACCGCCGAGGAGGTCGCCGCCCTCGACGGCATCACCCGCGCCGAGTCCGACACGTTCGCCCTGCGCAGCCATCAGCGGGCCCTCGCGGCCCAGGCGGCGGGACACTTCGACCGTGAGATCGTGCCGGTCCCCGTGAAGGACGGCGAGGTCACCCAGGACGAGGGGCCGCGCCCCACCACCACGCTGGAGAAGCTCGGCGCCCTGCGCACCATCTTCCGCGCGGACGGCATCGTCACCGCGGGCTCCTCCTCGCCGCTCTCCGACGGCGCCGCCGCGCTGGTGGTGGCGAGCGCGGCGGCCGTCGCGCGGTACGGGCTCACCCCGCGGGCCCGGATCGTCGCCTCCGCCTCCGCGGGCGTGCAGCCGAACGTCATGGGCCTCGGACCGGTGCCCGCCACCCAGAAGGCTCTCGCCCGCGCCGGATGGCAGACCGCCGACCTCGACGCGGTCGAACTGAACGAGGCGTTCGCCGCGCAGGCGCTCGCGGTGGTACGGCGCCTCAAGCTCGACGAGGAGAGGGTCAACGCCGACGGCGGGGCCATCGCGCTGGGCCACCCGCTGGGCTGCTCGGGCGCCCGCCTCCTCCTCACCCTGCTGGGCCGGCTGGAGCGGGCGGACGCCCGCAAGGGCCTCGCGACCCTGTGCGTCGGCGTCGGCCAGGGCGTCGCGATGCTGGTGGAGCGGGTGTGAGCGCGGCCGGCCCGGAATCCCCCCGGACCGGGGAGGGGCACGAGCGGCCCGCGGCCCAGGGGCGCTGACCCCGCGCGGCACTTGTGGGAAGCCGTAGAATGCATCATATTGGGGACCGAACGAACGGTCGGTTGGGGAGATGGCATGGATGACACACAGCCCGGAGCGGCGCTTCGCGCCGATCCGGGGCTCGAGGAGTACTTCGAGGCCACCATCGCGCGCGACCAGCGTGTCGAGCCGCGCGACTGGATGCCCGACGGCTACCGCAAGACGCTGATCAGGCAGATCGCCCAGCACGCCCACTCGGAGATCATCGGCATGCAGCCGGAGGGCGACTGGATCACCCGCGCGCCCTCGCTGCGCCGCAAGGCCATCCTGTTCGCGAAGGTCCAGGACGAAGCCGGCCACGGCCTGTACCTCTACTCGGCCGCCGAGACCCTCGGCGTCGACCGTGAAGACCTCACCCGGCGGCTGATCGAGGGCCGCCAGAAGTACTCGTCGATCTTCAACTACCCCACACCGACCTTCGCCGACGTCGGCGTGATCGGCTGGTTCGTGGACGGCGCGGCCATCTGCAACCAGGTGCCGCTGTGCCGCAGCTCCTACGGCCCCTACGCCCGCGCCATGGTGCGCATCTGCAAGGAGGAGTCCTTCCACCAGCGGCAGGGCTACGAACTGCTGATGACGATGATGCGCGGCACCGAGGCCCAGCGGGCCATGGTCCAGGACGCGGTCGACCGGTGGTGGTGGCCGTCCCTGATGATGTTCGGCCCGCCGGACGAGAACTCCCCCAACTCGGCGGCCTCCATGGCGTGGAAGATCAAGCGCCACAGCAACGACGAACTGCGCCGGCGCTTCGTCGACATGACCGTGCCCCAGGCGGAGAAGCTCGGCGTGACCCTCCCCGACCCCGAGCTGCGGTGGAACGAGGAACAGGGTCACCACGACTTCGGCACCCCCGACTGGGACGAGCTGATGCGCGTCATCAAGGGCGACGGGCCGTGCAACGCGGAACGGGTCGAGCGGCGGCGCGACGCCCATGAGGAAGGCGCCTGGGTACGGGAGGCGGCCGCGGCCCACGCGGCGAAGCGGACGGCACGTACGCGCGAAGGAGCGGCGACATGAGCGACACACAGGAGCCGAAGGCGGGCTGGCCGCTGTACGAGGTGTTCGTACGCGGCAAGCGCGGGCTGAACCACGTCCATGTCGGCTCCCTGCACGCCGCCGACGACCGGATGGCCCTCACCCACGCCCGGGACCTGTACACCCGGCGCAACGAAGGGGTGAGCATCTGGGTGGTGCCCTCCGCGCACATCGCCGCCTCCACCCGCGACGAGAAGGACCCCTTCTTCGCGCCCAGCGCGGACAAGGTGTACCGCCACCCCACCTTCTACGACATCCCCGACGACGTCCCCCACATCTAGGAGCAGGGCATGACCGACGACCACGTCTACATGACCCTGGCCGAGGGTCACGACGACGGCGACGCCCGGTGGGCGTTCGGCACCGGCTTCGAGGACCCCCTGCACGGCGTGGACACCACCGTCCCCGCCGGTGTCGACCGGCGGGAGCTCACCGCGTCCTGTCTCGCGCTCGGCGACGACGCCCTCGTCAGCGCCCAGCGGCTGGCCGAGTGGACCACCCGCGCCCCCGAGCTGGAGGAGGACGTCGCCCTCGCCAACATCGGGCTCGACCTGCTCGGCCAGGCCCGCCTGCTCTACACCCGGGCCGGCCACGCCGACGGCACCGGCCGCGGCGAGGACGCGTACGCCTACTTCCGCGACGCGGGCGAGTTCCGGAACGTACGCTTGGCCGAACTGCCCAACGGGGACTTCGCGTTCACCGTCGTACGGCTGCTGGTGCTGTCCAGCTGGCGGCTCGCGCACTTCGAGAGGCTGACCGCCACCGCGGACCCCGTCCTCTCGGCCGTCGCCGTCAAGGGCGTGAAGGAGCTGGCGTACCACCGCCAGTGGGCCGCCGACTGGGCGGTGCGCCTCGGCGACGGTACGGACGAGTCGCACCGCCGCATGCGGGCCGCGCTGCGGCACGTGACCCCGTATCTGGGCGAGTTGTTCTCCGCGTACGACGTCCGCGACGACGTGGTGGGGGTCCTGCGCCAGGTCCTGGACGCGGCCGGACTGCCCCTGCCCGCGTGGCAGCCGCTCCCGGGATCCGGCCGGGACGGAGACCACACCGAGCACCTCGTCCCGCTGCTGACCGAATTGCAGTCCGTCGCCCGGGCCCACCCGGAGGGGACATGGTGACCGGCCCGGCGGACGTCCGCCGCGCCCGCCACATCGCCGAGGGCGTCCCGGACCCCGAACTCCCCATGCTCACCCTCGCCGACCTCGGCGTGCTGCGCGAGGTCGAGGCGGGCGCGGACGGCACGATCGTCGCGAGCCTCACCCCGACCTACTCCGGCTGCCCGGCCATGGCCGAGATGCGCGCCGGAGTGGCCACCAGGCTGAAGGCCGCCGGGTACGCGCGCGTGGAGGTCCGTACGGTGCTCGACCCGCCGTGGACCACGGACTGGATCACCCCCGCCGGCCGCCGCAAACTCGCCGAGCACGGCATCGCCCCGCCAGGACCGGCCCCGCGCCACCCGCCCGGCCCGGTGCCGCTGGTGCTCTCGCCGACACGCGCCGAGGTGATGTGTCCCCTCTGCGGCTCGGCCGACACCGAGGAAACCTCCCGGTTCGGCGCCACGTCGTGCAAGGCACTGTGGCGCTGCCGCACCTGCCGTGAGCCGTTCGAGTACGTCAAGGAGATCTGATGGCAGACCTGTTGAGCCCGGCACCCGTACGGGCCCCACGGCGCCGGCCCGCCTTCCACCCCCTCCGTGTGGCCGAGGTGCGCCGGCTGTGCGAGGACGCGGTCTCCGTCGCGTTCGCGATCCCCGACGAACTGGCCGGCGAGTTCGCCTTCGCCCCCGGGCAGGCGCTCACCCTGCGCCGCCAGGTCGGCGGACGGGACGAGCGGCGCTCGTACTCCATCTGCGCCCCCGCGGGCACCCCGCCGCGCATCGGCGTACGGGAAGTGCCCGACGGACTGTTCTCGTCCTGGCTGGTCCACGAGGTGAAGCCGGGGGACGTCATCGACGTGATGGCCCCCAGCGGCGCGTTCACCCCCGACCTCACCGCGCACGGACACCACGTCCTGATCGCGGCCGGTTCCGGCATCACCCCGATGATCTCCATCGCCGAATCGGTCCTCGCCGCCGACGACCGCTCCCGGGTGACCCTCTTCTACGGCAACCGCCGCACCAACTCCGTCATGTTCGCCGACGAACTCGCCGACCTGAAGGATCTCTACCCCACCCGCTTCCAGCTCGCGCACGTCCTCTCCCGCGAGCCCCGCGAGGCCGAGCTGCTCACCGGCCGCCTCGACGGCGGCCGGCTCGCCGCGCTCGTCGACGGCCTGGTCGACCTCGCCGACGCCGGCCACTGGTGGCTGTGCGGCCCGCACGGCATGGTCCGCGACGCCCAGCACGTCCTGAACGGACTCGGCGTTCCCGCCGACCGGATCCACCGCGAGCTGTTCTTCGCCGACGACGCGCCGGTACGGGAGACGCGCCATGTGGACGGCGCCGCCGAGGGCCCGGTCAGCCAGGTCACCATCACGCTCGACGGCCGTTCCACCACCGGCGCGCTGGCCCGTACCGCCACGATCCTCGACGGCGCCCAGAAGACACGCCCCGACCTGCCGTTCGCCTGCAAGGGCGGCGTGTGCGGGACGTGCCGCGCCCTGGTCACCGACGGCAAGGCCGACATGCGCCGCAACTACGCGCTCGAACCCGCCGAGGTCGACGCCGGCTACGTCCTCACCTGCCAGACGTTCCCGGTCTCCGAGAAGGTGAGCGTCGACTACGACAGCTGAGGGGTCAGTGCGTTCTGAACTTCTCGATCAGCGCGTCCGGGTCCACGCTGTTGCTGTCGCTCCCGATATTGCCGAGCTCGGTGTTCCCGCCGTGGTTCTCCCACATTTTCAGCAGTTCGAGCTGCCGTTCCCTCGGCAATGAGTTGACCCATTCCTGATGGTCCGGCGAAATCTGGTCCATCAATTTGCTCAGCGCTTCCATGGCCATCGGATTTCTCCTCCTCGGCCCCCCGTACAACCCGGCGCACGACCCAACGGACGACACGGTCTCATGCCATTCGGCCTCTCGCCACCGGAGCCCGGACCAGGGCTCGCGCACAAAGAGGCAATGGCCGTGCTCACTCCGGTACGACGTACGGGAACCGGTCGTTCTGCTGGTCCTTGGTGGTGGCGGGGGAGAGGCCACTGGGCACGGGCAGGTTGGTGACCAGGGACATCATCACCTCGGGTGCGTTGTCCGCGCGGGTACGGCCGTTGCGGGCGGCGAAGCCGAAGGAGGCGGGGGTGCCGACCACGTACGGCAGGACGTCGGGGAGGAGCCGCAGGGCGACGGTCTGCCCGTAGCCCGCGGGGTCGGCCGAGGTACCGGTGGCCGCGACCACGGCGGCGATCCGGCCGGCGATCGCCCGGCCGTCGGCGGCGACGTCCTCGGACGGGTGGCGGGTGTTGGCCGGGTTCGAGAAGTCCGTGTCGTCGGGCCAGAAGATCGGCCACATCATCGGATTGCCACCGCGGTTGACCTGCCGCCAGCCGCCGGCGTCGGTCGCCAGCTTGGTCGCGCACCACACGCCGGTACGGGCCCCGGGCCGCAACCGGTCGTGTGTGTGGGGGACTTCGAGGACGATCGCCTCCACCGTCGTACCGGCGAAGGTGTTCCGCGCCTCGTGGGGATTCCAGGACGACAGGTCCACCGCGGTGCCCTTCCCCACGGCGCCGTTGACGACGGCGAGCAGGGACAGGTCGACGTAGAAGGCATCCTGGACCCGTCCGGCCCAGGCGCGGATCCCGGCCGCGCCGGCCGTCTCGCCGGTACGGCCCTCCAGCACCAACTCGCCCTCGGCCGCGTCCCCCTGGGCGTCCGCGCCGGTCAGGGAGTGCAGGCGCAGCGACTGACGGCCGTCCGCGTCGGGCTCGCCGAAGGAGAACCGGTAGGTCAGGGTCTCCTGGTCGGCGCCGTCGAAGTGCACCTTGATCTCGTAGCGCGCCTCGTGGTGGAAGCCCGGCTCGGCGTGGACGCCGGTGATGTTGGAGTTGATGTCCATGACAAACACCGTGCTGTCCTCGCCGGGGAAGACATAGAGGTCGTCGATGAACAGCTGGCCGTTCTGCGCCGCCAGCGGGGTGTCGAGGTGATGAGACATGGCTGGTCCGTCCTGGTCGCGATCTTGGTGGTCCGGAGCTTTATACCCCACTCATCCTATATTTCCGGTATGTCGGAAACGGTCGATCGAGTGATCATCGACCTCTTTGATTCGGACTGATGTGTGCGGCGCGCTTTCACAGGCGCGCACGGCGCGTTGAGTAGTGCGCGGAAATTCCCGTCCGGGTCCTGTGCGCTCTACCGATGACTACGGACCGCGGTGAATGATGAACACACCGCAAGGGATCCGACCGTTTTCGTATACCTGCCTGCTGGTCGGACGGGTGTGCGATGAAAAGGAGTCCACGTTGTTGCTTCTCATCTCTCCGGACAGTGTCGAGGAAGCTCTCGATTGTGCGAAGGCGGCGGAGTATCTGGACATTGTTGATGTGAAGAAGCCCGACGAGGGTTCGCTGGGCGCGAATTTCCCGTGGGTCATCAGAGAGATCCGTGAGGCGGTCCCGGCCGGGAAGCCGGTGTCCGCGACGGTGGGGGACGTGCCGTACAAGCCCGGCACGGTGGCTCAGGCGGCGCTCGGCGCGGCCGTCTCGGGAGCCACGTACATCAAGGTCGGCCTCTACGGCTGCACCACGCCCGAACAGGCCGTCGATGTCATGCGGGGGGTCGTCCGGGCGGTGAAGGACTATCGGCCGGAGGCGCTGGTGGTCGCCTCGGGCTATGCCGACGCCCACCGCATCGGCTGCGTCAACCCGCTCGCGCTGCCCGACATCGCCCGCCGTTCCGGCGCGGACGCGGCCATGCTCGACACCGCGATCAAGGACGGGAGCCGGCTGTTCGACCACGTTCCGCCGGACGTCTGCGCGGAGTTCGTCCGCCTCGCCCACGACGCCGGTCTGCTCGCGGCGCTCGCGGGCAGTGTGAAGGCGGAAGACCTCGGTGCGCTGACCCGTATGGGTACGGACATCGTGGGGGTGCGCGGGGCCGTCTGTGAGGGGGGCGACCGCAACACGGGAAGGATTCAGCCGCAGTTGGTGGCCGCCTTCCGGGCGGAGATGGACCGGCACGCCCGGGAACACGCGGCCGCCGCCGCGGCCGCGAGCTGAGGGGCGGCATGCCGACACCTCGGCCCCCTCACGCACCCGGGACGGGCGCCGAGCGCTTCGCCGTCCTCGATCCGGCGACGGGCGAGGCCTTCGAGGAGGCTCCCTGCCAGTCGCCGGAGGAACTGGACGCCGTGGTCGGCCGGGCCCAGGAGGCCTGGCGGGGCTGGCGGGCCGATCCCGCCGCCCGCACCACCGCGCTGCTCGCGGCGGCCGACGCCGTGGAGGCGGCCGGGGCGGACCTCGCTCCGCTGCTCACCCGGGAACAGGGCAAGCCCCTGGCCGAGTCGTACGCGGAGATCGAGCGTACGGCCGCCCGCCTGCGCCACTTCGCCGACCTGGCCCCCAGGCCCCAGCGGATCACGGACGGCCGTCCGGTACGCAGCGAGATCCGCTGGCGGCCACTGGGACCCGTGGCCGCGATCGTCCCGTGGAACTTCCCCCTCCAGCTCGCGTCGGCGAAGTTCGCGCCCGCGCTCGCCGCGGGCAACACGGTCGTGCTCAAGCCGTCCCCCTTCACCCCCCTGGCCACCCGGCTGCTGGCGTCCGTCATCTCCTCCGTCCTCCCCGAGGACGTGCTCACCGTCGTCACCGGTCACGAACCCCTCGGCGCCCGACTGGCCTCCCATCCGGGGATCCGGCACGTGACCTTCACCGGTTCCGCGCCCACCGGGCGGGCCGTCGCGCGGGGCGCGGCGGCGTCGCTCGGCCGGGTCACCCTGGAACTGGGCGGCAACGACGCCGCGATCCTGCTGGACGACGTGGAGGTGGAGCGGATCGCGGACCGGCTGTTCTGGGCGGCGTTCCGCAACTGCGGCCAGGTCTGCATGGCGGTCAAGCGCGTCTACGCCCCGGCCCGGCTCTGCTCCGACGTGGTCGAGGCCCTGGCACAGCGCGCGAAGAGCGCCGTCGTCGGGGCCGGCCTGGATCCGGGCACGCAGCTGGGCCCGGTCAACAACGCCCCGCAACTGGCCCGGGTCGAGCGCTACACGGCCCAGGCCCTGGCGGACGGCGCCCGGGCGGTGGCCGGCGGCCACCGGCTGGACCGGCCGGGCTACTTCTACGCCCCGACGATCCTCGCCGACGTCCCGCCCGACAGCCCGGTGGTGACAGAGGAACAGTTCGGCCCCCTCCTGCCGGTGCTGCCGTACGACAGCCTCGGCGAAGCCGTCGAGGCGGCCAACAGCACCGGCTTCGGGCTGGGCGGCTCGGTGTGGGGGACCGACCTCGACCGGGCCGAGGCGGTCGCCGGCCGGCTGGAGTGCGGGACGGCGTGGATCAACCACCACGCCGAACTGTCCCTCGCGCAGCCCTTCGCGGGCATCAAGGACAGCGGCGTCGGGGTCGCGGGCGGACTGTGGGGGCTCTACGGGAACCTCGCGCCGTTTGTCGTACACCGTCCGCTGGAGGCGTGAGGATGAGATTCCGCGCGGCGGTGCTGCGCTCGTACGAGAGCCGGTTCGCCGTCGAGGAGGTGGAGCTGGACCCCGGTCCCGCCGACGGTGAGGTCCTGGTCAGGATCGCGGGTACGGGGATGTGCCGGACCGACCTCGCGGTCCGGCGGTCGGCCGGCCGCTCGCCGCTGCCGGCGGTGCTCGGCCACGAAGGGGCCGGGGTCGTGGTGGAGACGGGCGGCCCGCACACGGGTCTGAGCGCCGGCGACCACGTGGTGCTCAGCTTCGACTCCTGCGGACACTGCCGGAACTGCCTGGGCGCCGCCCCCGCCTACTGCGACTCCTTCGCCTCGCTCAACCTCTTCGGCGGGCGCAAGGAGAACGCCGCACGGTTCACCGACGCGACCGGGGGCGAACTGGCCCCCCGGTGGTTCGGCCAGTCCTCGTTCGCCGAGTACGCGGTGGTCGCGGCCCGCAACGCCGTCCGGGTCGACCCCTCGCTGCCCGTCGAGCTGCTCGGACCGCTCGGCTGCGGTTTCCTCACCGGCGCCGGAGCGGTCCTCAACACCTTCGGCGCCGGGCCCGGCGACACCGTCGCGGTCTTCGGCGCGGGAGCGGTGGGCCTGGCCGCGGTGATGGCGGCCACCGCGTGCGGGGCGGCGGTCGTGGCCGTCGACCGGTATCCCGAACGGCTGGCCCTCGCGCGGCGGTTCGGCGCGACCGCGCTGGACGCCACGACGGCCGACCTGCCCGGCCGTATCCGGCACCTGACCGACGGCGGAGCGCGGTACGCACTGGACACCACGGCCTCCGCCCCGCTGATCAACGACGCGCTGCGGGCCCTGCGCCCGACCGGTCACCTCGGTCTGGTGGCCCGGCTCCACACCGCGCTGCCGCTCGAACCGGGCACGCTGGACCGGGGCAGGAAGATCTCCCACATCTGCGAGGGGGACGCGGTGCCGGGACTGCTGATACCGCGGCTGACCGGGCTGTGGCAGGCCGGGCGGTTTCCCTTCGACGAGTTGATCCGTACGTACCCACTCGCCGACATCAACGAAGCGGAACGCGACTGTGAGGCGGGCCGCGTCGTCAAACCCGTCCTGCTCCCGTAGCGGGAGCCGCCGACGTGCGACAAGGGAGAACATGTGACCGGCACAACAACTCGCGACACCGGTGTGGAAGGCGTGGAAGGAGGTGTCGGTCTGACCGCTCTCCTGGTCGCCGCGTCACGGGCGATCGAGACCCACCGCCACGACGCCCTGGCCCGGGACGTCTACGCGGAGCACTTCGTGCTCGCCGCACCCGCGTCCGCCGCCTGGCCGGTGCGCCCGCACCAGGTCGCGGACGGGGACGCGAACCCGCTGTGGGGGCGGTTCGCGCGGTACTTCGGCCTGCGGACGAGGGTCCTCGACGACTTCGTCCTCCGGTCGGTGCGCAAGGGCGGCGCCCGCCAAGTGGTGCTGCTCGGGGCCGGGTTGGACTCGCGGGCCTTCCGGCTCGACTGGCCTCCCGGCTGTGTGGTCTTCGAGATCGACCGGGAAGGGGTGCTGGCGTTCAAGCACGAGGTCCTCGACGGACTGTCGGCCACACCGAAGGCGGAGCGCGTAACCGTCCCGGTCGATCTGCGGGACGACTGGGTCACGGCGCTGGCCGACGCCGGCTTCGACGCGTCCGCACCGAGCGTCTGGCTGGCCGAGGGGCTGCTGTTCTATCTGCCGCCCGTCGCCGAGACGTACCTCATCGACACGGTGGACCGGTTGAGCGCGCCCGGGAGCGCCCTCGCGTTCGAGGTGAAGCTCGAAAGGGACTTGCTGGAATACCGCGACAGCCCGCTCTACACCTCGACCCACCGCCAGATCGGCATCGACCTGCTCAACCTGTTCGACCTACAGCCGCGGCCCGACTCCGCGGGTGACCTGGCGGTCAAGGGCTGGTCCACCTCGGTCCACACACCGTTCGACTTCACCCGCTTTCACGGACGCGGTCCGTTGCCCGAGGACAACGACGCGCTGGCGGGCAACCGTTGGGTGTTCGCGGACAAGCCCCGACCGTAACGCCGCCTCCGTACCTCCGTACCTCCGTACCTCCGTACGTCTGTCCGGGCGAGACCGGCTTCGGTGCCGGTCTCGCCCGTCAGTCGTCCAGCGCGGCGAACGCGTCCTCGACCAGGCCCGCGAGCTGCTTCATGCTCAGGCTTGTCGTCAAGGTGCTCCCTGCGTGGACCGCGAGCAGCCCGCGCAGGGCGGAGACTCCCGCCCGGGCCTTGACCGCCGCCCGCAGGCGCAGCTCCGGAGCGTCCTCGCCGGCGCCCAGCCGCTCCTCCATGGCGGCCGTGACGGCCTGTTCGAGGTCTCTCAGGAGGAACCGGTCGGTACGGGACGCGTTCGGCGTCAGATCCTTCGGCGAACCGGTGATGAAGATGGCCGGCGGTACGTCGTGCTCGCCGGCCAGTGTCAGTACGGCGTTGCACATGGCCCGGTAGGGGGCCTCGGCGGCCGGGCGTTCGCGCAGAAGGCGGGCCAACCGGGGGATCAGGTCGCGGACCTGACCGACGATCAGGGACTCCTTCGAGGGGAAGTAGCGGAAGAAGGTCCGCTCCCCGACCCCGGCGGCCGTGGCGATGTCGCGCACGGTCGTGTGCTCGAAACCTCGCTCGCCGAAGAGGCGCGCGGCGGCCTCCTCGATGGCCCGGCGCGTCTTCTGCTTGTTCCGTTCACGGAGTCCAGGGCTGTCCATACGCGGATTATCGCAAGCTCCCACCCCCCGGAAAGTGGCAGAGCTGCCACTTGAGCTAACATGGCAGCGCTGCCACTTTCGCGCCCGGCTTTCTCCGAGGCCTTCCTTCTGGAGCACACCCATGGCCACCCTCCTGTACCGGCTCGGCCGGTCCTGTTTCCGTTGCCGCCGACTGGTGTTCGCCTGCTGGCTGGGCCTCTTGGCCGCCGTGATCGCCATGAGCGCGGCGTTCGGCGGCACGGGGCGCCTGGACGACGAGTTCTCGATCCCCGGCTCGGAGTCCCAGCAGGCCCTGGACGTCATGGGCCGGGCGTTTCCCGGCGCCGCGGGGACCAGCGCCCAACTCGTGTTCACCGCACCCGCGGGCGAGAGCGTCAAGGAAGCGCCTTTCAAGGCGGCGATCGACGACACGCTGGCCAGGGCGGCCCGCGCCCCGCAGGTCGCCGGCGTGACCGCGCCCGAGGCGACGGGCACCGTCTCGGCCGACGGGGGAGTCGCCGTCGCCCAGGTCGGTTACGACGTGTCCAAGAACGACCTGGACGCGGACAGCCTGGACGCGCTGGACGCCACCGCGGCCCCGGCCCGGGAGGCGGGCCTGCGTGTGGATCTCGGCGGGTCGGCGTTCAGCGGTGGCGGCGCCGAGCCCGGCGCCCAGGACCTCATCGGCGTACTGGTCGCCGTGCTCGTCCTGGCGATCACCTTCGGTTCGCTGCTGGCGGCGGGCATGCCGCTGCTCACCGCGCTGGCCGGGGTACTGGCCGGGGTGGGCGGGGTCCTGGCGCTGACCGGGGTGGCCGGCATCTCCTCCACCGCCCTGACCCTGGCCCTGATGATCGGCCTCGCGGTCGGCATCGACTACGCCCTGTTCATCCTCTCCCGGCACCGCTCGCACCTGGCCGAGGGAAGGAGTCCGGAGGAATCGGCGGCACTGGCGGCCGGGACCGCCGGCAGCGCGGTGGTCTTCGCCGGACTGACCGTCATCATCGCCATGGCCGGACTCTCCGTCGTCGGGATCCCGTTCCTGACCGTGATGGGCCTGTGCGCGGCCCTCGCGGTGCTGGCCGGGGTCGCGGTGGCGCTCACCCTGCTGCCCGCACTGCTGGGCGTGGTCGGCACCCGCCTCGTACCGAGGCCCGGATCGCGCGCCGCCGCCCGGGAGGTGGCCGTGGCCGGGCCCGACACCCGGGCGGCGAACCTCGGCGAACGCTGGGTCCGCCTCGCCACCGCCAAGCCCTGGCTGACGACGCTCGCCGTGCTCGCGGCGCTCGGCGCGCTGGCGTGGCCCGCGAAGGACCTGAACCTCGCCCTGCCGGACAACGGCTCCGCGCCCGCGCACTCCTCGCAGCGCGCGGCCTACGACACGATCTCCCGCACCTTCGGCCCCGGCTTCAACGGCCCTCTCGTCGTCCTGGCCGACACCGGTGACACCGCGTCACCCCAGGCCGCGGCCGCTGCCGTCGCCAGGGACCTGAAGGGTCTGGACGACGTGGCAGCCGTCGCCCCGCCCAAGGTGAACGGCTCAGGTACGTACGCCGTCGTCCAGCTCGTTCCCCGGGGGGCGCCCGACGCGCAGACCACCAAAGACCTGGTGACCACGATCCGCGACCGGGCGGGGCGGGTCGCCGAGGAGACGGGAGCGAGCATCCGGGTCACGGGCCAGACGGCGGTGTCGATCGACGTATCCGTCCAACTGGCCTCCGCCCTGGTGCCCTTCGGCGCCGTGGTGGTCGGCCTGTCCCTGGTGCTCCTGCTGATCGTCTTCCGGTCCTTCGTCGTCCCGCTGAAGGCGGCGGCCGGGTTCCTGCTGTCCGTCGCGGCGACGTTCGGCGCCACGGTCGGCGTCTTCCAGAACGGCCACTTCCGGGAGCTGGTGGGGGTCGACGGGTCCACCCCGACGGCGTCGTTCCTCCCCGTCGTGGTCATGGCTGTCCTGTTCGGGCTGGCCATGGACTACGAGGTGTTCCTGGTCTCCCGTATCCACGAGTCCTACGCCCACACCCGCCGGCCCCTCCACGCGATCCACATGGGTGCCCGGCACAGCGCCCGTGTGGTGACCGCCGCGGCTCTGATCATGGTGGCCGTGTTCGCGGCGTTCATCAGCAGCGAGGGCATGATCCTCAAGCAGGTGGCGTTCGCCCTCGCCCTCGGTGTCCTGATAGACGCCTTCGTCGTACGGATGACACTCGTCCCGGCGGTGCTGGCCCTGACCGGGCACGCCGCCTGGTGGCTGCCGGCCCGGCTCGCCCGGCGACTGCCCGACGTGGACCTCGAGGGCGCGCGCCTGAGCACTCCCCAACCCGCCCCCGATCACGCAGATCTGGCGATGACCCGCCACTGACGGCATGGACGCCATTGACGGCCGCATTGGTCTGGACCATAGTCCTGATCATGTTCATGACTAGGGAACGAATCGGCCGGACCCGGTTCGGTGTGATCGCCGCTGTGGCGTTCGCGCTGGCGCTGTTCGGCATGCTGGTACCGGGACTGACCCCGCCCGCCACCGCCGCGTCCACCGCGGCGCTGCCGGCCTGTCCGTTCTGGAGCGACGTGATCCCGCCGGAACGGCCGGTGTCCCCCTGGATTCCGCCCCTCCAGACCTCCCCCGCGGTGAACTTCACCCAGCGGCTGCCCGCCCCCACCGGAGTCACCGGGTCTCTGGCCGGGGGCCGGGTCGCCGTCACGTTCAACCGGGTTCCCGGCGCCCAGTCCTACCGGCTGTGGCGCAACGGCCAGCCGATCGCCTGGCTCCTCGGTTACGACCAGCCGACGATCACCATCACCGACACGGCGCCCTGCGAGAACGCCTACTACAACGTGATCGCGCTGTCCGACCAGAGCGCCACCGACCCGTCGACCGGCCAGCTCTCGGCGCCGTACCAGCTCAACGCCAACGGCTCGGTCGTCCCGTGGGTGACGCCGGCCGGCCGGACCATCGACATGAAGGTCACCGCCTACAACGACACCGGGACGACGGCGTCGGGCTACAAGGCCCAACTCGGCGTCTGTGCCGTCGATCCACGGGTGATCCCGTGGGGCACCTACTTCAGCGTCCCCGGGTACGGCATCTGCTACGCCGCCGACATCGGGACCTGGATCCAGAACAACACCGTGGACATCTGGCTCCCGCCGGGGACCCAGGCGAACAACTGGGGCGTGCAGAACCGGACCGTCACCATCATCGCCAACCCGTACGCGGGCACGCCCCCGCCCGGTGACCCGAACCCGCCCACCGGCGGCTCCGGCCGGATCACCGGCCTCGGCGGCAAGTGTGTCGACGTGGCGGCGGCGAGCACCGCCAACGGCACCGCGGTCCAGCTCTACGACTGCAACGGCTCCACGGCGCAACGCTGGACGGTGGCCCCGGACGGTTCGATCCAGGCGCTCGGCAAGTGCCTGGACCTCGCGGCGGCCGGTACGGCCAACGGCACCAAGGCGCAGCTGTACGACTGCAACGGCAGCGGCGCCCAGAAATGGCAGAAGGGCGCGGGCAACACCCTGGTGAACCCCGCGTCCGGCAAGTGCCTCGACGTCGTGGACCGCTCCACCGCCAACGGCGCCCGGTTGCAGATCTGGACGTGTGCGGGCGGAACGAACCAGCAATTTACCCTGCCCGTCTGACAGCCTGTCAGGATCCTGTCGGCAATCCACTCCCGGAGTACGGCCCCGGAGGCGACCCCCGCCCCCGGGGCCGTACATGAACCGTGTTTCAGCCGTCGTGGTCCTCGTCCTCTTCTTCGTCCTCGTAGTGGATGGTGCCGTCCTCGTCGAGCAGGGGGCGAATCTGCTCGGGAGGATGGCTGTCGATGTCGGACGGGCGTGGTCCTTCGGGCCCGTCGGTGCCCCAGCGCAGCAGTCGGCGGGCGCGGCAGACCTGGTGGACGGTGCCCTGGACCTCGATCCGGTTGGCGCGTTCGGCCCGGAGCCGGTCGGCGGCCTCGGCGTAGGCGGCCAGCTCCGGGGTCGCGGCGTCGGTGCCCTTGGCGGTCACCGTACGAGCGTCGGCATTCCTGTCCTCGGAGTCCCAGGCGATGAGGCCCCGCCGTCGCGGCTCGAACCAGGTGAGCGAGAAGTCCAGTGTCTTGCGGGCTTCGTGCGCGCCGGCGTGCAGGCCGCTGGCCGCCTTCCACGCGGCGCCGTCCTGTTCCACGATCCTGAACAGCGCGGGCAGCAACAACACGTCGGGGTGGGTGTCCAGCGCCCGTTCGGAGTCGTTGAGCACATCTTCGGGGAACCGGGCTCCGGTGTACGCCAGTTGGCGCCGTGCCAGCCGTTCCGCGGCCTGGACGGGTGTGACCGCCGCTTCCGGGTCCAGGACCAGGCCGTCGTCGATCCCCGGCTCCCGGGCGCCGCGGTCCCAATTCGGCACGGAGGGCTCAGGATCGGTCGGCCGAGGCTGCTCGATGCCGTCCGGCCCGGCGGCGGTGTACTCCTCGGCGCGCACCACCCGGTAGCGGGTTCCGAGTACGGTCAGCTCGTCGACGCGTTCGCTCTCCAGCCGGGCGACCGCCGCCAACAGGGCACGCCGTTCCGCCCTGTCCTGGGCGTCGTCCTTCGCCCGGAACCACAGTAACGAGTTGAGGCTGTCCCTGGCCTCCTGCGGACAGCCGGCCACCACCGGGACCACGACCCGCCACGGCGACGCGTCCCCCGCGTCCCCCGCGTCCTGCGTGTCCTGCGTGTCCTGCGTGTCCTGTGCGACCACTCCGAACAGCGGCCCCCGCACCAGCATCGCCCGCTCATCCAGTATGGCGTCGAGCGCGTCCGCCTCCGTGACCTCCTCCACCGGCCCCTGCGGCTGCCTCACGACGATCGGCCGCATCCGGTCCGCACTCTCATCCCGATGACCCATGCCCCCATCCTGCCGACCGCGGCAGGCGCGCATTGCCGGTTTTCTGATTCCCGACCCATCCGGGCAGCACCGCCGCCACCGGCCTCCCCGGGGCCCCGCTTCCGGTGCGCTCGGCCATCGCGCCGCTCGCCTCAGGGGACTGTCAGTGCCCGCCCCTAGAGTGCCGACATGATCACGATCACCGTCGAGCAGTCCTGGGCCCGTATCGAGGCATGGCTCGCACAGCACGCCGCCATCAGCCACGGGCTGCTCCGGCCGCCGGCCCTCCCGGAGGACATCGCGGCGGCCGAACTCCGTCTGGGAGTGGCGTTCCCCTCCGACCTGAGGGAATCGCTGCTGCGTCACGACGGCGTACAACTCCAGGACGGAACCCTGACGCTGGGATATTACGGACCGCTGTCCGGCGTCGAGGACATCGTTCACAGTACGGAGTTCCTACGGGGCATCGGATCGGACGTCGCCGAGGACGAGGCCGATCTCGACGAGGAGGAACGGGACCAGTACGCGTACTGGCCGCACGAACGCCTCCTGATCACCCTGGGCATCGGCTGGCAGTCGTCCGACGGACTCTTCCTGGTCTCGCGCCCCGGTCCGCACCACGGCCGTGTCGGCCGGTACTTCGACGAGGACAGCCCGTCCTTCACCGCGTGGCCGACACTGCGCCACGTTCTCGCCGACTTCGCCACCTCTCTGGAGAACGGCAGCATCTTCAACGGGCGGACGCCGCTCGCCGTCGACGGCCGGTTGATCTGGGACGACGACAGGACGACCATCCCCGATCCGGTCTCTCCGCTAGGTCTCGCCGCCGAGGCCGTAGAGCCGCGGGTCCCGCCTGCGGCCGAACCCGCCCCGCCCCTCTCGCGGCCGGACGGGCTCTACGCCGTTCTTACGGTCGGAACCTTCGGAGCCCCGCCCGGGCAGGCACCGCCCGTGCAGCCGGACCTCGTGTTCGCGGCGGGCGTCCCGCCGGAGGAACTGCTGGACCGGCTGGGCTCCGTGCCCGCGACCGCCGGGCCGCGCAGCCGGGAGCAGGCACGGCTGTCCGCCGCGTCGCCCTGGGCCGCGTACCGTCCCATGGTCCGGGCCGGCCGGTGCGGTGAGAGGTGGTCGTACGTCACACAGGAAGGCGGTGACGCCCAGTTCGGGCGTCCGGAGGTCCTCCGCAGGCTGTCCCGGGGGACCCGGGTCGTGAAGCTCGCGAAGCAGGGGCCCGAGGTACGAGTCACCGTTGTCGAGTACGGGGCGGAGCGCTCCGAAGGGGCACGGCGGATCGACTCGCCCCGGGAGGATTACGTGACCGGACCCGGCGGACGGGAGTGGCAGAGAGCCGGCGTCGATCCCTGGCCGGGCTCGACGGCCGCGTACACCCGGCTCCTGGCAGACCTGGCGACGGAATACGGCATCACCTGGGATCCGCGCAGTGAGGGCGACGGGCCGGTGCTGAGCGCGCTGCTCCTGCCGGTCCTTGACGACCTGCAACCGGCGCGGCACCCGGTCTCCTTGATACGTGGTGACTTCGACCTCGGCGGCCTCGTCGACCGGACGCCGCCGGAGCGATTGCGCTCCGCGACGGCGGCGCAGCTCGCCCGGCTGGCGTCCGAGACCGCCATCGACACCTACCCGGAGATCGCGCGGGCGCTGGAACGGATCCACCGGAACGAACCGGTGGACCTTTCGGCCGACGGGGCCCTCGATCTGCGGATGAGGACCCTGGCGGCGGAGGCCAGGGCGGCGCGGGGGCTGCTGGACGCGGCCCGGCATCAACCGGACCCGGCACCCGTCACCGCCGCCGATCTCGGCGCGTGGGCCATGCGGGACGCGGGGGCCGGGGCGTTGCGCGAATTCCTGCTGCTGCCTCTGCCGACGGCGGCGGCGACGGTTCTGAGCCGGCGGCTCTCCGTGCGCTGGCGCGACGACCTGGCGGCGGACCTGGCTGCGGACGTGGCGGTCTAGGGCGGCGTATCGGGTCGTGATCAAAATGAGTGGGACCCCATCCACCACGGTGGCGAGCTCTACACCGGGAGGAACGCGGGCTCAGGCGAGGGCGGCGGCCAGCAGGGTGAAGGCGGCGATGATGACGGCGACCCGGACGTAGTGGTAGCGGTCCCAGCGGTTCATCTGCTCCTTCCAGTCCTCGGGCCGGTTCTCGGGGGTCCACGTCTTGCCCCGGTTGTTGATCGGGACGAGCAGCAGGAGCGACATGATCACGCTCACGATCAGCAGCGCGCCGGCGGTGACGACGAGGCCGGTGCCGGGGTGGTGCCGTCCGGCGACGGCCCAGACCGCGCTCAGGACGAGCGAGCCGATGTACCAGACCGGCATCACGGCGCCGAGCATCCGGCCCCCGTGGGCGCGGCCGAGTTGGCCACTGTCACCGGGGAGCGCGTTGAGGATCGGGTTGATGACGAAGGCGACGGAGAACTCCACCCCCACCATCAGGCCGACGATCACGGTGGTGAACACCTCAAGTGCGTCGAGCATGGCGACCTTCCCGTTTTCTAGTGTTGCTAGATAATGAGGCAACGCTAGTGCTGGCGCCGCTCGATTGTCTAGCGATGCTAGGATCGAATCATGTCGGTACAGGAACGCAAGCAGCGCGAACGGGCGGAGCGCGAACGTCTCATCGTGGCGACAGCCCGCGAACTCGCCGAGCGGCAGGGCTGGGACGCGGTCACCACCCGCCGGCTCGCCGAGCGCATCGAATACAGCCAGCCCGTCCTCTACAGCCACTTCCGAGGCAAACGCGAGATCATCGGCGCCGTCGCCCTCGAAGGCGCCGCCGAGATGGCCGCGGCGGTGCGGACCGCGACCTCCGCCGCGGACGGCCCCCGCACCCGGGTCACCGCTCTCGCCCGCGCCTACCTCGACTTCGCCGCACGCAACCCGGCGGTCTACGACGCCATGTTCCAACTCGACGGCGGCCTGGCGTTCGCGAACGAGGAGACCCCGGAGCCTCTGAAGGACGCCTTCGAAGCCCTGCTGGAAAGCCTCGCCGAGGTCGCCGGGGACGGCGTCCACCCGGGACTGTTCACCGAGGTGTTCTGGGCGGCTCTGCACGGGCTGGCCACCCTGACCCGGGCGGGACGGCTGCCGCCGGAGGACACCGGGCGCAGGGTGGAGCTGCTGGTGGACCGGCTCGCCGTGGTCTGACCCACCGTCAGCCGGGGTGTCCGCCGGCGGCTGACGACCGGTCCCCGGCAGGTCCATCGCGACTTCGCGGTCGAGGACCGGACCGTCAGCCGGTGAAGACGGCCTCCGCGCGGTCGCGTGCCTCGTGCAGCTCCCAGTACAGGGGAGCGATCTGCTCCGACGTGGCAGTGGGGAAGCCCTCGGGGCCTCCCGCGCCGATCCATACGCCGATCGCGACGTGCGCGGCGTGGACGCCGCTGCCGGTCAGTTCCTTGTTCAGGTTGACGACCCAGTTGCGCAGGGCCGCCGCGGCGGCGTTGACGTTGCCGAGCATCGGGACGGGGTCGACCGAGCCGCCTCCGGTGGTGAACAGCAGCGTCCCCGCCCCGGCCTCGCGCATCGCGGGCAGCACCGCGCGGGCGGCTTCGACGGCGCCGTAGAAGGAGTACTCGATCTGCGGCTGGAGGTTCTCCACCGTCACCTCGGACGGAGCGGCCCGGGTGAAGCCGGGCACCGGGGAGTGCGGGGCCGGGGAGTACTCCAGCACGTCGATGGAGCCGAACCGGGCCTTGACGGCCTCCAGCGCGGCGGCCAGGGACGGCCGGTCCATGACGTCGGCGGCGAACCCCTCGGCGGTGATCCCCTCGCCGCCGAGCCGCTCGGCCAGGGCGTCGAGCTTGCCCTTGCCGCGGGCGATCAGGGCGACGTCGAAGCCGCGACTGCCGAAGGTACGGGCGATGGCCAGGCCCATGCCGGGGCCGGCGCCGACGATGGCGATGGTGGACACGATCAGGCTCTGCTTTCCTTGGTACGGGGGAACAGGGCGGTCAGGAGCAGGTGACGGCGATCTTGCCGAGCGCCCCCGCGCCGAACGCGGCGAACGCCTCCGCGGCCTGTTCCAGCGGGAACGTGGCGGTGACCGGGACGCGCAGCGCACCCGAGGCGGCCTTCTCCGCGAGCGTGGTCAGGGTCTGGGCGTTCGCGTCGGCCATGACGCCGTGGACGGTCACGTCCTGTCCGGTGACGGCCTCCTGGGTCAGGCCGACCGTGGACGCCATCCGGCCGCCCGGCTTGACCAACGTGGCGAGTTGCACGCCGTCCCCGGCCAGGTGCATGACCGCGTCGACGCCCTCGGGGGCGAGGGCACGGACCTGGGCGGCGAGGTCGCCGGTGAAGTCCACGACGGCGACCTCGGCGTCCGTCAGGCCCGATACGAAGCCGGCCTCGGCGCCCGGGCGCGCGGTGGCGATCACGCGGGCGCCGAGGGCGGCGGCGAGCTGTACGGCGAGCGCGCCGACCCCTCCGGTGGCGCCGGAGACCAGCACGGTCTCGTCCTTGGCGACGTCCAGGGTGGTCAGGCTGTCGAAGGCCGCGGTCCCGGCCAGGCCCAGCGCGCCCGCGTCCTTGATGTCCAGACCCGCCGGGACGTGGGCGACGCCGTAGCCGGCGGACACGGTCACGTACTCGGCCAACGACCCGGTGCCCAGGAAGGGCTTCATGATCACGCCGAAGACCGCGTCGCCGACGGCGAAGCCCCCGGCGCCCTCACCCAGCGCCTCGACGGTTCCCGCGAAGTCCTTGCCGACCACCAGCGGGAACCGGTGCTCCATCAACCCCCGCAGATGACCGGCCGCCGTCGCCGCGTCGAACCCGTTCACCGACGACACGGCCACCTTCACCAACAGCTCACCGGCCTCCGGGCGGGGGACGCCGACCTCGGCCACGGCCGGACTGGAAGGCACCTCGTTCAGTACGAGAGCACGCATGGCTGACACCCTTCGGTAAGTGGAACGGCCTTCCCGTTTCCAGTGCCGTCAGCGTAACAACACAAGCGGGTCGCCTGTTCCACTTCGTTAGAGTGGGGGCATGAACAGCGACGCAGCCCCCGACGAGACCGCCGGCCGTGCGCCCGGCGAGACCCCAGGCCGCACGCCCGACACCGGGCTGCGCGCCGACGCCGAACGCAACCGCGACCGCATCCTGGCCGCCGCCCGCCGCCTCTTCGCCACCGAAGGGCTGGGCGTGTCCCTGGCCTCCGTCGCCCGCGAAGCCGGGGTCGGCAAAGCCACCCTCTCCCGCCGCTTCGCCACCCGCGACGAGCTCGTCAACGCCGTCTTCGCCGACCGCATGGACGCCTACGCCTCAGCCGTCACCGAAGCCCTCGCCGACCCCGAGCCGTGGCGCGGCTTCACCGGCTACATCACCGCCGTCTGCGCCATGCAGGCCGCCGACCGCGGTTTCGCCGACGTCCTGACCATGACCTTCCCCGCCGCCAAGGCCCTGGAGAAGCGCCGCGCCGAGTCGTACCACGCCTTCCTCGAACTCATCGCCCGCGCCAAGGGCACCGGTCACCTCCGCGACGACTTCACCAGCGAGGACCTCGTCATCCTGCTGATGGCCAACGCCGGTGTCATCAACGCCACCGGTGAGGCGGCCCCCGACACCTGGCGCCGCCTCACCGCCCACATGCTCCGTTCCTACGCCGCCCCCGGCGCCCCGCTCCCCGCCCTGCCTGAGGCGCCCGCGCCCGCGGCCCTGTACCGAGCCATGGTGCGCGTCTCCCGGCCCGGCCCGGCCTGAACCGCGCGTCCCGGCCCCAGGTGTTCCTGGTGCGTACGACGCGAGGTCATGCCGCGCTTCGCGCCGTATCCGTCACAAAACGCGTCACCGCCCGTGCGAAGGCCGCCGGCTCTTCCAGGTGGCCGAAGTGCCCGCTGTCCTCCAGGATCAGCAGTTCCGATCCGGGGATCAGCCGGTGCAGTTCCTCGGCCCACCGCACCCCGCAGATGACGTCGTGGCGGCCGACGACCACGAGGGCCGGCACGGTGAGCGAGCCGAGAGCGGCACGATCGTCGATGACGTCCGGTACGAGATTCTCGTCCAGCCCGGAGATGTGGGACGCCCGCACGGAGGCGCGGAAGGGCGCGAACTCCTCCTCCCGGCCCCAGTAGTCGGCGAAGTACGCGGGGAGCAGGCCCTTGACGACGGAGTTCATCCGCGCGTCGTCGGAGATGGTGGGGATGGCCTGGAACGCCGCGAGAACGTCGGGGAGTCCGGGCCGGTCGGCGTTCCGTGCCGCGAACAGCTGCACCAGGCGCATGGCCTCGGCGCCGTGCTCGGGACCGGTCACCGGCGCGCTCTCGTAGAGGATGACCCCGGCGACGCGCCCGGGGTGGTGCAGGGCGTGGTACTGGACGACGAAGCCGCCGTGCGAATGCCCCAGCAGGTGCACCTCCGGGACGCCGAGGTGCTCGATCAGCTCCCCGAGGAACCGGCTGTAGAGAGCCCGGGTGTAGCCGTTGGGGTGGGACGGCAGACGGCCGGAGGCGCCGCTGCCGACCGGTTCCGGATACACCATCGTCAGGTGGCGCTCCAGTGCGGGCACGCGCAGGTATTCCCAGTCGATGCCCGGCCCGCCGGAATGCGCGACACACACCGGGCCCGTGCCGTGGACGTGATAGCGCTGTACGACACCGTCGATCTCGACGGCGTGCGATCCGGCGGCCAGAGGATCGGTCGCAGAGGTGGTCATGGGGTTCTCCGTATCCGGCAGGTGTCGATGACACCGGCAGGACGCCGGAGAAAGGGCGAAGTTCGATTCCCGCGATGTGACGCCCGTCACACGGCGGTACGTGCCTGGCCCCTCACACAGGGGTCAGTGCCTGGAGGGCCGCCACCGGCCTGGGGTGCAGCAGGCGCAGCCGGTGCGGCCGGCCGGCGCCGTCCAGGGTCATCACCCACGCCACCGAGGGCGGGCAGTGGTCGGGGTGGTCGACCGGGCTGAGGAGGTCCATCTCCCAGACGGCCAGGGACCGGCCCGCCACGGCGTGGACCAGGCGCTGGCGCACACCGGCCTCCAGGTCACAGTTCATGCCACGGGTCAGGACGCTCCTGCCGCCCACCGGCTCGTTCCCCCGCAGCAGGGCGATCTCGGGTGACCAGCGCTCCTTCAGCAGCGCGCCGAAGCGTCCGCTCTCGGCGGCGGCCAGTGTCTCGCGTGCCTCCGCACGACTGGCGCGGACCCGCCGCGCGGTGTCGCCGTGCGGTGCGTCCGCCGTGGCGGCGAGGGCCGTCGCGAGCTTGGCCCGTCCCTGGCTGAGCCGGCTGCGCACCGTGCCGACCGGGACCCCGCACGCCTCGGCGATCCGCTCGTACGAGGTGACGCCGGTGCTGAAATGGCGAAGCACCATGGGCAGGCGCAGCGCGGGGGAGAGCTCCTCCATGGCCTCCCAGATCCAGTTCCGCAGGATGTGCCGCTCCAGCCACTGCTCCGGTCCGGCGTCCGTGGAGGGCAGGCGCAGATCGTCGATCGGCCGGTACGGTACGGCTCCGCGCACCAGGGAGCGGCTTGCGTTACGTACGATCATCCGCAGCCAGGCGCCCACGGCCGCCGGGTCGCGCACGTCGCCCACGCGCCGCAGCGCGGTCACGGCCGCGTCCTGGACGACGTCGTCGACGTCGGGTCCCGGGCCCAGAATGCTGAGGGCCACCGCGCGCATCCCGGCCCGGTGCCGTTCCAGCAGCAGTCCCAGGGCGGCGACCTCACCCGCCTGCGCGGCCCGCGTGAGCGCCGCGTCCTCAAGCAGTGCGGCTTCGCCCGCGTACTGGTTCATCAGGCCCTTCTTCCCGCGCCCGCCGTCGTGCGCGACCGTACTACGAGATTACTGCGCGCCCCTTGGCCGATCTGCCCGGCACAGATCTGCCCGGCACACCAGATCGGAACGCGCCCCCGCCGGTGTGGTGGTGGCGGGGTCGGCGGTGGTGACACACGATGAGCGGCAACAACTCTGCGCGACAACGCCGGAGGGGCCGACCAGCCGTGGCTGGTCGGCCCCTCCGACTTCGGGCGTGCCCTGCGGTTCAGAGGAGGGCGTCAGTCCTTGAAGGCGTCCTTCACCTTCTCCTTGGCCTGCCGAACGTCGCCCTTCGACTCCTCGGCGCGGCCCTCGGCCGTCATGCGCTCGTTCCCCACCGCACGGCCGGCCGCCTTCTTGACCTTGCCCTTGGCCTGCTCGACCTTCGCCTCGGTCTTCTCGTTGTCCTTCATCGTGCTCACGTCCTGCCCTGCTAGTCGAGTATCGCTGGACACCTTTCGCCTCGCCCGTACGCCGTCGGCTAAACCTCCGACGCGATCGCGCCTCTCTCCGCACCACCCACCCCGCAGGCCCGCCGTCCCACCTGTCCCCGGGCGGTCGGGGAGAATGAAGTCATGGCGACGTGCAAGAAGTGCGGTGCGCAGAAGCGCCGTTGGCCCCGTTCCTGCTCCCGGTGCCGTTCTGAGTCGGACCGGGCGGACACGGCCGCGGATGCCGCCGAGCTGGCCGTGGAGGTAGGACTTCTCCGGTGGATCGGGCAAGGAGTCACGGGAGTGGTGCGGCTGCTGCTGCGTACGCTCGACTGACCGGCCCCGGCGGGCGCGCACCGGCTGGGACCGGAGGGCTGCGCCGGGGCCGCGCTCGACCCGATTCCCCCGACTCCTAAGTGATGCGGAGTGATCACTTTCTGTTACGGGACGCGGCGGAGTTCCCGTCACCGAGGGGCCACGCTTCGATGTCGCGGTAGCGGATCGGCCCGGGGCTGCGGCCGACGTTGCTGCCGACCAGGTGCAGACGTTCGGCCGACCACCGGCGGCCGGTGAATCCGGAGAACGTTTCGGCGATTTCCCCCACGGAGGAGTGGTCTCCTCGACGGGCACGGGCCAACGTCAGATGCGGGTGCAGAGGCCGGGCCTCGAAGACGACACCGCAGTCCTTGACGACGGTACGCACGCCGGCGGCGAGCGCGTGCAGGTCATCGAGGTCGCCGTCGAGTCCGCTCCACAGCACCCGGTCGTCGAAGCTGCCGCTGCCGTGGAGTGCCAGGCGGGGCGGCCGGTGGTGTGCCGCGAGACCGGCGAGCGGCCGGCGCAGAAGCGGGACCGTCTCGGCCGGTAGTTCGCCGAGGAACGCCAGGGTGATGTGCCAGTCCTCGATGCGGTTCCACCGCATGTGAGGGTGTGTGTCATAGGCGGTGCGCAGCTCCCGGCCCAGTTCTTCCTTCGCGTGGTCCGGCGGGGCCAGGGCGATGAATACGCGCGTGGTCGCGGGCCGAGTCGGTTCGTTCACACCGCTCTTCGTACAGCATCTGCGTCAGTCCGCGTGGGCGCGGGGGAGGGGCTCAGCCCGCGTAGTCCCGGATGACGTGCCGCGCCGTGCTCGCCCGCGCCGGGGCCAGTTCCGCCGCGATCGCCTGGGCGGCGCCGTCGTCACATGTCACCCGCGCCGGGCGCTGTTCGCCCTCGGCCATGTGCCGCCGGCGCAGATGGGTGGGCGGGTGCGTCGAGTCCGCGCTGTGGCCGCGCCGTTCACCGGCCCGGCGCATGCGCTCGTACTCCTCGGGCGGGATGGCCCCGGTCTGCGCGGCCAGCCGCTCCCACAGTCCCTGTTCGGAGTCGCGCGGGCGGCGTCCCCCGATACCGGTGTGGGCGAGGACCGACTCCCGGCGCAGCTTGTCCTGGACCGTGTCGCTGACGAGGAGGAGGTCCATCAGCCCGACGACGGCGGATGTGGAGGCGACACGGCCGGCCGCCGCGTCGGCGAGGTATTCGGCGCGTTGGGAGGCCCGTAGCGTGAGATGGTCCAGCAGGACGAGGATGCCGAGCACCGCCGCGCGCAGCACCAGCAGCATCACCGCCCCCATACGGGCCAGCAGCCCCTGGGGGACGTCCGGCGTCAGCACGGTCACCAGAACGGCGAGAGTACGCAGGGCGGTGTCGACCACCTTCGAGTGCCGGGTGTCGCCGTGCGCGTAGTGACCGAGCTCGTGGCCGAGGAGCGCGACCCGCTGCGCGGGTGTGAGGATCTCCCACAGACCGAGCCCGAGGTACAGCACCCGGCGGCCTCTCACCCCGTACGTGGCGACGGCGGCGTTCGCGCCGGGCAGGACGACCACACGGTGGACACCTGTCGTACCGACGACCGCCGCGACCTCGTCGACGAGAGCGAACAGACGGGGCGCGTCGTCCCGGGTCAGCACCGGCACGTCCTCGGGCAGGCGGCCGACCCGGGGCCGGACGGTCACGGCCAGCAGCAGGAACCCGGCCCCCAGCATCGGCTGGACCACCGTCTCCCAGCCCGCGACGATCAGCACGGCTCCTCCGGCCGTCAGCATCACGGTGCTGCCGTGGACCGCCAGCGCGACGAGGTACGCGAGAACACTGGCCGCGTCGCGACGCGGGCGCAGCCGCGCACCGCGAGCCATCTCGTCCGCGAGCCACTGGCCGTGACGCTGGGCCAGGCGCCGACGCAGGGCGTCGACACGGCCGGCGGCAGGCACGGGCGCACCGGGATCGACGTTCCAGTCGCACGCGGCACACCAGGTCACGAACCCCCGATTCACCGCCATCCCGGACCCGCATTCCGGGCACGACTCCCTCTGCCCCAAGGCGACACTCGGTGTTCCCACGATCCCCCCACTCCCCAGCCGGGCCGTCGGCCCCGGACCCCATTCACCCGACCGTGCCCTCCGACACCGATCATGTCGACCCGCATCCGGCGGTCGGGTGATCCCACCATATGAGCTGCCCAGCAGGCCAATTGAATGGCCCGCCCGCCGCCTTCACATCAACGTGTTTTCAACGTCCTGGCAGCGCTTGGTGGTGGCCTTGGCCGACTGCCGGGAGCTGGCGACGTTGACCCGGACCGTGGGGTCTGGTGGGGCCACTGTTGGTGTCCGAGCATGATGGCCGTCATGGAGACCACAGTCGAGAAGGTCAAGGTCTGGTTCCGTTTCGTCCCTCGCGAAGGATGGTTCCCGCAGGACACCGAGGGCCTTTGGGCGACGAAGCTCAGCGACGACACGGCCAGTGTGCGGAACGCACCGTTCCTTCAGGACGGTGTGGCTGAAGGTGACGTGGTCAGGTTCAAAACGGACTCCGACGGACTCAACTGGGCAGTAGGGCGAGTCAGACCTTCCGGCACCTGCACGATCCGCGTCGTACCGGTCCCGACCGGGCCGCTGGGACGTAGCCCGCAGGCGGTGCATCAACGCCTGTCAGAGTTTGGGCTTGGGGGCGAGGTCTTCAGCGAAGACTTTCCCATGGTGGCCTTTACCGTGCTTGCTGACGCGGACTTCTCGGGGATCAAAGCACTCCTGACACGAGGGCAGGAGGAAGGATGGTGGCACTACGAAGTCGGCTGCGGCACCAGCGAGTGGTGGAACGCCTGAGCAGTTCTGGACATCCTTCTGGCCCACCCGAAGGGCGGGCGCCTGCCCGAGCACGACGGGGAGTTCGCCTTCGGAGATCCCGCCTCGCGTACTGCCCGTCGGCGACCGACGCCGATGTCGGCACGGACGCCGTACCGGCAACCTCCGTCTCCCCTCGGTGACCTGCGGATCGCGGACGTGGAGAACGCGCGGCGCAAGGCAGTACCGCCCTGTGCGGTGACGTCCCGCGTGGGGACTTCCGTGATGACCGGTGAACTCGCCGATGCCGGGGGGCCGTTCGGGCGGTGACAGTGGCCTCCGTCAGTCCGTCAGTCCGTCAGTCCGTACGGCGGTGACCACCCGGTGCGTCAGAGGCTCCGGAGTGGTCCCGCCTCGACCGAGAGGCCCCCCAGTGCACCCGCTCTCCGACGCCCGTACCCCAGTTCCTCCCCGCCTTCGTCCCCGTCGTGCCCGGTCCGGCCCGCGTACGCTGTGGGCCGGTGCGGTCACCGCCGCCGCGCTGGTCGCCGCGTTGGTCCCCGGTACCGCCGGGGCCCAGGCCGCCGCCAACCCGTACGAGCGCGGTCCCGCGCCCTCCGTGTCCAGTATCGAGGCGGCCCGTGGTTCCTACGCCGTCTCGCAGACTTCCGTCTCCTCGGTGAGCGTCACCGGCTTCGGCGGCGGGACCGTCTACTACCCCACCAGCACCGCGGACGGCACTTTCGGGGCCGTCGTGATCTCGCCCGGCTTCACCGCCACCCAGTCGAGCATCTCCTGGCTCGGTCCCCGGCTCGCCTCCCAGGGTTTTGTCGTCTTCACCATCGACACCAACACCACCCTCGACCAGCCGGACAGCCGGGGACGCCAACTGCTGGCCGCGCTGGACCATCTGACGCAGCGTTCGTCGGTACGCACCCGCATCGACTCCACGCGTCTGGGAGTCATGGGCCACTCGATGGGCGGAGGCGGGACTCTGGAGGCCGCCAAGAGCCGGCCGTCCCTCCAGGCCGCGATCCCGCTGACCGGCTGGAACACCGACAAGTCCTGGCCCGAGGTCCGTACACCCACCCTCATCATCGGCGCGGACGGGGACACGGTCGCGCCCGTGGCCTCGCACTCGGAGCCGTTCTACACCTCGCTGCCCAGCTCGCTGGACAAGGCGTATCTGGAGCTCAACGGCGCCACGCACTTCACGCCGAACTCCTCCGACACCACGATCGCCAAGTACAGCATCTCGTGGCTGAAGCGGTTCATCGACGACGACACCCGGTACGAGCAGTTCCTCTGCCCGCTGCCGAGGCCGAGCCTCACCATCGAGGAGTACCGGGGCAACTGCCCGCACTCCTGACTCACCGTCCGTTCAGCTGTGCCGGCGCACAGCGGGGCGCCGGCCCGGCTGGGTCGGCGCCCAAGACCCGCGCCACGGGCCGCACCGCCGTGGACGCGGGCCTTCCGGCGTCCGTTACGCGCAAGTAACGTCACGGATATGAACTCATCGACGACCGTGCGTAGTTCACGTCCGCTGTACGGCCGGAGCGGCGAACTCGCCATCCTGGGCTCGCTGCTGGACCGCCTGAGGGCCGGTTACGGCGGCACACTCGTACTGACCGCGCCACCGGGCCTCGGCCGCACCGCACTGCTGGACCACGCCACCGCCGCACACGCGGACGGCACGGTCCTGCGCGCCGAGGCCGCGCCGGCCGAACGGCTGCTGCCCTACAGCGGGTTGCACGCGCTCCTGTGCTCAGCGCCGCACGCGTCCCCACGGGCGCCCGCGCCGCTTCCCCTCCCGCTCGGCGCCGGGGTACGGGCGGGGCCCGCCGGTACCGCCCTGCTCGGCCGTCTGACGGAGACCGGCGCCCGTGAACCGCTCCTCGTCCTGGTGGACGACGCCCACGCCTGGGATCCCGCGTCCCGCGCGGCACTCGCCTTCGCGGCCCGCCGGCTGCCGGCCCGCGGCCGGGTCGCGGTCCTGCTCACGGCGGCGGACCACGGGCCGGGCGCGGACGCCTTCGCCGGACTGCCCGCGCTGCGCCTTGGCTCCCTGGACGACGACGCGGCCGACGCGCTGCTCGACGACCTGACGGGGCATCAATTACACCCGGCGGTACGGGAGGAGTTGCGCCGCGAGGGCGCGGGAAACCCCCGGCTGCTCACCGCCCTTGCCGGACACCTGAGCACCGCGCAGCTCGCCGGCCGGCAGCCCTTGCCGCGGCCGCTGCCCGGCGGTGAGGATCTGCTGGACGCCTACGCGGCCTGTCTCGACGCGCTGCCCGATGACACCCGGGCCCTGCTGCTCTTCGCCGCCGCCGCGGCCGAGCACGAACCGGACGAGGCGGGGGCGGACGCCCTACTGCTGCTGAGAGTTGAGAGGTCCGCCGGGATCCGCCCCGGCCGGCTGGCACCCGCCGAGCACGCGGGAGTCGTACGCAGCGGGGGCGGCCGGGTCCGCTTCACCCACCCGCTGCTGCGTGCGGCGGTCCTGCGCACCGCGCCCCCGGCCCGGCGCCGCGCCGTGCACCGCACCCTGGCCGCCGCCCTGGACGGCCCTCACCAATCACTGCCACGCCTGGTCCAGGCGGCCTGCGCCGCGCCCGGGCCCGACGCGGCGCTGGCGGACGCGCTGACCAGGGCGGCCGCCCCGCCGCGTCCGTACGCGGACCGGGCCGGAGCGCTGGTCCGCGCGGCCGGGCTCACGGCGGACGAGGTCCTGCGCGGCGCGCGCTTGGCCGCGGCCGCCGAGCAGGCGTGGCTGGCCGGGCGGCCCGGGGAGGCCCGCCTGCTGCTGGCACGGGTGCGGACCGTACCGGCGCCGGGGCGCGCGCACTACGTCCACGGGCTGCTCGCCCTGCGCGACGGTCCGGCGGCCGACGCCAGGGAAACCCTGCTGACGGCGGCGGACCTGCTCCCCTCGCACGACACGGAACGGGCCGTGAGCGCGCTGCTGGGCGCGGCGGAGGCGGCCTGGGCCATGGGCGACGCACCGGCCTGCCGCGAGGCGCTGGACCGTATACGTCCTGAGCCGGCCGACCCGGTGCTGGAGTCGTACCGGGCGGGCATGTCGGCGGTCCTGGCCGGCCGTACGGGTGAGGGACACGCGCTGCTGCGGGGGTACTTGGGCGCGATGGGGGACCGGGGTTCGCGCGCCGCCGCCGGCTCCGGCGGCATCGCGGGGCCGGCGGTCAGCGCGTATGCGGCCGGGCGGTCGGCGGGTGTCGGCGGGACGGCGGGTACGGCGGCGGAGGGCACCGGGGCCCAAGTGCGGATCCGCACCCGGGAGCAGATCCCGGGCCCTGATCCGGCGAGCGGGCAGACGGGCAGGCCGGGGCCGGAGCCGGGGGAACCGTGGGAGCCCGAGGGACTGTTGAGGGCCGGGGTCGCCGCCCTGGTGCTGGGCGAGGTGGACACGGCCTGCCGGGTGGGAGCCAGGGCGTTGGCCGTGGTGCGCGCCCGAGGGGCCGACGCGCTGCTGCCCCAAGCGCTGGAACACCTCGCCTACGGTGAACTGCGTGCCGGGCGCCACGCGCGAGCCCGTGCCCACGCCCGGGAGGGACTCGCCGTGGCGGGACGGCTCGGGCAGCGCAACGCCATGGCCCACCTGCACGCCGTACTCGCCCTCGCCGCCTCCGTCGAGGGCGACGCCGGCCTCTGCGCGATCCACGCGCGGGCCGCGCTGGCCGCCGCGGGACCCCACGGGCTCACCCAGGCCGCCACCCTCGCCGGCTGGGCCCTGGCCCGCGCGGAGCTGGCCGACGGCCGCTGCGCCGAGGCTGCCGCACGCCTGGCACCGCTGGTCGGGCCGGGCCTCCGGGGCGGCCACTTCGCCGTCCGGATGCCGGCCGTGCCCTGTTACATCGAGGCCCTCGTCCTGGCAGGACAGGGCGCCGGGCCCCACGCCCGTAGCGCCGTTGAGGAGTTCACCGTTTGGGCGGCCCACACCGCTGACCCGCAGGCACCCGCCCAACTGGCCCGCTGCCAGGCCCTGCTGGCCCCTGCCGGCCAGGCCGCGCAGTGGTACGAGGAGGCACTGCGCCGGCACGAACACGCGCCCGGGGACTTCGAACGCGCCCGTACCCAACTCCTCCACGGCCACTGGCTCCGGCGCCGTCGCAGGACCCGTGAGGCCAGAGGCCCGCTGCGTGACGCCCTCATCGCCTTCGAGCGGTGCGGCGCGGATCTCTGGTCGGGGCGGGTACGCGGCGAACTGCGCGCCGCCGGCGAGACGGTGTCCGACCCGACCGGCGACCGCCCCCGCGATCCCGGCCCGTTGCGCACGCTCACGCCCCAGCAGCAGCGGATAGCCCGCTGCGTGGCGGAGGGCGCCACCAACCGCGAGGTGGCACTGCGACTGTCACTGAGCCCCCGCACCGTCGACCACCACCTGCGCAACGTCTTCGCCACACTGGGCATCCGCTCCCGCACCGAACTCGTCCGGCGACTCGACCAGACCTAGACCGCACCCACGACGTTCCGCGCAATCCCTACCGTGCCGTCCACGGCGGTACGCGATCGCACGACCTGTTGTGCCACCAGTTCAGTTGTCTGTCTCGCACTCGGTTGGTTCGGGAATGACCTGTAGCGGCTTGCTTTCCCCGCCGTCCCACACGTAGTTTGCCTTATACATTTCCTTCACTTGCTCATCCGTGATCTTCTTCATGGCTTCGCATACCGCGTGCTTCAGGGCGGGGCTGTCCTTCTTCAGTCCGATCCCGTACTTTTCCGTCTGGTCGAAACCGTCACGGGTGATCATGAGTTTGTCGCCGTGGGCTTTTGCGAAGCCCGCCAGGATGATCTCATCGGTCGCCAGTCCGTCGTACTTGTAGCCGGATTTGTCTTTGTTCAGCAGGCCGTTCACGCAGTCCGCGTAATCGGTGATGGCGGTCACCTTGAACGTTGTCGTGGCCAGGTATTTATGGGCAGTAGAGCCTTTGACTGTGCAGAGAGGGATGCCGGGGGTGATGTTCAGGTCGTCGAGGGATCTCACCGGCCTGAGAATCTGGTTCCCGGATTCGTCCCTGACCTGTGCTTCTCCTTCTACTTTGGGATTGCGTCTCAGCAGGACTTTCTGATCGGTCTGGTAGTAGGGGCCGGCGAAGTCGACTTCTTTCTTCCTGTCGGGGGATATGCCGTAGGTCCCCACGATGATGTGAACAGTTCCATCTTTCAGTTTTTCTTCACGGGTAGGGGTTCCCAGGGGTTTGAAAATGATTTTTCCGGCAGGGATTCCCATCTCTTCGGCGATGAGTCTGGCATAGGCGATTTCTGATCCGGACCATTGATCATTCTTCCCTTTCATGCTCAGTCCGGGTTGGTTTTCTTTGACTCCGATCACGAAATTTTCCGTGCCGTCTCGCAGCGACTTGAGCAAGGCCAGAGAGTCGTCCTTTTCGGGGGAAGGCGAGGTTGAGGAACTGGGGGCGGAAGCGCCGGGTGAAGCCGAACCCTGTCCGCGTGTTTCGTTGAGCTGGTCCCAGGCGAGCCAGCCGCCGACGGCGAGGAGGGCCAGGCAGGTGCCTGCCAGTGCCATGCGCCGTCCTCCGACGCTTCGGACGGTCTGTGGTCCGGTCCCGCCGGCCGGCGGATCGACTTCACGGTCCCGCTGGTTGGTGGTCCCGGACAGGGTGGAGTGGCCTTTCACAGCGGTGCCGGAACCGCTGTCCGCGCTGTCCGCGCTGTCCGTGGACGAGGTAGGGACAGTGCCCCCGGGGGCGGGCGCGTTGTCCGCGCTGTCCGTGGACGGGGTGGGGACAACCTGACCGGGGATCGTCCGCGGCCCGTCGGGAGCGGGCGGGGCGGGGAAGCCGATCTGCTCGCGGATGGTGTCCATGCGGGCGTCGTGGGAGTCGAGCTGCGCGTCCGCGGTTTCGAGGAGGTGGTCGTACTCCCACGGCTGTGGCGCGGGCCCCGAGCCGGTGTCCTCGCCGGAGGAACCGACGGGAGTGTCCTGCCCGGTGAGCTGCTTGAAGACGCGGCGGTTCTGTTCGGCCTGCTGGAACGCCGCGATCCGCAGATCTTCGGCTTCCTGCTGTTCCCGGCGGGCGCGGGCCAGTCTCTCCTCGAACTCCGCGTGCCGCCGCTCTGTCTCGGCCAGCCGCCGCTCGGTCTCGGCCAGCCGCTGTTTGTCCTCGTCCGCACGTCTCTTGTTCTCGGCCGCGCGCTGCTGGTTGGCCGTCGTCGTTTCCGCCTCCTGCTGCTGCAGTCGCAGGCGTGCCTGGTCCCGTTCGGTTTCCAGGTTTTTGCAGCGCTGGTTCAGATCGGCCATCACGCTGATGAAGACGTAGATGAGATGGGTGAGGCTCTGTACCGTCTCCCGGGCCTTGAACTGGCCCTGGCGGGCGTTCTCCAACCGCATCTGAAAGTCGTGCGCGGTGCCGTCGGGGGGAGCGGTGGGGGATTCGGCTGCCAGGCGGGCCGCGTCAGCCTGTTCGGCGGCTTTCCGCAACTCGTGCCCGATGCCTCGATGCAGCTGCCGGTCCTGCGGGGGGACCAGTTTGATGACGATGTCGTCCAGCAGCCACGAGGGGATCAGCTTGCGGCCCCTGAGGAACTCGCTCCACTGAGTACGCCGGGGGCCAGGATGGGGGAAGAGGCCTTCCAGCTGTCGCAGGCTCCGTCCGCCTACGCGCGCACGTAACCACTCCGCGAGTTCGATCGCCTCGGGCGTGTCCCCTTCCACCGGGCTGTACCGGGCCCTGGGCCGAGAGCCGGGCCGCTCTTCTCCATGCACTGGTGCCGCCTTCCGGGTCGGATCCGTCCACGTTGTCCCGGAGATTCGGCCGGACTCAGCGCTGTGACGTGCACGGACATCCCGCGGACGACACGGACGGAAACGGACATCAGATCACCCACACACGCTGGTCTTCCACCCGTTCCACGAACTTTTGGAAGGCAACCGCAATGCGAAAGTTTTTTAGGGACCGCCGCGGCACGTTCCTCTTCCGTAGCAGGCCCGTCACCGCCGTCAGCGTGATGGTCGCCGGAGCGGCGCTCCTTGCTCTGGGGCTCCCCGCCGACTGGATCGACCTGGCCGCCCTCGCCATCGCCGTCGTATCGGTCAGGCCGGCCGACACCAACCGGCCCAGCCCCGCCGTCCCCAGGCTTCGTAAGAAGAACCGCATCGCGAAACGGCGCATCCCCCGCGGCACCACGTAGCGAGCGACCCGGGTGAACGCCGCTGGGCCACGCTGACCCCGCATCAACACACGGGCGTGGAGCGGGCCGAGGGGACCGATGTCGCCGTACCCCGCGACATCTCCCGGGACCGGGTCGCGCCCTCGACCCGGTCGTACTCGGCTCGCCCCGTACAAGCGCGTGGCCGGCCGCGGCGAGCGCGAGCCGAGTGAGATGCCTCAGGCTGCTCCCCCACGGACCGCTCACTTCTGACGGCATGTTATGGATCTCAGAGTACAGAATGTGATAGCGTCCGCGCATGGCCAGACCACGCACCTTTGACGAGACCGCGGTTCTCGAAGCGGCGGCGGCGCAGTTCCGTGTCCACGGCTACGCCGATACGTCGACCGAGCAGCTCTGTGAGGCCGCCGACGTGCGGCGCAGCAGCCTGTACAACGCGTTCACGTCCAAGGATGAGCTTTTCGTGCGGGCGCTGGAGCACTACGCGGCCACCATGCGAGGGCATCAGGCGTCGATCCTGGCCGACACTTCCCTCAGTGGTGCCGAACGGCTGCGGAAGCTGGTCACCGCGATCGTCGACGAGGAGCGTGTTGCCCGCGGCGAGGGGCACGCCGCCGGCTGTATGGGCGTGCACACCTTGATGAATCCCGACCTCCGGGCCCGTGATGAACGCATTGGGCGCATCCTCGACCGAGACTTGCAGGAACGACTCGGCCTGCTGGAGGACACCATCCGGGCCGGCCGCGTGGACGGAAGCGTTCCTGAGGGCCCTGACGCCGGTGAAGGCGCGCTCCTGGTCAACACCCTCATCGCGGGCCTCCGCGTGACAGCGCAGACCGGAGTCACCCCCGAGGTGCTGCACCGGATCGCTCTTGCCGGGCTCCGTTCCCTGCTGGCCTGAGCGAAGAGGGTGGCACGTGTGGCCTCACTCTGCCCAAATTATGGATTGTAGAATACAGAAAGGGTTTCCTTGCCGTGAAACGACCTCCTTACTGGCTGATGCTCACCCTGCTCCTCGTCGCAATGAGCGAGTTGCAGACGATGGGCATGCTGCCCGACATGGCCCGCAGCTTAGGCGCCTCGACCGCCGCGATCGGCGCGTTCATCTCGATCTACTCCTTCGGCATGGCCATCGGCGGCCCGCTCATCGTCTGGGCCCTCCGCCTTGTCCCGCCCAAGTCCGCGCTCGTGGGGGTCGTCATCGCCTACGCGGTACTGGAAGCCGCCGTCCCTCTGGTGCATAACTACTGGTGGGTCGCCGCGCTCCGCCTGCTGACCGGAACTCTCGGCGGCGCCGTGTTCGGTCTCACCCTGACCATGGCCGCGAGACTCGCCCCCAGCCCCGACCGCATCGCGTCCTCCATCTCCATCGTGCTCAACGGGCTCATGTTCGGCGCAGTCCTCGGCCTGCCCATCAGCCACGCCATCGCCACCGCATGGAGCTGGCAGGCGAGCTTCGTCGCCCTCGGCGCCGCCGGCCTGGTCATTGCCCTGCTCGACCTGCGTACGCTGCCCGCGCTGCCCGCGGTCTCCGCGCAGACCAGCGCCGATGAACTCCAGCACTTCCGCTCGCCTCGCCTGTGGAGCCGGTACCTCGTCAGTCTGCTCACCATCGGAGCGACTTACGGCGCGTTCTCCTACTTCACCCCCCTGCTGGAACAGGACGCGGGCTTCTCCCCCGACACGACGACCGTGATCCTCTTCGGCTACGGCCTGTGCACAGTCGTCGGCAACAACCTGGTAGGCCGCTACGCGGACCGTCATGCGGTAAACCTGCTGCGCGTCGGCCACCTCGTCCTGATCGGTTCTCTGGTGATACTTGCCCTCTTCGCCCACCTTCCCTGGGCCGCGCTGCCCGGTGTGCTCCTGGTCGGCCTCGTGGGCGTCACGATGAACCCCGCACTCGTCGTCCGGGTCTTCGAAGTCGCCGGAGCCGGCAACCTGGTCAACACCGTCCACACGTCCGTCATCACCCTGGGAGTCGTGGCCGGCAGCGCGGTCGGCGGCGTCGCCATCAGCGCGGGGGGCACCACTGCCGCCGCCATGTGGACCGGCGCCGTCCTTGCCGTCCTCGCCGCCTGCGTCCTGGGCGCACAAACCGCCGTGTACAAACGACGCGTCAGTCCTCAGCCGGCACAGAACTGACCAGGCCGGCCGGGTAGTTCCGAATGTGAGGTTCGCGGACGTGCGAGGGTGTCCAACAGCGAGCGGTGAAAACCGAGTTGGACACCCTCCGCCCCGTACCCGTTCGTTCACACCGCCGACCGGCTGAAGACCATGCGACGGTACGGTTGCCCGCCCCGGCCGACGGAGGCGGAACCGATCACCCCTGCGGAGTCTTCGCCGTTCCGGGTGCCGTGGATCCGCACTCGAAGAGTTCGGCATCACCCCTGACGACGTCACTTCCTCGACCTCCCGTGGGCAGATGGGTCTTTTCGCCGAGTTCAGTGTCGACGCTCCCGCCGTCGAGAAGGTCCTGAGGAAGCTGAGTGAGGGCGGGTGGGCCGCAGAACGGATCGATCCGGCAGCAAGGCCACAGGATGCGGGAAGCCGGGCTGCTGTCCCACCCCCCTCCCTGCCTGCCCTGAACGGTGCCCTCCACGACACGGCATCACGGGATCACCGAACGGAATCCCGTCTGCGAGGAGCTTTGAGTAAGCCGTGAGCACCTACAAAAACGCCCCCGGTGTGCCGCTGTGTCAAAGGAGAGCCGAGACAACGAGCCGCCGGGCTCTCGGCTGTTGATGGGTTTGACGTTGCTGGGGCCGGCAGCCGTACCGGTCGTTCCTCCGGTACCAGCGACACCGACAAGAACACGTCCACCAGGGGCTGGGCCGTTGTGGGGTCCGCGCCTGTCTGCGGCGGTCCTGTCCCGGGCGCGGGCCGGGTGTGCTGCGGGACGGTGAAGCGCACCAGGTGCGCCGATCGGTTGGAATGCGCACCAGCCGCATCAAAGCGTGCATGGTGCGCGCGCCGATGCCGCGTGGGGGATGGGGATCCTGAGAGCGGTGCGAACTGCTGCTGTTTTGCATCAGTATGTCCACAGGTTCGCAAGGTCCGTCCTTCACGGCGGCTTACGGGCCCGGCGGAAGCCGTGTGGATGGTGGCCAACAGGCACGTACTGGGCAGCGGCTTTTGTCGGTACCGTGCCCGGACGCTGGAGAACGTCCGGACGGGTTGCCGCTGTCGGCACACCGACACGAACTGGCAGGCGCCCGCCGGGTGATGGGTTTTGGTTATGGGGTGGGGGGCCTGCCTTACCCCCCTGCCCCCCTTGCCTCCCTGGGGGTTGGTGGTCTCGGGGGCCGGGGGGTGGGGGTGTGTTGGTTTAGTGGTTTGGGTTGTGGGTGTGGTTTGGGTTGTTGTTGTTGGGGGGTGGGGGGTAGTGGCCTTGGTTGATGAAGAATTGGATGTAGGTGGTGAGGAGTTGGGGGGTGATGGGGG